>NZ_KI519605.1:37578-733114 GCF_000483465.1 Pseudomonas sp. LAIL14HWK12:I7
GCGAGACCGATCACCAAATCAACAGGGGCGTCCGGTGGTGAGGTATCGCCGCCGTCGATATCCGGTGCGGTGACGGAGCTGGCAACCGAAGTATTACCGGCAGCGTCAGCTGCGGTGGCTTGCAGTACTTCGCCATCAATCTGGGGCGGATCTAGGTTGATACTGAATACGCCAGTTGGGCCGACCAAGGCGCTGCCCAGTTCGGTGCCATCCGCGGCGAGAATACGAACAGTGCTACCCGGTTCGGCACGGCCGGTAACGACGGTGCCGTTGGCGCTGACGGCCAGCTCACTCGGCGCGGCTGGTGCAGTGATGTCTGGTGCCGTGATTTGTACAGGCAGGGATGACAGACCCGTGTCATCGATGGCGACGACATCCAACAACTCGCCGTTGGCTTGTGGTGGATTGAGTTCAATGGTGAAGGTGCCATCGGCACCGGCAATGGCGCTGCCGACCAGCGTGCCGTTGGCATCGTGTACTTCTACGCGGCTACCGGCCGGTGCGGAACCGGTCAGGGTGGTGCCATCGGCATCGATGGCCAGGTCGCTTGGGCTGGCCGGGGCTGTGGTCGTTGGTACGTCGTATTCGAGGGCAACGGAAGTGTTGCCGCTTGCGTCGGTCTGCACCAGGCTCAGGTGCTCGCCGGGTTGGGCAGCCGGGTCGAGGTCGATCAGGAAGGTGCCGTTGGCCAAGACAGTGCCGGTACCGATCACATTGCCATTGGCATCGCGCACTTCCACAGTGGCACCAGCCTCGCCGCGGCCGCTCAATACCAGACCTCCAGAGCCGACAACGATGTTGCTGACGGCATCAGGCGGAGTAATGTCCGGCGCATCGAATTGCAGTGGGGTCGAGCTGTTGCCAGCAGCGTCCACCAGACGGATGTCCAGTGCTTCGCCGTTCGCTTGAGCGGGTGAAAGGGTCAGGCTGAAGCTGCCATCTGCGCCCACCAGCCCTGTTCCAATCACGTTGCCCGCAGCATCGCGAATTTGCACAGTGGCACCTGGCTCACCGCGACCGGTAAGGGTCACGCCATCGGCCAATGCCAAATCTGTCGGCTGCGCAGGTGGCACTAGGTCTTGCGAGGTGACCGAACCTGGCTGCGAAACATTGCCCGCGGCATCGGTCAGGGTCACTTGCAGGGTGCTGCCATCGATCACGGCAGGATCCAGGGTCAGCAGGAAGGTGCCATCTGCACCCACAGTGCCAGTCGCCAACACATTGCCGGCGGCATCACGCACCTGAACGGTAGTGCCCGCTTCGCCACGGCCAGTCAGTTGGTGGCCAGCGAGACCGATCACCAAATCAACAGGGGCGTCCGGTGGCGTGGTATCGCCGCCATCGATATCCGGTGCGGTAACGGAGCTGGCGGTGGAGGTATTGCCAGCGCTATCGGTAGCCGTGGCTTGTAGAACCTCTCCATCAACCTGAGGTGGATCGAGATTAATGCTGAACACGCCAGTCGGCCCGACCAAGGCGCTGCCCAGCTCGGTGCCATCGGCGGCGAGAATACGAACGGTGCTACCCGGCTCGGCCCGGCCGGTGACAACGGTGCCGTTGGCGCTGACGGCCAACTCACTCGGTGCGGCTGGTGCAGTGATGTCCGGTGCGGTGATCTGTGCGGGCAGAGAAGACAGGCCAGTGTCATCGATGGCGACGACATCGAGCAGTTCGCCGTTGGCTTGTGGTGGATTCAGTTCAATGGTGAAGGTGCCATCGGCACCGGCAATGGCGCTGCCGACCAGCGTGCCGTTGGCATCGTGCACTTCTACGCGGCTGCCCGCTGGTGCGGTACCGGTGAGGGTGGTGCCATCGGCATCGATGGCTAGATCGCTTGGGCTTGCAGGGGCGGTGGTCGTTGGTACGTCGTATTCGAGGGCAACCGAAGTGTTGCCGCTTGGGTCAGTCTGCACCAGGCTCAGGTGCTCGCCGGGTTGCGCTGCCGGGTCGAGGTCGATCAAGAACGTGCCATTGGCCAATACAGTGCCTGTGCCAATCACATTGCCGTTGGCATCTCGCACTTCCACAGTGGCCCCGGCTTCGCCGCGACCGCTGAGGACCAGCCCACCAGCGCCGACCACGATGTTGCTGACGGCATCAGGCGGAGTGATATCCGGCGCATCGAATTGTAGTGGGGTCGAGCTGTTACCAGCGGCGTCCACCAGACGAATATCCAGCGCTTCGCCGTTCGCTTGAGCCGGGGAGAGCGTCAGGCTGAAGCTGCCATCTGCGCCCACAAGCCCGGTGCCAATCACGTTGCCGGCAGCATCGCGAACTTGCACAGTGGCACCTGGTTCACCGCGACCAGTAAGGGTCACGCCTTCAGCCAAGGCCAGGTCAGTCGGCTGCGCAGGTGGCAGCAGGTCTTGGGAGGTGACCGAGCCTGGTTGCGAAACGTTGCCCGCCGCATCGGTCAGGGTCACTTGCAGGGTGCTGCCATCGATCACGGCAGGGTCGAGGGTCAGCAGGAAGGTGCCATCTGCACCCACAGTGCCAGTCGCCAGCACATTGCCAGCGGCATCGCGCACCTGCACGGTGGTACCCGCTTCGCCACGGCCTGTCACCTGGTGGCCAGCAAAGCCGACTACCAGATCCACAGGTGCATCCGGCGCCGTGGTATCCGGAGGCGTTTCAACATCCGGGGCCGTAATGCCAGCAGCCGGCGATGTATTGCCGGCTGCGTCCTGTGCGATCACTTCCAATGCCTGGCCATCGGTCTGCGGTGGCTGCAAATTGATGCTGAACTGCCCGTCAGCCCCCGCCACCGCGCTGCCCAGCAATACGCCACCCGCACCTCGCACCGCCACCGTCGAGCCGGGTTCGGCGCGGCCGGTGAGGGTGGTGCCCTGTTCGTTGATGGCAAGATCGGTCGGTGCCAGCGGTGCCGTTGCATCCGGGGCGGTGACGCTGCCGGGGGCCGAGACATTGCCCGCACCATCGGTCAGGGTGACTTCAAGGTTTTCGCTGTTGATCTGCGGGGGATTCAACGCAACGTTGAAGCTGCCATCGGCACCGACCGTGCCGCTGCCGATCAGGTTGCCCGCGCCGTCGCGAATATTCACCGTGCTGCCGGCTTCGCCGCGGCCCGTCAGGCGCAGGCCATCAGGGGACACCAGCAGGTCGATCGGCGTGGCCGGCGCTGTGGTGTCGCCTGGGTCCGAGCCACCACTGCTGCCACCGCTGCTGTTGTCGGCCGCCGCCGCCGCGCCGCCAATACCCAGCAGGCTGAGCCCGGCAATGGCCCAGGTCGGCATCGCGCTGCCCGCCACACCGATACCCGCGACCAGTTCATCCAGCGAGGCCACTTCGTCGAACGTAAAGCCCGTAAAAGCCACCGCATCGTAGTTCGCATGCCACAGGGTGCCGTCCTCACCGACGAAGACGATGTCGCTGCCGACGCCGGCCTGATCCACGGCGAAGAAGTTGCCGATAGTGACCTTCTCGCCCGACTTCAGGGTGACGATCAGGTCTTGTCCGCGCTGGGTGACGGTTGCCACTTTATCGGGGGAAACCGGCATCTGCACGACGCCTGGCCCGTTGAGACTGACATTGCCCCAGGCACTCTGGGTGGCGACTGCGGATTGCTTATCGGCGACGACGATGTTGTCCATGGATGCTCCCTGCTGGTGTGCGGCTACACTGGCTCGGCTTCAGCGAACCAGGGCCGGCGCAACGTCAATGCAACGTGTTGCGCTCAGCCTCGACCATGACGGCCGTGATACCGGTGGTTAGGGAGATATAGCAGCCCAGCGAGAAGCAACCAGATGGCTTTCTGGGTTAATCCTTTTGTAGGTAAGCCTCAGCGAAGCCCCAGCCGACGCGCCAGCCGACTGAGGTTGGCGCGGTCCAGGCCGAGTTCGCGCGCGGCGGCGGCCCAGTTTTCCGCATGCCTTTGCAGGCAGTTTTCGATCACTTGGCGTTGATAAAGGTCGACGGCTTCACGCAACCCGCCATCGGGCAGAGGCGCCTCCAGCAGCGGCGAGGGGGAGGGCAGCGGGCCCGATGGGGCAGCGGCGCGCAGGTCCAGGTCGATGGCCTCAAGGGTGAGGATGCGCGGCCGTTCCGGGTGCTGGCCGAGCGCCTTGAGCGCCGAGCGGCCGATCAGGTGTTCGAGCTCGCGCACGTTGCCCGGCCAGTCATAGGCGAGCAGTGCAGCTTGGGCGTCGCTGCTCAGGCGCAGGCTGTTCAGGCCCAGGCGCGAACGGTTCTGTTCGAGGAAGTACCCCGCCAATAGCAGCACATCGCGCCCACGTTCACGCAGCGGCGGAACGTGCAACGGGTACACGCTCAGGCGATGGTAGAAGTCGGCGCGGAAGTTGCCATTGCGCACTTCTGCAGCCAGGTCGCGGTTGGTGGCTGCGATCAGGCGGACGTCGACCCGGTGTTCGCGGTCCGACCCCAGGCGTTGCAACTGGCCACTTTGCAGCACACGCAGCAGCTTGGCCTGCACGGTTAATGGCAACTCGCCGACCTCATCAAGAAACAGCGTGCCACCATTGGCCAGCTCGAACTTGCCGAGGCGTTCGCCGTGGGCGCCGGTAAAGGCGCCGCGCACGTGGCCAAACAGCTCGCTTTCCACCAGGGTATCGGGCAAGGCCGCGCAGTTGAGGCTGACCAGCGGTTTGTCGGCACGGTTGCTGGCCTGGTGCAGGGCTTGGGCCACCAGCTCTTTGCCAACGCCGGTCTCGCCGGTGATCAGCACGGTCAACTCGCTGCCGCCGACCAGGCGTATCTCTTCCACCAGGCGCTTGTGTGCCGCGCTCTGGCCAATCAACTCCTTGTCCTGGGCACTGGCCTGGCGGTAGATCTCGGCGCGATGGTGTTCGTCCTCTGCGCGCAGGGCCAGGTGCTCGATACGCTCGGCCACGGTTACCGTGGCGGCAGCCAGGCTGGCGAAAGCCTGCAGCGCATCCAGCTCAAGGCTCTGGAACTGCCCGGGGGTCAGCGCGTCCAGGGTCAGCAGGCCCCAAGGGCGCTCATCGACCATCAACGGGCAGCCCATGCAGTCATGCACTTCAAGCGTGGCATCCGGGGCGTTGACCAGGCCGTCGTAGGGGTCAGGCAGGTCCGAGTCGCTGGCAAAGCGGGTGGGTTGTGGGCGGCTGAGGAGGATCTGGAAGCGCGGGTGCTCGCTGACTCTAAAGCGTCGGCCCAAGGTATCGGCACTCAGGCCGTCCACTGCCAGCGGTACCAGCCACTCACCGTCCAGGCGCAGCAATGCGGCGGCGTCGCACGGCAACAGCCCGCGCATGGCCTGAAGCAAGCGGCGGTAGCGTTCCTGGTCGCTCAGGTCGCGGGACAAGTCGCTGACCAGGGGGAGGAGGGCGGTGAGCAGTGGCTTTGCAGTCATAGGGACTCCTTTTGGTCATTATGACTATACGCCCGAGCGAGTCGTTTTGACATGACACGCGTCAACGCCCTGATTTTGCTGGGTATAAAAGTTGGCACGAATGGTGAAATACCCTAGGCAATCATTCGAAGCCATAGGCTCAGGAGTCGTTGCAATGCTCACTGCCGAACAACGTGCAATCGTCAAAGCCACTGTCCCCCTGCTGGAAAGCGGCGGCGAAGCGCTGACCACTCACTTCTACAAGATGATGCTCAACGAGTACCCGCAAGTGCGTCCGCTGTTCAACCAGGCCCACCAGGCCAGCGGCGACCAGCCACGTGCGTTGGCCAACGGCGTGCTGATGTATGCCCGCCATATCGACCAGCTCGAACAACTCGGCGGCCTGGTCGGCCAGATCATCAACAAGCACGTGGCCTTGCAGATTCTGCCGGAGCACTACCCGATCGTGGGCAGCTGCCTGCTGCGCGCCATCGAAGAAGTGCTCGGCAAGGACATCGCCACCCCAGAGGTGATCGCGGCCTGGGGCGCCGCGTATGGCCAGCTGGCCGACATCCTCATCGGCGCTGAAGAAAGCCTCTATAAAGAGAAGGAGCAAGCCGCCGGCGGATGGCGTGGCACCCGCGAGTTCCGCCTGGTACGCCGCGAGCAGGAAAGCAGCGAGATCGTCTCGTTCTACTTCGCCCCGGTGGACGGCAAGCCAGTGCTCAAGGCCGAGCCTGGGCAGTACATCGGCCTGCAGTTGTTCATCGACGGCGCCGAGCAGCGTCGCAACTACTCGCTGTCGGCCCTGTGCGACGGCAATGAGTACCGCATCAGCGTCAAGCGCGAAGCCGGTGGCAAGGTGTCCAACTACCTGCACGATGAACTGGTAGTGGGCAAGACCCTGCAGCTGTTCCCACCTGCAGGCGACTTCACCCTGGCCGCCAGCGACAAGCCGCTGGTGCTGATCAGTGGTGGTGTGGGGATCACCCCGACCCTGGCGATGTTGCAGGCGGCACTGCAGACCCCGCGTGAAGTGCATTTCATCCACTGTGCGCGTAACGGCGCCGTGCATGCCTTCCGTGATTGGGTGGACGGCCTGGCCGAGCGTCATCCCCAGCTCAAGCGCTTTTACTGCTATGCCGAGCCGCAAGGCGGCGCTGCGGCCGATGCCGTGGGCCTGCTGAGCGAAGACCTGCTGGCCGAGTGGCTGCCACGTGAACGTGACGTCGACGCCTACTTCCTGGGGCCTAAAGCCTTCATGGCGGCGGTCAAGCGCCAGCTGAAAGGTCTGGGTGTGCCGGAGCAGCAGAGCCGCTACGAGTTCTTCGGTCCAGCGGCAGCGCTGGAGTAAACACCCAGCAGTCCTAGCTGTTGTAGGAGCAGCGTTGTGCTGCGAAGAGGCTGGTGATCTCAGAAGATGCTCTGAGCCATCACCGGCCTCTTCGCAGCACAAGGCTGCTCCTACCTGCTTATATACCGGCCTCTTCGCATCACCAGGCTGCGCCTACCTGCTTATATAAAGGAGAGATGAAACAGCCCGCCAAGCTTTCATCTTTAATCCTCCTTTAATCACGGTATCCTTCACTGCCAGGTGTCGAGGGGCTTGCCCCTGCGCTGCACCCGGGTAGCCGCTTTTTTGCCGTGTGACGTTGAACCGACGTCACAATGGCCGGTCTCAGCCATCTCGGATAGCCCTGCGCAGTGCTATCACGTTGCCCCCTCGGCACGCTAAAGGCCCTGCCCAGCGTGTAGAATCGCGCACAGGCAGGCGGACCACGCGGCCACTCTCCATCCAAGGAACCGGCAATGAACGAACAAACATCGCGCCTGAATCGGGAACGGCGCTTTCTGGTGCTGCTGGGGCTGATCTGCCTGTCGCTGATCGGTGGCGCCCTTTATATGCAGGTGGTATTGGGCGAGGCGCCTTGCCCGCTGTGCATCCTGCAGCGCTATGCCTTGCTGTTTATTGCCGTGTTTGCCTTCATCGCCGCCGCGATGCCGGGGCGGCGCAGCCTGACGGTCTTCGAAGGCTTGGTGGTACTCAGCGCCATCGGGGGAATCGTTGCGGCCGGCAACCATGTGTATATACTCGCCAACCCCATGGTCAGTTGCGGCATCGATACCCTGCAGCCGATCGTCGACGACCTGCCCCTGGCCAAGCTGTGGCCGCTGGCATTCCAGGTCGACGGCTTCTGCAGCACGCCGTACCCACCGATCCTCGGTCTGTCGCTGGCGCAGTGGGCGCTGGTCGCATTTGTCCTGACGGCCATTCTGGTTCCGCTGGGCATCTACCGCAACCGACGTCAGGCTTAGACAAAAGTCCCGAATTGCATGAGGTCTTTTGCACGGCGTGAGATGCGCAGAAAGTTGCTCCCCGCTTGATCCAGATCAATCACAAAGCCTTGTAGAATGCGGCTTTGAGGGCTACCCGGCGGGGTGCGACAAACTGTCGCGAAGTTGATTCTTCGGGTCGCATTGTTACGTATTCTGTAAAAGACTGTTGCTCAATAAGTCATAGTCAAGGGTTGGCGACCTATCTACAATCGCCCCCAATTTCCGTTCGGCACTGCTTGCGAGTCGCAGGATTGAAGGAAGCCCAGCGCTCCCTTTTGCTGACTTCGTCAAGTTTCGCCCAGCGGCGATACCGAGCGGACACCCCTCCGCGTTTTCCCGCACCAAATGGACTTGGTCTGAAGTACAGGCCTGTTGCCTACGAAACCATAAGCACCGCTAACACGCTTGAGCCAAGGTCCTGCAGTCGGACCCCAGGCAGGAGCGAGTACGGGCGCGAAATGCCGCACTTGGCAGGACGAAGTGTTGGCTACCAAAACACAAATTGCATTGAAGCAAGCTGATCTAGAGGTTGTGAGATGAGTAAAAAGCGTTACCCCAGACTGTTTGGCATATTGCCCTTTTTAGGCATGCTTTTACTCAGTGGGTGCAACTGGACCCTGCTCGACCCGAAAGGTCAGGTCGGCATTGAGCAAAAGAACCTCATCCTCATCGCTACCGGCCTGATGCTGCTGGTGGTGATCCCGGTCATCATCATGACCGTGGCGTTCGCCTGGAAGTACCGTGCTTCCAACAAGGCGGCCACCTACACCCCCGACTGGTCGCACTCGACCAAGATCGAGGCCGCGGTGTGGATCATCCCGATCATCATCATCATCGCCCTGGGTTATGTCACCTACAAGTCCACCCACAAGCTGGACCCGTATCGTCCGCTGGACTCCGACGTCAAGCCGATCCAGATCGACGTGGTCGCACTGGACTGGAAGTGGCTGTTCATCTACCCGGAGCAGGGCATCGCGACGGTCAACAAGATCAACTTCCCGGCTAACACCCCGGTCAACTTCCGCGTCACCTCTGACGCCGTGATGAACTCGTTCTTCATCCCGGGCCTGGGCGGCCAGATCTACGCCATGGCCGGCATGACCACCAAGCTGCACCTGATCGCCAACGAAAACGGCGAATTCGACGGTATCAGCGCCAACTACAGCGGCGCTGGCTTCACCGGCATGAAATTCAAGGCTACTGCAACTTCCCAGGAAGACTTCGACAAGTGGGTCGCCGAAGTGAAGCAGTCGCCGCTGAAACTGGGCAAAGCCGAGTACGAAGCTCTGGCCAAACCTAGCGAATACAACCCAGTCGCGCTGTACAGCGAGGCCCCGGCAGAGCTGTTCCAGTCCATCGTCGACAAGTACGAAGGCATGAACCGCGGCAAGCCGGTCCACGAAGAAGCAGGCAGCAAAGATCTGGCCACTACCAAGGGTGTGGAATCGAGTATGCAACCAGCTGCCGGTGCAGAGGAGTAAGAGATGTTCGGTAAACTAAGCCTGGAGGCGATACCCTATCACGAGCCGATAGTCATGGTGACGCTTGCCATGATCGCGCTCGGCGGTATCGCTGTCGTCGGTCTTATCACCTATTTCCGCAAGTGGACCTACTTGTGGAGCGAGTGGTTGACGACTGTCGACCACAAGAAAATCGGGGTGATGTACATCATCGTCGCGATGATCATGCTGCTGCGCGGCTTTGCCGACGCCATCATGATGCGTACCCAGCTGGCTGCGGCCACTGGCGGATCCGAAGGCTACCTGCCGCCTGAACACTATGACCAGATCTTCACCGCTCACGGTGTGATCATGATCATCTTCATGGCGATGCCGTTCTTCACCGGCCTGATGAACCTGGCCCTGCCTCTGCAGATCGGTGCACGTGACGTTGCCTTCCCGTTCCTGAACTCCCTGAGCTTCTACCTGCTGCTGGCAGGCGTGCTGCTGGTCAACATCTCCCTGGGCGTCGGCGAATTCGCCAAGACCGGTTGGGTTGCCTATCCGCCGCTTGCGGGTATTCAGTACAGCCCTGGCGTGGGTGTCGACTACTACATCTGGGCGCTACAGCTATCGGGCCTAGGTACGACGCTTACCGGTGTGAACTTCCTCGTCACCGTGATGAAGATGCGCGCACCTGGCATGAAACTGATGGACATGCCGATCTTCACCTGGACCTGCACCTGGGCCAACGTGCTGATCGTCGCTTCGTTCCCGATCCTGACCGCTGCACTCGCACTGCTGACTGTTGACCGTTATCTGGACTTCCACATTTTCACCAACGAGCTTGGTGGGAACCCGATGATGTACGTCAACCTGTTCTGGGCGTGGGGTCACCCTGAGGTTTACATCCTGATCCTGCCGGCCTTCGGCGTGTTCTCTGAAGTGACTTCGACGTTCTCTGGCAAGCGTCTGTTTGGCCACCACTCGATGATCTACGCATCGGGCGCAATCGCCATCCTGGGCTTTGCCGTATGGCTGCACCACTTCTTCACCATGGGTGCCGGCGCGAGCGTCAACACCTTCTTCGGCCTGGCGACGATGCTGATCTCCATTCCGACCGGTGTGAAACTGTTCAACTGGCTGTTCACCATGTACCAGGGCCGTGTGCGTTTCACTGCACCGATGCTGTGGACCCTGGGCTTCATGATCACCTTCTCCATCGGTGGCATGACTGGCGTACTGCTGGCCGTTCCAGGTGCTGACTTCGTTCTGCACAACAGCCTGTTCGTAATTGCTCACTTCCACAACGTGATCATCGGTGGCGCGGTATTCGGCTACATCGCCGGTTTCGCCTTCTGGTTCCCGAAAGCCTTTGGTTTCACCCTGAACGAGAAGTGGGGCAAAGCTGCCTTCTGGTTCTGGATCTCGGGCTTCTACGTTGCGTTCATGCCGCTGTACGCCCTGGGCTTCATGGGCATGACCCGTCGTCTGAACCACTCCGACAACCCACTGTGGGAACCCTACCTGTACGTTGCCGTAGTCGGCGCCGTGCTGATCCTGTTCGGTATCGCTTGCCAGCTGATCCAGCTCTACGTTTCGGTCCGCGACCGCAACCAGAACCTGGACGTGACCGGCGACCCATGGGGCGGTCGTACTCTGGAATGGTCGACTTCGTCGCCACCTCCGTTCTACAACTTCGCCCACATGCCTGAGCAGGTTGGCCTGGATGCATGGCACGAAACCAAGGAAATCGGCGCTGCTTACAAGCCGGCAACCAAGTTCGACGCCATCCACATGCCGAGCAACACCGCTACCGGTTTGTTCATGGGCCTGTTCCTGACCGTCTTCGGCTTTGCCTTCATCTGGCACATCTGGTGGCTGGTAGGTGCGAGCCTGGTTGCAACCATCGCTGTCTTCGTTCGCCACGCTGCGCGTGACGACCAGGGCTACATGGTTCCGGCCGAAGAAGTGGCGCGCATCGAAGGCGAGCGTATGAAAGCGCTGGCCAAAGCAGGTGCTCTGCCTGCCGGCGCACGTGTCGAATCGTTTGAGCGGGTGTAATCAATGTCCAGTCAAGTAATCCACGGCGCTGCTCATGGTCACGACCATGGGCACGACGATCACCACCACGACTCGGGCCAGATGACCGTACTCGGTTTCTGGCTGTACCTGATGACCGACTGCATCCTGTTTGCGTCGCTCTTCGCTACCTACGCGGTGCTGTCCGGCAGTTTTGCCGGCGGCCCGTCGGGTCATGACATTTTCCAGCTCGACTTCGTAGCTGTTGAAACTGCCTTCCTGCTGCTGTCCTCGATCACCTTCGGCTTCGCCATGCTGAAGCTGTTCGATGGCAAGAAAGCAGGTGTATTGGGCTGGTTGGCTGTGACCTTCCTGTTCGGTGCCGGCTTCATCGCGATGGAAATCTACGAGTTCCATCACCTGATCGCTGAGGGCTTCGGCCCGCAGCGCAGTGGCTTCCTGTCGGCGTTCTTCGCGCTGGTCGGTACCCACGGTCTGCACGTGACTGCAGGTCTGATCTGGATGGCAATCCTGATGTATCAGATCAGCACCAAGGGCATTACCCCGACTGCCAAGACCCGCATGAGCTGCCTGAGCCTGTTCTGGCACTTCCTGGACGTGGTCTGGATCTGCGTATTCACCGTCGTCTACCTGCTGGGGGTTCTGTAATGGCTAACGCACACGACACTCATCACGAAGGTAATCACGGCAGCGTGAAGTCCTACATGATCGGCTTTGTACTGTCGATCATCCTGACCGCTATCCCGTTCGGCCTGGTGATGTACCCAAGCCTGCCGAAGAACCTGACCGTTCTGATCGTGGTCGCCATGGCTGTCATTCAGGTTGTAGTGCACC
The DNA here is from genome assembly GCF_000483465.1 of Pseudomonas sp. LAIL14HWK12:I7. Lineage (NCBI taxonomy): Bacteria > Pseudomonadati > Pseudomonadota > Gammaproteobacteria > Pseudomonadales > Pseudomonadaceae > Pseudomonas > Pseudomonas sp. LAIL14HWK12:I7. Next base: position 49,561 of record NZ_KI519605.1, read on the forward strand.
TCGTGTACTTCCTGCACATGGACCGCTCGAAAGAGCAGCGTTCCAACGTGTCGACGTTCCTGTTTACCACCATGGTAATTGCACTGCTGGTCGGCCTGTCGCTGTGGATCATGTTCAACATCCACATCGAAATGATGGCCAAGTGAGGTAAGACTGCATGTCCGTTAAGCACTTTATCCAAATCACCAAACCGGGGATCATTTTCGGTAACGTGCTTTCCGTGGCAGGCGGATTCTTCCTTGCCGCGAAGGGCCATGTAGACTTCGCCCTGTTCCTGGCGGTGGTGGTAGGTACTTCCCTGGTGGTGGCGTCCGGTTGCGTGTTCAACAACTGCATCGACCGCGACATCGACATCAAGATGGAACGTACCAAGAACCGCGTCATGGTCCAGGGCGGCATGTCGCTGCCCCTCGCGCTGATTTACGCCACCCTGCTTGGGGTGGCGGGTTTCAGCCTGCTGTATGTCCAGGCCAACCCACTGTCGGCGTTCTGTGCGCTGATCGGCTTCGTCGTCTACGTCGGTTTCTACAGCCTCTGGCTGAAGCGTAAATCGGTGCACGGCACCTTGGTCGGCAGCCTTTCGGGTGCCATGCCTCCGGTGATCGGCTACTGCGCCGTCAGCAACAGCTTCGACCTGGCTGCAGTGACCCTGCTGGTGATGTTCAGCCTGTGGCAGATGCCGCACAGCTTCGCGATCGCCATCTTCCGCTTCAAGGACTACAGCGCTGCCAACATTCCGGTTCTGCCGGTGGCTCGCGGTATTCTTGCTGCCAAGAAGCAGATCGTGCTGTACGTGCTGGCCTTCGTGCTCGCCACCCTGATGCTCACCCTCGGCGGTTACGCCGGCCTCAGCTACCTGGCCGTGGCAGCTGCCATGGGCTTGTACTGGCTGTACATGGCCTGGGGTGGCTACAAGGCCGAGGACGACAGCAAGTGGGCCCGCAAGGTGTTTGGCTTCTCTATCCTCACTGTCACTGCCCTGAGCGTGATGATGTCGGTGGACAGCCAGACCGCTGCGGACGTGCTGATGACCTACGCACGCTGATACCGCTGCCTGTTACACGAAAACCCCGGCCATGTGCCGGGGTTTTTTTATGGGTGTTCTCCTGTGCCGGACTCTTCGCGGGTAATGTACAGATTTCGCATGTGGGTGCGATCCATGTGGGAGCGGGTTTACCCGCGAAGAGGCCAGCCCTGAAAACACAAAATTCTAATTTTCAAAAAATACATCTGAAAAATTCTAATAAAACAGGAAATTGACCTTTACAGATATCCTGTTTCGGCACTATCTTCTGATCCAGGCCGCCACATCGGCCAACGTCGCTCGGACGGTTCCGGGCGCTTACGTACTCAGAGGAAGCCATGGCCAACCCAGGTTCGCCGCGCCGCTTTGCGCGCATCGATCGTCTCCCCCCTTACGTCTTCAACATCACCGCCGAGCTCAAGATGGCTGCCCGCCGTCGTGGCGAAGACATCATCGACCTGAGCATGGGCAACCCCGATGGCGCGACCCCGCCGCACATCGTCGAGAAGCTGGTGCAGGTCGCCCAGCGTGAAGACACGCACGGCTACTCCACCTCCCGCGGCATCCCACGCCTGCGCCGGGCCATTTCCAACTGGTACAAGGAACGCTACGAGGTCGACATCGACCCGGAAAGCGAAGCCATCGTCACCATCGGTTCCAAGGAAGGCCTGGCTCACCTGATGCTCGCCACCCTCGACCAGGGCGACACGGTGCTGGTGCCCAACCCCAGCTACCCGATCCACATCTACGGTGCGGTGATCGCTGGCGCCCAGGTGCGTTCGGTGCCGCTGGTGCCGGGTGTGGACTTCTTCAACGAGCTTGAGCGGGCGATACGCGAATCGATCCCCAAGCCGAAGATGATGATTCTCGGCTTCCCGTCCAACCCGACCGCGCAGTGCGTGGAGCTGGACTTCTTCGAGCGCGTGGTCGCCCTGGCCAAGCAGTATGACGTGCTGGTGGTGCATGACCTGGCGTACGCCGACATCGTCTACGACGGCTGGAAAGCCCCGTCGATCATGCAGGTGCCGGGGGCCAAGGACATCGCGGTGGAGTTCTTCACGCTGTCCAAGAGCTACAACATGGCGGGCTGGCGTATCGGCTTCATGGTCGGCAACCCCGAGCTGGTCAACGCCCTGGCGCGCATCAAGAGCTACCACGACTACGGCACCTTCACGCCTTTGCAGGTGGCAGCCATTGCCGCGCTGGAAGGCGACCAACAGTGCGTGCGCGATATCGCCGAGCAGTACCGCCAGCGCCGCAACCTGTTGGTGAAGGGGTTGCACGAGCTGGGCTGGATGGTCGAGAACCCCAAGGCGTCGATGTACGTGTGGGCGAAGATTCCGCCAGAGTACGCGCACCTCGGGTCGCTGGAGTTTTCCAAGAAGCTGTTGGCTGAGGCCAAGGTGTGTGTGTCGCCGGGCATCGGCTTTGGTGACTACGGTGACGATCACGTGCGCTTTGCCCTGATCGAGAACCAGGACCGTATTCGCCAGGCGATTCGCGGCATCCGCCAGATGTTCAGGGCGGATGGTTTGACCCGCAAGTAAACAGCGAGGGGCCGCGTGGCGGCCCCTCGTTACATCAGCTGGGCTGGCCTTCCGACTGCCTGGCGATTATTCGCGCCACTACCTTCAGCACTCATTTTCCTGTTCGGGTATTCAAATGAGTGTATTCACAGCGTATTTCTGCGGCACCGGTTCCCATCGCTTCGATGCTGCCAACCCCAATTTCTGGAACGGCGAGCTGGTCTCGACATTGGCCAGCAACGATCAGGGGCGCGAATTCGCCCACTGGATTGCGGTTGACGGGCCGGGCAGCGGCAACCTTCAGGATGACGAATTGTTCGTTGAGCCAGGTGGCTACTTTAACTGGAGTGGTCAGTTGTTTGGTCGTGGGTGGGAAGAAAACGTGAGCCATGTGCTGAACGTCATCAAGGGTGAGAGCAGTTGGCAGCGCACCAAACTCACCGAGCAAGCGTACACAAGGCTGAGAGACGCAGGCGTGCCGATCCCGGATGCGTCCGCCACGGCTTCCTGGTTCTGGCGCACTTATGACTACGGCGATCGCCACCCGACCCCGCAGGCGCTGCAGGAACAGATCATCAAGATATTCCGCGAACCGTGCTTGCCCACCCAGGTCAACCTGGTGGGCTGGAGCCGCGGCGGTATCAGTTGCCATATGCTGGCCAATGCGATGGCTGAGGATCCGCTGCTGCGGGATATCCCGGTCAATATTTTTGCCATTGACCCGGTGCCGGGCACTGGCAACGTGCAGAGCAGGCGGGTCAAACTAGCCGGGAACGTCCATGAGTATGTGGGTTTCTATTCCCGGGATGAACGCTCCAATGGCTTTGCCTGTGTGATCCCAGCGGTCGAAAGCAACACGCGCATGTGTATTTACCCAATGCCAGGCCGGCATGCCACTTTGGTGGGTAATGCATCGGCTGACGGGGCGAGCGACGGCAAGGTGCTGGTCGAACCCGGGTTGATCGTGCGGCATTTCGCCGAAGTCTGCCTGACCCGTTGGGGTGTCGAACTGGACAAGTGCCTGGCGCTGGATGACAACCAGCTGATGCAGCATCACTTGGCCATGGCGGCCGCCGATGAGCACTACCAGGCCATGCGCAGCCAGTCGTATACCGTCATCACCGAAGGCCAAAAAGACGATCGGCTGGTGCACTTCGGCGAAACCCGCACGCGCTTCAGCCAGGTGCGCAGCGACCGTTATGACCCTCGCGAAGGCCTTGGCCTGCAGCACTGGGATGCCAACACTTACAAGGCCCTGCGTTAGGCCGGGCAGGCGGGCAGCCGCTGTGCTGTTCGCCCGTTTTTCGGGCCGTGGGGTTTGCCGGATCAGCGGCAATTTTTTTTGCATTCCCCCTCTATCCAGCCGGCCCCGGTTGGAATGAAAATGGCGCCGCGGGCCCAGCCCCGATAACAACAACCTTCCCTCCGTGGCCTCATGTCCGAATATAACCCTTGCCTTGACTGCGGCGCCTGCTGCGGGTACTTCCGTGTGTCCTTCTTCTGGGGCGAATGCCAGTCTGCCGGGGGCGTTGTGCCTGACGACCTGGTGGTGCAAATCAACCCTACGCGGGTCGCGATGATCGGCACCGATGCCAAGCCTTGCCGCTGCGTCAGCCTTGCCGGCGAGATCGGCAAAGAGGTGGCGTGCACCATCTACGCCAATCGCTCGAGCCCTTGCCGGGAGTTCGATGCGTCCTGGGAGGGTGGGGTGCACAACCCGAGCTGTGACGATGCACGCGCGGCCTATGGCTTGCCGCCGTTGACCCCGCCTGGGGCCAATGAGCCGCATTGGCCGGATGATGATGGGGCTGAGGTGGCCTGACCTTTTAGGGTCGCCTGTGCCGGCCCTTTCGCGGGGCAAGCCCGCTCCCACAGGACCGTTGCAAGACCTGTGGGCGAAGCAAGTCACCGATCCTGTGGGAGTGGGCTTGCCCGCGAAAGGGCCATCAGCTGTAAGAAGATTCTGAACTTGAAACCAAATGCTTCAGAAAGGCAGGCTTGTCGAATTATCCTACGATGCCTGTCGGATGCCGCCTGATAGGCGGGGAAGTACTTCAGCGATAACTTCATGGTTCGCCCATATGGCGAGCGGGTGTGAGAACTCGTTGTTGGTAGTCGGCCTTTTTTATGGCAGCTGTGCGCGTGCAGGCTTCGGTCTGACCGTGGTGACTCCAACACGGGCTTCTCACCTCGCGCACGGCTGCCACCCAAATCTGTGAGAAGGACCAAGGTGGTTGCTCCTTGAAATGTCATTGGAGTTCACCATGAAAAAACTTGTACCTGACCCACCCACTTTCCCAATCCCTTATATCTCGATAATCGCCGACCTCTCCCATGCAGAGGCAAGGTCCCAGGCAGCCAAGCTCATGGGCAGCCTTTCCCAAACCATCGAGCTTTACCTCAAAGCCGAAGACAGCCTGCAACGCAGCGCCCTCCTCGAAAACATGTCCGCCCTGACCGAATTGCTTCATGCGCTGTTCGCCCACATAAAGGCGCAGGAGGCAGTGGAATGAGCAATCACCTGAAAAGCCATACCACCGCTGGCGTGGAGACGTTTCTCGAATTGTTCCGCATCGAACCGGGCATCCCCCTTGATCACGCGTTCGACGAATTGTCTGTGTTGCTGGGGTGCATACGCCACCTCAGCGAGGAGGCCGAGATGGAGGGCAACAAAGTTGCAGGCAGCGCTGCACGGATTCTCAGTGCCATGGCCAAGGCGCTGATCAACGACATGGAAATGGGGTTGAACCGGGGCGGTTGAGTGGTAGCGCAGACGAGCGCCGCGCGCGCGGCGCTTCGCAGCACAAGGCTGCTCCTACACCTGTTGCGGGCCAATTATTCCTGAGTCATTGGCGCGCGCTCAATGTCGGGTCGAACTAACAAGGCGGTCCTGTGCATATGGGACATGCCTCACTGGCCTGAAAAAATGTAGGAGCAGCCTTGTGCTGCGAAGCGCCGCGCGGGCGGCGCTCGATTTCCGCCCCAGCGCGAACCCCCCGCCAGACAACCGCCCACGCTCAAACACACGATAAAACCCAACGCATCCCCCAGCCGCCTCGCTTGACGTTAAACTGTCATCTCCCCAGCAATGGACAGGAGATCCGGCGTGACCCCACCCCGCAGTTTCCCCAGTGACCTCTGCCTCGACAGCCCCCGCCTGCAATTGCGCCCGATGCGCCATGGCGATGCCGCGCAATGGCTGGCGATCATGGCCGACCCCGAGGTCATGCGTTATTGGCACCATGCACCCTGGCAAGACCTCGCCGAGGCCGAAAGCGCCCTGGCTGCCGACCGTGAAGCCTATGCCAATGGCGACCAGCTCAAGCTCGGCATGTACCGCCGTGACAACGGCGAACTCATCGGCATGGTCCAACTGTTCAACATCGATGACGTATCCCGCCGTGGCGAGATCGGCTATTGCCTGGCCAGCGCCGTACAGGGCAGGGGGTACATGGATGAGGCATTGACCTGCTTCATCGACTACCTCGCTCACACCCTGCACATGCGCCGCCTGGAGGGCGAGATCGACCCGCGCAACCAAGGCTCGGCACGCACGCTCGAACGCCAGGGCTTCGTGCTCGAAGGCACCCTGCGGGCGCGCTGGTGCGTGGCCGGTGAGCTGTCCGACTCGGGCATCTATGGCCTGCTGCTGGAACCACCGGTTGCATAGTGTTATGGCTAACCTCGACTTTCATCGTCTGCTGTACATCACGCTATCGGTGGTGACCCTGCGCGGCACTTACTAAACGCCTGGAAGCGGGGCAGGGCCTGGGTTATGGTCGCAGCCTGTCCCGTTTTCCCCAGGTGTGCCCCTTTGCCCGTTTTCTACCTGAGCATCAGCCTGTTCCTGTACCTGCTCGCGCTGTTTTTCGATGGCGTGCTGATGAGTGGCGACCGCCACATGCCCGCCCTGCAGATGTTGCTGTACGGGCCATGGGGCATGCCCTTCGGGTTGTATCAATGGTTTGCCAATCCGCTGCTGGCCGTGGCGATTCTTGCCCATCGACGTTTCCGTCGGTTGGCCTTGGCGTGCGGTGTGGCGGCGTTGTATCTGGCGGCCAGCAGTTTCGGAATCGACCGCCTGCCAGACAGCCAAAGCTACGCGTTTCATGACCGCACCGGTTTTGGTGCAGGCTTTTATCTATGGCTGATTGCGATGGTGGTGTTTTGCGCGGGCCAGGCCTGGCATTGCTGGAAGGCCCGCAGCGCCGACGACATGCCCGGATGGCGCTGGCTCGATGTGGCCTTGATAGCGGCGTTGGGTGTCGCGTTATATGCCGCGACGCAGATGCCGTCGTTGCGTTTCGAGCCGAACAAGGTGCTGATGCCGCCGGAACAGCCACAGACATTTTGATATCCACAGGGGGAATAGTCATGAACAGGTATCACCTGACGGGCCTGGCGCTGGCGTGTGTGCTGCCGCTGGCCATGGCCGAAGAAAATTCGCCGAGCTACGGCCAATGCATGGACAAGGCGTCCAGCACAGTGGCCATGAGCAGTTGCATCCAGGCCGAGACCCAGTTGCAGGACCAGCGCTTGAACCGGGTGTACAAACAGTTGATGGGCAAACTGGAGGCAGGGCAGCAGAAACGCCTGCGCGAGGTACAGCGCAAGTGGATCGCCTACCGTGATGACAACTGCACGTTCCACGTACAGGCCAGTGGCGGGACCCTGGCGCAGCTGGAAGGCGGCGTGTGCGTGATGGACATGACCCGGGACCGGGCGGCCGAGCTTGAGCGAGTACTCAGCCCGGGGCAGTGAGGTTGCCTGTTCCGGCCCAATCGCCGGCAAGCCGGCTCCCACAGAGACAGCAGAGTACTATCGGGCGATGCAGTACCGGTGGGAGCAACTGTCTTGTGGTGCTTGTTCCGGCCTCATCGCTGGCAAGCCAGCTCCCACAGGTGCGGCGCTAGCCTTGGAGGCTACATAGTTCGGGTGGGAGCTGGCTTGCCGGCGATGGGGCGCGAAGCGGCCCTGGTTTTATTTGCGCGGTTCGCGCCGCGCGCGGGCCTTGAGGTATTCGCGCACCTCCACGGCATCCCCCGCAAACTCGATACGCTCAGCCTTGGCATCGCGCTGATAGGCATACATCGGGTCGTAATACTCCTTCAGCAACCCTTCGATCCAGCCCCGGTGCAGCTCCACCGCGCCGCTGCGCTGTTGCTCATCCAGGGCTTGTTGCAAGATGGCGGACAAGCGTTGGCAGCGTTCACCACCCAGGCGCTTGTGGATATTGGCCATGCTCGACAGCATGCGTTCGGCAAACAGTCGGCGGCCCTCTTCGTCGCCGTGCACATCGACGAACTCTGCGCTCAGGTTGACCACGTAATCGCGCAGGATACGTTCAACACGCTGCTCGAAACTGTCCTCCAGCCATACCAACGGGTACTGCTGCATGCCTTGGTACAACGCCAGCGGCACGGTGCAGCTGCCGACGATACGGCCTTCATCTTCGAGCACGAACTGCTCGATGCCACGCGCACGCTTTTTCAGCACATCGATGGCCAGCTTGTTTTCGAAGCCGATTTGCGCCGGCTGCGCGGTGGCACGCTTGCCGAAGCTGGAACCACGGTGGTTGGCATGGCCTTCAAGGTCCAGCCCATTGCTCAACTGGTGCAGTACCTCTGTCTTGCCGGTGCCGGTGAGGCCGCCAATCAAAACGAAATCGCAGTGCGCCACGGCCTGCTCAGTGGTGTCCAGCAGGAAGGTGCGCATCGCTTTGTAGCCGCCCTTGACCCGCGGGTAGTCGATACCCGCTTCATCGCGCAGCCACTGTTGAACGATCAACGAGCGCAGGCCACCGCGGAAACAGTACAGGTAGCCCTCGGGATGCGCCTTGGCGAAGCTGGCCCAGGCGTGCAGGCGGTCGCGCTTGGTCGCGCCACTGACCAGTTGGTGGCCAAGCGTGATGGCGGCGGCCTGGCCTTGCTGTTTGTAGCAGGTGCCGACCTTCTGCCGCTCCTGGTCGTTCATCAGTGGCAGGTTGACGACGCCCGGGAAGGCACCTTTGGCGAATTCGATGGGCGCGCGCATGTCCATCATCGGCACGTCGTTCAAAAATAGCGGGCGAAAATCCGTGCAGTCGGGACGCATCAGATCACCTCGACCGCGTTGCTCTGTCGCTCACCCAGCGTGCCGATGGGCGACAGTTGCAGGCCCAGTTCGGCCGCCACGGCCAGAAACTGCGCTTCACCCTCAGGGCTGACCGCCACCAGCAGGCCGCCGCTGGTCTGCGGGTCGCACAGCAGGTGCTTCTGCTCATCGCTCAGGGCGCCGATCTTGTGGCCGTAGCTTTCGTAATTGCGCAATGTGCCGCCCGGGATGCAGCCCTCGGCCAGGTAGTGATCGACACTTGGCAGGCGCGGTACTGCGGCGTAGTCCAGGTGCGCGGTAAGGCCGCTGCCGTCGGCCAGCTCCACCAAGTGGCCCAACAGGCCGAAGCCGGTCACGTCGGTCATCGCCCTCACACCTTCGAGCTTGCCGAAGCGGCTGCCGGGGGTGTTGAGGGTGCACATCCAGTCGCGCGCCAGGCCTTGGTCCTGCTCGCGCAGCTTGGCCTTTTTCTCGGCGGTGGTGAGGATGCCGATGCCCAGCGGTTTGGTCAGGTACAGGCGGCAACCGGCGGTGGCGGTGTCGTTGCGCTTGAGATGGCGCTTGCTGACCACGCCAGTGACGGCCAGGCCGAAGATCGGCTCCGGGGCGTCGATGGAGTGGCCGCCAGCCAGCGGGATGCCGGCTTCGGCGCAGACCGCACGCCCGCCGCGGATCACTTCGCGGGCGACTTCCGGCGGCAGCACGTTGACCGGCCAGCCGAGGATGGCGATGGCCATCAACGGGTCGCCGCCCATGGCGTAGATGTCGCTGATGGCGTTGGTGGCGGCGATGCGGCCGAAGTCATACGGGTCATCGACGATCGGCATGAAGAAGTCGGTGGTCGAGACCACGCCGCGCTCTTCGTCCAGGGCGTACACGGCAGCGTCGTCGCGCGAAGCATTGCCCACCCAGAGGTTCGGGTCCAGGGCCTGGACGCCGCTTTCGGCAAGGATTACGTCCAGTACCTTGGGGGAGATCTTGCAGCCACAACCGGCACCATGGCTGTACTGGGTCAGGCGGATTGGCTCGCTCATACATACCTCAGCAGATCAAATTGTTGCGCGATTGTAGCAAAGCTGGCCATTGCGCCATGGACACTTATACTTTTCACGGTCGGCACGGCTGCCGACCCTTTAGCTGCCAATGACCCGGAGATTGCCCATGCTCAAACGCCCTCTGGCGCTCGCCGCCGGCCTCGTGCTGTCCTGCTGTGCCGTTGTCGCCCAGGCTGCTGAAACCCTTCGGGTCAGTGCCATCCCCGACGAAGCGCCCACGGAGCTGCAGCGTAAATTCAAGCCGTTGGGGGAGTACCTGGCCAAGCAGCTGGGCATGGAGGTGAAGTTCGTGCCGGTCGCCGACTACCCGGCGGTAGTCGAATCGCTGGCCTCCGACCGCCTCGACCTGGCGTGGCTGGGTGGGTTCACCTTTGTTCAGGTGCACTTGAAAGACCCGAATGCCACGCCGCTGGTGCAGCGTGAGCAGGACGCGCAATTCACGTCCAAGTTCATCACCGCCAACCCCAATGTGAAGAGCCTGGCCGACCTCAAGGGCAAGTCGTTCGCCTTCGGCTCCATATCGTCCACCTCGGGCAGCCTGATGCCGCGTTACTTCATGCTCAAAGAGAACAACATCAAGCCTGAGGACTACTTCAGCCGTGTGGCCTACTCCGGCGCCCACGACGCCACCGCAGCCTGGGTGCAGGCCGGCAAGGTCGATGGCGGGGTGCTCAATGCCAGCGTCTGGCAAAAGTTGGTGGACGCCGGCAAGGTCGATACCAGCAAGGTGAAGGTGTTCGCCACTACCCCGACCTACTACGACTACAACTGGACCGTGCGCGGCAACATGGCGCCGGCACTCAAGGCGAAGATCAAACAGGCGTTCCTCGACTTGGACCCGGCCAACCCCGAGCACAAGGCGATCCTCGACCTGCAGGCTGCCAGCCGCTTTATCGAGACCAAGCCTGAGAACTACCAGGGCACCGAACAAGCCGCGCGTGAGGCCGGCCTGCTCAAGTGACGTCCGCTCCGGTGGCAATTCATCTGCACGATGCCAGCCTGCAGCATGGCCAGGTCCGCGCGCTCGACGCGATCAACCTGCGTGTGGAGCAGGGCGAGCGGGTCGCGATCATCGGCCCCTCTGGCGCTGGCAAGTCCAGCCTGCTGCACCTGATGGCCACTGCCATCCAGCCCAGTGCCGGGCGCCTGGCGCTGTTCGGTGAACAGCCCTGGCAGTTGTCTGGCAGGGCGCGTCAGCGCTTGCGGGCACGGGTTGGCTTGGTGCATCAGGCACCGCCCTTGCCGCCGCGCCAGCGGGTTGTGACCGCAGTGCTGGCGGGGCGACTGGGGCAGTGGGGTATCGTACGTGGCTTGCTCAACCTGCTGTACCCGACCGATGTGCCAGGCGTTCGCCAAGCATTGGCCGAGCTGGGGCTGGCTGACAAACTGTTCGTCCAGTGCGGGCAACTGTCTGGCGGCCAACTGCAACGGGTGGGCATTGCACGGGTGCTGTATCAACGCCCGGACTTGCTGCTGACCGATGAGCCCGTTTCGGCGATGGACCCGGTGCTGGCCGACCACAGCCTGGCATTGCTCAACCGCCACGCCCAGGCCAACGGTGTAACGCTGGTGGCCAGCCTGCATGCGGTCGAGCTGGCGCTGGCGCACTTTCCACGGGTGATTGGCATTCGTGAAGGGCAGGTGGTGTTCGACAGCCCGGCCGAGGCGGTCAGCCCGCAAATGCTCGATGCACTCTATGCCAACGAACACTTGGCTTCGCCTCCCTTGCAGGGCCCTGCAGCAGTGCTGACGGTACAGATCCCGCGATGCTGAAGGCCCATGCCCGCGACCCGGCTGCCCTGCCACGGTTGCTGCTGACCCTGCTTGCTGTGGCGGTGTTATGGCCGGGCCTGCAGTTGAGCGAGCTGAACCCCGGCGTGCTGTGGCAGGCCGAGAACCGTCAGCAGATCGCCAGCTTCACCCAGGCATTCTGGCCGCCGGCGCACGATGCCGCCTTTTTGCAGTTGCTGTACGAAGCCACCTTGCAGACCCTCGCCGTAGCCACGGCCGGCATGACCCTGGCGCTGGTGCTGGCGGTACCTGCCAGCCTGCTGGCCAGCCGTGCCTTGTCGTTGCGCGCGGCCTCCCGTGGCGGGCGGGCCGGGTGGTGGTCGCGGGTGCTGCGGCTGCCGGTACGCGGGCTGCTGATCTTTCTGCGCAGCGTGCCAGAAATCGTCTGGGCCTTGCTGTTGGTGCGTGCCGTGGGGCTTGGGCCAACGGCGGGGGTGCTGGCCATCGCCATTACCTACAGCGGCATGCTCGGCAAGGTCTACGCCGAAATCTTCGAGTCGGTCGACCAACGCCCGGCCCATGCCCTATTGCAGGCCGGCAGTGGTCGGCTGATGGCCTTTTTCTACGGCATCCTGCCCAATGCGGTGTCGGAAGTGGTGTCGTACACCGTGTACCGCTGGGAATGCGCGGTGCGTGCTTCGGTGGTGATGGGGTTTGTCGGCGCTGGCGGGTTGGGGCAGCAGATCGACCTGTCGATGCGCATGTTTGCTGGCGCGGAGGTGGCAAGCATGCTGCTGACGTTTCTGTTGCTGGTATCGCTGGCTGACCTGCTCAGCCGCTTTCTGCGAGGAAGGCTGGCATGAACCGGGCGATCAACCTGCTGGTGCTCGGCGTGATCATCGCGGCGGTGGTGGCCTCGTTCGCCTACCTGGAGCTGGCCCTGCACGCGCTGGTCGGTGATGGCGGGCTAGGGCAGATGGGCGAGTACGCGGGGCGCTTCCTGCACCCGGACGTGACCGTCGAGCATTTGCGCGCGGTCTGGCATGGCGCCTTGGAGACCTTGGCGATGTCGGGCCTGGGGACTTTGCTGGCGGTGGTCCTGGGGATGCTGCTGGCGTTACCGGCGGCGGGCCGCTTCGGCTGGCCGCTACAGGCTGCGGCGCGTGTACTGCTCAATGCCTTGCGGGCCATCCCGGAATTAGTCTGGGCGGCGCTCACCGTGCTGGCCGCAGGGCTTGGCCCGAATGCTGGGACCCTGGCCTTGGCGTTACACACCGCCGGCGTGCTCGGCCGCTTGTTTGCCGAGGCACTGGAAAACGCCCCGGCGGAGCCTGCAGCAGCCATTCGCTTGCAGGGTGGCAGCCAGGTGGCGGCATTCTGCTTTGGTACCTTGCCTAACCTGTGGCCGCAGTTGCTGGCTTACAGCCTGTACCGCTGGGAGAACAACATCCGCATGGCCAGTGTGTTGGGGTTTGTTGGGGCCGGTGGGTTGGGGCAGATGCTCTACACCACCTTGAGCCTGTTCCAGGAGGCGCAAGCCAGCACGGTGATCATCGCCATGCTGGTGCTGGTGTTGCTGGTGGATGCCTTGAGTGATGTGCTGCGCCAGCGCTATGTGCGCGCCTGACTGGGGCTGCAGTGCAGCCCGCGCAAGCATCAAGTGGTCAGTTCGCCATGCTGCGCTTCCCGTTGCATCGACTCCAGGTTGCGCTCAATCGTCTCGCAGATGGTGTCCATCTGGATCTGGTGCTCGCTGAAGCGGAAGGGGCTTTGCAGGTCGGTGCCGATCCGCTCGATGGCCAGCAACATGAACCCCACCACCGTGGACGCCAGCGGTGTGAACCACTCCAGCGACTCGACCAGCCCCACCGGCACGATCAGGCAGAACAGCGTGATGAACAGCCGCGGAAAATACACATAAGGGTAGGGCAGCGGCGTATTGGCGATCCGTTCCATGCCGCCCTGGGCATTGGACAGGTCCACCAAGGTCGACTCCAGCCGCGCCAGGCGAATGCTGTCCAGGCGCCCGGCTTGGTATTCCCGCGCCAGCAGGGCTGCCGAGCCACTGAGGATGTCGTTGGCGAAGTTGTTCGAGCGGTTGCGCCGCTCGAACTCCGCCTGCGGGATGAACGCTATCAGTTCATCCGGGCAGCGGTCGCCCTTGAGATGCGCAGCCAGGCAGTTCACATAGGCGATATGCCGGCGCAGCAAGGTGGCCTTGATCGGGTTCAGCCCGTCATCCGGGTCATCGATCAGCGTCAGCGTCTGCCGGGCAAAACTGCGCGAACTGTTGACCAGCGCACCCCACAACGTGCGCGCCTCCCACCAGCGGTTGTAGGCGCTGCTGTTGCGAAAGCTCACCAGCACCACCAGCGCCGAACCCAGTAAAGTCAACGGAATCAACGGCAGGGTGAACTTGCTGTTGAAGAACAGCATGAAATCGATGGTGACCAGCACATCCCAGATCAGCAGCCAGAACAGCGACCAGCCGATGTAACCGATGGTCTTCACCACCAAGCGGTACTTGCGGGCGATGATCTCTTTCACACGGGGTACCTCGAAACGCGGGGGATGCAGGATCGGACGTCGAGGGATGGGTATGGTTCGGCAGCTGATGTTGCAAGACATTTTTTTGGACGTGTTTGAAAGAAAAAACTGACTGAGGTATCAGACGCTCCTGAGTTCTCTTCGCAAAGGTGAAACGGCAAGGTAGACCGCTTCCCTATCTCGCATGAATGTATCCAAAAGGATACTATTGGTGGCGCCTTGATGTATGCTGTTGAACAAACGGAGAGCTTTGCCCTTTGGCTAGCCACCTTGAAAGACTTGAGAGCCAAGCTTGCAGTCGGTCGTAGATTGGAGCGCGCAGAAAGTGGAAACCTTGGCGACTACAAAAGCGTTGGGGGCGGTGTAAGTGAGCTTCTCATCGACGTTTCTGCAGGTTATCGAGTCTATTTCACGCGTAAGGGAGCCAAAGTGATTTTTCTGCTGGTGGGCGGAGACAAATCTTCCCAGACCGCCGATATCCTCAAAGCGAGAAAGCTGGTGGAGGAGATGAAATGAGCGAAAAATTGATCCCTTTTGATATCGCCGACTTGCTTGACAGTGATGCAGCAATCAGCGAATACCTCAGCCAGGTGCTATCCGATGGCGATACAGATGAGATTATCCGGGCCATCGGTCATATCGCTCGGGCACGAGGAATGACACAAATCGCTGCACAGAGTGGGTTAGGTCGAGAAAGTCTCTATAAAGCACTTAGCCCAGGCGCTAAGCCCCGCTTTGATACAGTGCTTAAGGTCATACGTGCCCTAGGCGTGGAGCTTTTTGTTCAGCCCCATACGTCGTCGCATTAGATTTCGCAGGCTAGGCCAGTACCTGCCTCATCTGCACCAACGCCACTCGCTTCCCATCCGGCGCCTGGCGTTCTTCGATGCCGAACGGCACAAAACCGAGCTGTGGATAAAGCAGCAACCCCGCCGTGTTGTGATTGAAGCACGACACCCAAATCTCTCGCGCCGCAAACTGTTCGCGGGCCAGCTCGATCATGGCGGTTACCAGGTAGCTCGCCACCCCATGGCCGCGGGCAGCTGGCGCCACCACCACGTTGCCCAGGGCGCACACGCCGCCGTGCTCGGCTTTGTAGAAGTTGGCAAAGCCCAGCACCATGCCGCCGCCTTCCACCACCGTAGAGCCGTTGCGCTGGGCGATGGCGTCGGTCAATTGCACGGGGGTTAGGGGGTAGGTGGCTTTGGGGAACATGTAGAACAGTTCGTCCGGGCCCTGGGGGAAGCAGCAGATGGCGGGGATGTCGCTGGGCTGAACAGGGCGGTGGCTGAGGTGCATGGCAGGTCCTTTTGCAGTGCGTTGGCTGGCCGTTTGCGGCCAAGCCCCGCTCACAGGCTAGCACTGCCTCAGTGGCAGATCACCGCCGACTGCTCACGGCTTGGCCGCCACCGCCACAATCCCCTTGATCGCCGCAGGCGCATGAGGCTTGGCCTTGCGTGCCAGCAGGTACTGGAAGCGCCGCCATTCCTTGTCGATCTCGCTGTACGACATGAACACGCTGACACGCTCTTTATCGGCAAGGTCAGGGCGAGTGCGCGCATCGATCTCGTTCTTGGGGATGAACGCAATGTTGATACCCACCACCTGGCCATCATCGGCGAACACTGGCCCGCCCGACATGCCCTTGACCATCGGGCCGTCGTGCAGCGAGTAGAAGACACTGCCCGGCGTACCTTCAAGGCGCACCAGCGACGGCAACGCATGGCCCTTGCCCTGCACGGGAATCATCAGGCTGTTGAAGCCGACCGCCGTCACCGACTCACCCGGTACGTATTGCCGCCAATGCGGCACCTCGCTGGCCTTGTGCTTGAAGAACACCACATCGCCGAGGCCCTCATGGACCACGTTACGCAGGAAGGGGGTGTGTTTGGCGGTCACTGCGTAGTCTTCGTTCCACTGGATGGCGCTGGCCATCAGCAACAGCGGCAGCGGCGCACCTGAGGTGACCACGAAAGCTTGGCTGTAGACGGGATCGGAGACGTAGGACGTTGGCACTCCATTGCACCCACTCAGCAGCATCATTGCTGCCAGAAAGGGCACGGTTGTTTTCATGTGTCACACAGTCGTGGAGAAATGGGGGCGCAAATATGGCTAAGAGCCATCATGCTGGCAATACTTTGTGCATATATCCGACGAGTGACATCTTAAGTAGGGGGGAGGGTAATGGCCAATAGATTCCCGGCATGGCTGCAGGGCTGACAGTCAGGCGTGCGGCGTCAATTTGTGGGTGGGTTGGAGGCCGTGGTTTTGGTGCGTTTTTCAGTTGAGGTGAGCTGCGATGAGCGCAATTGAGCTGCATTTGAGCTGCGATGAGGCTGCCCACTGAGGTCGTTGCGGGAGCTGAGAAGTGCTTGCCGCGACCTTGAGTAGTGGATTTGAGATCGAGCGCCGCCCGCGCGGCGCTCGTTCTTGAGAGCGCTGCAGATCTGAAGGCATGCACCTGTTAGCCACAATGCAATGCCATGGCGCGTACCTGATGCTGCCCCAAGCCAAAATCCAGGCGAAAAAAAACCGACCATAAGGTCGGTTTTTTCCGGATTTTGGTGCCCCGAGGGAGACTCGAACTCCCACTCCTTTCGAAAACGGATTTTGAATCCGCCGCGTCTACCAATTCCGCCATCAGGGCAGTGGCGCGCAGTATAGAGAGGTGCTTCTGGTCGGTCAATCGGGTTTCATGGTCAATTTTCACACATTGGGCTAAACTTCCCGGCCCTGCCGAACCGAACATCATCATGCGCGTCGCCGATTTTTCCTTCGAACTCCCCGATTCCCTGATCGCCCGCCACCCTTTGGCCGAGCGCCATGGCAGCCGTCTGCTGGTCCTCGATGGGCCGAGCGGCGCCTTGGTACATCAGCAATTCACCGACCTGCTCGACTATCTGCGCCCCGGCGACCTGATGGTGTTCAACAACACCCGGGTGATCCCGGCGCGGTTGTTCGGGCAGAAAGCCTCCGGCGGCAAGCTGGAAGTGCTGGTCGAACGTGTGCTCGACAGCCACCGGGTGCTGGCGCACGTACGCTCCAGCAAGGCACCCAAGGTCGGTGCGCAGATTCTCATCGATGGCGGTGGCGAGGCCGAAATGGTCGCGCGCCACGACACGCTGTTCGAGTTGCGCTTCACCGAAGAGGTGCTGCCACTGCTTGAACGCGTCGGGCACATGCCGCTGCCACCCTACATCGACCGCCCCGACGAAGGCGCCGACCGTGAGCGTTACCAGACCGTCTACGCCGAGCGTGCCGGTGCTGTAGCCGCACCCACGGCCGGCCTGCACTTCGACGAAGCGCTGCTGGAAAAGATCGCCGCCAAGGGCGTGGAGCGGGCCTTCGTGACCCTGCACGTCGGCGCGGGCACCTTCCAGCCGGTGCGGGTCGACAAGATCGAAGACCACCACATGCATAAAGAGTGGCTCGAAGTGAGCCAGGATGTGGTGGATGCTGTCCAAGCCTGCCGTGCCCGTGGCGGGCGCGTGGTTGCCGTGGGCACCACCAGCGTGCGTTCGCTGGAAAGCGCTGCGCGCGATGGCGTGCTCAAGGCCTTCAGCGGCGATACCGATATTTTCATCTACCCAGGCCGCCCGTTCCATGTGGTCGACGCCCTGGTCACCAACTTCCACCTGCCGGAGTCCACGCTGCTGATGCTGGTCTCGGCCTTCGCCGGCTACCCCGAAACCATGGCCGCCTATGCGGCGGCGGTTCAAGAAGGGTACCGCTTCTTCAGTTACGGTGATGCCATGTTCATCACCCGCAATCCGGCGCCACGCGGGCCCGAGGATCAAGCATGAGTCGCACCTGTCGAATGTCCTTCGAACTGCTGGCCACCGACGGCAAGGCCCGTCGTGGTCGCATCACCTTCCCTCGTGGCACCGTGGAAACCCCGGCGTTCATGCCGGTCGGCACCTATGGCACGGTCAAAGGCATGCTGCCGCGTGACATCGAGGCCATCGGCGCCGAGATGATCCTTGGCAACACCTTCCACCTGTGGCTGCGCCCGGGTACCGAGGTGATCAAGAAGCACAACGGCCTGCACGACTTCATGCAATGGAAAGGCCCGATCCTCACTGACTCCGGTGGCTTCCAGGTATTCAGCCTGGGCGCGATGCGCAAGATCAAAGAGGAAGGCGTGACCTTCGCCTCGCCTGTGGACGGCTCCAAGGTGTTCATGGGCCCTGAAGAGTCCATGCAGGTTCAGCGTGACCTGGGCTCGGACGTGGTGATGATCTTCGACGAGTGCACGCCATACCCGGCCGAGCACGATGTGGCGCGCACCTCCATGGAGCTGTCGCTGCGTTGGGCCCAGCGTTCGAAAAACGCCCACGCCGATAACACCGCGGCGCTGTTCGGCATCGTCCAGGGCGGCATGTACCAGGACCTGCGCATGCGCTCGCTGGAAGGCCTGGAAAACATCGGCTTCGACGGCCTGGCCATTGGCGGCCTGTCGGTGGGTGAGCCCAAGCACGAAATGATCAAGGTGCTGGATTACCTGCCAGATCAGATGCCCGCTGACAAACCTCGTTACCTTATGGGGGTAGGCAAACCGGAAGATCTCGTTGAGGGTGTGCGCCGCGGCGTCGACATGTTCGACTGCGTGATGCCGACGCGTAACGCGCGCAACGGCCATCTGTTCGTCGATACAGGGGTGATCAAGATCCGCAACGCGTTCCATCGCCACGATGAATCGCCGCTGGATCCGACCTGTGATTGCTACACCTGCACCAACTTCTCCCGCGCGTATCTCCACCACTTGGACAAATGCGGCGAAATGTTGAGCAGCATGCTGAATACCATCCACAACTTGCGCCATTACCAGCGCTTGATGGCCGGTTTACGCGAGGCTATTCAACAGGGTAAATTGGCCGCCTTTGTCGACGCCTTCTACGCCAAACGCGGGCTGCCTGTGCCGCCTTTGGGCTGACTGTCAGCACTAAAATATTAAAATTCAGTAATGGAGTGCCTCATGAGCTTTCTGATTCCCGCCGCTTACGCGGACGCAGCTGCACCAGCCGCCGGCCCAGCCGGTACCGGTTTTGAATGGATCTTCCTGGTCGGCTTCCTGGTCATCTTCTACCTGATGATCTGGCGTCCACAGGCCAAGCGCGCCAAAGAGCAGAAGAACCTGCTGGGCAACTTGCAGAAAGGTGACGAAGTTGTCACCAACGGCGGCATCGCCGGCAAAATCGTCAAAGTTACCGATGACTTCGTGGTGCTGGAAGTGTCCGACACCGTCGAGCTGAAGTTCCAGAAGGGCGCCATCGCCGCGACCCTGCCAAAAGGTACGCTCAAGGCTATCTGAGTTACCGGTTTTATTTTTCCAGTCGGGGCGCGCAACGCGCCCCGCGTCTTGAACGGGCGGCGTGATGCTGAACAAATACCCTCTGTGGAAATACGCACTGATCTTGCTAGTACTGGCGATCGGTTTTATTTATTCCGCTCCCAACCTCTACCCGGATGACCCGGCGGTGCAAGTCAGCGGTGCCAGTTCGGCGCTGCAGGTAAGCCAGGCCGACCTCGATCGCGTCACCAAGGCGCTGACCGATGCCGGTATCACCGTCAAGGGCGGCAGCCTGGGTGAGAAGGGCAGTGCGCTGATTCGCCTGACCAACCAGGAAGACCAGCTTCCAGCCAAGGATGTAGTGCGCAAGGCACTGGGCGATGATTACGTCGTGGCCCTGAACCTGGCACAAACCACTCCGCAATGGCTGCGCAACCTGGGTGCAAGCCCGATGAAACTGGGCCTGGACCTGTCCGGTGGTGTGCACTTCCTGTTGGAAGTGGACATGGACAAGGCCATGAGCGCCCGCATGAAGGTCTATGAAGGCGAGGTCAAAACCCTCCTGCGCAAAGAGCGCATCCGCTACCGCAGCCTGCCTCAGCAGGATGGCGGCATCATGCTGGGCTTCTCTGACGATGCAACCCGCGAGCAGGCACGTGCCCTGATCCGCAAGAATTTCAGTGATTTCGACCTGACCGCCACCGAGCGTAATGACCTCGCTGTGCTGCGTCTGGCGCTGACTCAGGCGAAAGTCGCCGAGATCCGTGAATACTCGATCAAGCAGAACCTGACCACCGTCCGCAACCGTGTCAACGAGCTGGGCGTGGCCGAGCCGCTGGTTCAGCGCCAAGGCGCCAACCGTATCGTGGTCGAGCTGCCAGGCGTGCAGGACACTGCCGAAGCCAAGCGTATCCTCGGCAAGACGGCCAACCTGGAGTTCCGCTTCGGTGCCGAGCCGGGTGCGTCCAAGGCGACCACCGAGGTCTTCGAGTTCCGTGAGGGCGGCCGTTCAGCCCCGGTCGAGCGTGGCCTGATCATCACCGGTGACCAGGTCACCGACGCCCAGGCCAGCTTCGACGAGCATGGCCGCCCGCAAGTGAACATCCGCCTGGATGGCCACGGCGGCGAGCTGATGAGCCGCGCCACGCGCAGCAACGTCGGCCGCAGCATGGCGGTGATCTTCATCGAGCAGAAGCCCGTCACTCGCTACGTCAAGCAGACGGTCGACGGCGTCGAGAAGGAAGTGCCGGTACAGAGCTTCCAGGAAGAGAAAAAGATCATCAGCCTGGCGACTATCCAGTCGCCACTGGGCAGCCAGTTCCGTATCACCGGCCTCAACGGCCAGGGCGAATCGTCCGAGCTGGCGCTGCTGCTGCGTGCCGGTGGTCTGGCCGCGCCGATGTACTTCGCTGAAGAACGTACCATTGGCCCAAGCCTGGGTGCGGACAACATCACCAAGGGTATCGATGCTTCGCTGTGGGGCATGCTGTTCGTCTCGCTGTTCATCATCGCCATCTACCGCGGCTTCGGCGTGATCGCCACCGTCGCCCTGGCGGGCAACATGGTGCTGCTGCTGGCGCTGATGTCGCTGCTGGGTGCAACCCTGACCCTGCCGGGTATTGCCGGTATCGTGTTGACCATGGGTATGGCGGTAGACGCCAACGTGCTGATCTTCTCGCGTATCCGTGAGGAGCTCAAAGCCGGCATGTCGGTGCAGCGCGCCATTCACGAAGGTTTCAACCGCGCTTATACCGCGATCATCGACGCCAACCTGACCAGCCTGCTGGTCGGCGGCATCCTGTTCGCCATGGGTACCGGCCCGGTCAAGGGCTTTGCGGTCACCATGTCCCTCGGGATTTTCACCTCGATGTTCACCGCCGTCATGGTGACCCGCGCTATGGTCAACCTGACCTGTGGCGGGCGTGACATCAAGAAGCTGTGGGTTTGAGGGAGCTGCGATGAAAACCATCAACTTCATGGGCGTGCGCAATGTCGCGTTCGCCATCACTGTGCTCCTTACCGTCCTGGCGTTGTTCAGCTGGTGGCAGAAGGGCCTGAACTTCGGCTTGGATTTCACCGGCGGTACGCTGATCGAGCTGACCTACGAGCGCCCCGCCGACCTCAAGGCGGTACGTGCCGAGCTGGTCGAGTCCGGTTTCCACGAGGCTGTGGTGCAGAGCTTCGGCGCTACCACCGACCTGCTGGTGCGTATGCCGGGCGATGACCCGCAGCTGGGCAGCAAGGTTGCCGAGGCGCTGCAGAAGGCCGGCGGCGACAACCCGGCCACGCTCAAGCGCGTCGAGTTCGTTGGCCCGCAGGTGGGTGAAGAGCTGCGTGACCAGGGGGGCATGGGCATGCTCCTGGCCCTGGGCGGCATCCTTATCTACCTGGCCTTCCGCTTCCAGTGGAAGTTCGCCGTGGGCGCGATCATCTCGCTGATCCACGACGTGGTGGTGACGCTGGGTATTCTGTCGTTCTTCCAGATCACCTTCGACCTGACGGTATTGGCGGCGGTGCTGGCGATCATCGGTTACTCGCTCAACGACACCATCGTCGTATTCGACCGGGTGCGTGAGAACTTCCGCGTGATGCGCAAGGCCTCGCTGATCGAGAACATCAACGTCTCGACCACCCAGACCCTGCTGCGTACCATCGCCACCTCGGTGTCGACCTTGCTGGCCATCGCTGCGCTGCTGTTCTTTGGCGGTGACAACCTGTTCGGCTTCTCGCTGGCACTGTTCATCGGCGTCATGGCCGGTACCTACTCGTCGATCTACATCGCCAACGTGGTACTGATCTGGCTGAACCTGAACAGCGAAGACCTGATTCCGCCAGCCAAGGCTGAGGGTGTGGACGAGCGTCCGTAAGGGCTTTTCCTACGCCGTTTGGCGAATCAAGAGGCGCGAGTATTGAACTCGCGCCTTTTTTTTTGCTCCAAGGCAGGGAGAAGGCGGGCCAAGTCCCGCGGGTATGATCAGGAGGTTCACGTGAATAAATCAATGCTGGTGGGTGCGGTGCTGGGTGCTGTCGGTGTAACTGCCGGAGGTGCTGTGGCGACCTACAGCTTGGTGAACAAAGGGCCTGAGTACGCCCAGGTCACCGACGTGCAGCCAATCAAGCAGCAAGTAAAGACGCCGCGTGAAGTCTGCAAGGACGTCACCGTGACGCGTCAGGCGCCGGTCAAGGACCAGCACCAGATCGCAGGTACGGTGGTGGGTGCCCTGGCCGGCGGCCTGCTGGGTAACCAGATCGGCGGCGGTACCGGCAAGAAGATCGCCACCGTGGCCGGTGCGGTCGGTGGTGGTTATGCCGGTAACAAGGTGCAGGAAGGCATGCAAGAGCGTGATACCTACACCACGACGCAAACCCGCTGCAACACAGTCCACGACATCAGCGACAAGGTCGTTGGGTATAACGTGAAGTACACCATTGGTGATCAGGTGGGGCAGGTGAAGATGGACCACGAGCCTGGCTCGACCATTCCCGTGGACAAGAATGGCAAGCTGATCCTCAGCGAGAATCAGGCCGGGCAGTGATCGCCATCTGCTGAAATCCGTTGTATCTAAAATCCGTTGTAGGAGCAGCCTTGTGCTGCGAAGAGGCCAGTGAAAACACCCTAGATCTACTGTGTTTTCACCGGCCTCTTCGCAGCACAAGGCTGCTCCTACAGTTGGCGCAGCTCAAGGCTGCTTCTACATCACTGGGTGAGCGGCTAGCAGCTTGCGAAGCCTGACGCGGTCCGGCTTGCCGGTGGGGGTCAAGGGTGTTCGCTCGAGTACTGTGACGTTGGCATTGATCCCCAGTCGGTCCAGCCCCCCGCTCAGCTCATTCAACCGCTCCTGGGCGTCAGCGATGTTGGCTTGCACCACCACCTGGGCGCGTCGACGATCGTGCTCGTCGACCAGTATCACCACCCGTTCGAATTTCATGGCCTGTGCAATTTGCGCTTCGAGGGCCGGTGCGAACTGGGTGCCTTGTTTCGTCAGCAGGGCATCGGTCGAACGCCCCATGGGCATCAGGCTTCCGTCGGCCAGGCGCCGGGCGATATCGCCGGTGGCGTAGGCTTGGTCCTCGCAGGGCATGGGGGGAGGTGGGAAGTACCCCGAGCCGCGGTGTGCGGAGCGCGCGATGATTTCGCCGACCTCCGGTTGCGCAGGGTCCAACGCTTTCAATGTGACCTCGACATCACCCACCGGGCGCATGCCGCAACCCACTTGCAGCCCAGGCGCGAAGTTGGCCAGGACCATGCCAAATTCCGTCGAACCATAGATCCGCTTCAGGTGCACACCTAAGTGGCGTTCGCACTCCAGCACCACATGGTCATCCAGGTAGGCACCACCACAGAACGGTTTGCTCAGTGCCGGCAGGCGAATGCCGCGGCTTTGCGCGGCCTGGGCCAGCGCCAGGTACTGTGACGGCAACGCGCTCATTACGCTGATGCGTTGTTCGTGCAGGGTTTGCAGGGTGTTCTCGACGTGGGTGGCATCGCCCAGGTACAGCGTGGCGCCGGTCAGCAAGGCCGGGAACACATGCAGGTCCACCGCATGCCCGCCATCGAGGGTGTGGATGCTCAGGTAACGGGCGCTGGCATCGAGGCCGGCGCTATCGACCCAGTGCATGATTTCCCGGTACAGCCTGTCCTGACGCCACAGTGCCAGTTTGGGTGCCCCGGTGCTGCCGGACGTTTCCTGCATACGCATTAAGCCGGCGCAGTCACGCCAGGCGGGTGTCTTGAGGTTGACGGGTGTCGGCGAGTGCAGGGTAAAGCCAGGGATGCCCAGGCCCGCCGGCACGATGCCGGCTTCGGTCACCAGCAGGGCGGCACCGACCTGGCCTAGACGCATGGCGCGTTGGTGGATGCTGCTGGCCACGCTTACAGGGCAATGAATCAGCCCCAGGCTGGCCATGGCGAACAACAGCGCTACATAACCGCTACTGTTGCCCAGTTGGGTGGCAACCACGTCGCCTTCGCGCAGGCCTGCGGCGTGCAGCCTGGCGCGCAATTGATCGATGTCATGCAGCAGTTCGCCGTAGCTGCGGGTCTTGCCATGGCTATCGACGATCGCCGGGTGGTCGCGATGGCGTGCAACCATGCTAAAGAACTGTTGCTGGAACATGCAGGGGTCTCCTTGAGGGGCAGCCGAACTACAGCTTCAGGTGTCTTCCCTTGCCGTCCATGTGCAAAGCGGTGCAGCCTGCCGGATGCAGGCTGGTGCCACGCTAGTAAATAGGCTGCGCGCGCCGCCTGGTACCTCCCAGAACAGGGAGGTTGTGGTGCGCCTGGCAGTTTTATTACTGTCTTCGACCGCCTGTGTCGGGTGGGTAACTCGTCGGCGGGCACTATTCGCACGTTGATTTCAAAGTGCCACGTAATTATCTTATCGACCCACCTGAATGAGGGAGTCGATATTCCCTCGCGTGTCGTCTCGCCATGAGACCACCGTCAAACGGTGCCTACGAGGAAGGGAATGGCCCTACTGGTAATGGATGAGCTGCTGAAACTCGGCGAAATGGAGCGCTTTGAGGACTGGCTGGCTCACCTGAAACTCCTGACCCGCAAGCTGGGTTACTCGAACTTTCTGATCGGCCTCAAACCTGCCCCCACGGACGCTTGTCAGCAGGTGCTGATCTACAGTGATTACCCCGATGCCTGGCGTACGCGTTACGACGCCGAATCTTACGCGGCAGTCGACCCCGTCGTTCAGCACTGCCTGAACGCCAACCGGCCACTGCTGTGGAACCGCGAGAACTATCGGGGGCCCTCAGAATCGGAATTCTTCGAAGAAGCCGCAGCGCATGGGTTGCAGCAAGGGCTGGCGCTGCCGCTGCATGGCCCGCGGGGCGAGGCGGGCATGCTGTGCCTCAAGCCGGATGAGAGCGGCGAGCAGGCGACTGCTGCGATGATTCAGTCCTTGCCCATGGCAACCCTGCTGCGCGATTACGCGATGGAAGGGATGCTCCGGGCGCGCATTGAATGCTCGGAACCTGTGCACCTGACCACCCGGGAGAAAGAGGTGCTGCAGTGGAGCGCGGCGGGCAAGACTACCTGGGAAATCTCGATGATCTTGTCGTGCACGACCTCGGCCATCGACTTCCACTTCAAGAACATCCGCCGCAAGTTCCAGGTCAGCTCACGCCAGATGGCGGTGCTCAAGGCCATCCAGCAGAAGTCGATCACGCCCTGAGTATCACTGTGGGCGTTGGGCCAGGTCGCTTTCCTCGAGACGGCCGCTGAGGTACAGGCGCAGCAGAATGTACACCGGCGCAGGCACTTGGCTGGTGCATTCGATGCGGCTGGCACAGGCCTGGCTGATGCCAAAGCGCGACCAGAACTCGGTCTGGCTCTGCTTGAGGCCCAGGCGCAGGCTGATGGCTTGATGGGCGACCTCGCGTACGGCGGAGGTATTGAGTAGCTTCATCCGGAATCCATCCTGCAAAAGCCGAAAAATTAACAAGCCCGAGTAACTTCGGCCACCTCCCAAATTAGGTAGGATTTTATTTATTCAGCGTGAATATACCGTGGGCGGCAACTCCAACCCCTGCCGGTATTTGCCCCTATGCTTATCTCCATTGATCGCCGCACTAACATCGATCCACAAGCGCTGAATGCGATGCACAAACTTCGGGCGCGTATTTTCAAGGTTAAAAAGATGTGGGACATCCCACTGATCAACGACATGGAAATCGATGGGTATGATGCGCTCGACCCCTATTACATGATCATCAACCGCGAGGACGAGGCGGGTTATGTGTGTGGCTGCTGGCGCATACTGCCGACGACCGGCCCTAACATGCTGGCGCACACCTTCCCAGAGCTGCTGCATGGGCACCCGGCGCCGTGCTCCGACGCGATCTGGGAGCTGAGCCGCTTCGCCATCGAGCTGCCGGACGGCAACCGGTTCGGCTTCTCCCAAGGCACCACGCAAGCGATTCACGCCATCGTCAACTATGCCATCAGTTGTGAGGTGAAGCAGTTCGTCACGGTGACCACGGTGGGCGTGGAGAAGATGTTGATTCGCCTGGGCTTGGATATCAGTCGTTTCGGTCCGGCATTGCAAATTGGCGTTGAACGCGCGGTGGCACTGCGCATTGAATTGAATGATAAAACCACGGCGGCCTTGGAAGCGGCAATCAATAGCAACTGCCATTGAATAGACGCCGGGTGTATTCACGCTGACTTGCCATCAAGTTGTATGCCCCTCCCCATGCACAGCACACTTATAGCGCCCATAAAAAAAGCACCCCGAGGGGTGCTTTTCTAATACAGCCAGCGCTTAGCGCTTCATGCTCTCTGGCAGGTGCGGCTGAATAGCCGTCAGTACTGCTTTGAAGCACTTGATGTTGCCGGCGACGATGTGGCCTTTGTCGAGGAAGTCGTGGCCACCGTTGAAGTCGCTTACCAGGCCGCCTGCTTCTTGAATCAGCAGTACGCCTGCAGCCATGTCCCACTCGGCCAGGCCCGACTCCCAGAAGGCATCGAAGCGGCCGGCGGCGACGTAGGCCAAGTCCAGGCTGGCGGAACCTGCGCGGCGGATGCCGGCGGTCTGGCCAGTCAGGGCGCGGAACATGCCCAGGTAGTTGTCCAGGTCGGCCATTTGGTTGTCACGGAACGGGAAGCCGGTACCCAGCAGGGCGCCTTCCAGGCTGGTGCGCGAGCTGACGCGCAGGCGACGGCCATTGAGCTGGGCGCCACGGCCACGGCTGGCGGTGAATTCTTCCTGGCGAACCGGGTCGAGTACCACGGCGTGCTCGAGGCGACCACGGTATTTGCAGGCGATGCTGACGGCGAAGTGAGGGATGCCGCGCAGGAAGTTGGTGGTGCCGTCCAGCGGATCGATGATCCACAGGTAGTCCTTGCCTTCTTCGCCGGTGCCCGCGTGCATGCCGGTCTCTTCACCCTGAATGGAGTGGTTCGGGTAGGCTTTGCGCAGGGCGTCGACGATTTTCTGCTCGGCGGCGCGATCGACTTCGGAAACGTAGTCCTTGGCCTCTTTCTCATCGACCTTGATGCTATCCAGGCGTTCGATGGAGCGGAAAATCAGTTCACTGGCGCTGCGAGCGGCGCGCAGGGCGATATTCAGCATAGGCTGCATGGGCGGGTCACCTGGAGATGTTAAAGAAGAAAGCCGATCATTCTAGCAGAAATCTTTGACGGCAGAAGTGTCACATTTGCTTTCATAGCGTTACGTCCGTCGGTTCTGTAAGATCGAAGGCCCTGATATCAGCCTCTGAGAGCACAACACCGTGCTGCAAAATATTCGTGTTGTTCTGGTCAATACCAGCCACCCCGGCAACATCGGCGGCGCTGCACGTGCCATGAAAAACATGGGCTTGTCGCGCCTGGTGCTGGTGCAGCCGAAAGAGTTCCCTGCGGCCGAAGCCAGTGCACGTGCCTCCGGTGCCGACGATGTGTTGAGCAATGCCCAGGTCGTCGACAGCCTTGAGCAGGCGCTGGTCGGCTGTAACCTGGTCATGGGCACCAGTGCCCGCGAGCGCAGTATCCCCTGGCCGCTGATCGGCCCTCGCGAATGCGGGGCCAAGGCCGTGGAGCATGCGCTGGGCGGCGAGGAGATCGCCTTGGTGTTCGGGCGTGAACACGCCGGCCTGACCAACGAAGAACTGCAGCGATGTCACTTCCACGTGCACATTCCCTCGAACCCCGACTTCAGCTCGCTGAATCTGGCCGCCGCTGTCCAGGTGCTCTCTTATGAGGTGCGCATGGCTTGGCTGGCGGCCGAGGATGCACCGGCCAAAGTCGAGAAGGTCGACGCCAGCGAGCTGGCGACCATGGACGAAATGGAGCTGTTCTATGACCACCTGGAAAAGACCTTGGTGGACATCGGCTTCCTTGACCCCGAGAAGCCCAAGCACCTGATGGCGCGCCTGCGCCGGCTGTATGGGCGAAGCTCGGTCGAGCGTCCGGAAATGAGCATTTTGCGCGGCATCCTCACCGAGACCCAGAAAGTGGCTCGGGGCGAACCGCATAAAAGGAAGGGATGACAGATGTTTGAACGTCTGCGTGAAGATATTCAAAGCGTATTCCACCGTGACCCCGCCGCGCGCAATGCCTTCGAGGTACTGACCTGCTACCCGGGCATGCACGCCATCTGGCTGCACCGGCTGGGTAATGCGCTGTGGAAACGTGATTTCAAATGGCTGGCCCGGCTGGTGTCGAACTTCGGTCGCTGGATGACCGGGATCGAGATCCACCCCGGCGCCACCATCGGCCGCCGCTTCTTCATTGACCATGGCATGGGCATCGTCATCGGCGAGACTGCTGAGATTGGCGACGATGTCACCCTCTACCAGGGCGTGACCCTGGGTGGCACCAGCTGGAACAAAGGCAAGCGTCACCCAACCCTGGAAAACGGCGTGGTGGTAGGGGCGGGGGCCAAGGTACTGGGCCCGTTCACTGTCGGCGCCGGGGCCAAGATCGGCTCCAATGCGGTGGTGACCAAGGCTGTGCCGGCAGGGGCGACTGCCGTCGGTATCCCGGGGCGTATTATCGTCAAGAGCGAAGAGACCGAAGTCGAAGCCCGGCGCAAAGCCATGGCCGAGAAGATCGGCTTCGATGCCTACGGCGTCAGTGGCGACATGCCTGACCCGGTCGCGCGTGCCATCGGCCAGATGCTCGACCACCTGCAGGCGGTCGATGAGCGCCTGGAGGGCATGTGCGGTGCGCTGACCAAGATGGGTAGCGATTACTGCGCCAAGGAGTTGCCGGCGCTGCCGGAAGATGACTTCACCGAAGTTGCCCAGGTCGCCCAGCGCGACACTCAGTCGCATTGATCGCGCCGCGCTGAAATCATAGTGACATACGGGGCGTGTGCGCACGCCCCTCGTCTGCTACAATCGCGGCCGCCTCCCGATGCAAAACCCGACTAAAGCAGTAGGTCTTATAGTTGACTTAAATGCTCGGGAATCGCATACTCGCTCACATCCTGTAACTCCCGTGGTACCCAATAGCCATGCGACTGACTACCAAAGGCCGATACGCCGTGACAGCCATGCTTGACCTGGCGTTGCACGCGCAGCATGGGCCGGTGTCTTTGGCCGACATTTCCGAGCGCCAGGGCATTTCCCTCTCTTATCTGGAGCAGCTGTTCGCCAAGCTGCGCCGCAGCAGCCTGGTATCCAGTGTGCGCGGTCCAGGCGGTGGCTATCAGCTGTCGCGGGGCATGGAAACCATCCAGGTGGCCCAGGTCATCGACGCGGTCAACGAATCGGTCGATGCCACCCGTTGCCAAGGCCTTGGGGATTGCCATGCCGGTGACACCTGCCTGACCCACCACTTGTGGTGCGATCTCAGCCAGCAGATCCATGAATTCCTCAGCGGCATCAGCCTGGCCGACCTCGTCAAGCGCCGTGAGGTGCAGGAAGTCGCCCAGCGCCAGGACCTGCGTCGTGTCGCAGGCCGATCCGCCCAGTTGGACAAGATTGAGACGTCCGCCGTCGACTGACCGTTATGACAGCGACGAGCGACGCCACCGCCTGATAGGAGATATCCATGAAGTTGCCGATCTACCTCGATTACTCCGCGACCACCCCGGTCGATCCCCGCGTCGCCCAGAAGATGGCTGACTGCCTGCTGGTCGACGGGAACTTCGGTAACCCGGCTTCGCGCTCCCACGTATTCGGCTGGAAAGCCGAAGAAGCGGTCGAGAACGGTCGTCGCCAGGTCGCCGAGCTGATCAACGCCGATCCGCGCGAAATCGTCTGGACCAGCGGTGCCACCGAGTCCGACAACCTCGCACTCAAAGGTGTCGCGCACTTCTATCAGACCAAGGGCAAGCACATCATTACCTCCAAGATCGAGCACAAGGCGGTCCTGGATACCGCTCGCCAGCTCGAGCGTGAAGGTTTCGAAGTCACCTACCTTGAGCCAGGCGAAGACGGCATCGTCACCCCGGCCATGGTCGAAGCCGTGCTGCGCGACGACACCATTCTGGTCTCGCTGATGCACGTCAACAACGAAGTCGGCTCGATCAACGACATCGCCGCCATCGGTGAGCTGACCCGCGCCCGCGGCGTGCTGTTCCACGTCGATGCCGCCCAGTCGGCCGGCAAGGTCGAAATCGACCTGCAAAAACTGAAAGTCGACCTGATGTCGTTCTCGGCGCACAAGGTCTACGGCCCTAAAGGTATCGGCGCGCTGTACGTCAGCCGCAAGCCGCGTGTGCGTCTGGAAGCGATCATCCACGGTGGTGGCCATGAGCGCGGCATGCGTTCGGGTACCTTGCCGACTCACCAGATCGTCGGCATGGGCGAAGCCTTCGCCATTGCCAAGCAGGAAATGGCCAGCGAGAACGCTCGCATCAAGGCCCTGAGCGACCGCTTCTTCAAGCAGGTCTCGGACCTTGAAGAGCTGTACGTCAACGGCAGCCAGACTGCCCGCGTACCGCACAACCTGAACCTGAGCTTCAACTACGTCGAAGGCGAGTCGCTGCTGATGTCCCTGAAAGACATTGCCGTATCGTCCGGTTCGGCCTGTACCTCCGCTTCGCTCGAGCCGTCGTATGTACTGCGCGCTCTGGGCCGTAACGACGAGCTGGCGCACAGCTCGATCCGCTTCTCCTTCGGCCGCTTCACCACCGAAGAAGAAGTCGACTACGCCGCGCAGAAAGTCTGCGAGGCCGTTAACAAACTGCGTGAGCTGTCGCCGCTGTGGGACATGTACAAAGACGGCGTTGACATCTCCAAGATCGAGTGGGCCGCCCACTAAGCAGTCGCCGGCAAGAGCGGCTCCCTGATGAGGAAGGAATTGCACCATGGCATACAGTGAAAAGGTCATCGACCACTACGAAAACCCGCGCAACGTCGGCAAGATGAATGCCGAAGACCCGGACGTCGGTACCGGCATGGTCGGCGCGCCGGCCTGCGGTGACGTGATGCGCCTGCAGATCAAGGTCAACGAGCAGGGCGTCATCGAAGACGCCAAGTTCAAGACCTACGGCTGCGGTTCGGCTATCGCTTCCAGCTCCCTCGCCACCGAGTGGATGAAGGGCAAGACCCTGGACGAAGCTGAAACCATCAAGAACACCCAGCTGGCTGAAGAACTGGCGTTGCCGCCGGTCAAGATCCACTGCTCGGTACTCGCCGAGGATGCCATCAAGGCAGCCGTTCGCGATTACAAGCAGAAGAAAGGCTTGATCTAAGTCGCCTGTTGCGAGGTAAGGAGTTCTGATGGCTATCAGCATGACAGAAGCCGCCGCCAACCACGTGCGGCGTTCCCTGGAAGGGCGCGGCAAGGGTGAAGGCATTCGCCTGGCCGTACGCACCACCGGTTGCTCGGGCCTGGCCTATGTGCTGGAGTTCGTCGACGAAGTGGCGGGCGAAGACCAGGTATTCGAGAACCACGGCGTGAAGGTCATCATCGACCCGAAAAGCCTGGTGTACCTCGATGGCACCGAGCTCGACTTCGTCAAAGAAGGGTTGAACGAAGGCTTCAAGTTCAACAACCCCAACGTGCGCGGTGAGTGTGGCTGCGGCGAAAGCTTCAACGTCTGAGGCTGGCTGTGGGTACTCCTTGTCATTACGCTCTGTTTGATCTCCAGCCGTGCTTCCGGCTGGACCTCGACAAGCTGGCCACTCGCTACCGCGAGCTGGCCCGCGAGGTCCATCCTGACCGTTTTGCCGACGCTTCCGAGCGCGAGCAGCGGGTAGCCCTGGAGAAGTCCGCGGCCCTCAACGACGCCTACCAGACGCTGCGCAGTGCGCCGCGCCGAGCCCGCTACTTGCTGGCAATCGGTGGCCACGAAGTGCCCCAGGAAGTCACGGTCCATGACCCCGACTTCCTGCTGCAGCAGATGCAGTGGCGCGAAGAGCTCGAAGAGCTGCAGGACGAAGCCGACCTCGATGGTGTTGCCGTGTTCAAGAAGCGCCTCAAGGGTGCGCAGGACACGCTGAACGAGGATTTCGCCGCCTGCTGGGATGTGCCTGCCGAGCGCGAGAAGGCCGAACGCCTGATGCGCCGCATGCAGTTCCTCGACAAGCTCGCCCAAGAAGTGCGCCAACTGGAAGAGCGCCTCGACGATTAACCCGGCGTTGCCCGTGATGACGCCTAAGGTATTCAGATAAGCATGGCCCTACTGCAGATCGCCGAACCCGGTCAAAGCCCTCAGCCGCACCAGCGCCGCCTGGCGGTGGGTATCGACCTGGGTACCACCAATTCTCTGGTCGCTGCCGTTCGCAGCGGTCGCAGCGAGCCCCTGCCGGATGTGCAGGGTAATGTCATTTTGCCGTCTGCGGTGCGCTACCTCGAAGGGCGCAGCGAAGTCGGGCAGGCTGCGCGCGATGCCGCTTCCAGCGACCCTTTGAACACCGTGCTGTCGGTAAAGCGCCTGATGGGGCGCGGCCTGGCCGACGTCAAGCAGTTGGGCGAGCAGCTGCCGTACCGCTTCATTGGCGGCGAGTCGCACATGCCGTTCATCGATACCGTCCAAGGGCCGAAAAGCCCGGTGGAAGTGTCGGCCGACATCCTCAAGGTGCTGCGCGAACGCGCCGAGCAAACCCTCGGTGGCGACTTGGTGGGGGCGGTGATCACCGTGCCAGCCTATTTCGACGACGCCCAGCGCCAAGCGACCAAGGATGCCGCGCGCCTGGCCGGCCTCAATGTGTTGCGCCTGCTCAACGAGCCAACCGCAGCGGCCGTGGCCTATGGCCTGGACCAAAACGCCGAAGGCGTGGTGGCCATCTATGACCTGGGTGGCGGCACGTTCGATATCTCCATCCTGCGCCTGACGGCCGGTGTGTTTGAAGTGCTGGCTACCGGCGGCGACACCGCCCTGGGCGGCGATGATTTCGACCACGCGATTGCCGGTTGGATCATTGAACAGGCTGGGCTGTCTTCCGACCTCGACCCGGGTACTCAGCGCCAGTTGCTGCAGGCCGCCTGCGCCGCCAAGGAAGCCCTGACCGACGCCGACGTGGTCAGCGTCAGCCACGGTGCCTGGCAGGGTGAGCTCAGCCGGGCCGCCTTCGATGCCATGATCGAGCCGCTGATCGCTCGCAGCCTCAAAGCCTGCCGCCGCGCCGTGCGCGACAGCGGTGTCGAGCTGGAAGAAGTGGGTGCAGTGGTCATGGTCGGTGGTTCGACCCGCGTTCCACGCGTGCGTGACGCTGTTGGCACACTGTTCGGCCGTACCCCATTGACCTCGATCGACCCTGACCAGGTGGTGGCCATCGGTGCTGCCATTCAGGCCGACACCCTGGCTGGCAACCGCCGTGAAGGTGGCGAGTTGCTGCTGCTCGACGTCATCCCACTGTCCCTGGGCCTTGAGACCATGGGCGGGTTGATGGAGAAGGTGATCCCGCGCAACACCACCATTCCGGTGGCGCGTGCGCAAGAGTTCACCACCTATAAAGATGGCCAGTCGGCCATGAAGATTCACGTCCTGCAAGGCGAGCGCGAGCTGATCAGCGACTGCCGCTCGCTGGCGCGCTTCGAGCTGCGCGGCATCCCGGCCATGGTCGCCGGTGCGGCGAAAATCCGCGTGACCTTCCAGGTCGATGCCGATGGACTGCTCAGCGTCGCTGCCCGCGAACTGGGCTCGGGCGTCGAAGCCAGCATTCAGGTCAAGCCGTCCTACGGCCTGACCGACGGCGAGATCGCCCGCATGCTCAAGGATTCGTTCGAGCACGCAGGCAGCGACAAGCAGGCCCGTCAGCTGCGTGAACACCAGGTTGACGGTGAGCGCCTGCTCGAAGCAGTACAGGGCGCCCTGGACGCCGATGGCGAGCGCCTGCTCAGCAGCGAAGAGCGCGAAGCCATCGAATTCCAGATGCAAGAACTACGTGATTTGCTGACCGGCACCGATGGCCCCGCCATCGAGCAACAGACCAAGCGTCTGTCGCAGGTGACCGATGCATTTGCCGCCCGTCGCCTTGATTCGACGGTCAAAGCCGCACTGGCCGGGCGCAACCTGAATGAGATCGAGGAGTAACCGATGCCGCTGGTGACATTCCTGCCGCACGAGAAGTTTTGCCCGGAAGGGCTGACCGTGGAGGTCGAGCCTGGGACCAACATCCTGGAGCTGGCCCACGAGCATCACATCGAAATGGAAAGCGCTTGCGGTGGGGTCAAGGCCTGCACCACCTGTCACTGTATTGTTCGCAAAGGTTTCGATTCGCTGGAAGAAGCGGACGAGCTGGAAGAGGACATGCTGGACAAGGCCTGGGGCC
This sequence comes from Pseudomonas sp. LAIL14HWK12:I7, assembly GCF_000483465.1. Classification (NCBI taxonomy): domain Bacteria; kingdom Pseudomonadati; phylum Pseudomonadota; class Gammaproteobacteria; order Pseudomonadales; family Pseudomonadaceae; genus Pseudomonas; species Pseudomonas sp. LAIL14HWK12:I7. Next base: position 84,007 of record NZ_KI519605.1, read on the forward strand.
TGGAAGCCCAGTCGCGCCTCGGCTGCCAGGTGGTCGTCGCCGACCAGGACCTGACCATCGAGATCCCCAAGTATTCGCTTAACCACGCTGCTGAAGCGCCCCACTGAGGATTTTTGCATGAGTCTGAAATGGGTTGATGTACTTGAGATCGCCATCCAGCTTGCAGAAAGCAAGCCGGACGTCGATCCTCGTTATGTGAATTTCGTCGATCTGCACCGCTGGGTGCTGGCATTGCCAGAGTTCAGCGACGATCCGTCACGCGGCGGTGAGAAAGTGCTCGAGGCCATCCAGGCGGCCTGGATTGATGAAGCCGACTAAGCGCGTCGCTGCAGGTTAGGCAATCCCCTGAAACCCGCGTATAATTCGCGGGTTTAATTTTTCGCAACACTCATATTTCTGGAGTTTTCCATGGCTGTTCAACGTACTTTCTCGATCATCAAGCCTGACGCCGTTGCCAAAAACGTCATCGGCAAGATCACCACTCGCTTCGAAGAAGCTGGCCTGAAAATCGTTGCCTCGAAAATCAAGCAACTGTCCAAAGCCGAAGCCGAAGGCTTCTACGCTGAGCACAGCGAGCGCGGCTTCTTCGGCGACCTGGTTGCCTTCATGACTTCCGGCCCGGTTGTTGTTCAGGTTCTGGAAGGCGAAAACGCCATTGCTCTGAACCGTGAGCTGATGGGCGCTACCAACCCTAAAGAAGCTGCTGCCGGCACCATCCGTGCTGACTTCGCCGAGTCTATCGACGCCAACGCCGTTCACGGTTCGGACTCCGAAGCTGCTGCTGCTCGCGAAATCGCTTACTTCTTCGCTGCTACCGAGGTAACCACTCGCTAAGCGAAAGCTTACGGGTGAGGGTGAATCCATGACGACATCTACTGGCAAAATCAACCTGTTGGGCCTGACCCAGCCGGAAATGGAACAATTCTTCGACTCTATAGGGGAGAAGCGCTTCCGTGCCGGCCAGGTGATGAAATGGATTCACCATTTTGGCGTCGATGATTTCGCCGCCATGACGAACGTCGGCAAGGCCTTGCGCGAAAAGCTCGAGGCTGTTGCCGAAATTCGCCCACCGGAAGTGGTCAGTGAAGACATTTCCGCCGACGGCACCCGTAAATGGGTGATCCGCGTTGCCTCTGGCAGCTGCGTCGAGACCGTCTACATTCCTACCGACGACCGCGGCACGCTGTGCGTATCGTCGCAAGCCGGCTGCGCCCTGGACTGCAGTTTCTGCTCCACCGGCAAGCAAGGCTTCAACAGCAACCTCACCGCCGCCGAAGTGATTGGCCAGGTGTGGCTTGCCAACAAATCTTTCGGGACCGTCCCGGCCAAAGTCGACCGCGCGATTACCAACGTGGTCATGATGGGCATGGGCGAGCCTTTGCTGAACTTCGACAATGTCATCGCCGCCATGAAGATCATGATGGATGATCTGGGCTATGGCATTTCCAAGCGTCGCGTCACCTTGTCCACCTCGGGCGTGGTGCCGATGATTGACGAACTGGCCAAGCACATCGACGTGTCGCTGGCCCTGTCGCTGCACGCGCCGAACGACGAGCTGCGTAACCAGCTGGTGCCGATCAACAAGAAGTACCCGCTGAAGGTGCTGCTGGAGTCGTGCATGGGCTACATGGCCACCCTGGGTGGCAAGCGCGTGTTGACGGTTGAGTACACCCTGCTCAAGGACGTCAACGACCAGCCTGAACATGCCGCGCAGATGATCGAACTGCTGCGCGACGTGCCGTGCAAGATCAACCTGATCCCGTTCAACCCGTTCCCGCATTCCGGTTACGAGCGGCCGAGCAACAACGCCATCCGCCGCTTCCAGGACCTGCTCCACCACGGTGGTTTCAACGTCACCACCCGTACCACCCGTGGCGAAGACATCGACGCCGCCTGTGGTCAGCTGGTCGGCCAGGTCAACGACCGCACCCGCCGCAGTGAGCGCTACATCGCCGTGCGCCAGCTCTCTGCCGACGCCGAGCTGCAAGACAGCGCCGCGCGCCACTGACCGAGAACTCGCCATGACCCTGCGCGCCGCGCTGTCGATCCTTGCGCTTTTGCTGCTGGCCGGCTGCGTGTCGGGCGGCGCGGGTGACCCGCTGGCCAGCCGCCAAGGGCGGCAAGAGGCGGGCAGGGCGTATGTGCAGTTGGGGCTTGGTTATTTGCAACAAGGCTTGACCGAACAGGCCAAGGCCCCGCTGGGCAAGGCGCTTGCCCTGGACGCCAGCGATGCCGGCGCGCATGCGGCGCTGGCGCTGGTGTTTCAGGCTGAAGGTGAGCCAGCCCTGGCCGAGCAGCACTTTCAAAAAGCCCTGCAGGCACGCCCTGGCGATACGCGAATTCGCAACAACTACGGCAGTTTCCTTTATGCTCAGGGGCGATTTGCCGAGGCCAAGAAGATGTTTCGCCTGGCCAGTGCCGATACCCTGTATCCTGAGCGCTCACGCGTGTACGAGAACCTTGGCTTGACCGCCCTGAAGCTCGAGCGTCGAGACCAGGCGCACGCCTATCTGCTCAAAGCGTTGCAACTCAACCCACGGCAACCCAAGGCGTTGCTGGAAATGGCTGAGTTGTCCTACGAAAACAGGCATTATGTGCCGTCCCTGGACTACTACGATCGTTTCAGCCAGTTGAGCGACCACGACGCCCGTAGCCTCCTGCTGGGCAGCCGCCTTGCCCGGGTGTTCGACGAGCAGGGCACATTGGCCAATTTGGGCCAGCAATTACAACGACTTTATCCCGGTACGCCGGAATATCAGCAATACCTGTCGGAGCAACGATGAACGCCGCGCATCCCGAAGTAGCCGTAGCGCCTGGCCAGAACCCCGGTGAGCTTTTGCGTCAGGCCCGTGAGAAGCGGGACTGGTCGCAAGCCGAGGTGGCCCGCAAGCTCAACCTCACTGTCAGTTCGTTGAACCACGTTGAAACCGGCGCCTTCGACAAGTTGCCCGGGCACACGTTCGCCCGTGGCTATATCCGCGCCTACGCCAAACTGATGGACCTGGACCAAGCCACGCTGGTCGAGGCCTTCGACCGTTACACCGGCACCCACGCCAAAGGCAGCGAAGTGCATTCGCTGGGCCGCATCGAAGAGCCTGTACGCCTGTCGCACAACATCCTGCGCGGCGTCAGCCTGCTGCTGCTGCTGGCGGTAGTCGGTGGTGGCTTCGTCTGGTGGCAGGACCAAGGCAGCCTGCGTGGCAAGGACCTGGCCAAGATCGCCCTGGAGCACGTCGAAGTCGAGAGCGCCGACGGCACCACGCAGATTCACCCGCTGGATGAGCCTGAAGACCAGGCCGTGAGCGCCGGCCAGCAACCCGAGAGCGCCCCGTTGCCGCTGGAGCAGCCCGCAGGTGAACCGTCGGCCGCCGCTGCCGAGCAAGCACCCGCCAGCGCTGCGCAGCCCCCTGGAGCAACCGAAACACCAGCCCCCGCTCAGCAGCCCCAAGCGGCCACCGCAGCCGCTGCGCCAACGCCTGCGCCTGCTCCGGCAGCGTCGGCTGCCACCGCGCCCGTGGCTGCCGCGCCCGCTGCCACTGTGCCCGCCGCGCCCGTTGCAGTGCCGGCCGGTAGCGCCAGTGTCTCGATTCAGTTCAGCGCCAATTGCTGGACCCAAGTCAACGACGGCAATGGCAAGGTGCTGTTCAGCGGCGTCAAGCGCAAGGGCGACAACCTCGAGCTGACCGGCAAGCCGCCGTTCGCAGTACGCCTGGGCTTTGCCCGTGGCGCGCAGGTCAGCTACAACGGCCAGGCCGTCGATGTTGCTCCGTTTACAAGTGGCGAGACTGCTCGCCTGAAGTTGGGACAGTAAGTCATGCACGGCGAATCTCCGATCAAACGTCGCGAATCCCGCAAAATCTGGGTCGGCAATGTGCCGGTGGGTGGTGATGCGCCCATCGCGGTACAAAGCATGACCAACACCGACACCAACGATGTCGATGCCACCGTCGGGCAGATCCAGCGCCTGGTGGATGCCGGTGTCGACATCGTGCGTGTCTCGGTGCCAGACATGGACGCCGCCGAGGCCTTCGGCCGCATCAAGCAACGGGTCAGCGTGCCGCTGGTTGCCGATATTCACTTCGACTACAAGATCGCCTTGCGTGTGGCCGAACTGGGCGTCGACTGCCTGCGCATCAACCCGGGCAACATCGGCCGTGAAGACCGTGTGCGTGCCGTGGTCGATGCGGCCCGCGACCGCGGTATCCCGATCCGTATCGGCGTCAACGCAGGCTCCCTGGAAAAGGACCTGCAGAAGAAGTACGGCGAACCGACCCCAGCCGCGCTGGTCGAGTCGGCGCTGCGCCATGTCGAGCACCTGGACCGCCTGGACTTCCAGGACTTCAAAGTCAGCGTCAAGGCCTCCGACGTGTTCATGGCCGTCGAAGCCTACCGCCTGTTGGCCAAGCAGATCATCCAGCCCCTGCACCTGGGCATCACCGAAGCCGGTGGCCTGCGCTCGGGGACAGTGAAATCCGCCGTCGGCCTCGGTATGCTGCTGGCCGAAGGCATCGGCGATACCATTCGTATCTCGCTGGCTGCTGACCCGGTCGAGGAAGTGAAAGTCGGTTACGACATCCTCAAGTCGCTGCATCTGCGTTCGCGTGGCATCAACTTCATCGCCTGCCCAAGCTGCTCGCGGCAGAACTTCGATGTGGTCAAGACCATGAACGAGCTGGAAGGGCGCCTGGAAGACCTGTTGGTGCCGCTGGACGTCGCGGTGATCGGTTGCGTGGTCAACGGCCCCGGCGAAGCCAAGGAAGCCCACGTAGGGCTGACCGGCGGCACGCCGAACCTGATCTACATCGACGGCAAGCCGGCGCAGAAGCTGACCAATGACAACCTGGTCGATGAGCTCGAAAAGCTCATCCGCCAGAAAGCGGCCGAAAAGGTCGAAGCCGACGCGGCGCTGATCGCCCGTGGCTGACACACAGAATTCGTAAGGACTTTTCGTGAGCAAATCGCTGCAAGCCATCCGTGGCATGAACGACATCCTGCCTGAACAGTCGCCACTGTGGCGCTACTTCGAGGGCACCGTGGCCGGCCTGCTGGACACCTACGGGTACAGCCAGATCCGCACGCCGATCGTCGAGTTCACCGAGCTGTTCAAGCGCTCCATCGGTGAAGTGACCGACATCGTCGAAAAAGAGATGTACACCTTCGAGGACCGCAACGGCGATTCGCTCACCCTGCGCCCCGAAGGCACTGCCGCCTGTGTGCGTGCCGTGCTGGAACATGGCATCACCGGCAACGGCCAGGTGCAGAAACTCTGGTACATCGGCCAGATGTTCCGCCACGAGCGCCCGCAAAAGGGCCGCTACCGCCAGTTCCACCAGATCGGCGTGGAAGTGTTCAACCTTGACGGGCCGGACATCGACGCCGAGCTGATCATGCTGACCTGGCGCCTGTGGGGCCTGCTGGGCATCCAGGACGCGGTCAAGCTCGAGCTCAACAGCCTGGGTACCAGCGAAGCCCGTGCCCGCTACCGTGATGCGCTGGTCGAGTTCCTCTCGGCACGCCTCGAGCAGTTGGACGAAGACAGCCAGCGTCGCCTGAAGAGCAACCCGCTGCGCATCCTCGACAGCAAGGACCAGAACACCCAGGCGGTGCTGGTTGGCGCGCCGAAGCTCGAAGATTACCTGGACGAAGAATCCCGCGTGCACTTCGAGGGCCTCAAGGCCCGTCTGGAGGCTGCCGGTATCCCGTTCGTGATCAACACCAAGCTGGTGCGTGGCCTGGACTACTACAGCAAGACCGTGTTCGAGTGGGTCACCGACAAGCTCGGCGCCCAGGGCACTGTTTGCGCCGGTGGCCGCTACGACGGCCTGGTCGAGCAGATGGGCGGCAAGCCGACCACCGGCGTTGGTTTCGCCATGGGTATCGAGCGCCTGATCCTGCTGCTGGAGACCCTGGGCAAGGTGCCCGAGTCGATCAGCCGTCAGGTCGACGTCTACCTCTGCGCCTTCGGCGAACAGGCCGAGCTGGCTGGCCTGCGCTTGTCCGAACGCCTGCGTGATCGTCTGCCAGGCCTGCGCCTGGTGGTCAACGCTGGGGGTGGCAGCTTCAAGAGCCAGTTCAAGAAAGCCGACAAGAGCGGCGCGCTGTTCGCCCTGATTCTTGGCGACGACGAGCTGGCCCAGCAAGCGATCGGCTTCAAGCCCCTGCGTGGTCAGGGCGAACAACAGAACATTGCCTGGGATGCTCTGGCTGAGCACCTGGAAACCGCGGTCGCACAGGCGTAACGCGGTCCAACAAGCGAATAGGCGAAAAGGAGTATTGGGGTGTCGAGTACCGATGATGATGACCTGGCAGGGGTCAAGGACTGGTGGAACCGCAACGGCAAGCCGCTGCTGACGGGCGCGTTGCTGGCCGGTGTGGTGGTACTGGGCTGGAATACCTGGCACAAGTACCAGAACAACCAGTCGCAAGGTGCCTCGCAGCTGTACCAGGCTTTGCTTGAAACCAGCCTGACGCCGAGTGGCCAGCCTGACGCAACCAAGGTCGCGGAACTGGCCGGCAAGCTCAAGAGCGAGTTCGGTGGTACCGCCTACGCCCAGTACGGCAGCCTGTTCGTGGCCAAGGTCGCGGTCGAGAGCGGCAAGCTCGACGACGCTGCTGCCGAGCTCAAAGCTGTGTTGGACAAGCCAGCCGATGCCACCCTGGGCGAGATTTCGCGCCAGCGCCTGGCCCGTGTACTGGCTGCCCAGGACAAGGCCGAAGAGGCACTCAAGCTGCTCGACGGCGATGCCGACAAGGCGTTCCTGGCCAGCCGCGAAGAATTGAAGGGTGACCTGCTGGTGCAGCTGGGTCGCGCCGACGATGCTCACAGCGCTTATGAGAAAGCCAAGGCCTCGCTGTCGGATGAAGCAGCGGTCGGTGGCCTGCAACTGAAGCTGGATGACTTGGCCAAAGGGGACGCGTGACGTGATCGGTTGGAAACAAGCAGCAGTGCTGACCCTGGCCGTACTGGCCGCGGGTTGCAGCAGCAACAGCAAGAAGGAACTGCCCCCGGCCGAGCTGACCAAGTTCACCGAGGAAGTGGTACTGAAAAAGCAGTGGAGCCGCTCGATCGGTGACGGCCAGGGCGAGACGTACAACACCCTGGTACCGGCCATCGAAAACGACCGTATCTACGCCTCCGACGTCAACGGCGAAGTCTTCGCCCTCGACCGTATCACCGGCGACGTGGTGTGGAAAAAAGACCTGGACCTGCAAGTGTCGGGCGCTGTCGGCGTGGGTTACGGGCTGGTCATGCTCGGCACCCTCAAAGGCGAGGTCATCGCGTTGGACTCCAGCACCGGTGAAGAGCGCTGGCGTTCGCGCGTGACCAGTGAAGTGCTGGCACCGCCCGCCAACAACGGCGACGTGGTGGTAGTGCAGACCCAGGACGACCGCCTGATCGGCCTCGATGCCGCGACCGGCGACCGCCGCTGGATCTACGAAAACACCCCGGCCGTACTGACCCTGCGCGGCACCGGTGCACCGATCGCGACCAACCGCCTGGCGGTTGCCGGCCTGTCCACCGGTAAAGTGATCGCGGTGGATATCAACAACGGCGTGCCAGTGTGGGAGAGCCGTGTGGCCATCCCGCAGGGGCGTTCCGAGTTGGACCGCGTGGTAGATATCGACGGCGGCTTGCTGCTGTCCGGTGGTACTCTGTACGTCAGCACCTACCAGGGCCGCGTAGCGGGCCTGGATCTGGAAAGCGGCCGCGTGCTGTGGCAGCGTGATGCGTCCAGCTATGTGGGTGTCGCCCAGGGTTACGGTAACGTCTATGTCAGCGAAGCCTCGGGTACCGTTGAAAGCGTCGACGAGCGCTCTTCCAGCGCCCTGTGGACCAACGATTCCATGGCTCGCCGTCAGCTGTCGGCACCGGAAGTGTTCTCCAGCTACGTGGCTGTCGGGGACTTCGAGGGTTACCTGCACCTGCTCAGCCAGGTCGATGGCCGCTTCGTCGGCCGTGAACGAATCGACAGCGATGGCCTGCGCGCCCGGCCCCTGGTGGTCGGCGACACCATCTACGTCTTCGGCAACAGCGGCAAGCTCGAGGCACTGACCGTCCGCTGAAGCTAAGCTCAAGACCGCCAACGGTCTTGAGCCGCGGTGTAGGAAACGCCGCACAAACTCCGGCCGCTGCCTTGCAGCGGCCTTTGCATTTTCAAGAATTCAAGAGTGGAGAGCCGCATGGTTCCCGTAATCGCCCTGGTGGGACGGCCGAACGTCGGCAAATCCACCATGTTCAACCGCCTGACCAAGACCCGCGATGCCATCGTCGGTGACCTGTCGGGCCTGACCCGTGACCGCCAGTATGGTGATGCCTCCTGGCAGGGTCGTTCTTTCATCCTGATCGACACCGGCGGTATCACCGGTGACGAAGTGGGCATGGACGAGAAAATGGCCGAGCAGTCGCTCATGGCCATCGAAGAAGCCGACTATGTGCTGTTCCTGGTCGATGCCCGTGCGGGCATGACCGCAGCCGACCAGATGATTGCCGAGCACCTGCGCAAGCGCAACAAGTCGGCGATTCTGGTTGCCAACAAGATCGACAACATCGACCCCGACGTTGCGCGTGCCGAGTTCTCGCCGATGGGCATGGGCAACGCCATTCCGGTGGCGGGCTCCCAGGGCCGTGGTATCAACGCCCTGATGGAAGCCGTGCTCGGCCACCTGCCGCGTGATGCCGAGGACGAAGCCCTCGACCAGGACGTCGCCGAAGGCGAGGAAGCCGCGCGCATTCCTGGCCCAAGCGAAAAAGATGGCATCAAGATCGCCATCATCGGCCGCCCGAACGTCGGCAAGTCGACCTTGGTCAACCGCATGCTCGGCGAAGAGCGCGTGGTGGTCTACGACGAGCCAGGCACCACCCGAGACAGTATCTACATCCCGTTCGAGCGCGATGGCGACAAGTACACCTTCATCGACACCGCCGGGGTGCGCAAGCGCGGCAAGATCCACGAGGAAGTCGAGAAGTTCTCGGTGGTCAAGACGCTGCAGGCGATCAAAGACGCCAACGTGGTCATCTTCGTCATGGATGCCCGCGAAGGTGTGGTCGACCACGACCTGAACCTGCTGGGCTTTGCCCTCGAAGCCGGCCGCGCCATCGTCATCGCCCTGAACAAATGGGATGGCATGGAGTCGGGTGAGCGCGCCTACGTGAAGACCGAGCTGGAGCGCCGGCTGTTCTTCGTCGATTTCGCCGACATCCACTTCATTTCCGCGCTTCACGGCACGGGCGTGGGCAACCTGTACAAGTCGGTACAGGCCGCGTTCACGTCGGCGGTCACCCGTTGGCCAACCAGCCGCCTGACGCAGATCCTCGAAGATGCGGTCAGCGAGCACCAGCCGCCGTTGGTCAATGGCCGCCGCATCAAGCTGCGTTATGCCCACCTGGGCGGTGCCAACCCGCCGCTGATCGTGATCCACGGCAACCAGACCGAGAGCATTCCCAAGTCGTACTCGCGTTACCTGGAAAACACCTACCGCCGCGTGCTGAAACTGGTCGGTACGCCGATCCGCATCGAGTATAAAGGTGGTGAGAACCCGTACGAGGGCAAGAAAAACACCCTCACCGATCGCCAGGTCAACAAGAAGCGCCGCTTGATGTCGCACCACAAGAAGGCCGAGAAGAAGCGCCGCGACAAGCGCTGATTTCGCGTCGACTTCTTCGCGGCTAAAGCCGCTCCCACAGGGATAGCGCAGTCATCGAGTGCAGCGCAGTACCTGTGGGAGCGGCTTTAGCCGCGAAGGGGCCCTTTGATCCAACGCAATCCCCCTATTGTTTCAACCTTTTTCCTGACCGCTCGATCCGCTATGCTCGGACTCCACCCCGTGCCGGATAAACCCCAGGAAAGAGGGCTCCATGATCCGCAGCAAACTGCCGAATGTCGGCACGACCATCTTCACCACCATGTCCCAGCTCGCCGTGCAGACCGGTGCGCTCAACCTTTCCCAAGGCTTCCCCGACTTCAACGGCCCGCAGGCGTTGCTCGATGCAGTGGGCCGGCATGTGGCCGCCGGGCATAACCAGTACGCGCCAATGACTGGCCTGCCGGCCCTGCGCCAGCAGGTAGCGGCCAAGGTCGCACGGTTGTATGGCGCACAGGTGGATGCCGATCACGAAGTGACCATCACCCCAGGTGCCACCGAGGCAATCTTTTGCGCCATTCAAGCGGTGATCCAGGCCGGTGACGAAGTCATCGTCTTCGACCCGTGCTATGACAGCTACGAGCCGTCGGTGGAATTGGCCGGTGGCCGTTGTGTGCATGTGCAATTGAGCGACGGCGACTTCCGCATCGACTGGCAGCGGTTCAGCGATGCCCTCAGCCCGCGTACACGCATGGTCATCCTCAACTCGCCGCATAACCCCAGCGGCGCGCTGATCACCCGTGAAGACCTGGACCAGCTGGCGCAGCTGATCGCTGAGCGCGATATCTACCTGGTCAGCGACGAAGTCTACGAGCACCTGGTCTATGACGGCGTACGCCACGCCAGCGTGCTGGCCCATGCCGAGCTCTATAACCGTGCCTTCGTGGTCAGTTCGTTCGGCAAGACCTACCATGTGACCGGTTGGAAAACCGGCTACGTGATCGCCCCGCCGGCCCTGAGCGCGGAGCTGCGCAAGGTGCACCAGTACGTCAATTTCTGCGGCGTCACGCCGTTGCAGTGCGCGCTGGCCGACTTCATGGCCGAGCACCCCGAGCACCTCGATGAACTGCCAGGCTTCTACCAGGCCAAGCGCGACCTGTTCTGCGACTTGCTCGAAGGTTCGCGCTTCAGTTTCCGCCGTACGGCCGGCACCTATTTCCAGCTGGTGGACTATTCGCAGATCCGCCCGGACCTGAACGATGTCGAGATGTCGTTGTGGCTGACCCGTGAGCACGGCGTGGCGACCATTCCGGTGTCGGTGTTCTACCAGCAACCCATCCCCGAGCAACGCCTGGTGCGCCTGTGCTTTGCCAAACGTGAGGAGACGCTGCGTCAGGCGGCGGAAAAACTATGCGCGATCTGAGTACACTGCCCGACCTGAAAATCGCCTTGGTGCAGACCACCCTGGCCTGGCACGACCGCGAGGCCAATTATGCGCACTTCGAGGAACTGCTGAAGCAAGTGGGTGAGGTGGACCTGGTGATCCTGCCAGAGATGTTCACCACCGGCTTCTCGATGCAGTCCGAAAGCCTGGCCGAGCCCGAGAACGGCCCGACCTACAAATGGCTCAAGGCCCAGGCGAAGAAGTACAACGCGGTGATCACCGGCAGCGTGATCATCCAGGCCGCCGATGGCAGCCACCGTAATCGCCTGCTGTGGGCGCGCCCGGACGGTGAGATCTTGCACTACGACAAGCGCCACCTGTTCCGCATGGCGGGCGAGCACAAGCATTACACCCCCGGTGAGCGTCAGGTGCAGTTCGAGATCAAGGGCTGGCGGGTGCGCCCGTTGATCTGCTACGACCTGCGCTTCCCGGTGTGGAGCCGTGATGCCCAGGACACCGACCTGCTGCTGTACACCGCCAACTGGCCGGCGGCGCGCCGCCAGCACTGGAACCGACTGCTGCCGGCGCGGGGCATCGAGAACCTGTGCTTTGTCGCGGCGGTGAACCGCGTGGGCACCGATGGCAAAGGCTTCGCCTATTCCGGTGACAGCCAGGTGCTGGACTTCCAGGGCGAGAGCCTGCTCAGTGCTGGCGAAGCGGACGGGGTGTTCACGGTGGTGTTGAGAGCGGCGGAGCTGGCGGCGTACCGGGCCAAGTTCCCGGCGAACCTGGATGCCGATACCTTCGAGCTGCACTAACAGCCTGCACTGGCCCTTTCGCAGCACAAGGCTGCTCCTACACGTTATGCGCTACACCTGTAGGAGCAGCCTTGTGCTGCGAAAGGGCCAGATGCCTTTACATCAATATCTGATCAGTACACATCCCGCCGATACCGCCCATCCTCGATCAGTTGCTCGACCATTTCATCGCCGAGAATGCCCTTGAGCGCCGCATCAACGCCGGCCGCCATGCCCTGCAAGCTGCCGCAGACATACACACAGGCGCCATCCGCCACCCAGCGCTTGAACGCTTCAGCCTGCTGCAGCAACACATCCTGCACATACACCTTCTCGGCCTGATCCCGCGAAAACGCCAGGTCCAGGCGTGCCAAATCGCCGCTGTCGAGCCAGCCTTGCAGTTCGTTGCCGCACAGCAGGTCATGCGCGCGGTTACGTTCACCGAACAGCAGCCAATTGCGTTGTTCGCCCGCGTTGACCCGCGCGCGCAGCAGGCTGCGCAGCCCAGCCAGGCCAGTACCGTTGCCGATCAGAATCATCGGCACCGGTGACTCGGGCAGGTGGAAGCCACTGTTGCGGCGCAGGCGCACGTTCAGCAGGCCATTCACCGGCAGGTACTCGGTCAGCCAACCAGACCCCAGCCCGAAATTGCCATCCGGGTGACGTTCCTGGCGCACGATCAATTCCAATACACCGTCACTGGCGATCGAAGCGATGGAGTATTCACGCGTGCCGATCGGTACCAGCGCATCGACCAGCGCCTGCGCGTGCAAGCCCACCAACTGATCGCGCCGGCTGGGCAACTGACGGCTGGCCAGCGCCTGGCCCAAGGTCTCGCTCAGGCCGTCGAGCTGCACGGGGGCGTTGGCATCCAGGCCCAGGCCGTCGAGGAAGGCGTCGACCCGCAGCTGAGCATTGCGCGGCAGGATTTCTACCAGGTCGCCGGCTTGCCAGCTGGCAGGCTCCTCGGGGCGCAGGCCGATCAGGTAGACCGGCAAGCCCTGGCTGCCCGGGTTCATCAACTCACGTTGCACCAGCGTCCAGTTGCCGAAACTCGGCGGCTGCCAGGCCGTGACCGGCTGGGCCCCCGTCAGCTGCGCCAGTGCCTGTTGCCATTGTTGCAGCGCCGCCTGGTCGGCGTTGTCCACCTCCACCGGGCTGAACGCCGTGCTGGCGCCGCGTTCACCCAACCAAGCCTGCAGGCGACGGGCAAAGCCGCAGAAGTGCGGGTATTGGCGGTCGCCTAGGGCGAGCACGGCATAGTGCAGGTTGTTCAGCGCCCAGGGTTGGCCAAGCACCTTGCGCTCGAACGCGCGGGCGCTATCTGGCGCTTCGCCATCGCCGAAGGTACTGACCACGAATAAGGCGCGACGGGCCTGGCGCAAGTCATCCTCGCCCAGTTCGGCCAAGGCACGGACTTGCACCGGCAGGCCAGCCGCCTGCAATTGCCCGGCACTTTGCCAGGCCAGCTGTTCGGCGAAGCCGCTCTGGCTGGCAAAGCCGATCAGCCAGCTGTCGCTGCCAGCCTGGGTGCTGTCGACGCCGCCTCGGGCAGCGCGAACCTGGCGTTTCTTGCGGCGGCGGTCAAGGTACAGCAGCCAGCCGGTGACGAAGAACAGCGGCATGGTCAGGCTGGCGAGGGTGACGATGATCCGGCCCGGCAAGCCGAAGTATTCGCCTACGTGCAGGGCGTAAACGCTCTGCAGCAACTGCGCCTTGAAGGATTTGTCGGTGTAGCGGTCGTGGCTTTTCACCTGGCCGGTGGCCGGGTCGAGGACCAGCGTGTTGAAGGCGCGCGGGTGCGCGGCATCGTCCACTAGGTAGAAGAGGTTGGCCGGCTGGCCACCTGCCGGTGGCAGGCGAAGGTTGTACATGGCCAGGCCCGGGCCCGCGGCCTCCTTGAGGTTGGCCCAGATAGCGTCGTAGTCGACCACCAGCGGCGGTGCGTTCTTGTCGACCTTCTGTGGCCCGTGGCGGCCACGGCCTTCGCCGCGTTTTTGCTGCTGGCCCGCTGCCGGCGTATCGGCCAGCAGTTTGTTCAGGCCTTCGCGGTACCATTCATAGGACCAGAACAGGCCGGTGAGGGCGAACAGCAGGTAGAACAGCAGGCACCAGGTACCGGCCACGGCGTGCAGGTCCCAGTTGAAGGCGCGGCCTTTCTTGGCCCATTCGAAGGTCAGCCAGACCCGCCAGTTGAGCGCCTTGCGCGGCCAGCGCAGGTACAGGCCAGAGAGGCAGAAGAAGATCAGCATCAGGGTGCAGGCACCGGTGATCTGCCGGCCGCTGTCGCCCATGGCCAGGAACCGGTGCAGGTTGAGCATCAGGTTGAAGAAGTCCTGCCCGGCCACTTCACCCTTGAGCTCGCCGGTGTACGGGTCGGCATAACGCAGCTCACCACGGCGCTGGCCTGGCGGCGGTGTGAAGAAGATCCGCGCAGCGTTGCCTTCGTGCAGGTCCACCCACAGCATCGCGACCTTGTCGCCTCGTGCGGCCTCGACTCGCTGCACCAGTTCGGCGGGCGGTAATACGCCCTCGGGGCGTACTTCGACCTTCAGCACATCGGCATTGAAGGCCCGAAGCAGTTCTTCCTGAAACGACCAGATCGCCCCGGTGATGCCCATCAAGGCCAGCACCAGGCCAGCGGTGATGCCAAAGAACCAGTGCAATTGGAACAGCGTCTTCTTCACCACATCGATCACCTTGTCTTGCCGTTTCAGTTCAGGCGGCGTGCATTATGCCTTGATACGCAAAAGCCCCGCTCAATGAACGGGGCAGGGGTGGGTGTTGTTTACCGGTTGTATGTAGCCTGTGCCGGCCTCTTCGCGGCTAAAGCCGCTCCCACAGGGACACCACGAAACTCGAGGTCAGTGGAATACCTGTGGGAGCGGCTTTAGCCGCGAAAGGGCCGGCACAGGCACAGCCCATTCAACAGATCAACCCAATCCCGACATCAGAAGTGAACGCTGGTGGTCAGCAGCGCCGTCCGCCCAGCCGCCTGGTTGGCGAAGTGGGTGGAGAACGCCTTGTCGTAGTACACCTCGTTGGTCAGGTTCTGCACGTTCAGCTGCAGGTCGACGTTCTTGGTCAGCTTGTAGGCGGCCATGGCGTCGTAGCGCACGTAGCTGTCAACCATGGTGGTGTTGGCCACGCTGCCGTACACGTCATCCACATAGAACGCGCCACCCCCGACGGTCAGCTTCGGCGTGATCGAATACGTGGTCCACAGGCTGGCGCTGTTGTTCGGTGTGTTCGGCAGCTGGTTGCCATCGTTAACCTTGCCCAGGGCGCCGCCATCGATCTGGCGCGCCTGCATGTAGGTGTAGCCGGCAAAGACCTGCCACTTGTCAGTGAGCTTGCCGCTGGCCGACAGCTCGATACCCTGCACGCGGGTTTCGCCGACGTTTTCGTAGGTGGTGGTGTCCACCTGAACGCGGGCGTTTTCCTTCTCGGTGCGGAACAGCGCGGCGGCCAGGGACAGGCGCTGGTCGAGCAGGTCCCACTTGGTGCCGATCTCGTAGTTGGTGGTTTCTTCCGGCTCCATGTCGCTGCTCAGCAGGTTGCCGGCGCGGTCGCTGGTGTTGCCCAGTGGGTTGCCTTCGGTGCCCTCGCCGAGCATCGCGCCGGGTGGCGTCGCGGAGGTGGCGTAGGAGACATAGATGCTGCCGTTTTCGGCCGGCTTCCAGACCAGGCCCAGTTGGCCGGTGACGAACTCGCTGGTATCACGGCCCTTGGAGGCCACGCCCTTGGCGTTGACCACGGTGGCGCCAGCGGCATCGTAGGTACGGTACTGGGTGTCAAAGTGGTCGTAGCGCAGGCCCATGTTCAGCAGCCAGTCAGGCGTCAGCTCCAAGGTGTCGAAGACGTACAGGGCGCGGGTATTGCTCTTGGTATCGGTGCCAGCGTAGTTGCGCGAGATCGCGCCATTCCACGGATCATCCGGGTTCGGATTGCTCAACGAGGTGCAGTTGTAGCCGCTGTTGGCGCCGATCAGGCTTGGGTTACACGCCGTGGCAGACGAGCCGCCAGTTGCGGTATCAACGTTGTACGACGAACGCTTGCTCTCTTCCCGGCTCAGCTCGATGCCGGTGGAGAAGCTGTTCTTCATCCCACCCACATAGAACTCGCCAAACAGGTCGGTCTGGTTGGTGGTGGTGGCGGTGTTGCCAACGCGGCTGTTGGCGCGGCGCCAGACGCTGCCGTTGTTGACGTTGCCCTTGCTGTCGTCAGGCTGGGTCAGGATGTAATCCTGCATGCTGTTGCCGTGACGCAGGGTGTTCTTGATGGTCAGCGCGTCCGTCAGGTCGTGCTCGATCGCGAAGGTGGCGATGTCGACGCGGCTCTTGCGGAAGTCGCGGCCGGTCAGGCCATAGAAGTTGTCGCTGTCACCGCCATCGTACGGTTTGCTCGGGTGCGCCGAGGTACGGGCGCCGCTACCACCGGTAGGAATGGTGTACGGGATGCCGGAATCCGGCAGGTCGTCGCTTTCCAGGTGGTAGTAGTCGAGGTTGACGCGGGTCGGGGTGCCCAGGCCGAAAGCCAGGGACGGGGCGATGCCCCAGCGGTCGTAGTTGACCTTGTCGCGGCCGGCGACGTTGCTCTCGTGGGTCATCAGGTTGAGACGACCGGCCACCGTGTCGCTGAACTGGTAGTTGCCATCGAAGGTGTAGCGTTGGGTCTGGTCACTGCCCCAGGTCCAGGCGCCATCCAGCGAGTTGCCCAGGTGCGCGCGCTTGCTCACCAGGTTGATGGTGCCGCCTGCTGCGCCACGGCCACCGATGGCCGAGTTCGGGCCCTTGGCCACTTCCACCGACTCGATGGCGAAGATCTCGCGGGTTTGCGCGCCGGTATCGCGTACGCCGTCCAGGTAGGTGTCGCCCTGGGCGTCGAAGCCGCGGATGAATGGCCGGTCACCTTGCGGGTTGCCGCCTTCACCGGCACCAAAGGTGATGCCAGGTACCGTGCGCAGGGCGTCCTGCAGGCTGAGGGCGTTGGTGTCCTTGATGACCTGTTGCGGGATCACCGTGACCGAGCGTGGCGTGTCTACCAGCGGCGCGGTGTACTTCTGCGATGAGGCTTTCTCGACCTTGTAATCGGTGCTGGCCTGTTCGGCCTTGCCGTTGACGCTGGTGGCATCCAGGGTGACAGCGTTGTTGGCGGCAGGCTCGGCAGCGTAGGCGGTCGAAGCAGTGATGGCGACGCCGATGGCGGTCACGATCAGGCGTGGTGAACTCACAGCAGATGGCACGTAGTGACGCATTGGTAAGGACCTTCCCCAAGGTGATAAGGCGGCGGATCTTAATGTAAGCAATTGTGACTAACAATTGAGAGTAGTTACCATTCGTGAAGAATTTACAATCTTTACAGTTTGGCTTTACGGTTTTCAGTGGCTGAAACGTCTTAAGCGGCGAATGGGGCTTGTGGTATGTAAAAGGGAATCAATATCATTGACGCCTTTACATTTGCCCAGGTGCCGTCGCCATGCTGCTTCACATTCCCGGCCTGTTCGATGCCGACGAACTCACGCGTATCCGCGAGGCGCTGGAGCAGGCTGATTGGGCCGATGGTAAGGTCACTGCCGGGTATCAATCGGCCAAGGCCAAGCACAACCTGCAGTTGCCTGAAGGCCACCCGCTGGCCAAGGAACTGGGCAGCGCGCTGATTGACCGCCTGTGGAACACGCCGCGCTTCATGTCAGCAGCGCTGCCGCACAAGGTGTTTCCACCGCTGATCAACTGCTACCGCGAAGGCGGCAACTTCGGCTTCCACATCGACAATGCGCTGCGCCAGCCCAAGGGCAGCCCGGAGCGCGTGCGTACCGACTTGTCCTCGACGCTGTTCCTCAGCGACCCGGACAGCTACGACGGTGGCGAACTGGTGATCCAGGACACCTATGGCGTGCAGCAGGTGAAGTTGGCAGCGGGCGACCTGGTGCTGTACCCCGGCACCAGCCTGCACAAGGTCAACCCGGTGACCCGCGGCCAGCGTTATGCGGCGTTTTTCTGGACGCAGAGCCTGGTGCGCGAGGACAGCCAGCGTGCGCTGCTGTTCGAGATGGACAATGCCATCCAGCAACTCACTGCCGATGTGCCCGATCACCCATCGCTGCTGCAGTTGACGGGGACTTACCACAACCTGCTGCGCCGCTGGGCTGAGGTCTGAACCGTGTCATACCCGTTGCGTCGTGAAGAAGTGGTGGATGTTGCAGGCCTCAAGGCCATGCTCGAAGACAGCCCCGGCAAGGCGGCCCAGGCGATCCTGGCGGCAGCGGGGGAGGGGGTGGTCGAGGCGCAGTTGCTGCTGGGTCAGATTCTGCTCGATGGGCGCGGTATTGAGCAGGATGTAGACCTGGCCCGGCGCTGGTTCGCCATTGCCACGCAGGGAGGCAGTGTCATGGCCTGCAACATGCTGGGGCGTTGCCTGGAGCATGGCTGGGGCGGTGAAGTCAGCCTGACGCAGGCGGCCATTCACTATGCCCGGGCGGCAGACGCCGGGCTGGACTGGGGCCTTTACAATTTGGGCAACCTGCTGGCCACCGGGCGCGGGGTGCCGGCCAACCAGGCCCAGGCCTTGGTCTGTTACGAGAAGGCCGCGCAGTTGGGGCATGCCAAGTCGATGAACCTGTACGGGCGTTACCTGGAGCAGGGCATTGCCACGGCGGCAAGCCCGGCGCGGGCGGTGCGCTGGTATCGGCGTTCGGCCGAGGCGGGGGACTTTCGCGGGATGTTCAGTTTGGCGATGGTGCTGGTCGAGCGGGGGCAACTGACTGAAGCCGGGCCTTGGCTGGAGCGGGCGCGGGTTGAGGGGAATGTGAATTTCTTGCGCAGTGCGGTGGCTACATTGCGTGGGGCTGGGCCGTTGCTGGCGGGGTATGCAGCAGGGTATGCCGAGGAACTCGAACAGCGCGGGGAATGATGTCTAGACTGCTGGCCTCTTCGCGGGGCAAGCCCGCTCCCACAAGTTATCTGTTGCCTGTGGCACATCAGGGTCCTGTGGGAGCGGGCTTGCCCCGCGAAGAGGCCGGCACAAGCCAGCACACATGAAAACGGGGCCTTGCGGCCCCGTTGTTCATTACAGGTAGTAGGCCTTCAGCGGCGGGAAGCCGTTGAATTCCACTGCGCTGTAGCTGGTGGTGTAGGCACCGGTCGACAGCCAGTACAGGCGGTCACCGATCGCCAGGTTCAGCGGCAGGCCGTACTTGTAGTGCTCGTACATGATGTCGGCGCTGTCGCACGTCGGGCCGGCGATGACCACTTCTTCCATCTCGCCTTTCTTCTCGGTCCAGATCGGGAACTTGATGGACTCGTCCATGGTTTCGATCAGGCCCGAGAACTTGCCCACGTCGGTGTACACCCAGCGCTCGACCGCGGTGCGCGACTTGCGCGCCACCAGCACCACTTCGCTGACCAGGATGCCGGCGTTGGCGATCAGCGAACGGCCTGGCTCGAGGATGATTTCCGGCAGGTCGTCACCGAAGTCTTCCTTCAGGAAGCGGATGATTTCTTCGGCGTAGGTTTCGAGGCTGTTGGTACGGGTGATGTAGTTGGCCGGGAAGCCGCCACCCATGTTGATCAGCTTCAGTTCGATGCCGTCTTCTTCTTTCAGGCGCTCGAAGATCACCTTGACCTTGGCGATGGCAGCGTCCCAGACGCTGATGTCGCGCTGCTGCGAGCCCACGTGGAAGGAAATGCCGTAGGGCACCAGGCCCAGGTCGCGGGCGAGGATCAGCAGGTCCATGGCCATGTCGGTCTGGCAGCCGAATTTGCGCGACAGCGGCCAGTCGGCAGTGGTCGAGCCTTCAGTGAGGATACGCACGTAAACCTTGGAGCCCGGTGCGGCCTTGGCGATGTTGCGCAGGTCGGCTTCCGAGTCGGTGGCATACAGGCGCACGCCCTTCTCGTAGAAGTAGCGGATGTCCTTGGATTTCTTGATGGTGTTGCCGTAGCTGATGCGGTCGGCGCTGACGCCACGGTCCATCACTTTGTCCAGCTCGTAGATCGAGGCGATGTCGAAGCTTGAACCTTTTTCTTTGAGCAGGTCGATGATCTCGACCGCCGGGTTGGCCTTGACCGCGTAGTAGACCTTGGCGAATTCGAAACCGGCGCGCAGGTCGTCATAGGCCTGGCTGATCATCTGGGTATCGATGAGTACGAACGGGGTTTCCTGCTTGTCGGCGAACGCCTTCATTTTCTGGAAGGTGTCACGCGCGAAATAGTCTTCGACCTGGATCGACATGCTCAGGGACTCCATGGGCAAACTGAAAAGATAAGTGGCTGCAAACTGAACGTCCTCCGTATCCCCACTTTGGTTCGCCTACTCAGTACTTGAGCCGGATGGATCGTTTCCAGCATGGACGTTCGGCGCGCACTTTAGGGCGTGAAGAATGCAAGATCAACAGGCAATCCGGGCGTGTTCGTCGCGGATCGACGACCTGCCATTTGAATAACCGACTCATGTGACCGGCAGATGTTCCCCTGGGGTTCGCAAGCGTAAAAAATTGTGGAATAGACCGTGTTGTCCCTTTCGCGGGTAAACCCGCTCCCACAGGGATTACGCTATGCCTGTGGGAGCGGGTTTACCCGCGAAGGGGCCGGTGGTGTTCATATTTATGGCCACGATTTGCTGGCACACCCGTCCATGAAATCCGCAAAAATTTTTTGTTACCGACTGGCGGATTTGCCGGTTTTGATGAGAAACATTACTATTCGCACCCTTGTCTGCCTCCCTGACGACTACCACCGTGTCCGCACACAAAGGCTTCCTCGACCACTACCATGAGCTGATCGGCACCTGGACGCGCAAGCTGCGCAGTCGCCAGCAGGCCGAGGACCTCACGCACGATGCCTTCGTCAGGGTTCTGGAGAACCCCCGCGAGCAGGTCGAGCAGCCACGCGCTTACCTGCACCAGACGGCGCGCAACATTGCCGTGGATGGTTTTCGCCGCGAGGACCGGCGCCAGGCGCTGGAAGTGTTCGATGAAAGCAGCACAAGCAGCAGCGGCGACCCCGAAGCCTACGTGCACGCCCTGGAGCTGGCCGACAGCGTCGAACGGGCGCTGGCCGAATTGCCCCTAAACTGCCGCCGGGTGTTCATCTGGCAGAAGCTCGAAGGCCTGACCCAGGCCGAGATCGCTCAGCGCATGGGCTTGAGCAAGAACATGGTCGAAAAGTATATGATCCGCACGCTCCGACACCTGCGTGAACACCTGGATGTGTCGGGATGATGAGTCAGGAGACCTCGATGAAACAGCACGGCACCGACACCGTCCGCGAGCAGGCAGCCGAATGGTTCGCCCGCGTGCAGGACGCGCCGCGGGATGCCGAGCTGCAGGCGCGCTTGCACACCTGGTTGGCAGCGGACCCGCGCCATCGCGATGAATTCGAGCAGCTTGCCAGCCTGTGGCGCGCCGCCGACTTCATTCCGCGCCAGCGCCTCGAGGCGCTGTGCCAACCAGAACCGGTGCATCAACTGCCGCGCCGGCGCCTGGCACGCCAGGCATTGGTGGCCGGGGTGGCGGTGGTTGCCCTGGGCTTAGGCTGGAGTGGCTGGCAGTACCAGCGCCTCAACCATCAGGGCCAGTTGCAGACCGCCTTTGCCGAACGGCGGCAGGTCGCGTTGCCGGATGGGTCGCAACTGACGCTGAACGGCGGCACGCAACTGCAGGTCGATTTCAGCGCGGGGCGTCGGCACATCCAGCTGAATGCCGGCGAAGCGATGTTCATCGTGGCCCACGACAGCAGCCGGCCGTTTGTGGTCGACACCGCCCAAGGCCGCGTGACCGTCACCGGCACCCGCTTCGATGTGCGCCTGGACCCGGCCGCCACCCGCGTGGCGGTGGAGCAGGGTTCGGTGCGTGTGCAGGGCAAGGATGCCTCGCAGGCGCAACTGACGGCCGGCCTGGGCGCGCATATAGACGCACAAGGCAAGGTGACGCCTCCCTTCGCGGTCAATGCCGCCGCGCTTACCGCCTGGCGCCAGGGCAAGCTGGTGTTCGACAACGCCACCCTGGCCGAGGTGGTGGCCGAAGTGTCGCGCTACCGCACTGAGCCGCTGCGCGTTGCCCCCGGCAAGGTGGCGCAGTTGCGCCTGTCCAGCACCTTCAGCAGCGACGACACCGATGCCTTGTTGCGCGCCTTGCCGAGCATTCTGCCGGTGGCTATCAAAGCCCATGAAGACGGTTCTCGCGAAATAATCGCGAAATAGATTCAGGTTTTTTTCAGCCCGTTCGTCTTCCTCGCCAGCTGCAACTGCCAAGCATTTCCATTTGCATGCGGTTGGCGTTTATCCCGAACTTCAGGATGTCTTGACGACGTGAACAACAACAAGCCTTTCCCACGCGTGCGCGCCCTGGCGCTGGCCCTTGCGGTCAGTGCCGTGGCCGTCAACAGCCAGGCCGAGCAGGCCGGCACTGCCATTCAGATCCAGGCGCAACCGCTGGCTTCGGCGCTGAGCCAGCTGGGCCAACAAACCAACCTGCAGCTGTTCTACCGCCCGGAGCTTGTGGCTGGTAAGCAGGCCCCGGCAGTGTCCGGCAACCTGGCGCCGGTGCAGGCGCTGCAACAGTTGCTGCAAGGCAGCGGGCTGACGTTCGAGGTGTCGCAGGACACCGTGGTGGTCAAGCCACTGCCCACCACGCTCGACCTGGGCAGCGGTAGCCTGGAGCTGGCGCCCACTGACATCAAGGTTGTCGGCGACTGGCTGGGCGATGCTGACCAGGCCGTGGTCCAGAACCACCCAGGCGCGCGCACCGTGGTGCGGCGTGAGGCCATGGTGGAGAAGGGCGCGATGAACGTGCGTGACGTGCTGCGCGGTATCCCTGGCGTACAGGTGCAGGATTCCAATGGCACCGGTGGCAGCGACCTGTCCCTGAACGTTGGCGTGCGCGGCCTGACCTCGCGTTTGTCACCACGCTCGACCGTGTTGATCGATGGCATCCCGGCTGCCTTCGCCCCCTATGGCCAGCCGCAGTTGTCGATGGCGCCGATCTCTTCGGGCAACCTCGACAGCATCGACGTGGTGCGCGGTGCCGGCTCTGTGCGCTATGGCCCGCAGAATGTCGGTGGGGTGATCAACTTCGTCACCCGGGCAATCCCGGAGCAGGCCTCGGCGCAACTTTCCACCACCCTGGAAACCTCGCAGCACGGCGGCTGGAAGCACACCGAATCGGCCTTCGTCGGCGGCACCGCCGACAACGGCATGGGCGTTGCGCTGTTGTACACCGGGGTGAACGGCAACGGCTACCGCGAGAGCAACAACGGCAATGACATCGACGACGTCATCCTCAAGACCCACTGGGCGCCGACCGACGTCGACGAGTTCTGGCTCAACTTCCACTACTACGATGGCCGTGCCGACATGCCCGGTGGCTTGACCCAAGCTCAGTACGACAGCAACCCGTACCAGTCGCTGCGTGACTACGACTACTTTGCCGGCCGGCGCAAAGACGTGTCGTTCAAGTGGCAGCGCCAGCTCGACGACGCCACCCAGTTCGAAGTGCTGACCTACTACACCGACAGTTTTCGCGGCAGTGCCATCGCCTCGCGTGACATGAAGACCCTGTCCTCGTACCCACGCAACTACCACACCTTCGCCATCGAGCCGCGGGTGTCGCGGATCTTCTTCGCCGGCCCGACCACCCAGGCAGTCAGTGTTGGCTATCGCTACCTGAAAGAAGCCATGCGCGAGCAGTCGACCCGCCTGGCGCTGATCGACAACGTACCGACGTCGACCCCGACCTCCGACGGCCACGTGTTCCAGGACCGCAGCGGCGGCACCGAAGCCAGCGCCTACTACATCGATGACAAGATCGACGTCGGCAACTGGACCATCACCCCGGGCGTGCGCTTTGAGCACATCAACACCGACTGGCGCGACCGCCCGGTGCTAGACGCTAACAACCGCCCGGTGGCGGAGAAAAAGCGCAGCATCACCAGCAACGAGCCGCTGCCGGCGCTGAGTGTGATGTACCACCTCTCCGATGCCTGGAAGGTGTTCGCCAACTACGAGACCTCGTTCGGCAGCCTGCAGTACTTCCAGCTGGGCCAAGGCGGCACCGGCAACAGCACGGCCAATGGCCTGGAGCCGGAAAAGGCCAAGACCTACGAGGTGGGTACGCGTTATGACAATGGCGGCTTCGCCGGTGAGCTGACAGCGTTCTATATCGACTTCGATGACGAGCTGCAGTACATCAGCAACGATGTCGGCTGGACCAACCTGGGTGCGACCAAGCACCAAGGGATCGAGGCGTCGGTGCGCTATGACCTGGCCGGGCTGGATGCACGGCTGGAGGGGCTGTCGGTCAATGGCGGCTATACCTATACCCGCGCGACCTACGAGGGGGAGATTCCTGGTTTCAAGGGCCGTGATCTGCCGTTCTATTCACGCCAGGTGGCCACTGCCGGCGTGCGTTACGCGGTCAACCACTGGACCTGGAACCTGGACGCCTACGCCCAATCCAAGCAGCGCGCGCCGGGTACCGGTATCAATGCCGATGGCAGCTTCAATGGCGACTACATCACCGAGCCGAGCGCCGATGGGCAGTATGGCGACATTCCGGGCTACGTGACCTGGCATGCCCGCGGTGGGTACGACTTCGGGCCGAAGCTGTCCAACCTGACGCTGGCGGCGGGGGTGAAGAACCTGTTCGACAAGCAGTACTTCACCCGCTCCAGCGATAACAATGCGGGGATTTATGTGGGTGAGCCGCGGACGTTCTATGTGCAGGCCAGTGTAGGGTTCTGATGTAGCGTCGCCTGCTTCGCGGGTAAACCCGCTCCCACAGGAGTTACGCAGGACCTGTGGGAGCGGGTTTACCCGCGAAGAGGCCAACTCATTTCTTCAGGAGACCACCGCCTCAGCCGGCGAAACAATGCTGGTCTTCGCCCCCCGCGAACGCCCCGAGCTCAGGTAAGCCGCAATCGACTCCTGCGTCACCTCGCCCAAAAACACCTGCTCGGCATCCAGCACCGGCAACCACGCCCGATTGAACTCGTACATCCGCGACAGCAGGATGCGCAAGTGCTCATCGTGCGACGCCGTGGCGTTGAATTGGCGCAGGAAGTCGCCACAGGTCCCTTGCTGGCGGTGCATGTCGCGCCGGCGCACATAGCCCATCGCCTTGTTCTGCGCATCGGTCACTACCACATAGCGGCGGTCGTGCTCGTCCAGCAGCTCCAGCGCGTCGCTCACCGGCGTCTCCGGGCTTACCGACGGTGCGTTGTCTGCCGCATCCTCGGCGCGCACCAGCAACAGGCGTTTCAATGTGCTGTCCTGGCCGACGAAGTTGCTGACAAAATCATCCACCGGGTGCGCCAGCAGGGTGTCCGGGTGGTCCAGCTGCAACAGCTTGCCGGCACGGAAGATGGCGATCTTGTCGCCCAGCTTGATCGCTTCGTCGATGTCGTGGCTGACCATGATCACGGTCTTGTTCAGCGCCCGCTGCATCTCGAAGAACTCGTTCTGGATCATCTCGCGGTTGATCGGGTCGACCGCGCCGAATGGCTCGTCCATCAACAACACCGGGGCCTCGGCCGCCAGGGCGCGGATCACGCCAATACGCTGCTGCTGGCCGCCGGACAACTCGCGTGGGTAGCGCTGCAGGTACTGCTTGGGTTCGAGCTTGATCATGTGCATCAGCTCGCGGGCGCGGTCGTGGCACTTCTGCTTGTCCCAACCCAGCAGGCGGGGGACCACGGTGATGTTCTCTTCGATGGTCATGTTGGGGAACAGGCCGATCTGCTGGATCACGTAGCCGATGCGCCGGCGCAGGGTCACTTCGTCCAGCGCGCTGGTGTCTTCGCCATTGATGAACACTTGGCCCGAGGTGGGCGTGATCAGGCGGTTGATCATCTTCAGCGTGGTGCTCTTGCCGCAGCCCGAGGGGCCGAGGAACACGCAGATTTCGCCCTCGTTGACGGTGAGGTTGACCGCGTCGACGGCTTTGACGTCCTTGCCGTTGACGTTGAAGGTTTTGCTGAGGTTCTTGAGTTCGATCATGAGCGCAGTCCTTCTGGAGTCAGGGCACGTTGCAGGGTTTGCAGCAGCAGGTCGGCGATGATCGCCAGCAGGCTGACCAATACGGCGCCGACCAGCAGCATCGACATGTCGCTGCGGCTGATGGAGGTGAGGATGAGGACGCCCAGGCCGCCAGCACCGATGGTCGCGGCAATGGTCATCACGCCGATGTTCATCACCACGGCGGTGCGTACACCGGCCAGGATCACCGGCACCGCGATGGGCAGTTCGACCATGCGCAGGCGCTGGCCGAAGGTCATGCCGATGCCGCGCGCGGCTTCACGGATGCCGGGCTCGACGTTGGTCAGCGCCAGGTAGGTGTTGCGCAGAATCGGCAGCAGTGAATAAAGGAACACGGCGGTGATCGCCGGCAGTGGGCCGAGGCCCTGGCCGAACTTGGAATAGAACGGCAGCAGCAGGCCGAACAGGGCGATCGAGGGGATGGTCAGCAGCACCGTGGCACTGGCTTGCAGGGGGCCGGCGACGGCCGGGAAGCGAGTCATCAGGATGCCCAGTGGCACGCCAACGAGGATGGCCAGGCTGACGGCAATGCCGACCAACATGATGTGCTGCCAGGTCAATTGCAGGACCTGGGC
The DNA here is from genome assembly GCF_000483465.1 of Pseudomonas sp. LAIL14HWK12:I7. Lineage (NCBI taxonomy): Bacteria > Pseudomonadati > Pseudomonadota > Gammaproteobacteria > Pseudomonadales > Pseudomonadaceae > Pseudomonas > Pseudomonas sp. LAIL14HWK12:I7. Next base: position 110,376 of record NZ_KI519605.1, read on the forward strand.
CCAATCGAGGTGGGCGAAGGTGTCGAGCAGGCTCATGGCTGTACCTCCTTCAAGGGGTGTTCACGCAGGAAGGCTGCGGCCACGGCGGTCGGGTTCTGGTGTTCGACGTCGACCTTGGCGTTGAGCTGACGCATGGTGTCGTCGTCGAGCTGCTCGGCCAGCGGTTTGAGCAAGGCGGCCAGTTGCGGGTTGGCGTCGAGCACGGCTTTGCGTACGACAGGCGCAGCGGTGTAGTCAGGGAAGTAGTGCTTGTCGTCTTCGAGCAACTTGAGGTCGAACGCGTTCAGGCGCCCGTCGGTGGTGTAGACCAGCCCGGCGAACACCTGGTTGTTGTGCATGGCGGTGTAAACCAGCCCCGCGTCCATCTGGCGGATGTTGGCCCTGCCGACTTGCAGGTCGTACATGGCTTTGAGGCCGACCAGGCCGTCCGGGCGATTGGCGAACTCGGTGTCCAGGGCTACCAGGTGGTTGCGTTTGCTTTCGTCACGTAGCACCTGGTTGAGGTCGCTGATCGTATTCACCTGCGGGTAGGCCTCGGCGACCTCTTTAGGCAGGCCAAGGGCATAGGTGTTGCTGAATTTCGACGGGGTCAGCCAGATCAGGTCTTTTTTCGCATCAAGCGCCTTGACCTTGGCGTAAGTGGCTTCGGCGTTTGGCATGCGTTCATCGATGTGGTTGTACGACACCAACGACACACCGGTGTACTCCCACATCAGGTCGAGCTGGCCGGTTTCCTGCGCCTGGCGTGCAATGCTGCTGCCAAGGCCGGTGGTCACGCGCACATCGAAGCCGTTGGCGCGCAGGTATTGGGCGGTGATTTCGGCAAGCACGGTCTGTTCGGTGAACACCCGCGCACCGATACGCACCAGCGGTTTGTCCGCTGCTTGGGCAACACCTGCAAACAGCAGGGCTGCGCCGAGCAGCAAGGCGATTCTCTTCTTCATACGTTCCCTCGTCTTATTGGGCCAGGCCACGTTCCAGCCAGCGCTTGCTGGAGAAGCTCACCAGGGCGTCGAGCAGCAATGCCAGCAGCGCCGTACACGCGGCGCCCAGCAGCAGCTGCGGCTGGTTGTTCAGGGCAATGCCAGGGAAAATCAGGCTGCCCAGGCTGTTGGCACCAATCAGGAAGGCCAGGGGTGCGGTGCCCACGTTCAGCGCCAGGGCCACACGCACACCGCCGACGATGATTGGCACGGCATTGGGCAGTTCCACCTGCCACAATTGCTGGCGCGGGGTCATGCCGATGCCGGTGGCGGCTTCCTTGAGCGAGGCGGGGACGTTTTTCAGGCCTTCGTAAGTGTTGCGCACGATGGGCAGGAGGGAGGCGAGGAACAGCGCGAAGATCGCGGGCCCGGCGCCGATGCCCAGGATACTGAGCGCGATGGCCAGAACGGCCAGCGGGGGGATGGTGTTGCCAACGTTGAAGAACTGCATGAAGCGCTCGGCTTTGTCGACCCGGTGCGGTCGACTTAGCGCAATGCCAGCGGGGATGCCCACGGCCAACGCCGCCGCCATCGAAGCCAGCACCAGTATCAGGTGCGCTTGCAGGTAGAACCCAAGATCGTCGCGGTAACGCGCGATCGTGTCGATGCCGATCCAGTGGATCAGCAGGGCCAGGATGACGAGCACGGTGGCGCATCCCAACAGCCCTTTTCCGTAGCGTGTAGCCACAGGCGGACTCCTTGTGTTGTCGGCGAGCACACTCTTTTTTTGGCCGGCCATACCTGGCAGCGAGTGGTGTGTTCGCGAGTAGCAGCGTGAAGCAACCGAAGGCTGCGATCAGGCCATGAGCCGAACCCCGTCGGGCCCGAAAAAGCTGATGAAACCAGTCCCCAACCGAAGCGGGTTGCAGGGGAGTGGACGTCTCCGAGGGCGTAAAGGTTCCCATCTGAGGCGGCATTTGGCCAGTGTTAATCACTGGTGGATATGAAATATGGCGAGAAAAAACAGCGACTTAACGCGCTGGAGGCGTTGAAATAACTGGCCTGTGGCCTTTTGTCGTGATAAAGCGTTTGCCTTCTGAATTTGTATTGGCTGTGCCGGCCCTTTCGCGGGTAAACCCGCTCCCACAGGGTTAAGCCTTGTACGGTCCGTGTGGGAGCGGGTTTACCCGCGAATAGGCCGGCACAGGCACCACTCATTCCTCCAGTTTTGGTCCAGGCCCAACTTCAGGTATGATATCGCCCCTTTTTGAATCCCCCAGTCAGGCGATTTCCCATGACCAACCAGGCCGCCGAAGTCGCGAAGCGCCGCACTTTCGCCATTATTTCCCACCCCGACGCCGGTAAGACCACCATCACCGAGAAGCTCCTGCTGATGGGCAAGGCCATTGCCGTCGCCGGTACCGTGAAGTCGCGCAAGTCCGACCGCCACGCCACCTCCGACTGGATGGAAATGGAGAAGCAGCGCGGCATCTCCATCACCACCTCGGTGATGCAGTTCCCGTACCGCGAGCACATGATCAACCTGCTCGACACCCCCGGCCATGAAGACTTCTCGGAAGACACCTACCGCACCCTGACCGCAGTGGACTCGGCGCTGATGGTGCTCGACGGCGGTAAAGGTGTAGAGCCGCGGACCATCGCCCTGATGGATGTCTGCCGCCTGCGCGACACGCCCATCGTCAGCTTCATCAACAAACTCGACCGTGACATCCGCGACCCGATCGAACTGCTCGACGAGATCGAAGCCGTTCTGAAGATCAAGGCCGCGCCGATCACCTGGCCGATCGGTTGCTACCGCGATTTCAAGGGCGTGTACCACCTGGCCGGCGACTACATCATCGTCTACACCCCGGGCCACGGCCATGAGCGTACCGAGGTCAAGATCATCGAGAAGCTCGATTCCGATGAAGCCCGTGCGCACCTGGGTGACGAGTATGATCGCTTCCTCGAACAGCTTGAGCTGGTTCAGGGCGCTTGCCATGAATTCGATCAGGACGAGTTCATCAACGGCCAGTTGACGCCGGTGTTCTTCGGTACCGCACTGGGCAACTTCGGTGTCGACCATGTGCTCGACGCCGTTGTCGACTGGGCGCCGCGCCCGCTGGCCCGTGTGGCCCACGAGCGTACCGTGGAGCCGGTGGAAGAGAAGTTCACAGGCTTCGTGTTCAAGATCCAGGCGAACATGGACCCGAAACACCGCGACCGTATCGCTTTCATGCGCATCTGCTCGGGCAAGTACGAGAAGGGCATGAAAATGCGCCACGTGCGTACCGGCAAGGACCTGCGCATCGGTGACGCGCTGACCTTCTTCTCTTCCGAGCGCGAGCAGTTGGAAGAAGCCTTTGCTGGCGACATCATCGGCCTGCACAACCATGGCACCATCCAGATCGGCGACACCTTCACCGAAGGCGAGGCGCTGGGCTTCACCGGTATTCCGCACTTCGCTCCAGAGCTTTTCCGCCGTGTGCGCCTGAAAGACCCGCTCAAGTCCAAGCAGTTGCGTCAGGGCCTGCAGCAATTGGCCGAAGAGGGCGCGACCCAGGTGTTCTTCCCCGAGCGCAGCAACGACATCATCCTCGGTGCGGTCGGTGTTCTGCAGTTCGACGTGGTCGCCAGCCGCCTGAAGGAAGAGTACAAGGTCGAGTGCGCCTACGAGCCGATCACTGTGTGGTCCGCGCGCTGGATCAGCTGTGACGACAAGAAGAAGCTCGAGGAATTCCAGACCAAGGCCATGGAGAACCTGGCCATCGACGGTGGCGGTCACCTGACCTACCTGGCGCCGACCCGGGTCAACCTGTCGCTGATGGAAGAGCGCTGGCCGGACGTCAAGTTCCGTGCTACCCGCGAACACCACTGACCCCAGGGCTGATCTAGCCCCCTGTAGGAGCAGCCTTGTGCGGCGAAGAGGCCGGTAATAACACCCACATAGGTGGTGGTTTCACCGGCCTCTTCGCAGCACAAGGCTGCTCCTACAAAAAGCCCTGTTGATGCTGATTGCCCAGATCCACGTCTGCGCTATCTGCGAACATCACTGACCCCAGGGCTGATCTAGCCCCCTGTAGGAGCAGCCTTGTGCTGCGAAGAGGCCGGCAATATCACCCACATTAGGTGGTGGTTTCACCGGCCTCTTCGCAGCACAAGGCTGCTCCTACAAAAAGCCCTGCTCCTACAAAAGCCATGCTAATTGCACCTGCAGCTTTATCACTGCATGAAGCCTTCCATGAAGTCTGCGAGCGAGCTGGCCAGGCGCCGCCTCCAAGGCGCGCTGGCGGGGTTGGCGAGGGTTCGGTCCTCGTGCACGAAGCTTTGGATGATCGCGTTGTAGCCCAGCCAGCGGCAGGGCTCGGCCGGCCAGGTGGCCAGGCTCGACAGCGGACGGTTGTCGAGCACCCAGGGTTGTGCGGTCAGTGCGTTGTGCTGGTTGAGGATCAGCGCAGCCAGGGTGCGCCCGCCGAGGTTGGTGGCACCGACGCCTTCGCCGCCATAGCCACCGGCCAGGGCAAGACCGCGTTGGCGGTCGCACAGCATGTGCGGGCGGAAGCGCCGGGCCATGCCCAGGTTGCCGCCCCAGGAATGGGTGATGCGCACATGCTTGAGCTGGGGGAACAGCTCGCTGAATAGGTAGCGGCGCAGGTCAACTTCGGCATCGCTCAGGGTGAAGTCTTCGCGTAGCCGGCCACCGAAGCGGTAACCGCCGCGGGCGCCGAACACCAGGCGATTGTCGGCCGTGCGCTGGCCATAGGTGACCTGGCGGCTGCTTTCGCTGAACGCCTGGCCCTGGCTCAGGCCGATCTGTTCCCAGGTCGACTCCGGCAGTGGCTCGGTGGCCACCAGCAGGCTCTGCACTGGCAGTTGATGCTTGCCCAGCGGTGGCAGGCTGGCGGCGTAACCTTCCACAGCGGGCACCGTCCACTGGCAGCGGATGCGTGCCAGCGGGGTACGCACTTCACCCGGCTGCCAGTCGATGGCAGGGGTGTTCTCGTAAATCGGCACGCCGAGGTTTTCTACCGCCCGGGCCAGGCTGCGCGCCAGCTTGGCCGGCTGGATCGTTGCGGTGTGCGGGCTGTAGATCGCACCGTAGGCGTTACTGACCCGCAACTGGGCGTCCAGCTGCTCGGGGCGCAGCCAGCGGTAGTCATCTTCTGTCATGCCCTGGCGATAGAGGTCGTCCAGGTAGGCGCGCAGGCTGCGCTCCTGCTCGGGGTAGCGGGCAGCGCAATACAGCACGCCACCTTTGCGGTAGTCGCAGTCGATGGCTTCGCGTTGCAGCACGGCGTGCACTTCATCTGGAATGCCGTGCAGCAGGTCGATGCTGGCGCGGCGTTGTTGCGGCGACAGGCTGGCGAGCAGGCGGTCCTCGCCGAGCAGGTTGCCCATCAGCCAGCCGCCATTGCGCCCCGATGCGCCGAAGCCGGCGATGTTGGCCTCGATCACCGCGATGTTCAGCTGTGGCGCCTGGCGCTTGAGGTAGTACGCGGTCCACAGGCCGGTATAACCGGCGCCGATGATGCACACGTCAACGTCGAGGTCATCGCGCAGTGCCGGGCGCGCGCACAGCGGCTCGTCGAGCTGGTCCATCCACAGGCTGAGCGTGCGCAGGGGTTGCATCGGGTTCGGCTCCACATCGGTCAAGGTCTGTGGGCGATCCTAGTGCTGTCAGCCAGCGGCTGTCTTACGTGCGTGCACGCAGAGAAATTTGCTTGAGGTAAGCCTTGGGCGTGAGTCCGGTGTTTTCCCGGAAGCACTTGTAGAACGCCGACAGCGAATTGAAGCCCGCGCTGAATGCCAGGTCGTCGATCGGAGCATGGGCAGTATTGTCGTCCAGGCTGGCCATCAGGTGCTGCAGGCGCGCCTGGTTGACGTAGCGGTAGAAGCTTTGGCCCAGCACCTGGTTGAGCAGGTAGGAGATCTGGTTGCGGCTGTAGCCACTGGCATCGGCGACCTGTTGCAGGTCCAGTTCCGGGTCGAGGTAGGGGCGTTGACGCTGAAAGTAGTGCTCCAGGTCCTGGGCCATGGTCGACAGCTGGCGCGGCGAAAGGCCGAGGCGGCTGGTGGCCGGTCGCGGCCCGGCGTTGGTCAGCCCCTTGCCCTGCTGTCGCACCAGCGTGGCGTATTCGTTGACCCGCCAGATCAGGCCATCCTTCACGGTGATGGCCTCGCTGGACTGGAACGCGACCAGGCCTTCGCCGCCCTGCACGGTGACCTGGTACTGGATGAAGGCAGTGCAGCCATCGACGCGGATGCGGTCGCTGTGGACGATATCTTCACCCGCCTCACGTGGCAGGCTGGCGCGCACGTAGTCGCGCAGGTCGTTGAAGCCGAGCACGCGGTTCTGGAAGAAGTCGTGGTACCGCACGTCTGGGTGATACAGCGCAATGACGCCGTCGAGGTCGCGGTGCTTCCAGCACAGGTGATAGCGCATCACGGTTTCGGCGGTGATGGGCGTCTGTTCGGGGCCGTCGGCAGGGGGGGTAGAACGCATTGGCAAATAGTGCCGGGGGCAGGGGCGGTAGGCAAGCCAGTGGGCGCGGCCAGAAGACATTGCATAAACCCTGAGCCTGTACGAGCAAACCGGGTGTTTTGCACGACTCCAGGAAACGTGTTTGAGCTAACCCGTTGATTCGCTTGAAAGTCATTTTTTGACACATGTGGCACGGCCTCTGCACCGATCATCACGCGACTGCTCCCGATGCTCACAATAAAGGCGAAAAACCATGATCCCCTCTGCCGAATATCCGTATGTCGATTCCCAGAATCGTTCAGGCGTGTCCTGGGCGGCCATCTTCGCGGGTGCCGCTGCTGCTGCCGCGCTGTCTTTGATCCTTGTGGTGCTCGGTGCGGGGCTTGGCTTTGCCGCCACTTCGCCCTGGGCAGATGAAGGTGCCAGCGCCCAGACCTTGGGCGTGTCGGCGATCATCTGGTTGTTGTTGACGCAGATTCTCGCTTCAGGCCTGGGCGGCTATATCGCCGGCCGGCTGCGGGTGAAGTGGGCCAATCTGCATGGCGATGAAGTGTATTTCCGCGACACGGCCCATGGCTTCCTCGCCTGGGCAGTGGCCACGCTGGTTGCAGCCATGCTGATCGTTGGCACCGTCGGTGGTTTGGCCGGTGCGGGCGTGCAGGCCGGGGCGACGGCGGTTGGGGCGGCTGCGAGCATGGCGCCCAAGCCTGATGCCAATGGTTACTTCGTCGACAGCCTGTTCCGTAGCGATGGCCCGGCAGCGGTCAGCGACGATGCTGCCAACGGCGTAGCGGCGCGCATCCTGGCCAAGTCCATCGCGCAGGGTGGCACGCTGGCTGAAGGTGACCGCGCGTATCTCGCGCAATTGGTGGCCCAGCGTACCCGCTTGAGCCAGGCGGAAGCCGAAGCACGGGTAGATGAAGTGTACGCCCAAGTGCAGCAGGCCAAGGTGCAGGCAAAACAGGCGGCTGATACGGCGGCCAAAGTGGCGGCCTGGACGGCGCTGTGGACCTTTGTTGCGCTGCTCTGCGGTGCGTTCTTTGCCAGCCTGGCTGCGTTGTTCGGTGGCCGTCAGCGTGATCGCGTGCTGTGGCTGGAAGGGGAAGGCGTGGGCTACACGACCCATCGAAGCATTCAACGTTAAGGAAGGAGAAACAACATGCGCTCATTACTGCTGTGGATGCTTGGGGTACCGATTCCGGTGATCATCCTGATCGCGATATTCATGCATTGAGAACGTGGGGCCGCTTTGCGGCCCATCGCCGGCAAGCCGGCTCCCACAGATACGGCGCAGGTTTGAAGCCTGCGCCGTACTTGTGGGAGCCGGCTTGCCGGCGATGAATGTCACACCGAACTAGAGAAATTGCTCGGCATAATGACAGGCGACCTGCCGGGTCCCAACCTGCCGAAACGCAGGCACTTCCTTCCCACACCGCTCCGTCGCATACGGGCAACGCTTGTGAAACGCGCAGCCATCCGGCGGGTTCAACGGGTTGGGTAATTCCCCCGCAATGCGAATCTTGGGTTTCAACGGGTCTGGATGAATCGCCGGTGTTGCCGACAGCAATGCCTGGGTATAAGGGTGCAGCGGCTTCTCGTAGATATCCGCTTTCGGCCCCATCTCCGCCGGCCGCCCCAGGTACATCACCAACACCTGATCCGCCACATGCCGCACCACCGCCAGGTTGTGCGAGATGAACACGTAAGCGGTGTTGAATTCCTTCTGCAGGTCCATGAACAGGTTCAGCACCTGTGCCTGGATCGACACGTCGAGTGCAGAGGTCGGCTCGTCCGCCACCAGCACCTTGGGCTGCAGCATCATGGCCCGGGCCAGGGCGATACGCTGGCGCTGCCCCCCCGAGAACATGTGCGGGTAGCGCTGGTAGTGCTCGGGTCGCAGGCCGACCTGCTCCATCATCTTCTGCACTTTCTCGCGCCGCTCGGCCTTGCTCAGCGAGGTGTTGATCAGCAAAGGCTCGGCCAATTGGTCGCCGATCTTCTGGCGCGGATTCAGCGAGGCATACGGGCTTTGGAAGACCATCTGCACATCGCGGCGCAATTGCTTGCGCTCGGCCTTGCTGGCGCCTGTGACCTCGGTGCCGGCGATCTGTAACGAGCCGGAGGAGGGCTCTTCGATCAAGGTCAGGGCGCGGGCCAGGGTCGATTTGCCACAGCCGGATTCACCGACCACAGCCAGGGTCTTGCCGGCCTCCAGTTCGAACGATACGCCATTGAGCGCACGCACCAGGGCGTGGCCCTTGAACAGGCCGCGGGACACTTCGTAGTGGCGAGTCAACTCGCGGGCAGTAAGTACGACGGCCATCACGCCACCTCCTGGTTCAGCGGGTAGAAGCAACGCACCAGGCTGTGTGCCTGGGGGGCGAGGGGCGGACGCTGTTGCCGGCAGTTGTCCTGCACGTACGGGCAGCGCGGCGACAGCAGGCAACCTTGCGGCCGGTCGTAACGGCCAGGGACGATGCCGGGCAGGGTGGCCAGGCGCTCGGCGCCCAGGCTGTGCTCGGGGATCGCCGCCAGCAGGGCTTCGCTGTAGGGGTGGGCGGGGACGTCGAACAGCTCGGGCACCTGGCCCACTTCTACCGCTTGCCCGGCGTACATCACACACACGCGCCGGGCGGTTTCAGCCACCACGGCCAGGTCATGGGTAATGAGAATGAGCGCCATGTTGCGCTCTTTCTGCAGGTTGACCAGCAGCTCCATGATCTGCGCCTGGATGGTCACATCGAGGGCGGTGGTAGGTTCGTCGGCGATCAGCAGCTTGGGTTCGCCGGCAATCGCCATGGCGATCGCCACGCGCTGGCTCATGCCGCCAGACAGCTGGTGCGGATACGCGTCCAGGCGGCTTTCCGCGGCCGGGATCTCGACTTTTTTCAACAGTTCCAGGGCCCGCTGGCGCGCAGCCTTGCCCTTCAGGCCCAGGTGCTGGCGCAGCACTTCTTCGATCTGATAGCCCACGGTGAAGCTCGGGTTGAGCGCGGTCATCGGGTCCTGGAAGACCATGGCGATGTCCTTGCCCACCACCTTGCGCCGCTGGCGGCCGCTGAGCTTGAGCATGTCGGTGCCGTTGAACGTCATGGTATCGGCGGTGATGCGCCCGGGGGCGTCGATCAGGCCCATCAGGGCCATCATGGTGACGGATTTGCCCGAGCCGGACTCGCCGACGATGGCCAGGATCTCACCGGCATCCACGGCCAGGTCCAGGCCATCCACCACCGGTACTGCATGGGCGTCGCCGAAGCGCACATTGAGGTTGTTGATCTGCAACAGTGACATGGCGTTCTCCTCAGGCGGCGTTCTTGAGTTTCGGGTCCAGCGCATCGCGCAGTCCGTCGCCCATCAGGTTGATTGCCAGCACGCTGAGCAGAATGGTCACCCCCGGCAGGCTCACCACCCACCAGGCCCGCTCGATGTAGTCGCGGGCCGAAGCCAGCATGGTGCCCCACTCGGGGGTGGGCGGTTGCACGCCCAGGCCGAGGAAGCCTAGGGCCGCGGCGTCGAGGATCGCCGAGGAGAAACTCAAGGTAGCCTGCACGATCAACGGCGCCATGCAGTTGGGCAGCACGGTGACGAACATCAGCCGCGGCAAGCTGGCACCGGCCAGGCGGGCGGCGGTGACGTAGTCGCGGTTGAGTTCGCCCATTACCGCGGCGCGGGTCAGGCGCACATAGGCAGGCAGCGAGACAATGGCGATGGCGATCACGGTGTTGATCAGGCCAGGGCCGAGGATGGCGACGATGGCCACGGCCAGCAGCAGCGAGGGCAGGGCCAGCATCACGTCCATCAGGCGCATGATCGAGGGGCCGAGGAAGTGCGGGAAGAAGCCGGCCAGCAGGCCCAGCAGAATCCCTGGGATCAGCGACATCACCACCGACGACAGGCCGATCAGCAATGACAGCCGGGCGCCCTGGATCAAGCGCGACAGCAGGTCGCGGCCCAGTTCGTCGGTGCCGAGGATGAACTGCCAGGTACCGCCTTCGAGCCACACCGGCGGGGTCAGCAGGAAGTCGCGGTACTGCTCGCTCGGGTCATGCGGGGCGACCCAAGGGGCGAACAGGGCGCAGAACACCACCAGGCACATGAAGGCCAGGCCCATCACCGCGCCTTTGTTGCGCGAGAAGGCGTGCCAGAATTCCTTGTACGGCGAGGGGTAGAGCAGGCTTTGGTCCACCGGGCTGGCCGGTGCGACGGATTTTGCAATCGGGCTAGTCATGGCGAAGGCCTCAGCGCTGATGACGGATGCGTGGGTTGGCCAGGCCGTAGAGGATGTCCACGACGAAGTTGACCAGAATCACCAGGCAGGCGATCAACAGGATGCCGTTCTGGACCACGGGGTAGTCACGGGCACCGATGGCTTCGATCAGCCATTTGCCGATGCCCGGCCAGGAAAAGATGGTTTCGGTCAGCACGGCGCCGGCCAGCAGTGTGCCGACTTGCAGGCCGAACACCGTGAGCACCGGGATCAGCGCGTTACGCAGGCCGTGCACGAACACCACGCGGGCGGGCGACAGGCCCTTGGCGCGGGCGGTGCGAATGTAGTCTTCACGCAGTACTTCGAGCATGGACGAGCGGGTCATGCGGGCGATCACCGCCAGCGGAATGGTGCCCAGTACGATGGCCGGCAGGATCAGGTGCATCACCGCATCCTTGAACGCGCCTTCTTCGTCACTGAGCAGGGTGTCGATCAGCATGAAACCGGTTTTCGGCTCGATGTCGTAGAGCAGGTCGATGCGCCCGGACACCGGCGTCCAGCCCAGGCTGACCGAGAAGAACATGATCAGGATCAGGCCCCACCAGAAAATCGGCATGGAGTAGCCAGCGAGCGAGATGCCCATCACCCCATGATCGAACAGCGAGCCCCGCTTCAGTGCCGCGATCACCCCGGCCAGCAGGCCGACGATACCGGCGAACAGCAGGGCGGCGAAGGCCAGCTCCAAGGTGGCGGGGAACAGAGTGAGGAATTCGGTCCACACGCTCTCGCGGGTACGCAGCGATTCGCCCAAGTCACCCTGGGCGAGCTTGCCCACATAGTCCAGGTACTGGACCGGCAGTGGCTTGTTCAGGCCCAGGCGCTCCATGGCCTGGGCGTGCATTTCGGGGTCGACCCTGCGCTCGCCCATCATCACTTCCACCGGGTCGCCGGGGATCAGGCGTATGAGCGCGAAGGTGAGCAACGTGATACCGAAGAAGGTCGGGATCAGCAGGCCCAGGCGCCGGGCAATAAAACTCAACATTGTCGGGGTTACCTCTTCAGGCCAGGCGGCAGTCAGCACGCCACGGCAGTGCCGCCGGTCCCCGTGTGGGCTGCCGGCGGTCGTTGTTTTTCTACTTCACCCGGGTGGTGGCGAAGTTGTTGTTGGTCAGAGGGTTGATCACGTAACCCTCCACGTTGTCACGCATGGCGGTAAACACCTTCGGGTGGGCCATGCTGATCCAGGGCTGGTCGTCATCGTACACCTTCAATGCCTCGCTATAGAGCCTTGCACGCGCGTCGTTATCGATCACCTCGCGGGCTTGGGTGATCAACGCCTGGAATTTCGAGTTGCACCAGCGCGCGTAGTTCTCGCCATTTTTCGCCGCCTCGCAGCTGAGCAGCGGTGTGAGGAAATTGTCCGGGTCGCCGTTGTCGCTGGCCCAGCCGGTGGACACCAGGTCGGCTTCGCCTTTTTTGGCCCGGCGCAGCATCTCGGCCCACTCCATGACGCGGATGTCGAGCTTGATGCCAACCTTGGCCAGGTCTGATTGCAACATCTCGGCCGACAGCCGCGGGTTGGGGTTGGTCGGGCCGCCGCCGTTGCGGGTGAACAGGGTGATGACCGTACCCTCCGGCACACCGGCCTCCTTGAGCAGCGCACGTGCCTTGTCGAGGTCGCGGGGTGGGTTTTTGTTGTCGCGGTTGAAGCCGATCATTGACGGCGGGTAGGGGTTGATAGCGACCAGGGCGTTGCCTTTGCCGAATAGCTGATCGACGTGGGACTGGCGGTCGAAGGCCATGTCGATGGCTTTGCGCACCCGCACATCACTGAGGTATTTGTGCTCGGTGTTCATGGCGATGTAGCCGGTAACCAGTGCTTCGGTGTTGGCGATCTTGAGCTTAGGGTCTGCCTTGATCGACGGCACGTCCTCGGGCTTGGGGTACAGCGCCACCTGGCATTCGTTGGCGCGCAGCTTCTGCAGGCGGACGTTGCTGTCGCTGGCGATGGCAAAGATCAGGGCATCGGCCGGTGGCTTGCCACGGAAGTAGTCTGGGTTGGCCTTGTAGCGGACCTGTGCGTCCTTGCTGTAGCGCTGGAAGATGAACGGGCCGGTGCCGATCGGCTTGCTGTTGAGGTCGCCTGTCTTACCTGCCTTCAGCAACTGGTCGCCGTATTCGGCGGAGTAGATCGAGGTGAAACCCATGGCCATGTCACGCAGAAACGGTGCTTCCGGGCGGGTGAGGGTGATCACCACGGTGTGATCGTCAGTCTTGTCTACCGACTTGAGCAATTTGCCAAAGGCCATGCTTTCGAAATACGGGTAGCCGACGCTGGTCTTGTCGTGCCAGGGGTGTTGTGGGTCGAGCTGGCGGCGCAGGCTCCACAGCACGTCGTCGGCATTGAAGTCGCGGGTGGGCGTGAAGTAGTCGGTGGTGTGGAACTTAACCCCCTGGCGCAGGTGGAAGGTGTACGTCAGGCCATCAGCGGAGATGTCCCAGCGTTCCGCCAGTGCCGGCTGGATGTCGGTCGTCCCGGGGGTGAAATCGACCAGGCGGTTGAACAGGGTTTCGGACGAGGCATCGAACGTCACGGCCGTGGTGTACTGGACGACATCGAAGCCCTCGGGGCTGGCTTCGGTACACACCACCAGCGGCTTGGCCGCAAGCGGCGCGGCGCTGCCCAGGATGAGCGCTGCCAGGGCAGCGCGGAGCGGTAGCGATTTCATGAATACTCCCTGCAAGCTTTGATTCCAGCGTAGCCGCCACGGCCTGTTTTTTTCAGTGGGCGAAGCAGGCCGTGGCGTCATGGGTCAGAGGATGTTGAACGGAATGGTGGTCACCACGCGGAACTCGTCCAGGCTGCCATCGGCCTGGGCCTTGCTGGCGCGGTGTGCGGTGTAGGTGGCGCGGATGCTGGTGTCTTTCAGCGGGCCGCTCTGCACCGCGTAGCTGGTGCCGATGCCCCACTCGTAGTGGGTCTCGCCGTCCATCCCCTTCACGTCATAGGCGGTGCCGCGGTAGTGCGTGCCGTCGATGCCCCAGCCGCGGGCGTTGTACAGGTTGAACTTCAGGCCCGGCACGCCGTAGGGCGCCATGTTCAGCACATAGGAAATCTGCAGGGATTTCTCGTTGGGGCCGTTGAAGTCCGAGAGCAGCGAGTTGGCCAGGTAGATGCCGTTGGTTTCGTGCAGGTAGTCGAAGTACTCGTTGCCGTTGACCTGCTGCCAGGCGGCCGAAAGGGTATGGGCCTGGTGGGTCAGGCCAAGCGACAGGCTGTAGGTGTCGTTGTCGATCTCACCCATCTTCTTGCTGCCTTCGTCCACGGTCTTGTAGTAGTTCAGACCGGTGCTCAGGCTGAGTACGGCGCTGTCACCCAGCACGTGGTTAGCGCCGAAGTAGTACTGGTTCCAGAAGTCGTCGACCTTGGTGGCGTACAGGCTGGTGGTCAGGCTCTTGAACGGCTGGTAGTTGACCCCGGTGGTGCTGGCGCGGTCGGTCTCGATGCCAGCGGCGCCATACTCGCTGCGGAATTTGCTGAGGCTTTGCTCGGTGCGCGGCGAGACGCGGTCGAAGGTGCCCAGGTCGAACGAGAGGTTGTCGAATTCGGCACTGTGCAGAAAGGCACCTTGGAAGCTCGAAGGCAGGGCGCGGTTGCCGATGTAAGCGATCATCGGCGTGTCCACTGACTGGCGGCCGACGGTGAGTGTGGTGTTGGACACACGGGCTTTGATGTTGCCCAGGCCCAGTTTGCTCCACTGGCCAATGGGGTCGCCGTCGCTGTGGGTCAGCGTCCGGTTGTTGGGGCCGGCGATGGCCTCGCGGTCCTGTAGCAGGGCAACGGCGTTGTAGCCGGCCGCCTCGACGGCAAAGCCCACGGTGCCTTGGGTAAAGCCCGAGCTGTAGTTGAGGAGGGTGCCTTGCAGCCAGTTCTCGCGGCTGTGGGTGTCGTGGCGGGTGCCGTCGCTTTTGTAGTACTTCCACAACGGGCCGCGGGTGGCGCGCTCGCGGGCGTACCAGTTGCGGGTAGAGCCAGACAGGCTCTGGCCGTCGACGAAGCCGGTCGCCTGGTCTTGCTCACTGCCTGTCTTGAGGGTGAGCGGGACGTAGTCCTGGCTCTGAGGGTCGGCTTCGACCACGGAGCAAAAGCTGCCGATGGTTAAGGCCAGTGCGGTTGAGGTGAATATTCTCAAGGTGAAAGCTCCCTTTCCTTTTTCTAGTTATTACCGGCCTTGTGAGCCGGATTTTTTGCTGCGGTGTTGCCAGGTTTGCCTGGGGTTGCCGGGCTAATCAGGGGGAGAGGTGTTGCCTGCACTGGCCGCTTCGTGGGGAACCTGTGGGAGCGGGTTTACCCGCGAAGAGGCCGGTGCAGGTTGAAAAATCAATCAACACTCACACCGGAAAAATCATTGCGGCCAAAGGGGCTGACCTTGAAGTCGGAAACCTTGACACTGATCGGCTGGTTCACCGTGGAATGCGCCACCGGGGTAATCGGCACCTGTTGCTTGAGCCGCTGCTGGGCCTGGCGGTAGAGGGCGGTGCGCTGTTCGCGGTCGGTCACCTGCTTGGCCTGCTTGACCAGGCTGTCGTACTGCGGGTCGCACCACAGGGAGTAGTTGTTGCTGCCGATGGCATCGCAGTTGTAGAGGGTGCCGAGCCAGTTGTCGGGGTCGCCGTTGTCGCCGGTCCAGCCGATCAGGGCGATGTCGTGCTCGCCGCTTTTCATGCGCTTGAGGTACTCGCCCCATTCGTAGCTGACGATGCGCACCTTGAAGCCCAGCTTGTTCCAGTCGGCCTGGAGCATCTCGGCCATCAGCTTGGCGTTGGGGTTGTACGGGCGCTGCACCGGCATGGCCCATAGGGTGACTTCGGTGCCGTCCTTGACCCCGGCCTGCTTGAGCAGTTGCTTGGCTTTTGCTGGGTCGAAGGGGGCGTCCTTGAGACTGTCGTCGTAGGACCATTGGGTGGGCGGCATGGCGTTCACCGCCCGTTGCCCGGAGTCCTGATACACCGCCTGCAGGATCGCCTGCTTGTTGACCGCCATGTCCATGGCCTGGCGCACTTCCAGGCGGTCGAAGGGCGGGTGCTGGGTGTTGTAGGCGATGTAGCCGAGGTTGAAGCCGGGCCGTTGCAGCACCTCGAGCGTCTTGTCGGCCTTGAGCGCTGGCAGGTCGGCCGGCCGAGGGTGCAAGGTGACCTGGCATTCGTTGCGGCGCAGCTTCTGGATGCGCACCGAAGGGTCGGTGTTGATCGAGAACACCAGGTTGTCGATCTTCACCTCATCCGGAGCCCAATAGTCCTTGTTGCCCTTGAAGCGGATCTGCGAATCCTTCTGGTAGCGCTGGAACACGAACGGCCCGGTGCCGATGGGCTGCTGGTTGATGTCGCTAGGGCGCCCGCGGGTCATCAACTGCTCGGCGTATTCGGCAGACAGGATGGACGCGAAGCTCATGGCAAGGTTCTGGATGAACGCGGCGTCGACCTTGTTCAGGGTGAACACCACGGTCAGCGGGCCGGCCTTCTCGATGCGGGCGATGTTCTTGTCCAGGCCCATGCTGACGAAGTAGGGGAACTCGGTGGGGTAGGCCAGCCGGAACGGGTGGCCCTTGTCGAGCATGCGGTTGAAGGTGAACAGCACGTCGTCGGCATTGAAGTCGCGGCCTGGGGTGAACGCCTTGTTGGCGTGGAACTTCACGCCCTCGCGCAGGTGGAAGGTGTAGCGCAGGCCATCCTCGGAGATGTCCCATTTGGTTGCCAGGGCCGGGTGCACGGCAGTGCCGCCGCGTTCGAATTCGACCAGGCGGTTGTAGATCGGCTCGGCGGCGTCGTTGTCGGTGGCGCTGGTGTACTGGGCGGTGTCGAAACCCGCCGGGCTGCCTTCGGAACAGAACACCAGGTTTTTCGCGAGCAGGGCCGGGGATTGGCTCATCAGGCCCAGCGCGAGCAGGGTCGAAAGGGCGGTGGCATGGCGCATGGCAAGTCCTTGTTCGTCTGTTTCGCCGCCTCGGGGTACGAATGGCGGCAACAGGTTGCCTATCCCGCTGCGGGTAGCAGCAGGCAGGCGTTATGGGGGTTGGCTGTGGTGGGGCAGGCACCCGCCGCGCGGCGGGTGCCGGGGGCTACCCTATTAGTTGTCCACGCTGACGCCGTAGAAGGCATTCAGCCCAAACGGACTGATCTTGAAGTCCTTCACCTTGACACTCATGGGCTGGTACACGGTGGAGTGGGCGATCGGGGTGATCGGCACCTGCTGCTTGAGGATGTGCTGCGCCTGTTGATACAACTCGGTGCGTTTGGCTTGGTCAGAGGTGGCTTTGGCCTGTTTGATCAGGTCGTCGTAGGGCTTGTAGCACCACTTGGAGAAGTTGTTGCCGTCGATCGCATCACAGCCGTACAGGGTACCTAGCCAGTTGTCCGGGTCACCGTTGTCGCCGCTCCAGCCGATCAGCATGGCGCCCTGTTCGCCGCCTTTGGAGCGCTTGATATATTCGCCCCATTCATAGCTGACGATCTTCGCCTTGATGCCGATCTTGGCCCAGTCCGATTGCAGCATTTCGGCCATCAGCTTGGCATTGGGGTTGTACGGGCGTTGCACAGGCATGGCCCACAGGGTGATCTCGGTGCCCTCCGGGATGCCGGCTTGCTTGAGCAGCTGCTTGGCCTTTTCCGGATCGTAGGGGGCGTCCTTGATGCTGTCGTCATAGGACCACTGGGTGGGCGGCATGCCGTTTACCGCCAGCTGGCCGGCACCCTGGTAAACCGATTCGATGATCTTTTTCTTGTCCACCGCCATGTCCAGTGCCTGACGCACTTCGAGCTTGGCCATGGGGTTGGGCACGCTGCTGCCCTTGATCTTGTCCATCACGTTGTAGGCAATGTAGCCGAGGTTGAAGCCGGCCTGTTGCGGCATCTGCAGGCTCTTGTCGGCCTTGAGCGGCTCGATGTCGGCCGGGCGCGGGAACAGCGTGACCTGGCACTCGCCTTTCTTGAGCTTCTGCATGCGCACCGAGGCATCGGTGGTGATGGCGAAGATCAGGTTTTCGAGCTTCACGTCCTCGGGTTTCCAGTAATCCTTGTTGCCCTTGAAGCGGATTTGCGCGTCTTTCTGGTACTTGCTGAACACGAATGGGCCGGTGCCGATCGGTTTCTGGTTGAGGTCGGCAGCCTTACCGCCTTTCAGCAACTGGTCGGCATACTCGGCCGACTGGATGGACGCGAAGCTCATCGCCAGGTTCTGGATGAACGCAGCGTCCACGTCGTTGAGGGTGAAGCGCACAGTGTGCTCGTCGACCTTCTCGAGCTTGGCGATGTTCTTGTCCATGCCCATGTCGGTGAAGTAGGGGAATTCGGTGGGGTAGGCCTTACGGAACGGGTGGTTCTTGTCGAGCATGCGGTTGAACGTGAACAGCACGTCATCGGCATTGAATGTGCGGGTGGGCTTGAAGTAGTCGGTGGTGTGGAACTTGACCCCTTCGCGCAGGTGGAAGGTGTAGGTCTTGCCGTCGTCGGACACTTCCCATTTAGTCGCCAGGCCCGGGATCACGGCGGTACCGCCGCGTTCGAACTGGGTCAGGCGGTTGAACACGGTCTCGGCCGAGGCGTCGAAGTCGGTTCCCGTCGTGTATTGCCCTGGGTCGAAGCCAGCCGGGCTGCCTTCGGAGCAGAACACCAGGTTGGACGCTGCGTGGGCGAGCGGGGCGCCGGCCAGCAAACCTGCACCTAGCAAGAACGGAATGACTGCGTGTTTGAGCATGGTGGCCTCATTGTTGTCATTTTTGATTGAGGTGGCCTCGTGAGCCGACCTGAGGATACTTATGCAGGGGCTGTTCCCAATGCAACACTCAGAAGGATAGTTGGCGCCAGAAAGGTGGCACGAGCGTACATGGATGTCGCATCGGTATAACTTTCGACGAAGTTGAACGTTTGCGCGGGCAAAATGATGGCAATTGCAGGATGTTTCGAGGGGGAGGAATCTGTAAGCCGCACCTTAAAAGTGCGTAGGAAATGTCTTAAATTGCAGAATTGGGGCTGCTTTGCAGCCCAGCGCGACGCAAGGCCGCTCCTACAGGTGCAGCGCAAGCCTTAGGCTCTGCGCTGCCCCTGTGGGAGTCGGCTTGCCGGCGATTGGGCCGCAAGGCGGCCCCATTCAGATCAGGGCATCTGAACTTCGATCAAACCATCGGCATTCATGCTCACTTCGCTGGTGCCCGCTTCGATATCCGGCGCCGGCGCCGCTTCGTCAGCGCCCATGGCTTTCATGGCCATCGGTGCGCTGCGCAGGTACGGGCGTGGGTAGCCGCTGCTGTTGAGGTTCAGGTTGACCACTTTGTAGCCCTTGCCCCCCAGCGCCTCGGTGGCCAGCTGTGCGCGTGCCTTGAAGGCATTGACCGCGTCCTTGAGCAAATCATCTTCGCTGGCCTTGCGCGTGGCCGGGGCGATGGAGAAGTCCATGCCGCCCATTTTCAGGTCTTGCAGCAGGTCGGCGGTCAATTGCGACAGGGCTGGGAAGTTGGCGCTTTCCAGGCGCAGCTCGGCGCGTTCACGCCAGCCGGTGATTTTCTGCCCTTTGCTGTCATAGACCGGGTAGCTGTTGCGGCTGCCCTGGCTGATCTTCACATCCTTGACCTGGCGAGACTGCTGCACAGCCTTGTTCATGGTCTCGGTGATCTCTTTGGCAAGTTTGCCCGGGTCGGTGTTCTGCGCTTCGCTGTAGAGGGTCACGACCATCAGGTCGCGTGGCACTTCCTTGCTGACTTCGGCACGCAGCGACACCTGGTTGAAGCGCGGCTCATCGGCCGCCAGCGCAGGCAGGCTGGCGAGCAGGCCGCAAGACAGGATCAAGGCAGTGCCGCGACGAGGGATTTGCATGTAAGACTCCTTGGCAATAAAAGGGCGTGGGTGCTGGCTCTCCATTCCACGCATGGCCCATCAGACCGGGAACAGTGTAGTGGGTTCAAAAGTGCCATCATGAACCTGTGACAAAGTGTGGCGCTTTGCCGCATCGCTGCAGCGAGGCGCCCGGCTTCGGTATACTCCAGCCGATTTTCTGGAGCACTCATCAGGAGAGCTCATGCTCGCCGACGTACAACCGTTGTCCGCTACACGTCAGAACCTCTGGCGCCTGACTGTTATTCGCGTGCTGGTCCTGGCTGCCCAGGCAGGCTCCGTGGGCGTCGCCTACTGGACCGACCTGCTGCCCTTGCCGTGGTTTTCGCTGGCGGCGACGCTAGCCCTGTCGTCCATCTTGTGCGCCTTCACCGCGTTGCGCCTGCGTCTGTCGCTGCCGGTCACCGAAATGGAATATGCACTGCAGCTTGCCTGTGACCTGCTGATCCACAGTGCCTTGCTGTATTACTCCGGCGGCTCGACCAACCCGTTCGTTTCGTATTACCTGGTGCCGCTGGCCATTGCTGCGGTGACCTTGCCCTGGCTCTATTCGCTGATTCTTTCGGGCATTGCCCTGACGGCCTACAGCCTGCTGCTGGTGCAGTTCTACCCGCTGGAAGGGCTGCCGCTGGCGCGCGACAAGATGCAGGTCTACGGCATGTGGCTGAGCATCGCCCTGGCGGCAGCGGTCATTACCTTCTTTGCCGCGCGCATGGCCGAAGAACTCCGCCGCCAGGAACAGCTGCGTTCCGAGCGCCGTGAGGAGAGCCTGCGCGATGAGCAGTTGCTGGCCGTGGCCACCCAGGCCGCTGGCGCTGCCCACGAACTGGGCACCCCGCTGGCGACGATGAGCGTGCTGCTCAACGAAATGCGCCAGGACCACCCCGACCCGCTGTTGCAGGAAGACCTGCAGATCCTTCAGGACCAGGTCAAACTGTGCAAGGAGACCTTGCAGCAACTGGTGCGTGCCGCCGAGGCCAACCGCCGCCTGGCGATGGTCGAGCAGGACGTTACCGCCTGGCTCGACGAAGCGCTCAACCGTTGGCACCTGATGCGGCCCGAGGCCAGCTACCGCTTCCAGCGCCTCAGGGATGGCCAGGTACCGCGCCTGACCCCGCCACCGGACCTGACCCAGGCGCTGCTGAACCTGCTGAACAATGCAGCCGACGCGTGTCCGGACGATCTCGAGGTGCGCCTTGACTGGGACGCCCAGGACATTGTCATCAGTATCCGTGACCATGGCCCCGGTGTGCCCCCAGCGATCGCCGAGGCGATTGGCAAACCCTTTATTACCACCAAGGGCAAAGGCTTCGGCCTGGGCCTGTTCTTGAGCAAGGCCAGCGTGACGCGTGCGGGCGGTTCGGTGAAACTCTATAGTCATGAGCAGGGTGGCACCCTGACCGAATTGCGCCTGCCCCATGGCAAGCGAGGAGATGAATGATGAGTGACGAAACCCAGCTTGAAAGCGAAGAGCTGCCGCACCTGCTGCTGGTGGATGACGATGCCACCTTCACCCGGGTCATGGCGCGCGCCATGAGCCGTCGCGGGTTCCGCGTGAGCACTGCAGGCTCCGCCGAAGAAGGGCTGATCCTGGCCCAGCAGGACCTGCCTGACTACGCCACGCTGGACCTGAAGATGGAAGGCGACTCGGGGCTTGTGCTGCTGCCCAAGCTGCTGGAGCTGGACCCGGAAATGCGCGTGGTGATCCTGACGGGTTATTCCAGCATCGCCACCGCGGTGGAGGCGGTCAAGCGCGGCGCCTGCAACTACCTGTGCAAGCCGGCCGATGCCGACGATGTACTGGCTGCGTTGCTTTCCGAGCATGCCGACCTGGATGCCCTGGTGCCGGAAAACCCGATGTCGGTCGACCGCCTGCAGTGGGAGCACATCCAGCGTGTGCTGAACGAGCACGAGGGCAATATCTCGGCCACGGCGCGGGCGCTGGGCATGCACCGGCGGACCTTGCAGCGCAAACTGCAGAAGCGGCCGGTTCGGCGCTGAATCGGCGTTGACCCTTTCGCGGGGCAAGCCCGCTCCCACAGGGACACCACTGAGCCCGAGAAGGGTGGTTACCTGTGGGGGCGGGCTTGCCCGCGAAGGGGCCGGCACTGACAGAAATTGCCCTGTATCACATCCCGATCCCCGCAACTCGCAGCCGTTGACGTATCATTAGCCCCCTAACGGCAACTCCCTGCAGGATCGCTTGCGCATGCTCGCCCTTCTTATCCAGACGCTGAACATCACGGCACCTGTCTTCGCCATGCTGTTCATGGGCGTGATGCTCAAACGCATCCACCTGATCGACGACAACTTCAACCGCGTCGCCTCACAGCTGGTGTTCAACGTCTGCATGCCGGCGCTGCTGTTCCTCGGCATCTACCACGCCGACCTGGCAACGGCGGTCAAACCTAGCGTGTTGCTGTACTTCGTCGCGGCCACCCTGGTTGGCTTTGGCGTGGCCTGGGGGCTGGCCATCTGGCGTTGCCCGCCAGCGGACCGCGGCATCTACACCCAAGGCGCGTTTCGCGGCAACAACGGCGTAATCGGCCTGGCCCTGGCCGCCAGCCTGTATGGCGACTACGGCATCTCGCTGGGCGCGGTGCTGGCAGGCCTGGTGATCCTCCTGTACAACTCGCTGTCGGCGGTGGTGCTGGCGGTGTACAGCCCGGACCTCAAGTCCGACCCGTGGAGCATCTGCAAGAACATCTTCAGCAACCCATTGATCATCAGTGTGCTGGTGGCAACGCCCATGGCCTATGGCCAGGTGCCGTTGCCCAACTGGTTGCTCACTTCAGGCGACTACCTGGCGCAGATGACCTTGCCGCTGGCATTGATGTGCATCGGTGGCACCCTGTCGCTGGCGGCGCTGCGTGACAGTGGCAGGCTGGCCATTGATGCCAGCCTGGTGAAGATGGTCTGGTTACCGCTGATCGGCACACTGGGTGCGTGGCTGTGCGGGTTCCGCGGTGCCGAGCTGGGCATTTTGTTCCTGTACATCGGCAGCCCGACGGCGGCAGCCAGCTATGTCATGGCGCGGGCGGCCAACGGCAACCATGAGTTGGCGGCTTCGATCATCGTGATCACTACGCTAATGGCGGCGATCACCACCAATATCGGTATTTTCATCTTGCAGTGGGGCGGATGGATCTAGATCCTTGACTGCAAATAACAGCAATAACACTGCCTCACTGAGCTAAAGGACACTTCATGCAAGACCAGAGCACGCCCGAGCGCTTGCAGCGCGGGCTGAAGAATCGCCATATCCAGCTGATCGCGCTGGGTGGGGCCATCGGCACCGGGCTGTTCCTGGGGATCGCCCAGACCATTCAACTGGCCGGCCCTTCCGTTTTGCTGGGCTACGCCATCGCCGGCCTGATGGCTTTCTTCATCATGCGCCAGTTGGGCGAAATGGTGGTCGAAGAGCCGGTAGCCGGCAGCTTCAGCCACTTCGCCCACCAGTATTGGAGCGAGTTCGCAGGCTTCGTCTCGGGCTGGAACTACTGGGTGGTGTACGTGCTGGTGGGCATGGCCGAACTGACCGCCGTGGGCATCTATGTGCAGTACTGGTGGCCCGATTTCCCCACCTGGGCGACGGCGGCGATCTTCTTCGTGGCGATCAACCTCATCAACCTGACCCAAGTGAAGGTCTACGGGGAGATGGAGTTCTGGTTCGCATTGGTCAAGGTAGTGGCCATCGTCAGCATGATTGGCTTTGGTGCCTGGTTGCTGAGCAGCGGCCACGGCGGCCCGGATGCCAGCGTGGCCAACCTGTGGCAATACGGCGGGTTCTTCCCGAATGGCGTTACTGGCCTGATCATGGCCTTGGCTGTGATCATGTTCTCTTTCGGTGGGCTGGAGCTGGTGGGTATCACCGCCGCCGAGGCAGATAACCCGCGCCAGAGCATCCCCAAGGCCACCAACCAGGTGGTCTACCGCATCCTGATTTTCTACATCGGCGCCCTGGCGGTGCTGTTGTCGCTGTACCCGTGGCAGAAGGTGGTGCAGGGGGGCAGCCCGTTCGTGATGATTTTCCATGAGCTGGACAGCGACCTGGTGGCGACCATCCTCAATGTCGTGGTGCTGACGGCGGCGCTGTCGGTCTACAACAGCTGCGTCTACGCCAACAGCCGCATGCTGTTCGGCCTGGCCAGCCAGGGTGATGCGCCGCGCCAGCTGCTCAAAGTCAGCCGCAGTGGTGTGCCGCTGACGGCGCTGGGTGTTTCGGCGTTTGCCACGGGCATGTGCGTACTGATCAACTACCTGATGCCGGGTGAAGCCTTTGGCTTGCTGATGGCCCTGGCAGTGTCGGCGCTGGTGATCAACTGGGCGAGCATCAGCATCACCCACCTCAAATTCCGCAAAGCCAAGCTGGCGTCGGGTATTACCCCGTTCTACCAGAGCTGGGGGCACCCGGTTACCAATTACCTGTGCCTGGCGTTCATCGTGCTGATTCTGGTCGTGATGTACCTGACGCCGCCGATTCGCATCTCGGTGATGCTGATTCCGGGTTGGATTGCGGTGCTTTGGGTCGCGTTCCGGTTGAAGAAGGCCCGGCAGGGCTGAGGGCTTGTGGCGCCCTCCGCTGGCCTCAGTGCTGCCGCCGCCACGCACGTACGGTGGTGTACAGCAGCACCAAGGCCAGCACTGGCAGGACATAGAACAGCATGAGCCGCTCCAGGCGGCCGGCCAATGGCATGCCGGTGGTAAAGGCCACCACATGCAGCCCATAGGCCAGGTACAGGCAGAGAAACACCAGGCCTTCAGCGCGCGTGATCCGGTAGCCCGAATAGAACACGGGCAGGCTCAAGACGGCGACGCCCAGCATCACGGGCAGGTCGAAGGCCAGCGCGTTGGGTGAGATTGACAGCGGTTCAGGGGTGATCAGCGCGGTCAGGCCCAGCACGCCCAGCAGGTTGAACAGGTTGCTGCCGATCACCGTGCCAACGGCGATTTCCCGTTCGCCGCGAAGGGCGGCAATCATCGCGGCGGCCAGCTCTGGCAATGACGTGCAGACCGCGACCACGGTCAGGCCGATGATGCGTTCGGAAAGGCCCAGGTCAGTCGCCACCTCAACGGCGGCTTCCAGTAGCAAGTGGCCGGCCAGGCTCAGCAGGCCAAGGCCAAGCGCAATCTGCAGCAGCGTGCTTGACCAAAAGCGTGCACCACTGACCTTGATGTTGCTGGGTGCGGGGTAGGTGCGAGCGTAATGGCGTGATTGATGCCAGAGCATGACCAGGTAGCCCACCAGCGCCAGCAACAGCAGCAGGCCCTCCCCGCGGCCCAGGTAGCCATTGGCGGCCAGCGCATACACCAGCGCACTGGCGACGATCATCAAGGGGATGTCCAGCCGAACCAGTTGGCGTGAAACACGCAGCGGGATGATCAGCGCGGCCAGGCCAAGAATCACCAGTACGTTGAAGATGTTGCTGCCAATCACGCTGCCGACGGCGACATCCGGTGCGCCCTGGAAGGCGGCCTGTAGGCTTACCGTAAGCTGCGGTGCGGTGCTGCCGAAGGCTACCAGGCTCAGCCCGATGATCAGTGGGCGCACGTGCAGGCGCAAGGCCAGGCGCAGGGCCATGCGTACCAACAGCTCGGCACCGCAGGCCAGCAGCAACAAGGCGACGCCCAGTTGCAGGAGGCTGAAGGTGGGAAGGGTGGCCAGGTCGAAAATGGTCAGGGCTCCAGTAGGGTCAGTCGCTCAGACCTTGTACCCGCACGCGCGCCGTTCCGCTACGGAGCATGCCGATTTTTTCTGCTGCAGCGCGTGACAAGTCGATCAGCCGGCCGCGTGTGTGCGGGCCGCGGTCATTGATGCGCACCACCACGCTGCGTTGGTTGGCGAGGTTGGTGACCAGCACGCGGCTGCCGAACGGCAGGCTGCGGTGAGCGGCGGTAAGGCCGTGCTGGTTGAACGGTTCGCCACTGGCCGTGCGTTTGCCGTGGTGGCGCGAGCCGTAATAGGAGGCGGTGCCGGTCTTGTCGTAGCCGCGGGGGTCGATATCGTGGCTGGCGCAGCCGGCCAGCAGGGAGAACAAGGCGAGGGTGCCGAGGGATCGTTTTAGCAAGTCAAAGGCTCTCCAGTGCGACCATTCGCGGGCAAGCTCGCTCCCACAGGTATGTCAGCGTCTGTGAGAGCGGCGCTGTACCTGTGGGAGCGGGCTTGCCCGCGAACGAGGGCGAAGCCCTCGCAGGATTACAGGGTCAAAACAATCACCCTTCGAGCTTGGCTTTGAGCAATTGGTTCACTTGCCCCGGGTTGGCCTTGCCCTTCGATGCCTTCATCGCCTGGCCGACGAAGAAGCCGAACATCTTGCCGCGCTTGGCCTCATCGGCGGCGCGGTACTGTTCGACCTGTTCGGCATTGGCAGCCAGCATTTCGTCGAGCATCTTGTCGATCGCACCGGTGTCGGTGACCTGCTTCAGGCCACGGATCTCGATGATGCTGTCGGCATCGCCTTCACCGGCGGCCATGGCCTCGAACACGGTTTTGGCGATCTTGCCGCTGATGGTGTTGTCACTGATACGCAGCAGCATGCCACCCAACTGCTCGGCGCTGACCGGTGCCTGGTCAATCTCGACCCCCAGCTTGTTCAGCAGGCTGCCCAGCTCGACCATGACCCAGTTGGCTGCCAGCTTGGCGTCGCCGCCAATCTTCACCACTTGTTCGAAGTAGTCTGCCTGTTCGCGGCTCGATGCCAGCACGTTCGCGTCGTAGGCCGACAGGCCGTACTGGCTCTGGAAGCGCTCGACCTTCTGCGGCGGCAGCTCTGGCAGGCCGGCGCGGATGGTGTCGAGGAAGCTGTCCTCGATGACCACCGGCAGCAGGTCTGGGTCGGGGAAGTAACGGTAGTCGTTGGCTTCCTCCTTGCTGCGCATGGAGCGGGTCTCGTCCTTGTTCGGGTCGTACAGGCGGGTTTCCTGGATGACCTTACCACCGTCTTCGATCAGGTCGATCTGGCGCTGGATCTCGCTGTTGATCGCACGTTCGATGAAGCGGAACGAGTTGACGTTCTTGATCTCGCAGCGGGTACCGAACTCGGCCTGGCCTTTTGGCCGGATCGACACGTTGCAGTCGCAGCGCAGCGAGCCTTCGGCCATGTTGCCGTCGCAGATGCCCAGGTAGCGCACCAGGGCGTGGATCGCCTTGACGTAGGCCACGGCTTCTTTGGCGCTACGCATGTCCGGCTCGGAAACGATTTCCAGCAGCGGCGTGCCGGCGCGGTTCAGGTCGATGCCGGTGGAGCCGCTGAAGTCTTCGTGCAGGCTCTTGCCGGCGTCTTCCTCCAGGTGCGCACGGGTCACGCCGATGCGCTTGATGGTGCCGTCTTCCAGGGCGATGTCCAGGTGGCCCTTGCCGACGATCGGCAGGTCCATCTGGCTGATCTGGTAGCCCTTGGGCAGGTCGGGGTAGAAGTAGTTCTTGCGCGCGAACACGTTGCGCTTGCCGATCTCGGCATCGATCGCCAGGCCGAACATGCACGCCATGCGCACGGCTTCCTGGTTCAGCACCGGCAGTACGCCGGGCATGCCCAAGTCAACCAGGCTGGCCTGGGTGTTCGGCTCGGAGCCGAAGGTGGTGGCGCTGCCGGAGAAGATCTTCGACTGGGTGGCGAGCTGAGTATGAATTTCCAGCCCGATCACAACTTCCCATTGCATGTGTGAACTCCTCAGAAGCCGTTGGGGGCGCGGGTGTGCCAGTCGGTCACTTGCTGGTAGCGGTGCGCGACGTTGAGCAGGCGGCCTTCCTGGAAGTAGGGCGCCAGCAGTTGCACGCCGACCGGCAGGCCATCGACGAAGCCAGCCGGCATCGACAGGCCCGGCAGGCCCGCCAGGTTGGCGGTGATGGTGTAGACGTCTTCCAGGTAGGCGGCGACGGGGTCGCTGCTCTTGGCGCCGAGCTTCCAGGCCGGGTTCGGCGTGGTCGGGCCGAGGATCAGGTCAACACCTTCGAACGCGGCCATGAAGTCGTTCTTGATCAGGCGACGAATCTGCTGGGCTTTGACGTAGTAGGCGTCGTAGTAACCGGCCGACAGGGCGTAGGTGCCCACCATGATGCGGCGCTGCACTTCGGCACCGAAGCCTTCGCCACGGGAACGCTTGTACAGGTCGGTCAGGTCTTTTGGCGCTTCGCAGCGGTAGCCGAAGCGCACGCCGTCGAAACGCGACAGGTTGGAGGATGCCTCAGCAGGCGCGATCACGTAGTACGCCGGGATGGCGTGCTGCATGTTCGGCAGGCTGATTTCCTTGACCACGGCGCCGAGCTTTTCCAGCTCCTTGACGCTGGCTTGCACCAGGTCAGCGATGCGCGGGTCCAGGCCTGCGCCGAAGTATTCCTTCGGCAGGCCGATGCGCAGGCCTTGCAGCGAAGCGTTGAGGTTGGCGCTGTAGTCCGGCACCGGCTCTTCGATGCTGGTGGAGTCCTTGGTATCGAAACCGGCCATGCCTTGCAGCAGCAGCGCGCAGTCTTCGGCCGTGCGGGCCAGTGGGCCGCCTTGGTCGAGGCTGGAGGCGTAAGCGATCATGCCCCAGCGCGAAACACGACCGTACGTCGGTTTCAGGCCAGTCAGGTTAGTCAGCGCTGCCGGCTGTCGGATCGAGCCGCCAGTGTCGGTGCCGGTGGTGGCCGGCAGCAGGCGCGCGGCGACTGCCGCAGCCGAGCCGCCCGACGAACCGCCCGGGACGTGCTCCAGGTTCCACGGGTTTTTCACCGGGCCGTAGTGGCTGGATTCGTTGGCCGAACCCATGGCGAATTCGTCCATGTTGGTCTTGCCCAGGGTGACCATGCCGGCTTCAGTCAGCTTGGCGACCACGGTGGCATCGTACGGCGCCTTGAAGTTGTCGAGCATCTTCGAGCCGCAGCTGGTGCGTACGCCGTTGGTGCAGAACAGGTCCTTGTGGGCAATGGGCGCACCCAGCAGGGCGCCAGCCTCGCCAGCGGCGCGACGGGCGTCAGCGGCACGGGCCTGGCCCAGGGCCAGTTCCTCGGTGACGCTGATGAAGCTGTTGATTTGCGGGTCGAGCTGTTTGATGCGCGCCAGCAGGGCGCCCGTCAGCTCTTCGGATGAAAACGACTTGTCGGCGAGTCCGCGGGCGATCTCGGCCAGGGTCAATTGGTGCATGGCAGGCTCTATCCCTTACTCGATGACTTTGGGAACCAGGTACAGACCGCTTTCGGTCGACGGTGCGATGGCCTGGTAGGCCTCGCGCTGGTTGCTTTCGGTGACCTGGTCGGGACGCAGTCGCTGGCTGGCCTCCAGGGGGTGGGCCAGGGGCTCGATGCCAGTGGTGTCGACCGCTTGCATCTGGTCGACCAGCCCGAGAATGCTGTTCAGTGCATCGGTAATGCGTGGCAGTTCGCCATCATTCAGCCCCAGACGGGCCAGATGGGCGATCTTTTCCACGTCGCAGCGTTCAAGCGCCATGGGGATCTCCAGGGGAAACAAAGAACGGAATTAGGGTCCGTGATGAGGAACATGTCGGCATTCTGGCGGTCATACGGCCGCGATCATCTGCTGGCGTGCTCGGAAAAACGACCAATTTAACATATTGGCTCCTTGCCCAAAATCCCTGCCATTGTTAGAGTTTGCCGCACTTTTTTACCCACGCTTTCCCCAGGGTCACTTTCCCATGTTCAAGAAACTGCGTGGCATGTTTTCCAGCGATCTTTCCATCGACCTGGGTACTGCCAACACCCTTATTTACGTGCGTGAGCGCGGTATCGTCCTGAATGAGCCCTCGGTTGTTGCCATCCGTACCCATGGCAATCAGAAAAGCGTCGTCGCCGTCGGTACCGAAGCCAAACGCATGCTGGGCCGTACGCCCGGCAACATTGCTGCCATTCGTCCGATGAAGGACGGCGTCATTGCCGACTTCAGCGTTTGTGAAAAAATGTTGCAGTATTTTATCAACAAGGTTCACGAGAACAGCTTCCTGCAGCCCAGCCCTCGCGTGCTGATCTGCGTGCCGTGCAAGTCGACCCAGGTAGAGCGCCGCGCGATTCGCGAGTCGGCCCTGGGTGCCGGTGCCCGTGAAGTGTTCCTGATCGAAGAGCCAATGGCCGCCGCCATCGGTGCCGGCCTGCCGGTCGAAGAAGCCCGTGGTTCGATGGTCGTCGATATCGGTGGTGGTACCACTGAAATCGCCCTGATCTCGTTGAACGGCGTGGTTTACGCCGAATCCGTCCGCGTCGGCGGCGACCGCTTCGACGAAGCCATCGTGACCTACGTGCGCCGCAACTACGGCAGCCTGATCGGCGAGTCCACCGCCGAGCGCATCAAGCAGGAAATCGGCACCGCCTACCCAGGTGGCGAAGTGCGCGAAGTTGATGTCCGCGGCCGTAACCTGGCCGAAGGCGTACCGCGTGCCTTCACCCTGAATTCCAACGAAGTGCTGGAAGCCCTGCAAGAATCCCTGGCGACCATCGTCCAGGCGGTCAAAAGCGCCCTGGAGCAATCGCCGCCGGAGCTGGCCTCCGACATCGCCGAGCGTGGCCTGGTGCTGACCGGTGGTGGCGCGCTGCTGCGCGACCTCGACAAACTGCTGGCCCAGGAAACTGGCCTGCCGGTGATCGTCGCCGAGGACCCGCTGACCTGTGTCGCCCGTGGCGGCGGTCGCGCCCTGGAGATGATGGACAAGCACGCGATGGACCTGCTCTCCAGCGAGTGATGCTGCTCGCTGTTCCTGAGCGCCCGGTTTACAGGTAGCACGCACAGTGCTACCTGTATGCGCTGGGCTGGCGTCCGTCCGGGCGTCGTTTCCGTCAACCCGCAACCAGGCTGGTGCGTTGTCCCATGTCCAATGACCTCCTGAGTCGTCCACGAGGAACGGCCCATTAAACCGCTTTTCTCCAAGGGCCCTTCGCTGGGCGTTCGTCTGCTCGTATTGGTGGTGCTGTCGGTCGCGCTGATGGTGGTCGATGCGCGCTTTGCCGTGCTCAAACCCGTGCGCAGCCAGATGGGCCTGGTATTGATGGAGTCGTACTGGATCACCGATTTGCCGCAGCGTTTGTGGCAAGGCGTGGCAGGCCAGTTCGGCAGCCGTACCGAACTCATCGCGGAAAACGAAAAACTCAAGACCGAGGCCCTGCTGTTGCAGGGGCGCCTGCAGAAGCTGGCGGCCCTGACCGAGCAGAACGTGCGCTTGCGTGAACTGCTCAACTCGTCCGCCCTGGTCAACGAAAAGGTTGAAGTGGCCGAGTTGATCGGCGTCGACCCCAACCCGTTCACCCACCGCATCCTGATCAACAAGGGCGAGCGCGATGGCGTGTTCCTCGGCCAGCCGGTGCTCGATGCCCGCGGCCTGATGGGCCAAGTGGTCGAGTTGATGCCCTACACCTCGCGGGTACTGCTGCTGACCGATACCACCCACAGCATTCCGGTACAGGTCAACCGCAACGGCCTGCGCGCCATCGCCAGTGGCACCGGCAACCCGGAGCGCCTGGAGCTACGCCATGTGGCCGATACCGCCGACATCAAGGAAGGCGACCTGCTGGTCAGTTCCGGCATGGGCCAGCGCTTCCCCGCGGGTTACCCGGTGGCCACGGTCAACGAAGTGATTCACGACTCCGGCCAGCCGTTCGCCATCGTTCGTGCCATCCCTACCGCCGCGCTCAACCGCAGCCGCTACATGCTGCTGGTGTTCAGCGACCGACGCAGCCCGGAGCAACGCGCCACTGACGCCGCGATCGCGCAGGAAGAGGCCGACCGCAAAGGCACGTCGGTCGGCGTCCAGCCTGGCGCCAATGGCGAGCAGGGCGCACCTGCCACCCCGGCGGCGACGCCTGCAGCACCTGCAGCCGCTACCCCGCAGCCCACCGCGGCCCCTGCAGCGCCGGCCACGCCTGCGGCAGCGCCCGCCCAACCTCGGAGGCAATGATGGCTGCATCACGCCGTAATAATGGCTGGGTCATCTGGCTGACGTTCGCCATCGGCCTGCTGCTCAGCGTTTCGCCGATGCCGCAGTTCATGGAAGTGTTCCGGCCTATGTGGCTGGCGCTGCTGGTGTCGTTCTGGACACTTGCGGTCCCAAGCAAGGTCGGCATGACCACGGCCTTTGTGCTAGGGCTGGCCGAGGATGTGCTGTATGGCACGTTGCTGGGGCAGAACGCGCTGATCCTGACCTTGATCACCTTCCTGGTGCTGTCATTGCAACAGCGCCTGCGCATGTTCCCGATGTGGCAGCAGAGCCTGGTGATTCTGGTGATTTTCGGTATTGCCCAGTTGATCCAGCTGTGGCTCAGTGCCTTGACCGGTAACCGCCTGCCGACCTTGGCGCTGGTGTGGTCAGCCGTCATCAGTGCCTTGCTCTGGCCATGGATCAGCTTTGCCCTGCGCGACCTGCGCCGACGCTTGCGTATAAATTGACGGCGTTGCCGCGACTGACAGGGAGATGTCTACATGAACCCGCTTTACCTGGCCTCTGGCTCGCCACGTCGTCGTGAATTGCTGACCCAGATCGGCGTACCGTTCACCACGGTCAGCGCCCCCATCGATGAAACCCCGCTCGCCGACGAAGGCGCTGCAGCCTATGTCGAGCGCCTTGCCCGGGCCAAGGCAGAGGCTGGCCTGGCCTGCCTGCAGGGCCCGGCTGTCGTCCTGGGCGCAGATACGGCGGTGGTCCTCGAAGGCCGTATTCTCGGCAAGCCCGAAAACCGCGAACATGCCCTGGCCATGCTGGCCGAGCTGTCTGGCCGCGAGCATCAGGTGCTGACGGCTGTCGCCCTGAGCGATGGCCAGCGCAGGCAAAGCCTGTGCGTCAGCAGCAACGTCCGTTTTCGTACCATCAGCGCCGATGAAGCTGCCCGTTATTGGGCCAGTGGCGAGCCTGCCGACAAAGCCGGTGGCTATGCCATCCAGGGGCTGGCGGCGGTATTCGTCACCGCCCTGACGGGCAGCTACTCCGCCGTGGTCGGCTTGCCGTTGAGCGAGACCGCCGATTTGCTGGCCCAGTTCGGCATTGCCTGCTGGCAATTGCCCGCGCTTTCTTCAGAGGTAACAAACCCGCGGTAGCCAGTACCGCGTACGCGATCCATCATTATCCAAGACCTTTGACGAGAGCCTGCCATGAGTGAAGAGATCCTGATCAACATCACCCCGATGGAGTCACGTGTGGCGGTGGTGGAAAACGGGGTGCTGCAGGAAGTGCACGTCGAGCGCACCCTGCGCCGCGGCATCGTCGGCAATATCTACAAGGGCAAGGTGGTGCGCGTGCTGCCCGGCATGCAGGCGGCCTTCGTCGACATCGGCCTGGAGCGGGCGGCGTTCATCCACGCCTCGGAGATCTCCCAGCGCGAAGGCTCGGCGGTAGAGAACATTACCGCGCTGGTGCATGAAGGCCAGGCCCTGGTGGTACAGGTGACCAAAGACCCGATCGGCACCAAGGGCGCACGCCTGACAACGCAGTTGTCGATCCCTTCGCGTTACCTGGTGTACATGCCGCGCAGCAGCCATGTCGGTATTTCCCTGAAGATCGAAGACGAAGCTGAGCGTGATCGCCTCAAGCAGGTAGTCAGCAGCTGCATGGACAGCGAGAACATCAAGGATGCCGGTGGTTTCATCTTGCGTACTGCCGCCGAAGGCGCGCGCGCTGAAGAAATCCTGCAGGACATTCGCTACCTGCGCCGCCTGTGGGAACAGATCGGCAGCCAGATCCAGAGCTGCGGCGCACCCACGGTAATCTACGAAGACCTCGGCCTGGCACTGCGTACCCTGCGCGACCTGGTCAACCCGAAGATCGAGAAAATCCGCATCGATTCGCGCGAAACGTTCCAGAAAACCACGCAGTTCGTCGGCGAACTGATGCCCGAAATCGCCGATCGCCTCGAGCATTACCCTGGCGAACGGCCGATCTTTGACCTGTACGGCGTCGAAGACGAGATTCAGCGCGCCCTGGAGCGCAAGGTGCCGCTCAAATCCGGTGGCTACCTGGTGGTCGACCCGGCTGAAGCGATGACCACCATCGACGTCAACACCGGTGCCTTTGTCGGCCATCGCAACCTCGAAGAGACCATCTTCAAGACCAACCTCGAAGCCGCCACCGCCATTGCCCGGCAACTGCGTCTGCGCAACATCGGCGGCATCATCATCATCGACTTCATCGACATGGAAGATGAAGAGCATCAGCGCCAGGTGCTGCGCACCCTGGAAAAACAGCTCGAGCGTGATCACGCCAAGACCAACATCATTGGCATTACCGAGCTGGGCCTGGTGCAGATGACCCGCAAGCGCACCCGCGAGAGCCTCGAGCAGGTGCTGTGCGAGCCGTGCCTGGCTTGCCAGGGGCGCGGCAAGCTGAAAACCCCCGAGACCATCTGCTACGAAATCTTCCGTGAAATCCTGCGCGAGGCACGTGCCTATCAGGCCGAGGGCTACCGCGTGCTGGCCAATCAGAAGGTGGTCGACCGGCTACTGGACGAGGAGTCCGGCAACGTTGCGGAGCTCGAAACCTTCATCGGCCGAACTATCCGCTTCCAGGTCGAGTCGATGTACTCGCAGGAACAATACGATGTGGTGCTGCTCTGAGGCTTCGCGAAACGCGCCACAGGATGGCCGGGCTGGCAAAACCGGCACTTAGGGCCATCATGGATAAACGACCTGGAGGGCCATGGCCATGGGACGTCTGAACCGCGTTCTTGTCGCCTCGACCCGCTGGGGGCTGGGCATTTGCGCGCTGCTGGCGGTGTTGGTGGCGCTGTACGTTAGCGTTGGCCGGCAACTGGTGCCGCTGGTGGCCGAATACCGGGCCGATGTCGAGCACAAGGCCGAGCAAGCGTTGGGCTTGCCGGTGCACGTTGGTGCCCTGGAGGGCCGCTGGAGCGGGCTTGCGCCTGTACTGCGCGTTCGCGACCTGCAATTGGGCGAAGGTGCTGGCGCGTTGCGCCTGGACGAGGTCAAGCTGGTGCCAGACCTCTGGGCCAGCCTGACCTCCCGTGAGGTGCGCCTGGCACGTATCCAGCTGGGTGGCTTGCAACTGATCCTGCGCGAAGACGCGCAAGGCGCCTGGAACCTCGAAGGGCTGCCGAAGAAGGATGATGCCCCGCTCGACCCTGCCGAGTTGCTGCAGCGCCTGCGCCAACTGGGGCGCATCGATGTGTTCGACAGCCAGGTAACCCTGCATCCCTGGCAGCGCGACCCCCTGACCTTGACCTACGTGAGCGTGGGCTTGCAGGCCGGTGCCTCGCGCCAGGCCCTCGACCTGCGCGCCACGCTGCCTGACGGCCAGCCCCTGGCGCTGAACCTGCGCAGCCGCGCGTCGGCCGATGCCTGGCGCGATGGCCAAGTTGCCGCCTACCTGAGCCTGCCGCAAAGCGACTGGGCACGCTGGTTGCCGCCGAGCCTGCTGGGCAAGTGGCACGCCAGCGCATTGCGCGCGGGTGGCGAGTTCTGGGTCGACTGGGGCAAAGGCCAGTTGCAGCAAGCCGTGGTCCGG
Organism: Pseudomonas sp. LAIL14HWK12:I7; assembly: GCF_000483465.1. NCBI lineage: Bacteria > Pseudomonadati > Pseudomonadota > Gammaproteobacteria > Pseudomonadales > Pseudomonadaceae > Pseudomonas > Pseudomonas sp. LAIL14HWK12:I7. Next base: position 145,303 of record NZ_KI519605.1, read on the forward strand.
CTCAATGCGCCCCAGCTACAAGGCGCTTATGCCGAGCGCAAAGCAGCGACCTTGGAGAACCTGGCGTTGTCTGCGTGGTTCCAGCGCAACGAGCAAGGTTTTGATGTGATGGTCGATTCCCTGGCCATGAATATCGGCAAGAACCGTTGGGAATCCCACCTTCAATTACGTCAGCGCCCAGGGCAGGTCCCCGCTGATGACCGCTGGCAAGTGCAGGCCGACCGCCTCGACCTCACCCCCTTGACCCCGTTGATCGATGCCTTGGCACCGTTGCCGGACAACCTCATGGCCGTGGTCGATGGCCTGAACGTCACCGGCGCGCTGCGCAACGTGCGCCTGGAGGCGCGGCCCAAAGCCGAAGGCGACCAGCGCCTGCAGTTTGCCGCCAATCTAGAGAAGGTTGGTTTCAACGCATACCACGGTGCCCCGGCGGCCGGCAATGTCAGCGGCAGCGTCAGTGGTGACCTGGGCCACGGCGAGCTGCGGCTGGATACTGATGCGTTCATGCTGCACCTGTACCCGATCTTCGCCAAACCCTGGCATTACCAGCAGGCCAATGCGCGCCTGACCTGGGCCCTCGACAAAGAAGGCTTCACCCTCGTCGCGCCCTACCTGAAGGTACTGGGCGAGGAGGGCAAGATCGCCGGTGACTTCCTCATTCGCCTGCTGTTCGAAGAGGGCCGCGAGGACTACATGGACCTGCGCGTCGGCTTGACCGAGGGCGATGGCCGCTACACGGCCAAGTACCTGCCCGAAGTGCTGAGCCCGGCCCTCGACGAATGGCTGCGCAGTGCGATCGTCAAAGGCACCGTGGACGAGGGCTACTTCCAGTACCAGGGCTCGCTGAACCATGGCGCCGCGCCAGAGGCGCGCAGTATCAGCCTGTTCTTCAAGGTGCGCGACGCGGTGTTGGACTTCCAGCCCGGCTGGCCACAGGTGCAGCAGGTGGACGGTGATGTGCTGATCGAGGACAGCGGTGTGCGCATCAAGGCTCACCATGGCCTGTTGCTCGACACCAAGGTCAGTGACGTCAGTGTCGATATCCCCCACGTCGAGGGTGACCAGCACAGCCACCTGTATCTCGATGGCGATTTCGACGGCGGCCTGGACGACGGCCTGAAAATTCTCAAAGAGGCGCCGATCGGCACGGGCGAGATCTTCGCCGGCTGGGAAGGCGAGGGCCCGCTCAAGGGCAAGGTCAAGCTCGATATCCCTCTGGCCCACGGGGAACGGCCCAAGGTTCAGGTGGACTTCGCCACCGCTGATGCCCGCCTCAAGGTGGCCCCGCCTAGCTTGGAGTTGAACCGCCTGAAAGGCGACTTCAGCTTCGATTTAGACAAAGGGCTCAGTGGCAAGAACATCAGCTTGCAGGCGTTCGGCAAGCCGGTCACCGCGCAGATCGTTGCCGAGGGCGCGCCAGGGCAGATGCAGACCCGCATCAACGCCAATGGCCAGGTCGCGCTGAAGGCGCTGACCGAGTGGCTGCAATTCAACCAGGCCTTGCCGGCCTCGGGCGACTTGCCATATCAGTTGCAGCTCAACCTCGGCAGCCGGGACAACAGCCTTAGCGTCAATTCCTCACTCAAGGGCCTTGCCATCGACTTGCCTGCGCCCTTCGGCAAGGCCGCTGCGGACACCCGTGACAGCCGTTTCAGCATGAACCTGCAAGGCTCGGAGCGGCGCATTGACGCCGGTTATGCCGACCTCGCGCGCTTCGCCTATGCCGCGCCTTCCGACAAGCTGGCCCAGGGCCGCGGCGAATTGCTGCTGGGCACGGGGCAGGCGCAAGTACCGGCCGGCCAAGGCTTGCGCGTACGTGGGCGCCTGGAAACACTCGACCTGGCCCCGTGGCAGGCCAAGGTGGCCAGCCTGGGCGGTGATGACCCCGGTGGCAGTGCGCGGCAGATCCTGCAAAGCGTCGACCTGAGCATTGGCCAACTGAAGGCCTTCGGCATGGACCTCAACCAGGCGGTGGTACGCCTGGCCCGGGGTGGCCCTGCGTGGGACCTGCGGCTGGACAGCAAGGAAGTCATCGGCAACGCACGCGTGCCGGATGCCAAGGGCGCGCCCATGTCGATTCGCTTGCAGACCTTGCGCCTGCCGGCGGCCGACCCGGCCCAGGCCCAGGCCGAGGAAGGGCCTGACCCGTTGGCCTCGTTCGACCCGCGCAAGGTACCTGCGCTGGACCTGAGCATCGACAAGCTCTACCGCGGCGACGACCTGTTCGGCAGCGCCTCGATCAAGCTGCGCCCAACCGCGCGCGGCGTGTCGGCAGACGATATCGACCTGGACTTCAAAGGCCTGCACATCGACGGCGGCGGTGGTTGGGAAGGCCAGCCGGGCAGCACCAGCAGCTGGTACAAAGGGCGCCTGGATGGCAAGAACCTGGCCGATGTGCTCAAGGCGTGGGGGTTCGCGCCTACCGTGACCAGCCGCGATTTCCGCCTGGATGTCGATGGCCGTTGGCCCGGTTCGCCTGCTTGGGTGGGCCTGAACCGCTTCTCCGGGAGCATGGACGCGGCGTTGCGTACTGGCCAGTTTGTCGAAGTTGAAGGCAGTGCCCAAGCCTTGCGCGTGTTCGGCCTGCTCAATTTCAACTCCATCGGCCGTCGCCTGCGCCTGGACTTCTCCGACCTGTTCGAAAAAGGCCTGGCCTATGACCGGGTCAAAGGCCTGCTGGTGGCCAGTAATGGCGTGTACGTGACCCGTGAACCGATTACGGTGACCGGCCCTTCGAGCAATTTCGAGCTCGAGGGCACCCTGGACATGGTCCGTGACCGGGTGGATGCCAACCTGCAAGTGACCCTGCCGGTCACCAACAACCTGCCGCTGGCTGCCTTGATCGTCGGTGCTCCAGCGGTCGGGGGCGCGCTGTTCCTTGTGGATCGGTTGATCGGCGACCGGGTCTCACGCTTTGCCAGCGTGCATTACCGCGTCGAGGGGCCGTGGAAAGAGCCTAGAATCACATTTGTGAAACCTTTCGAGAAATAGCGCCAGGAGTATTCATGAAGGCAGCGGTGATCCAGATGGTCAGCCAGGACGACGTACTGGCCAACCTGCAGCGGGCCGGCGCCCTGCTTGAGCAGGCCGCGCTCGGTGGCGCACGCCTGGCCGTGCTGCCAGAGAACTTCGCTGCGATGGGGCGCAAGGATGCTGCGGCGATCGGGCGTGCCGAGGCCTTGGGAGAAGGGCCGATCCTGCCCTGGTTGAAACGCACGGCGCGCGACCTCAAGTTATGGATTGTCGCCGGCACATTGCCGTTGCCACCGGTCGGCCAACCTGATGCCAAGGCCCATGCCTGCTCGTTGCTGATCGATGAAGACGGTGAAGTGGCCGCGCGTTATGACAAGTTGCACCTGTTCGATGTGGACGTCGCCGACAACCGCGGCCGTTATCGCGAGTCTGACGACTATGCCCATGGCGCACAGGTGGTGGTGGCCGATACCCCGGTGGGGCGCCTGGGCTTGAGCGTATGCTATGACCTGCGCTTCCCCGAGTTGTACAGCGCATTGCGCGCAGCCGGGGCAGAACTGATCACCGCACCTGCCGCCTTCACGGCGGTGACGGGGGCGGCGCACTGGGACGTGCTGATTCGCGCGCGCGCCATCGAGACACAGTGCTACCTGTTGGCCGCAGCACAGGGCGGCACCCATCCAGGGCCACGGGAAACCCATGGCCATGCAGCGATCATCGACCCTTGGGGGCGGATCGTTGCGCAGCAGGCGCAGGGCGAAGCGGTATTGCTCGCCGAGCGCGACATTGACGAACAAGCGTCCATTCGGGCGCGCATGCCGGTGGTATCGCACCGGCGCTTTTTCTCGCAGGACGCCTTGCGGCCTGCGCACACCTCGGAGTGACTATGAGCCAGATGTTATCCACCGTCAGCGAGCAGCTCCTGGCCCCAGGCGGATTGACCCTGGACAGCCTGCAGGCTGTGCTGGGTGAGTTGGCCGGCCCGGGCATCGATGCCGCCGACTTGTATTTCCAGGGCCAGATCTCGGAAACCTGGGCGCTCGAGGACGGCATCGTCAAAGAGGGCAGCTTCAACCTGGATCAGGGCGTGGGCGTACGTGCCCAATCCGGTGAAAAGACCGGCTTCGCCTACAGCAATGCTATCAACCTGGAAGCCTTGACCTCGGCCGCCCGCGCCGCGCGTTCGATTTCCCGCGCTGGGCAGAATGGCACGGTACAGGCGTTCCGTAGCCAGGATGTGACCGCCCTGTATGCTCCGGACAACCCGCTGGATGTGCTGACGCGCGCCGAAAAGGTCGACCTGCTCAAGCGTGTCGACGCGGCGACCCGTGCGCTGGACCCGCGTATCCAGCAGGTCAGCGTGAGCATGGCCGGGGTCTGGGAGCGCATTCTCATCGCCGCGGCTGACGGCAGCCTGGCCGCCGACGTGCGCCCGCTGGTGCGTTTCAACGTCAGCGTCATCGTCGAACAGAATGGCCGCCGCGAACGCGGTGGCCAGGGCGGTGGCGGGCGTACCGACTACCGGTTCTTCACCGAAGACAAGGTCATGGGCTATGCCCGTGAGGCCTTGCGCCAAGCGCTGGTGAACCTGGAGGCGATTCCTGCGCCGGCGGGCACCTTGCCGGTGGTGCTGGGCTCGGGTTGGTCGGGCGTGTTGTTGCATGAAGCGGTGGGCCATGGCCTGGAAGGCGACTTCAACCGCAAGGGCAGCTCGGCGTTCAGTGGCCGCATCGGTGAGCAGGTGGCGTCAAAGCTGTGCACCATCGTCGACGACGGCACCCTTGAAGGCCGCCGTGGCTCACTGAGCGTGGATGACGAAGGCACCCCGACCGAGTGCACCACGCTGATCGAAAACGGTGTGCTCAAAGGCTACATGCAGGACAAGCTGAACGCCCGCCTGATGGGCATGGCGGTGACCGGCAACGGCCGTCGCGAGTCCTACGCGCATCTGCCGATGCCACGTATGACCAACACCTACATGCGTGCCGGCGAGAGCGACCCGCAAGAAATCATCGCCTCGGTGAAAAAAGGCATCTACTGCGCCAACCTTGGTGGTGGCCAGGTGGATATCACCAGCGGCAAGTTCGTGTTCTCCACCAGTGAGGCGTACTTGATCGAGGACGGCAAGATTACTGCGCCGGTCAAAGGGGCAACGCTGATTGGTAACGGACCGGAGGCGATGAGCCGCGTGTCGATGGTCGGCAATGACCTGGCCCTGGACAGTGGTGTCGGGACTTGCGGCAAGGATGGGCAATCGGTGCCGGTAGGGGTAGGGCAGCCGACGCTGAAGCTGGATGCGATCACAGTTGGCGGTACTGGCGCGTGATGGCGTTGGGGACCGCTTTGCGGTCCTTTCGCAGCGCAAGGCTGCTCCTACAGGGGCATGCGATGCCTGTAGGAGCAGCCTTGCGCTGCGAATGGGCCGCAACGCGGCCCTACGGCATCAACGCAAGCCGCGCTGCAGCTCGTCGAGGTCGCGGATGTACTTGAACACCTTGCGCGCAGCAGCAGGCGGCTTGTTCCGCGCTTTTTCGTGCTGGGCATGGCGGATCAGCGAGCGCAGTTGCTGGCGATCGGTGTCGGGGTATTCGTTGACGAAGCGCTCGAGGTCTTCGTCATTACCGTCGATGAGCCGGTCGCGCCAGCGCTCCAGGCCGTGGAAGCGCTCGTTGTACTGGCGGGTCGAGCTGTCCATCTGTTCGAGCAAGGCATGGATGGCATCCAGGTCCTGGACGCGCATCAGCTTGCCGACGAACGACATGTGCCGTTTGCGGGCTCCGTGAGCTGTGTGCTTGCTGGCCTCGGCCAACGCTTTGCGTAGCTCGTCGGTCAACGGCAGGCGTGCCAGGGTGTCGGCCTTGAGCGTAGTGAGGCGCTCGCCGAGTTCAACCAGTTCATGCAGTTCGCGCTTGATCTGGGTTTTGCTTTTTTCGCCGTCGTAGGCGTCGTTTGAATCAACCATGGTGGCAGTCCGCTAGAAATCGCCGCCATGATAACCAGTCGGGGGCCGCTTGTCCGGCCCGGTCGTAGAATGACCCTCGCCGAACGCAGAATTTGAGTGGAGAGAACCATGAGTGCAGTCCAGAGCGTAGGTCCGAAAGACCTGCCAGCGTTGCAGGAACAGGTCGAAGCGATCATCGCCGAAGCGCGTCGCCAGGGTGCCAGTGCCTGCGAAGTTGCGGTGTCGCTGGAGCAGGGCCTGTCCACCACGGTGCGCCAGCGTGAGGTCGAAACGGTCGAGTTCAACCGTGACCAGGGCTTTGGCATCACCCTCTATGTCGGCCAGCGAAAAGGCTCGGCCAGCACCTCCGCGAGTGGCCCAGACGCGATCCGCGAGACCGTTGCCGCAGCCTTGGCCATCGCCAAGCACACCTCTGAAGACGAGTGCTCGGGGCTGGCCGATGCCGCGCTGATGGCGCGCGAAATCCCTGACCTGGACCTTTATCACGACTGGGATATCGAACCCGAGAAGGCGATCGAGATGGCCTTGGCCTGCGAGGCTGCGGCGTTCGACGCCGATGCCCGCATTCTCAACGCCGATGGCACCACCCTCAATACCCATCAAGGGTGCCGGGTCTATGGCAACAGCCATGGATTCATCGGTGGTTACGCGTCGACCCGGCACAGCCTGAGCTGTGTGATGATCGCCGAGGGCGACGGGCAGATGCAGCGCGACTACTGGTATGACGTGAACCGCCAAGGCACCTTGCTGGCTGACCCGCGCAGCATCGGCCAGCGCGCGGCCCAGCGTGCGGCCAGCCGCCTCGGCGCGCGCCCTGTACCAACCTGCGAAGTGCCGGTGCTGTTCTCGGCGGAGCTGGCCGGCGGCCTGTTCGGCAGCTTCCTCTCGGCGATTTCCGGCGGCAACCTGTACCGCAAGTCGTCGTTCCTTGAAGGCACCCTTGGCCAGCGCCTGTTCCCAAGCTGGCTGACCCTCGATGAGCGCCCGCATATTCCTCGGGCCTTGGGCAGTGCCGCGTTCGATGGCGATGGCTTGGCGACCTACGCCAAACCGTTCGTCGACAAAGGTGAGTTGGTGTCGTACCTGCTGGGCACCTATTCAGGTCGCAAGCTCGGGCTGCCGAGCACGGCCAACTCCGGTGGTGTTCACAACTTGTACGTAACCCATGGCGTCGAAGACCAGGCTGCCCTGATCCGCCGCATGGGGCGTGGCTTGCTGGTGACCGAGCTGATGGGGCATGGCCTGAACATGGTGACCGGCGATTATTCGCGTGGGGCTGCGGGTTTCTGGGTCGAGAACGGCGAGATTCAGCATGCGGTGCAGGAAGTGACCATTGCCGGGAACATGAAGGATATGTTCCAGCAAATTGTCGCGATCGGTAACGATCTAGAGACACGCAGCAATATCCATACGGGCTCGGTGCTGATCGAGCGAATGACGGTTGCAGGGAGCTGATAGGTAACCTGCTCTGGCCTCTTCGCGGGTAAACCCGCTCCCACAGGATCACCGACTGGCTTCAGGGTACTGTGGGAGCGGGTTTACCCGCGAAGAGGCCGGTACAGCCCAACCTGTTTCAGACTGATGTAGAGAACCCGGCCCTGGCGCCGGGTTTTTTATGCGTCCTACCTCACGGCTTTAGTCGATCCGCACTTGAAGTGATTCTATTTATCACTTAATAATGAATATCATTACCCAATTGCTTGGCGATGGTGTTCATGAAATCCGTCCTTCACGAATTGCCCTATTTGGAAAACTGGCGCTGGCTCAGCCGGCGCATTCGCTGCGCGCTCGAGCCCGATGAGCCGCGTCTTATCGAGCACTACCTGGCCGAAGGCCGTTACCTGGTGTGCTGCACCGAAACCTCGTCCTGGACGGTGGCGTTGACCTCCTTCCGCCTGCTGCTGGATACCGCCTGCGACCGCATGCTGCCGTGGCATTGGCGGTGCCTGTGCCTGGACCAGGCCTGGCGCCCGTTGCTGGACCTGCGCAACCTCGACCGCCGCGAACAGAACCAGCGCTGGCAGCCCTACGCCCTGCAATTGGCCAACTGCGTGCTGCTGCCTTCGATTTCTCCCGATGAACTGATGCAAGGATTAGACGATGAGTAATACCCGTATCGAGCGTGACAGCATGGGTGAGCTTCAGGTGCCTGCCGAGGCCCTGTATGGCGCCCAGACACAGCGCGCGGTCGACAACTTCCCGATCAGCGGCCAGCGCATGCCGGCCCAGTTCATTCGCGCATTGCTGCTGGCCAAGGCGGCAGCGGCCAAGGCCAACATCGAGCTGGAGCAAGTGACCGCCGACCAAGGCCAGGCCATCGTCAAGGCGGTCGAGCAACTGCTCGCGGAAGATTTTATCCAGCATTTCCCGGTGGACGTGTTCCAGACAGGTTCCGGCACCAGTTCGAACATGAACGCCAACGAAGTGATCGCCACCCTGGCCAGCCGGGTGCTCGGTGATGCGGTCAATGCCAACGACCATGTGAACTGCGGCCAGAGCAGCAACGACATCATCCCGACCACCATCCATGTCAGTGCCGCCTTGGCGCTGCACGAGCAGCTGCTGCCAGCGTTGCGGCACCTGGTGCAGGTGATCGAGGCCAAGTCGGTGCAGGTGCAAGTCTTTGTAAAAACCGGCCGTACTCACCTGATGGACGCCATGCCCGTGCGCATGAGCCAGGTGCTCGACGGCTGGGCGGCGCAAATCAACGGCGCGCTGGCGCACATTGAGGCGACCCTGCCGAGCTTGCAGGCGCTGGCCCAGGGCGGTACCGCCGTCGGGACCGGCATCAACGCTCATCCACAGTTCGCTGCCGGTTTCGCGCGTCAGCTGAGTGCCCTGACCCAGGTCGAGTTCACCCCCGGGCAAAACCTGTTTGCGCTGATCGGCTCGCAAGACACGGCGGTGGCCCTTTCCGGCCAGCTCAAGACCACCGCCGTGGCACTGATGAAAATCGCCAACGACCTGCGCTGGATGAACTCCGGCCCCTTGGCCGGCCTCGGCGAGATCGAGCTGCAAGGCTTGCAGCCGGGCTCGTCGATCATGCCGGGCAAGGTCAACCCAGTGATCCCGGAAGCCACCGCCATGGTCGCCGCGCAGGTGATCGGCAATGACGCGACCATCGCCATCGCCGGGCAGTCGGGCAACTTCGAGCTGAACGTCATGTTGCCGGTGATCGCCCGCAACCTGCTGGAAAGCATCGAGCTGATGGCCAACGTCAGTCGCCTGCTGGCCGACAAGGCCATCGCCACCTTCAAGGTCAATGAAAGCAAGCTCAAGGAGGCGCTGGCGCGCAACCCGATCCTGGTCACTGCGCTGAACCCGATCATCGGCTACCTCAAGGCTGCCGAAATCGCCAAGACCGCCTACAAGCAGGGCCGCCCGATCATCGACGTGGCCCTGGAACACACCGACTTGTCGCGTGACCAGCTCGAGGCCCTGCTGGACCCGGAAAAACTCACGGCCGGCGGTATCTGACTCAGCGTCACCGCCGAGCGTACGAGCCATCGCGCTCAGGAGAAACGTCATGCAGCACTGGAAACGCACCACTGAAACCGCCAACCGCCTGTTCGAGCAAGGTGAATGGGTCGATGCCCGGGAACACTACCTGCAAGCCTTGGCCTTGGCCCAGGTGCTGTTCGAGCGCTGGCATGACGTCGACGAAGCGGTGGCGGTGTTCGTCATCGCTCACCACAACCTGGCCGACCTGCACCTGCGCCTGAACCAGCCGCACGAGAGCGCCGACTACCTGTGCTCTGCACACCAGCGCCTGCTCCAGGCCAGCCAGGAGGCCCGCTTGCCCCAGGCGCTGCGGGATGCAGCGCTGCGCCACAGTTCACGCACCTACACCGAATTGCTGAGTTTCATTGCCGAGTACGGACAGTACCCGCGCACCGAGCGCCTGCTCAACCGTCACGCCCCCGCCGCCAGCGAGCTGGCCGCGCAAACAGGCGTGACACCCAGAACCCACGCTTACGGAATCCATTGATATGCCACATACCTTGCCTGCGTTGCCTTATGCCTACGATGCGCTGGAGCCGCACATCGATGCCCAGACCATGGAAATTCACCACAGCAAGCACCACCAGACCTACATCAACAACCTCAACGCTGCCATCGAAGGCACCGAGTGGGCCGAATGGCCGGTGGAGCAGCTGGTAAGCGCGGTCAAGCAGCTGCCAGAAAAGCTGCAGGGCGCCGTGATCAACCAAGGCGGCGGCCACGCCAACCACACGCTGTTCTGGACGGTGATGGCGCCACACGGCGGCGGCCAGCCACACGGTCAGGTGGCCAAGGCCATCGAGGCCGAGCTGGGTGGGTTCGACGCGTTCAAGGACGCCTTCACCAAAGCAGCGCTGACCCGCTTTGGCAGTGGCTGGGCCTGGCTCAGCGTCACCCCGGGCAACACGTTAGTGGTCGAAAGCAGCGGTAACCAGGACAGCCCGCTGATGCACGGCAACACGCCGATTCTCGGGTTGGACGTGTGGGAGCACGCCTACTACCTGAAATACCAGAACCGTCGCCCTGAATACATCGGTGCCTTCTACAACGTCGTCGACTGGGCGGAAGTGGAACGTCGTTATCTCGAAGCCTTGAAGTGAGTCGATCCGGTATGCGTTCACAGGTGTTGTCCGTCAGCAGCGTGCGTCTGTTTCGTCTGGCGATAGGAACCTTGCTGTTGCTGGCGGGCACAGCATTGCTGCTGGCGCAGGGCATTGCCTGGCTGGGCCTGGAGCCGCGCATGCTGCGTGCCCTCGAAGGGGGCGCATTGTGTGCGTTGGGGACAGCGCTGGGCGCGGTACCGGTGTTGGTGATTCGTAACATGCCGGTAGCCCTGGCCGACACACTGCTGGGCTTCGGCGCGGGTGTGATGCTGGCGGCCACCGCGTTTTCCCTGATCATCCCGGGGCTGGAGGCGGCGCAAGGCATCGGCTTCAGCCCTTGGGGCGCGGGCGGCTTGATCAGCTTTGGCCTGATGTTTGGCGCCTTGTGCCTGTTCCTGGTCGACCTCAAGGTCTCCGGTGCCTCGCCAGAAGCCTTGGTCGGCACGGACAACCAGCCGGTGATCGCCGCGCGAATCTGGTTGTTCGTGATCGCCATCATCGCCCACAACATTCCTGAAGGCATGGCCATTGGCGTGTCTGCGGGCGGCGGCATGGCCGATGCCGACAGCCTGGCAATGGGCATCGCTTTGCAGGATGTGCCGGAAGGGCTGGTGATTGCGTTGGTGCTGGCGGGGGCGGGCATGCCGCGTTTCAAGGCATTCTTGATTGGTGCCGCTTCAGGCCTGGTCGAACCGGTGGCAGCGGTTATCTGTGCCTGGCTGGTGAATGTTGCCGAACTGCTGTTGCCGTTGGGCCTGGCGTGTGCCGCCGGGGCGATGCTGCTGGTAGTGACCCAGGAGATCATCCCCGAGTCGCGTAGTAATGGGCATCACCGCCTGGCTAGTTTGGGATTGTGTATCGGTTTTTGCCTGATGATGGTGATGGACACGGCGATGTCTTGAATTGATTGCGCCATGATGATTGTGTCGTGGTTGCGACCGTTCGGCGGGAGATTGTCTGGGCCTGTAAGGCCGAGCGCCGCCCGCGCGGCGCTTCGCAGCACAAGGCTGCTCCTACATTTGTTTCGGGCCAATTACCCCAGCGTCATAGGCGCACGCCACTTGGCATATGGCACGATATCGTGTTGTGAAAACAAGACGGTATCGCGCTGGCACAGGCGTTACTGGCCCGAAACAGATGTAGGAGCAGCCTTGTGCTGCGAAGCGCCGCGCGGGCGGCGCTCGATCTCACAGGCGCTGAAGGTGTTGTGACAAGCCCAGCGTTCCCTACTCGCCTTCGTCGAAGTAGTTGTTGATCAACTCGACCAGTGCGTCCAGCGCGTCGTTGTCCTGTTCGCCTTCGGTCAGCAAGTGCACTTGGGTGCCTTTGCCTGCCGCGAGCATCATCACCGCCATGATGCTCTTGCCGTCCACCAGCTTGTCTGGCGCGCGGCCTACCTTGACCTGGCAGGGAAAGCGCCCGGCCACGCCGACGAACTTGGCCGCCGCCCGGGCATGCAGGCCCAGCTTGTTGATGATGGTGATTTCGCGGGCGGGCATCGTGGGGTGGATCCTGTGGGCTAGAGGTCGCGGTGGCGGACCTGGACGTTTTTCAGGGATTGCTGCAGCAACGTGCCGAGGCGTTCGGTCAGGTACACCGACCGGTGATGGCCACCGGTGCAACCAATGGCGATGGTGACATAGGCACGGTTGCTGGCGGCGAAGCGGGGCAGCCATTTAAGCAGGTAGCTGGAAATGTCGTTGAACATCTCTTCGACGTCCGGCTGGGCGGCGAGGTAGTCGATTACCGGTTGTTCGAGACCAGAATGCTCACGCAATTCGGGCTTCCAGTAGGGGTTGGGCAAGCAGCGCACGTCGAACACCAGGTCAGCATCGACCGGCATACCACGTTTGAAGCCAAAGGATTCGACCAGGAACGCGGTGCCAGGCTCTGGCTGGTTGAGCAGGCGCAGCTTGATCGAGTCGCGCAACTGGTAAAGGTTAAGGCTGGTGGTGTCGATCTTGAGGTCGGCAAGGTCGGCGATCGGCCCCAGCATGTCGCTTTCCACGCGTATCGCTTCTGCCAGGGAACGGTCGGCATTGGTCAGCGGGTGACGCCGACGGGTCTCCGAAAAGCGCTTGAGCAGGGTGTCTTCGTCGGCATCCAGGTACAGCACATCACACTTGATATGCCGGGCACGGGCCTCTTCGAGCAGCTCGGGGAAACGCGTCAGGTGGCTGGGCAGGTTGCGCGCGTCAATCGACACGGCGACCTTGGGCTGCAGCAACTCGGTATTGATCAAGGCATCTTCCGCAAGCTGCGGCAGCAGCCCGGCGGGAAGGTTGTCGATGCAATAGAAACCGTTGTCTTCCAGGACATCGAGGGCGGTGCTCTTGCCGGAGCCGGACCGGCCGCTGACGATGATCAGGTGCATGTTCAGTGCTCGTTCTGTACGTCCAGGACAACCTGGTACAGGGCCTCGTTACTGCTGGCGGCACGCAGACGATCACGGACCTCTTTGCGATCGAGCATGCTGGCGATCTGGCGCAGCAGTTCCAGGTGCGCATCGGTGGCAGCTTCGGGCACCAGCAGGACGAACAGCAGGTCCACGGGTGCGCCATCGATGGCGTCGTAGTCGATCGGCGCCTCCAGGTGCAGCAGTGCGCTGACCGGGGCGGTGCATCCTTCGAGTCGGCAGTGGGGGATGGCGATGCCGTTGCCGAACCCGGTCGAACCGAGTTTTTCACGGGCGACCAGTTTTTCGAAGACGTCTTGCATCTCCAGCTCTGGCACTTGTTCGGCGATGACGGTGGCGACCTTTTCGAGGGCGCGCTTCTTACTGCCGCCCGGCACGTTCACGAGGGAACGGCCGGGGGTCAGGATGGTTTCAAGTCGGATCATGGATGAGGGGGATCAGCGGGCAGCTGCACCTTGCAGCAGGCTTTGCTGTTTTTCCTTGTGTTTTTTCAGTTGGCGGTCGAGCTTGTCGGCCAAGGCGTCGATCGCTGCATACATGTCTTCGTGTTCCGCGTTGGCTACCACTTCACCGCCCGGAATCTGCAGGGTCGCTTCGACCTTCTGCTGCAGCTTCTCGACCTTCATGATGACCTGCACGTTAGTGATCTTGTCGAAGTGACTTTCCACGCGGGCGAGCTTTTCAAGCACATAATCGCGCAGCGGCTGGGTGACTTCTACATGCTGTCCACTGATATTGACTTGCATACAGCTTCTCCTTTATTGCCCGTGCATAAAGAGGCAAGTCTTGCACCTGCCCCAAAAACGCTGTGGCACATACCAGGGGCTACATCAGTCGCTTGCGCTCGCTCGACGGTGCGATGCCGAGAGACTCGCGGTACTTGGCGACGGTGCGACGGGCTACCTGGATGCCTTGTGCCTCCAGTAAACCAGCGATCTTGCTGTCACTCAATGGCTTTTTCTGATTTTCCGCCGCAACCAGTTTCTTGATGATCGCGCGGATCGCTGTGGACGAGCATTCTCCGCCTTCGGCGGTGCTGACGTGGCTTGAGAAAAAGTATTTCAGTTCGTAGATGCCGCGGGGCGTGTGCATGTATTTTTGCGTGGTGACCCGCGAAATGGTCGACTCGTGCATCCCGACGGCTTCGGCGATGTCATGCAGGACCAACGGCTTCATCGCTTCGTCGCCATGGTCGAGGAAGCCGCGCTGATGCTCGACGATCTGCGTGGCCACTTTCATCAGGGTTTCGTTGCGGCTTTGCAGGCTCTTGATGAACCAGCGCGCTTCTTGCAACTGATTGCGCATGAAGGTGTTGTCGGCGCTGGTGTCGGCGCGGCGGACAAAACCTGCGTACTGCGGGTTGACGCGCAGGCGCGGGATGGCTTCCTGGTTAAGCTCCACCAGCCAACGGTCGCTGTCCTTGCGCACGATGACGTCGGGTACGACGTACTCGGGCTCGCTCGATTCGATCTGCGAGCCAGGGCGCGGGTTGAGGCTTTGCACCAGTTCGATGACCTGGCGCAGCTCGTCTTCCTTGATCTTCATGCGCCGCATCAGCTGGCTGTAGTCGCGGCTGCCGAGCAGGTCGATGAAGTCGGTGACCAGGCGTTTGGCCTCGGCCATCCACGGCGTGCTGGCCGGTAGCTGGCGCAGTTGCAGCAGCAGGCATTCGCCCAGGTTGCGTGCGGCGATGCCGGCAGGCTCGAACTGCTGAATGCGGTGCAGGACCGCTTCGACCTCATCCAGCTCGATATCCAGTTCGGGGTCGAAACCGGCGCAGATCTCTTCGAGGGTGTCTTCGAGGTAGCCCTGGCCATTGATGCTGTCGATCAGGGTGACGGCGATCAGGCGATCGGTGTCGGACATCGGCGCCAGGTTCAACTGCCACAGCAGGTGGCTTTGCAGGCTTTCGCCGGCCGATGTGCGGGTGGTGAAGTCCCACTCGTCGTCATCGTTGCTCGGCAGGCTGCTGGCGCTGGTCTGGTAGATGTCTTCCCAGGCGGTATCGACGGGCAACTCGTTGGGGATTCGCTCGCTCCACTCGCCGTCTTCCAGGTTTTCGGCACTGTTGGTGCTTTCCTGGAAGCTGTTGTCCTGGACTTCGGCGGCCGGTTTGTTCTCGGCGTTATCGGCCATCGGGTCGCTGTTGTCGAAGTCCTCGCCGTCTTCCTGACGTTCGAGCATCGGGTTCGATTCCAGCGCTTCCTGGATTTCCTGTTGGAGGTCCAGGGTCGAGAGCTGGAGGAGGCGGATGGCCTGTTGCAACTGAGGCGTCATCGTCAGTTGCTGGCCCATTTTTAGGACGAGCGATGGTTTCATGGCAGGGGCTTAATACCTTGTTCGCCGGCGCGCATGCGCCATCCACTACACGAGGGCGCCGGAGCGCCAAATTCAAGCAAGTTTTATGCCTTAAATTGTAGCGTTTGCCTAGAGCACCGTAACAACTTAAACCCCGACAGGGTCGATTTGCCAGTGCTCCAGGTGCGTCCCGGGGTTAGAGCCGGAACTCGTGACCCAGGTAAACCTCTTTGACCAGTTCGTTGGCCAGGATGGTCTCGGCGTCGCCTTCGGCGATCAGTCGGCCATCATTGACGATATAGGCGGTTTCGCAGATATCCAAGGTCTCACGCACGTTGTGGTCGGTAATCAGTACGCCGATCCCCTTGGCCTTGAGGTGATGGATGATCTGCTTGATGTCACCGACGGAAATCGGGTCGACGCCCGCGAAGGGTTCGTCGAGCAGGATGAACTTCGGTGCGGTCGCCAGGGCGCGTGCGATCTCGACACGGCGGCGTTCGCCACCCGAGAGGCTCATGCCGAGGTTGTCGCGGATGTGGCTGATGTGGAACTCCTGCAGCAGGCTTTCCAGCTCCTTGCGGCGGCCGTCGCGGTCGAGCTCCTTGCGGGTCTCGAGGATCGCCATGATGTTGTCGGCCACCGACAGCTTGCGGAAAATGGAAGCTTCCTGCGGCAGGTAGCCGATGCCGGCACGCGCGCGACCGTGCATGGGCTGGTGGCTGACATCGAGGTTGTCGATCAGCACGCGCCCTTGCTCAGCCTGGACCAGGCCGACGATCATGTAGAAGCAGGTGGTCTTGCCGGCGCCGTTAGGGCCGAGCAGGCCGACGATCTGGCCGCTGTCGATCGACAGGCTGACGTCGCGCACGACTTGCCGACCCTTGTAGCTCTTGGCCAGGTGCTGGGCTTTGAGGGTTGCCATTTACTCGGCCTTCTTCTTCGGCTGGATCACCATGTCGATGCGCTGACGTGGTTGAGTCACGTTGCCACCACGACCGGCGGTCGCAACCTGGGTCTTGGTGTTGTAGACGATCTTCTCGCCTTCAGTGGTATTGCCTTCATTCTCGACCTTGGCGCGGTCGGTGAGGATCACCGTGTCTTTCTGCGCCTGGTACTGAATGGTCACGGCCCAGCCTTTCATCTTGTCCGGCTTGGCGGTGCTCTGCTGCTGTTCGAAGTAGGCCAGGTTGCCCACCGAGGTGACCACGTCGATGTCGCCGTTGGCGGCGCGGGTCATGGTCACGGTGTTGCCTTTGATCATCATCGAGCCTTGGGTGATGATGACGTCACCGGTGTAGGTGGCCACGCCTTGCTTGTCGTCCAGGTGCGCGTTGTCGGCCTGGATGCGGATAGGCTGGTCACGGTCGGTCGGCAGTGCGAAGGCGCTCGCGCTTCCCAGTGCTGCGCTCAGGCTGAGCAAAAGGGGGAGGGTTTTAACGAGCCTCATACTGTCCTCTTACGTTAGAGAGCAGGTCCATCCTGCCTTCTTTCAAATACGCTTTCATTCCTTTGCCCGTGGTCGTGCCACCGGCGCCGTCGATTCTAACGGCTTGCTCGGTCTGCGCATATTGCTTCTGCGGGAATACGGTCATGCGTGAGCTGGTGATAATCGTTTCACGCTTCTTTTCGTCGGTGCGGGCAATGCGCACCTGGTCGATCAGCTCGACCTCGGTGCCGTCCGGGTTGACCTCGGCACGGACACTTTGCACGTGCCACGGGTACTCGGTGCCGCGGTACATGTGCAGGTCTGGCGTGGTCACCAGTGTGACCTCGGTGGCCGTCAGGTGTTCGACCTTGTCGGCGGTCATTTCGTACTGCAACTTGCCGTCGGGCAGGAACTGCACGCTGTGGGCATTGATCGCGTAGTAGTCGATGGCGCTCTCGTCGACCTGGGCCGTGGGCTGGTCGAGGAAGCTCTCGGGGCTGACATTCCAGTAGCCGATCGCCGCCAGCAGGGCGCCGATGGCCACGAGCAGCACAATATTGCGGGCTTTCTTGCTGAACATGAGCAGCCTTAAAGGTAATGTGCGTTGGCAGCGTCCAGGGTGCCCTGGGCCTGCATGATCAGTTCACAAAATTCACGCGCCGCGCCTTCACCGCCGCGGGCCTGGGTCACCCCGTGCGCATGTTGGCGAACGAAGGGGGCGGCGTTGGCCACCGCCATGCCCAGGCCGACCCGGCGGATCACCGGCAGGTCGGGCAGGTCGTCGCCCAGGTAGGCGACTTGTTCATAGCTTAGGCCGAGTTCGGCGAGCAAGCCGTCGAGTACCACCAATTTGTCCTCGCGGCCCTGGTACAGGTGCGGGATGCCGAGGTTTTTCGCACGTCGCTCGACCACCGGGGTTTTGCGCCCGCTGATGATTGCCGTGGTCACGCCCGATGCCATGAGCATCTTGATGCCCTGGCCGTCGAGGGTGTTGAAGGTCTTGAACTCGCTGCCGTCTTCGAGGAAGTACAGGCGGCCGTCGGTGAGCACGCCGTCAACGTCGAACACGGCAAGCTTGATGGCCTGGCCACGTTGAATCAAATCCTGGGTCATTTACATTACTCCGGCGCGCAACAGGTCGTGCATGTTCAGGGCGCCGGTCGGGCGGTCGTCCTGGTCGACCACCACCAGCGCGTTGATCTTGTGGTCTTCCATGATTTTCAGCGCCTCGGCGGCCAGCATTTCGGCGCGGGCGGTCTTGCCATGCACGGTCATCACCTGGTCGATCAAGGTGGTGTGCATGTCGATATTGCGGTCCAGGCTGCGGCGCAGGTCGCCGTCGGTGAAGATCCCAGCCAGTTTGCCGTCCGGTTCGAGGATCACGGTCATGCCCAGGCCTTTGCGCGACATTTCCAGCAGCGCGTCCTTGAGCAGGGTGCCGCGTGCCACCTGGGGCAGTTCGGCGCCTGCGTGCATCACGTTCTCGACCTTGAGCAGCAGGCGGCGGCCAAGGGCGCCTCCGGGGTGCGAAAAGGCGAAGTCTTCGGCAGTGAAGCCACGGGCTTCGAGCAGGGCGATGGCCAGGGCGTCGCCCAACACCAGCGCTGCGGTGGTCGAAGAAGTGGGGGCCAGGTTCAGCGGGCAGGCCTCCTGGGTGACGCGGGCGTCGAGGTTGACCTCGGCAGCCTGGGCCAGGGGCGAATCGGCATTGCCGGTCAGGCTGATCAGTTGGATGCCGAGGCGCTTGATCAGCGGCAGCAGGGTGATGATTTCTGCAGTGCTGCCAGAATTGGACAGGGCCAGGATGACATCGTCCCGGGTGATCATGCCCATGTCGCCATGGCTGGCTTCGGCGGGGTGCACGAAGAACGCAGGCGTGCCGGTGCTGGCCAGGGTGGCGGCGATCTTGTTGCCGATATGCCCCGACTTGCCCATGCCGACCACCACGACCCGGCCCTTGCTGGCCAGAATCAGCTCGCAGGCCTTGACGAAGTTGGCGTCGATACGCGGCGCCAGGCTTTCCACGGCCTCGACTTCGAGGCGCAAGGTGCGCAGGGCGGACTGGATCAGCTCACTGGATTGGCTCATGTCGTCAAACAATGCCTGATGAAAAGGCGGCGATTATAGCCGCAATGGAAGAAAGCCTCATCCTTTCGATTGCCCGGCAAATGCCATGGAAGTCTGTCGTTGTGCTGAACGACACGTTCCATGGCCTTGGGGCCGCCCTGTCAGCGGTGCTATAGTTCGCCGCTATTCGGCCTGTCAGGGGCACGTGTGCCTTCACGATGAGGGCAAGCGTCCACTAGGACGAGGCTGCACTAGCAAGGAGTCTAGATGAGTGTGGATAGCGCCTACGCGGTCGAGTTGAAGGGAGTGACCTTCAAGCGCGGTTCGCGCAGCATTTTCAGCAATGTCGACATACGCATCCCGCGCGGCAAGGTCACCGGCATCATGGGGCCATCGGGTTGCGGCAAGACCACATTGCTACGCCTGATGGGTGCGCAACTGCGTCCGTCCAGCGGCGAGGTATGGGTTGCCGGGCAGAACCTGCCGACGCTGTCGCGCAGCGACCTGTTCGACGCGCGCAAGCAGATGGGCGTGCTGTTCCAGAGCGGCGCGCTGTTCACTGACCTCGATGTGTTCGAGAACGTGGCCTTCCCGCTGCGCGTGCACACCCAGCTGTCGGAAGAGATGATTCGCGACATCGTGTTGATGAAACTGCAGGCTGTCGGCCTGCGCGGTGCCATTGACCTGATGCCTGACGAACTGTCCGGTGGCATGAAGCGCCGGGTGGCGTTGGCGCGTGCGATCGCCCTGGACCCGCAGATCCTCATGTACGACGAACCGTTCGTCGGCCAGGACCCGATCGCCATGGGGGTACTGGTGCGCCTGATCCGCCTGCTCAACGATGCCCTGGGCATCACCAGCATCGTGGTTTCCCACGACCTGGCCGAAACCGCCAGCATCGCCGACTACATCTACGTGGTAGGGGATGGCCAGGTGCTGGGGCAGGGCACGCCTGACGAGCTGATGGGCTCGGACAACCCGCGTATTCGCCAGTTCATGAAAGGCGACCCGGATGGCCCGGTACCCTTCCACTTTCCCGCGCCTGATTACCGCGCCGACCTGCTGGGGGCGCGTTGATGCGCAGAAAATCCTTACTCGAACGTGTTCGCCTGTTCGGTCGCTCGGCGATCGACGTGCTGGCCGTGCTCGGGCGTTCCTGTCTGTTTCTGTTCCATGCGCTGATCGGGCGTGGCGGTATTGGCGGTGGCTTCCAGCTGCTGACCAAGCAGCTGTACTCGGTGGGCGTGCTGTCGCTGGCGATCATCGTCGTGTCTGGTGTGTTCATCGGCATGGTGCTGGCGCTGCAGGGCTACAGCATCCTGACCAAGTACGGCTCTGAACAGGCGGTCGGGCAGATGGTGGCCCTGACCCTGCTGCGTGAGCTCGGGCCGGTGGTGACCGCACTGTTGTTCGCCGGCCGCGCAGGTTCTGCTTTGACCGCCGAAATTGGCAACATGAAGTCCACCGAGCAGCTGTCGAGCCTGGAAATGATTGGCGTCGACCCGCTCAAGTACATTGTTGCGCCACGCCTGTGGGCCGGTTTCATCTCGCTGCCGCTGCTGGCGCTGATCTTCAGCGTGGTCGGCATCTGGGGTGGGTCGTGGGTCGCCGTGGATTGGCTGGGCGTCTACGAGGGCTCGTTCTGGGCCAACATGCAGAACAGTGTTTCCTTCACCGACGACGTGCTGAACGGCTTGATCAAGAGCCTGGTGTTCGCCTTCGTCACCACCTGGATCGCCGTATTCCAGGGGTACGACTGTGAGCCCACCTCAGAAGGGATCAGCCGTGCCACCACCAAGACCGTGGTCTATGCCTCGTTGGCTGTCCTGGGTCTGGACTTTATTCTGACCGCCTTGATGTTTGGAGATTTCTGATGCAAAACCGCACCCTGGAAATCGGTGTCGGCCTGTTCCTCCTGGCCGGGATCCTGGCGCTGCTGCTGCTGGCCCTGCGAGTCAGCGGGCTGTCGGCCAGCCCGAGCAGCGATACCTATAAAGTTTATGCGTACTTCGACAATATCGCCGGTTTGACGGTCAGAGCTAAAGTGACCATGGCCGGTGTGACGATCGGCAAGGTCACCGCCATCGATCTGGACCGTGATTCCTACACCGGTCGGGTGACGTTGCAGCTGGACAAGACCGTCGACAACCTGCCGACCGACTCCACTGCTTCGATCCTGACCGCCGGGTTGCTGGGCGAGAAGTACATCGGCATCAGCGTGGGCGGCGAAGACGACGTGCTCAAGGATGGCGCGACCATCCACGACACCCAGTCGGCACTGGTGCTGGAAGATCTGATTGGCAAGTTCCTGCTCAACTCCGTTGGCAAGGAACCGAAAGAAGCGCAACCGGCTAATTAAGGAGTTTCCATGATTTCGATCCTGCGACGTGGCCTGCTGGTCCTGCTGGCGGCCTTCCCTTTGCTGACCGTGGCGGCGCAGACGCCTCACGATGTGGTGCAAGGCACGACCAACGAATTGCTTGGCGACCTCAAGGCCAACAAGGAGCAGTACAAGTCCAACCCCAACGCCTTCTACGATGCGCTCAACCGCATCCTTGGCCCGGTGGTGGACGCTGACGGCATTTCCCGCAGCATCATGACCGTGAAGTATTCGCGCAAGGCCACGCCTGAGCAGATGCAGCGCTTCCAGGAGAACTTCAAGCGCAGCCTGATGCAGTTCTATGGCAACGCCCTGCTGGAATACAACAACCAGGGCATCGTCGTTGACCCGGCCAAGGCTGATGACGGCAAGCGTGCCAGCGTCGGCATGAAGGTGACCGGTAACAACGGTGCCGTGTACCCGGTGCAGTACACCCTGGAGAACATTGCCGGCGAGTGGAAGGTGCGTAACGTCATCGTCAACGGCATCAACATCGGCAAACTGTTCCGCGATCAGTTCGCCGATGCCATGCAGCGCAACGGCAACAACCTGGACAAGACCATCGACGGTTGGGCCGGTGAAGTGGCCAAGGCCAAGGAAACCGCCGATAAGTCGCCCGAGAAGGCAGTGCAATGAGTGAGGCTGGCGTAAGCATGGCCGAGCCGGGCGTACTGCGTTTGACCGGCGTGCTGGACTATCGCAGCGGCCCGGCCTTGCGCAAGCAAGGCAAGGCATTGATCGACGCCTCGCGCGAGCCGCACATGGTGCTGGATTGCTCGGCCGTGGCGAAATCGTCCAGCGTCGGCCTGTCGCTGCTGCTGGCGTTTATCCGCGATGCCCAGGCGGCCGGCAAGGCCTTCGAAGTACGCGGTATGCCCGACGACATGCGGGAAATTGCCGGGGTTTATGACCTCGATGAAGTGCTGGCTACTTGATGGCAGTGCACTGAAGGATGGCCCCTCGGTCAGCGCACGCCCTCAGTGGGCTTCGCAGGCGAGGGGCTTTTTTGTATGATGGCCGACCCGTGCGCATCGGGCGCCGATTGAGGTTGAGCATGCAGGCCGTAGAAGTTAAAAGCTTCCTTGAAGAAAAATTGCCGGGATCCCGGGTCGAAGTTGAAGGCGAAGGCTGCAACTTCCAATTGAACGTGATCAGCGACGAGTTGGCTGGCCTGAGCCCGGTCAAGCGTCAGCAGGCGATCTATGCTCACCTTAATCCCTGGATCGCCAATGGCAGCATCCATGCGGTAACCATGAAATTTTTCAGCAGCGCAGCCTGGGCTGAGCGCACCTGAGCCAACTTGGCGGCGAGACTCCAATGGACAAACTGATTATTACTGGCGGCGCTCGCCTTGACGGCGAGATCCGCATTTCGGGCGCGAAGAACGCGGCATTGCCGATTCTGGCGGCGACCCTGCTGGCTGACGGCCCGGTCACTGTGGCCAACCTGCCGCACCTGCACGACATCACCACCATGATCGAGCTGTTCGGGCGCATGGGCATCGAGCCTGTGATCGACGAAAAGCTGGCCGTGGAAATCGACCCACGCACCATCAAGACGCTGGTCGCGCCGTACGAGCTGGTCAAGACCATGCGCGCCTCGATCCTGGTGCTGGGCCCGATGGTTGCACGTTTCGGCGAGGCTGAAGTAGCCCTGCCTGGCGGTTGCGCCATCGGTTCGCGCCCTGTCGACCTGCACATCCGTGGCCTTGAAGCCATGGGCGCGAAGATCGAAGTCGAAGCCGGCTACATCAAGGCCAAGGCGCCTGAGGGTGGCCTGCGCGGTGCGCATTTCTTCTTCGACACCGTCAGCGTGACCGGTACCGAGAACATCATGATGGCCGCTGCCCTGGCCAAAGGCCGCAGCGTGCTGCAAAACGCTGCCCGTGAACCTGAAGTGGTCGACCTGGCCAACTTCATCAACGCCATGGGCGGCAATGTTCAGGGCGCTGGCACCGACACCATCACCATCGAAGGCGTCGAGCGTCTGCACTCGGCCACTTACCGCGTCATGCCCGACCGTATCGAAACCGGTACCTACCTGGTCGCCGCAGCCGTCACCGGCGGCCGCGTCAAGGTCAAGGACACCGACCCGACCATCCTTGAAGCGGTACTGGAAAAACTCAAGGAAGCGGGCGCCGACATCACCACCGGTGAAGACTGGATCGAGCTGGACATGCACGGCAAGCGGCCCAAGGCTGTCAACCTGCGTACCGCGCCGTACCCAGCGTTCCCGACCGACATGCAGGCGCAGTTCATCTCGCTCAACGCCATCGCCGAAGGCACTGGCGCGGTGATCGAGACGATCTTCGAAAACCGCTTCATGCACGTCTACGAAATGCACCGCATGGGCGCGCAGATCCAGGTCGAAGGTAACACCGCCATCGTCACCGGCGTCAAGACGCTGAAGGGCGCGCCAGTCATGGCCACCGACCTGCGTGCTTCCGCCAGCCTGGTACTGTCGGCGCTGGTGGCCGAAGGCGATACGCTGATCGATCGCATCTACCACATCGACCGTGGTTACGAGTGCATCGAGGAAAAACTGCAGATGCTGGGCGCCAAGATCCGCCGCGTACCGGGTTAATAGCCCACAGGCGCACGATGTGGGAGCGGGCTTGTCCCGCGAAGGAGGCACTGCGGTGTATGGCACCGGCGTTGCCGGTGTTCGCGGGGCTAGCCCGCTCCCACACACGAATTGAATGAGGTCGGGCCTAGGCCCGGCCGGCAGTAGCCGCTTAAGGACCGACGTTTCCCATGTTGACCATCGCGCTATCCAAAGGCCGAATTCTCGACGATACCCTGCCATTGCTGGCCGAGGCCGGTATCGTGCCGACCGAGAACCCGGACAAGAGCCGTAAACTGATCATCCCCACCACGCAGGACGACGTACGCCTGCTGATCGTGCGTGCCACTGACGTGCCGACCTACGTCGAGCATGGCGCCGCCGACCTCGGTGTGGCTGGCAAGGACGTGCTGATGGAGTACGGCGGCCAGGGCCTGTACGAGCCGCTGGACCTGCAGATTGCCCGCTGCAAGCTGATGACCGCTGGCGTGGTCGGCGCACCTGAGCCCAAGGGCCGTCTGCGTGTGGCCACCAAGTTCGTCAACGTCGCCAAGCGTTATTACGCCGAGCAGGGCCGTCAGGTCGACATCATCAAGCTGTATGGCTCGATGGAGCTGGCACCCCTGATCAACCTTGCCGACAAGATCATCGACGTGGTCGACACTGGCAACACCCTGCGCGCCAATGGCCTGGAACCCCAGGAAATGATCGCCACGATCAGCTCCCGCCTGGTGGTCAAC
Source organism: Pseudomonas sp. LAIL14HWK12:I7 (assembly GCF_000483465.1). Taxonomy (NCBI): domain Bacteria; kingdom Pseudomonadati; phylum Pseudomonadota; class Gammaproteobacteria; order Pseudomonadales; family Pseudomonadaceae; genus Pseudomonas; species Pseudomonas sp. LAIL14HWK12:I7. The sequence continues at coordinate 169,731 of NZ_KI519605.1, forward strand.
AAAGCATCGATGAAGATGCAGCACGCCCGTATCCAGAGCCTGATCGACACCCTGCGCAAGGCCGTCGAATCGCGACACCGCGGCTGACTCCTGCGCGCGACCTCCGCTGTCGCGCCCGTCTATCCGCGTCATAGCCACTTTTCTCGGGTGCCCGCGCGGATGGACTGGTAGCCTAGGGCGCCTGAGCATTCGCTAATAATCGAGGCCCTCGCCATGACCGTGTCCACTGCAATTGCCCGTCTCAACGCCGCTGATCCGGATTTCGCCCGACATCTGGATCATCTGCTGAGCTGGGAAAGTGTGTCCGATGACGCGGTCAACCAGCGCGTGCTCGACATCATCAAGGCCGTTCGCGAACGCGGCGATGCGGCCCTGGTGGAGTTCACCCAGCGCTTCGATGGTGTCGATGCTAAGTCCATCGATGACCTGATTCTTGGCCGTGAACGCCTTGAGCTTGCCCTCACGCGCATTACCGACACCCAGCGTGCAGCCCTGGAAAAGGCCGCCGAGCGCGTGCGCATCTACCACGAGCGGCAGAAGCAGGATTCCTGGCAGTACACCGAAGCCGACGGCACCGTGCTGGGCCAGAAGGTCACGCCGCTGGACCGCGCAGGCCTGTACGTACCAGGTGGCAAGGCGTCGTACCCGTCCTCGGTACTGATGAACGCCATTCCCGCCAAGGTCGCGGGCGTGACCGAAGTGGTCATGGTGGTACCGACCCCGCGTGGCGAGGTCAACGAACTGGTGCTGGCCGCTGCCTGCATCGCCGGTGTCGACCGTGTGTTCACCGTGGGTGGCGCACAGGCCGTCGCCGCGCTGGCCTATGGCACCGAGAGTGTGCCGCAGGTGGACAAGATCGTCGGCCCGGGCAACATCTATGTCGCCACCGCCAAGCGCCACGTGTTCGGCCAGGTCGGCATCGACATGATCGCCGGCCCGTCGGAAATTCTCGTGGTGTGTGACGGTCAGACCGACCCGGACTGGATCGCCATGGACCTGTTCTCCCAGGCCGAGCACGACGAAGACGCCCAGGCCATCCTGGTCAGCCCGGACGCTGAGTTCCTCGACCGCGTTGCCGCCAGCATCGATAAGCTGCTGCCGACCATGGAACGCGCCGAGATCATCGAGAAATCGGTCAATGGCCGCGGCGCGCTGATCCAGGTGCGTGACATGCAGCAGGCCATCGACGTGGCCAACCGCATCGCCCCTGAGCACTTGGAGCTGTCGGTCGCCGACCCGCAGGCCTGGTTGCCGCAGATTCGCCACGCCGGTGCGATCTTCATGGGCCGCCACACCAGTGAAGCACTGGGTGACTACTGCGCAGGCCCCAACCACGTGTTGCCAACCTCCGGCACCGCGCGCTTTTCGTCGCCACTGGGGGTGTATGACTTCCAGAAGCGTTCGTCGATCATCTTCTGCTCCGAGCAGGGCGCATCCGAACTGGGCCACACCGCGTCTGTCCTGGCCCGTGGCGAGTCGCTGACCGCCCACGCCCGCAGTGCCGAATACCGTATCCTGACCCAAGAGAAGGGGAACTGAGCATGAGTCGATTCTGGAGCCCCTTCGTCAAGGACCTGGTGCCTTACGTGCCGGGCGAGCAACCCAAGCTGGCCCGCCTGGTCAAGCTCAACACCAACGAGAACCCCTATGGCCCGTCGCCCAAGGCGCTGGAAGCCATGCGCGGCGAGCTGAACGACAACCTGCGCCTGTACCCGGACCCGAACGGTGACCGGCTCAAGCAGGCGGTGGCCGAGTACTACGGCGTCACCCCGGGGCAGGTGTTTGTCGGCAACGGTTCGGACGAGGTGCTGGCGCACATCTTCCACGGCCTGTTCCAGCACGATGCACCGCTGCTGTTCCCGGACATCAGCTACAGCTTCTATCCGGTGTACTGCGGCCTGTACGGCATTGCCTACGAGCAAGTGGCGCTGGACGAGCAGTTCCAGATCCGCGTCGAGGACTACAAAAAGCCGAATGCCGGGATCATCTTCCCCAACCCGAATGCGCCGACCGGCTGCCTGATGCCGCTGCAAGCGGTCGAGCAGCTGCTGCAGGGCAACCCGGATTCGGTGGTGGTGGTGGATGAGGCCTACATCGACTTTGGTGGCGAGACGGCCATCAGCCTGGTAGACCGCTACGACAACCTGCTGGTGACCCAGACCCTGTCCAAGTCCCGTTCGCTGGCTGGCCTGCGCGTTGGCTTGGCAGTGGGCCACCCGGACCTGATCGAAGCGCTGGAGCGGATCAAGAACAGCTTCAACTCCTACCCGCTGGACCGTGCGGCGATTGTCGGTGCGGCCGTGGCGTTCGAAGACCGTGCTTACTTCGAAGAAACCTGCCGCAAGGTGATCGACAGCCGTGAAGTGCTGGTCGAGCAACTGACGGCCAAGGGCTTCGAGGTGCTGCCGTCGGCGGCCAACTTCATCTTCGCCCGTCACCCGCAGCAGGATGCGGCCGAGTTGGCGGCTCGCTTGCGTGAGCAAGGCGTGATCGTGCGGCACTTCAAGCAGGCGCGGATTGCCCAGTTCCTGCGGATTACCATCGGTACGCCGGAAATGAACCAGGCGTTGCTCGATGCGCTGAACTGATCAAGGTAGGCTCAAGCAGCCGCCTGCTTCGATCTGACCCCGCCTGGCATCGGCTGCCAGGCGGGGTTTTTGCTTCAAGGGCTGAACCTGGCTCTCAATAGGCTATTTCCTCGATGCTGTACGGCATGCCGGCCGGCCTGTTGCGTACGGCCGCCGGGGTGCCATCGAGTAGCAGCACATAGTCGTTGACGTCATCCATACCGTCCGGGTCGGTCCACTGCTCGGCCCCTGCCGGTACTTGTGCAACCACATGCCCGTTCTTGAGGATGGTCAGGTAGCCCTTGGCGGTACTGTGCCAGCGCAGGCGGGCAGTGGCTTCATCGGCCCTTGCTTTGCGAGCGCCCGTGTTACCGAGCAGAGGTGTGCCGTCGAGTAGCCATTTCGGCTCTAGTGCCACGCCCATGTGGCGCAGGACGGTGGGTGCCACTGAGGTCTGCGCAGGCAGACGGTACAGGTTGTTTGGCCCTGGGTTTTCTTTCGGAATGCTGGGCTGGGTCAGTTCTTTGTTCAGCGGTTTATTGCTGGCGATGAAGATGGTCTTTTCCTGTTCTGTGACGCCGCCATGGCCTTTGCCCCAATAGTCGCGGCCATGGTCCGTGCTGACAATCACCAGCCAGTCTTCACGCAGATGGCGGCGGCTGCGTAGGTCGACCGCGTCCAGCAGTTCCCCCACTTGGTTGTCGGCCTTTCGCAGTGCCTGCTGGTAGCGGTTGTCGAAACCACCGTTGTGGCCGGCTGCATCAGGTTCGCCCAGCTGGATGAAGGTGAAGTCGGCGGGCGTGGTGTCAAGTATCTGCAGCGCCCGCGCGATGACGTTATCGTCGGATAAGCCACTTTCGCGTACGTCGTTGCCGTGGGCGTCCTCGAGCAGGAACGCGGTGTTGATCGGCGACCAGTTCACCACACTGGACAGGTAGGCGGTGGGCAGCGCCTGGCGCAGCCGTTTGAACAGGCTAGGGAAGGCCGGGGCGACCCGCAGCGACTCGGCATTCGAGTTAACGCCATGCTTGTTGCTCCAGACCCCGGTGAGCAGGGTGACCCAGCCAGGGCCGCTGAGCGTTGGCTGTTCGCTGGCCTTGCCAGTGATGCCGCCGGTGTAAGCGCTGCCGTAATACAGGCGTTGCTGCAGATTGCTGGCGTCGCCCAAGGCTTCGTAACGATCGAGTTGCACGCCTTCGATGCCGATGATCAGGGTTTTCGGTTGCCGCGCAGGCTGCGCCGGCTCGCAAGCTGCCAGCAGCGTCAGTGTCATCAGAAGCAGGGCTGATAATCGCATGAAGGGGCATCCGGGAACGGTACAGCGAGCGTTGCAATAAAGCGTGCCGCTCACAACTGGCAGAAATACCAGGTGGTTTGCTGTTCAGAGGGCTTTCCATTAGGCTGCAGTAATTCATCGGATGATTGGTTGAATGTAATGAGCGTAGAGTTGGCCAAGCGTTCCCTGGTCGAACTTGCCGTGGAGCGCATGCGCGAGCGCATCCTCAACGGCGACTGGCAGGTAGGGCAGCGCCTGCCGACTGAGCCGGAGCTGGCTCAGGAATTGGGCATCAGCCGCAATACCGTGCGTGAGGCCATGCGCGTGCTGGCGTTCAGTGGCCTGGTGGAAATACGGCAGGGCGATGGCAGTTACCTGCGCACCGCCCAGGACCCGTTGATGGCGGTGCAGGCGATGTCCCGCTGCACCCCCGAGCAGGCGCGGGAGACGCGCCATATCCTCGAAGCCGAGGCCATCGGCCTAGCAGCGCTGCGCCGTACCGACGCCGACCTGCACGGGTTGCGTGAAGCCCTTGCGGGCAGCGCCGGGCATTTTCACGGTGACATCGAGGCGTATGTGAGCTGCGACCTGGTGTTCCACCAGCGTTTGGTGGATGCCGCCCACAACCCGGCACTGAGTGAGTTGTACCGGTACTTTTCCGGCGTGGTGGCCGCTGCGCTGCAGCACAACATGACCACTGTTCCGCGCTGCCAGTCCACGTTCGATCTGCACGGGGAAATCCTCGACGCCATCGAGCAACGTGATTCGGAGCGGGCCAAGCGCCTGAGCCGGACCCTCATCGAATCCTGACCACGAGAAGCCCATGGCTGAATCAATGACCCGTAGCAACCCGCCCGGCGAGCGGGAACTCGACGAACTGCTGATCGACGCCGAAGCCGATGACGAGCAGGTGCAGCAACAGCCTGTGCTGCTGCGCCGGCCCTGGCTGTTGCTGCTGGGCCTGGTATTGGTGGCGCTGAACCTGCGGCCGGCCTTGTCGAGCATGGCGCCGGTGCTGGGCCTGGTGTCCGATGGCCTGGGCTTGAGTGCTTCGCAGGCCGGTTTGCTGACCACCTTGCCGGTGCTGTGCCTGGGCCTGTTTGCGCCACTGGCGCCGGTGCTGGCGCGGCGTTTTGGCAGTGAGCGGGTGATCCTCGGCATTCTCCTGACCTTGGCCTTGGGCATTGGGGTGCGCAGTGCCTTTGGGGTGGCCGGGGTGTTCCTGGGCAGCCTCATGGCCGGCGCCAGCATTGGCATTATCGGCGTGCTGTTGCCGGGCATCGTCAAGCGCGACTTCCCACAGCATGCCGGCACCTTGACCGGGGTCTACACCATGGCGCTGTGCCTGGGGGCGGCCATGGCGGCCGGCGCCACGGTGCCCCTGGCCCAGCACTACGAAGGCAACTGGGCGCTTGGGCTGGGCTTCTGGGCCGTGCCGGCACTGTTGGCCATGTTGGTCTGGCTGCCGCAGGCGCGCCAGGGGCACGGCCTGCACAAGGTTGCCTATCGAGTGCGTGGCCTGTGGCGTGACCCACTGGCCTGGCAGGTGACCTTGTACATGGGCCTGCAATCGTCGCTGGCCTATATCGTTTTCGGTTGGTTGCCTTCGATTCTGATGGGTCGTGGTCTGAGCCCAACCGAGGCGGGGCTGGTGCTGTCGGGCTCGGTGATCGTGCAATTGATCAGCTCGCTCAGTGCGCCCTGGCTGGCCACGCGCGGCAAGGACCAGCGCTTGGCCATCGTAATTGTCATGCTGGTGACCCTGGCCGGGCTGTTTGGCTGCCTGTATGCGCCTATTTCCGGGCTGTGGGGGTGGGCGGTGCTGCTGGGCCTGGGGCAGGGCGGGACGTTTGCCCTGGCATTGACGTTGATCGTGCTGCGCTCCAAAGACGCCCATGTGGCGGCGAACTTGTCGAGCATGGCGCAAGGGGTGGGTTACACACTGGCGTCGATGGGGCCGTTTGCGGTGGGGGTGGTGCATGACCTGACCGGTGGCTGGGCGGCACTGGGGTGGATCTTTGCCGTGCTAGGCCTGGGTGCCATTGTTTTCGGGCTTGGGGCTGGGCGGGCGTTGCATGTGCAGGTGACCAGCGAAAAAGTCTGAGACTGATTGTGCCAGTGCCGGCCCATTCGCGGGACAAGCCCGCTCCCACAGGATGGGAGTGCTTTCTGGACTGCGGGCTCCTGTGGGAGCGGGCTTGTCCCGCGAATGGGCCGGCACTGGCGTAAGCGCATCGAGCAGATTATCGTGCACCTTTCGATCCCAGGATGGACCTGCCCCATGAGCGACGCCAACCGCGACCTGATCACCCGCTTCTACCAGGCCTTCCAGCGGCTGGATGCCGAGGCCATGGTGGCCTGTTACAGCGACGATATCGTCTTCAGCGACCCGGTCTTCGGTACCCTGCGCGGCAAGGATGCGGGCGACATGTGGCGGATGCTCACCACCCGCGCCAAGGACTTCACCCTGACCTTCGACAACGTCCGTGCGGACGAGCGCGGTGGCAGTGCGCACTGGGTCGCGACCTACCTGTTCAGCCAGACCGGCCGTACCGTGGTCAACGCTATCCAGGCACGTTTCGTCATTCGCGATGGCTTGATCTGCCAGCATGACGACAGCTTCGACCTTTGGCGCTGGTCGCGTCAGGCACTGGGTGCGCCTGGGGTGCTGCTCGGCTGGTCGCCGCTGATTCAGAACAAGGTACGCCAGCAGGCGTTCAAAGGCCTGCGGGCGTTTCAGCACAGCCAAGGCAACTAACGGAAAGAGCAGGCGTCGTGAGTGAAGCAGTGCCGGATCAGGCGGTAAAACCCTGGTATGTCTACTTGGTGCGGGCGGCCAACGGGTCACTGTATTGCGGGATCAGTGATGACCCGCAGCGGCGCTTTCTGGCGCATCAGAAAGGGCAGGGGGCGCGATACTTCAAGACCAGCCCGGCGCAGGCGCTGGTGTATGTCGAGCAGTGGCCCGACAAAGGCGAAGCGCTGCGCCAGGAGCGGCTGGTGAAGCGGCTGCGTAAATCGGCCAAGGAGGCGCTGGTGGCCTCGTTCAGCAACGCCTAGGGCGCGCTACGCGCCCCGGGCGGTATCAGTCTTTGCGCCGCTTCAGCTGATCGATCAGCTGCGTCGGCAGCCCCTTGATGATCAAGGTCCCCGCCACCTCGTCATACTCCACCTTGTCGCCCAGCAGGTGCGCCTCGAAGCTGATCGACAGCCCCTCGGCACGGCCAGTGAAGCGGCGGAACTGGTTGAGGGTGCGTTTGTCTGCAGGGATCTCCGGCGACAGGCCGTAGTCTTTGTTGCGGATGTGGTCGTAAAACGCCTTCGGGCGGTCTTCGTCGATCAGGCTGGACAGTTCTTCAAGGGTCACCGGCTCGCCCAGCTTGGTTTGGGTGGTGGCGTAGTCGACCAGGGTCTGGGTCTTCTCGCGGGCCGATGCCTCCGGCAAGTCTTCGCTTTCGACGAAGTCGCTGAAGGCCTTGAGCAGGGTACGGGTTTCACCTGGGCCGTCGACGCCCTCCTGGCAGCCGATGAAGTCACGGAAGTAGTCGGAGACTTTCTTGCCGTTCTTGCCTTTGATGAACGAGATGTACTGCTTGGAATTCTGGTTGTTCTTCCACTCGGACAGGTTGATGCGCGCCGCCAGGTGCAGTTGGCCGAGGTCCAGGTGGCGCGATGGCGTCACATCGAGGTCCGCGTTCACCGCCACGCCTTCGCTGTGGTGCAGCAGGGCGATCGCCAGGTAATCGGTCATGCCTTGCTGGTAGTGGGCGAACAGGATGTGCCCGCCGGTGGACAGGTTGGACTCTTCCATCAGCTTTTGCAGGTGTTCGACGGCGATGCGGCTGAACGCCGCGAAGTCCTTTTCTGCTTCCAGGTACTGCTTCAACCAGCCACTGAGCGGGTAGGCACCCGATTCGCCGTGGAAGAAGCCCCACGCCTTGCCTTGCTTGGCGTTGTAGCTGTCGTTGAGGTCGGCCAGCAGGTTTTCGATGGCATCGGAGGCGCCCAGTTCGGTATCGCGTGCGTGCAGCACGGCGGGGCTGCCATCGGGCTTCTTGTCGATCAGGTGAACGATACAATGACGGATTGGCATGAAGTCCTCGGCGAGTCTGGGGGCGGTGCACGGCCGCGCTGCAAAAGTCGTCCAGTTTACCCCAGAGACAAGGTGATGCAGTGGCCGGATGTTGGCAGAAATGCCGGTTGTTCGTTTTTTGTTCAGTTTTGTGCGTTTTAAGCTAAAACCCCCGAAAAACCTGCATTAAATCGAAGTGCGCAGCGGATATTTATCCATTCCTGTGGTAGCTTTGCGCGGTCTTGCGCCCCTCGCGTGGCGCATTGCTGGCAGCACGCTAGCGTCGTGTCGAACCAAACGCCGATTTACGTATCTACATACGCGATTGGCGCGGCCCTCCAGAATTCAGGGGCTGGCCCGATAACGTCGTAGCTCGCTGCTTAACTACTGAATTTGATAGGGAAGGAACATCACCATGGCATTGACCAAAGACCAACTGATTGCCGACATCGCCGAATCGATCGCCGCGCCAAAAGCCACCGCCAAAAACGCACTGGAGCAACTGGGCCAGATCGTTGCTGACCAACTGGAAAACGGCGCTGAAATCACCCTGCCAGGCATCGGCAAGCTGAAAGTCTCCGAGCGTCCTGCCCGTACCGGCCGCAACCCTTCGACTGGCGCTGCCATCGAAATCGCTGCCAAGAAAGTCGTCAAGTTCGTGCCAGCCAAAGTGCTGACCGACGCCATCAACAAGTAATTGTTGACGCTGTGACGAAACCGCGCCCGGCTTGCCCGGGCGCGGTTTTTTTCAGCCTTGTGTTTTACGCCGTGCGTGCCAGGCCTGGCGCGCGTTGTCGTCCTGGAAGCTCCAGGCGACCATGCGGCTCTGCTTCTGCCCTTGGCCCATCTCGATGATGCGCACGGCCTTGGCGCCTGCTTTTTTCAGCGCAGCCTCGATGCCTGGCAGGTTGCTGGCCTTGGACACCAGGCTGGTGAACCACAGTACGCTTTCGGCGTACTGCGCGCTTTCCCCGACCAGTTGCGTCACGAAGCGGATCTCGCCGCCCTCACACCACAGTTCGTTGTTCTGGCCGCCGAAATTGAGCACGGGCAGTTTGCGCTTGGGGTCCTGCTTGCCCAGGTTTTTCCACTTGCGCTGGCTGCCGCGGGTGGCTTCCTCGCGTGAGGCATGGAAGGGCGGGTTGCACAGGGTCAGGTCGAAGCGCTCGTCCGCCTGCAACAGGCCGCTGAGAATGTGCGTGCGGTTGGCCTGCTGGCGCAGAGTGATGGCCTTGCTCAGGCCATTGGCCTGGACGATGGCCTTGGCCGACGCCAGTGCCACAGGGTCGATATCCGACCCCAGGAAGCGCCAGCGGTAGTCGCTGTGGCCGATCAGCGGGTAGATGCAGTTGGCACCCACGCCGATGTCCAATGCGCGCACCTGGGCGCCCTTGGGGATCTCACCCGCATTGTCTTCGCCCAGCAGGTCGGCGAGCACATGGATGTAGTCGGCGCGACCGGGGATGGGCGGGCACAGGTAGTCGGCGGGGATGTCCCAGTGCTGGATGCCGTACTGGGCCTTGAGCAAGGCGCGGTTGAACACCCGTACCGCCTCGGGGTTGGCGAAGTCGATGCTGGGTTTGCCGTGCGGGTTGGTGATGGTGAAGCGGGCCAGGTCAGGGTGGGCCTTGATCAGGCTGGGGAAGTCGTAGCGACCCTGGTGGCGGTTGCGCGGGTGCAGGGTGGGTTTCTGGGTCATGGTCAGGTCCGGTGCTGCAGGTGCTGGCCAGGGGGCTGCTGTGCGGCCCCTTCGCGGCACAAGGCCGCTCCCACAGGATAGTGAGGCTCCTTGAAGGCAGCGCAATTCCTGTGGGAGCGGCCTTGTGCCGCGAACGAGGGCGAAGCCCTCGCTGGTCAGGTCAGCATTGTCAGGTTACAGCGCTGCAATCCGCGCATGCTGCTCGGTGAAGTTGGCCAAGGCCTGTTCGGACTCGGCCAGCTTGGCGCGCTCCTTCTCGATCACCGCAGGCGGTGCCTTGTCGACGAAGGCAGCGTTGGACAGCTTGCCGCCCACGCGCTGGACTTCACCCTGCAGACGCTGGATCTCCTTGTTCAGGCGAGCCAGTTCGGCGTCCTTGTCGATCAGGCCGGCCATCGGCACCAATACCTGCAGATCGCCCACCAGTGCGGTGGCCGACAGTGGCGCTTCGTCGGCGTCGCCGAGCACGGTGAACGACTCGACCTTGGCCAGTTTCTTCAGCAGGGCTTCGTTTTCCTGCAGGCGGCGTTGGTCGTCGGCATTGGCGTTTTTCAGGAACAGTGGCAGCGGCTTGCCCGGGCCGATGTTCATTTCGGCGCGGATGTTGCGCAGGCCGACCATCAGCTCCTTGAGCCACTCGATGTCACCTTCGGCAGCGGCATCGATGCGGCTTTCATTGGCCACCGGCCACGGCTGCAGCATGATGGTCTTGCCCTGAATACCAGCCAGCGGCGCGATACGCTGCCAGATTTCTTCAGTGATGAACGGCATGAACGGGTGCGCCAGGCGCAGGGCCACTTCCAGCACGCGCACCAGGGTGCGACGGGTGCCACGGGCGCGCTCGACCGGGGCGTTCTCGTCCCACAGCACAGGCTTGGAGAGTTCCAGGTACCAGTCGCAATACTGGTTCCAGATGAACTCGTACAGGGCCTGGCTGGCCAGGTCGAAGCGGAACTGCTCCAGCTGGCGGGTCACTTCGGCTTCGGTACGCTGCAGTTGCGAGATGATCCAGCGGTCGGCCAGCGACAGCTCGTAGGCTTCGCCGTTCTGGCCGCAGTCCTCGCCCTTGTCCAGCACGTAGCGGGCGGCGTTCCAGATCTTGTTGCAGAAGTTGCGGTAGCCTTCGACGCGGCCCATGTCGAACTTGATGTCGCGGCCGGTCGAGGCCAGCGAGCAGAACGTGAAGCGCAGGGCGTCGGTGCCGTAGCTGGCGATGCCGTCCGGGAACTCGGCCTTGGTCTGCTTGGCGATCTTCTCGGCAAGCTTGGGCTGCATCATGCCGCTGGTGCGTTTTTCCAGCAGGGCGTCGAGGGTGATACCGTCGACGATGTCCAGCGGGTCCAGGACGTTGCCCTTGGACTTGGACATCTTCTGGCCCTGGCCATCGCGCACCAGGCCGTGCACGTACACGGTCTTGAACGGAACCTGCGGGGTGCCGTCCTCGTTCTTGATCAGGTGCATGGTCAGCATGATCATGCGCGCAACCCAGAAGAAGATGATGTCGAAGCCGGTGACCAGCACATCGGTGGAGTGGAACTTCTTGAGGAACTCGGTCTGTTCTGGCCAGCCCAGCGTCGAGAAGGTCCACAGGCCCGAGCTGAACCAGGTGTCGAGTACGTCGTCGTCCTGGCGCAGGGCAACATCGGCGCCCAGGTTGTGCTTGGCGCGGACTTCAGCCTCGTCACGGCCGACATAGACCTGGCCGGCCTCGTCGTACCATGCCGGGATGCGGTGGCCCCACCACAGCTGGCGGCTGATGCACCAGTCCTGGATGTCGCGCATCCAGGAGAAATACATGTTCTCGTACTGCTTGGGCACGAACTGGATGCGGCCATCTTCCACGGCGGCGATGGCAGGCTCTGCCAGCGGCTTGGTGGAGACGTACCACTGGTCGGTCAGCCACGGTTCGATGACGGTGCCCGAGCGGTCGCCTTTCGGCACTTTCAAGGCGTGGTCGTCGATGCTGACCAGCAGGCCCTGGGCGTCCAGGTCGGCGACGATCTGCTTACGCGCGACAAAGCGGTCGAGGGTGGCGTACTGGGCGGGCAGGGTGGTGTCGACCTGCTCGTTGACGCTGCCGTCGAGGTTGAAGGCCTGGGCATTGGCCAGGACCATCGCGTTCTTGTCGAAGATGTTCAGCAGCGGCAGGTTGTGGCGCTTGCCGACTTCGTAGTCGTTGAAGTCGTGTGCCGGGGTGATCTTCACGCAGCCGGTGCCGAATTCCGGGTCGCAGTAGTCGTCGGCGATGATCGGGATGCGGCGGCCGACCAGCGGCAGCTCGACGAACTTGCCGATCAGGGCCTGGTAGCGCTCGTCGTTCGGGTTGACCGCGACGGCAGCGTCACCCAGCAGGGTTTCCGGACGCGTGGTGGCAACCACCAGGTAGTCCTTGCCTTCGGCGGTCTTGGCGCCGTCGGCCAGCGGGTAGCGCAGGTTCCACAGGTGGCCCTTCTCGTCGTGGTTTTCCACTTCGAGGTCGGAGATGGCCGTGTGCAGCTTGGTGTCCCAGTTGACCAGGCGCTTGCCGCGGTAGATCAGGCCGTCTTCGTGCAGGCGCACGAAGGCTTCTTTGACGGCTTCAGACAGGCCGTCGTCCATGGTGAAGCGCTCACGGCTCCAGTCGACCGACGAGCCCAGGCGGCGGATCTGACGGCTGATGTTGCCGCCGGACTGGTCCTTCCACTCCCAGACTTTTTCCAGGAACTGTTCGCGACCCAGGTCATGACGGTTCTGGCCTTTGGCCTCGAGCTGGCGCTCGACCAGCATCTGCGTGGCGATACCGGCGTGGTCGGTGCCCGGCTGCCACAGGGTGTCGCGACCCTGCATGCGGCGGAAACGGATCAGGGCGTCCATGATCGCGTTGTTGAACCCATGGCCCATGTGCAGGCTGCCAGTGACGTTCGGCGGCGGGATCATGATGGTGTAGGACTCACCTGCACCTTGTGGAGCGAAATAGTTCTCGGACTCCCAGGTGTTGTACCAGGAAGTTTCGATAGCGTGCGGCTGGTAGGTCTTATCCATGCGCGGCGGGACCCTGTGCATTTATTCGGGAAAGCCGAAAAGTATAACGAAGGCACAGGGTTTAGGCGACAGGCCGGGGGCTGCTTTGCAGCCCTTTCGCGACACAAGGCCGCGCCCACAGGCACCGCGATCCCTGTAGGAGCGGCCTTGTGCCGCGAATGGGCCGCAAAGCGGCCCCGGAATATCACTCAGAACGCTTGATCAAGCGCTCAATACGCGCATCCAGCCGGCGCTTGATTTCGTTCTCGATATGCGGGGTAAAGTCATTGATCACGTCTTGCATGATCGCCTGCGCCGCGGCGCGCAGCTCGCTTTCCAGGTGCAGCAAGGTGTCCTGGCGGCGGGTTTGCGAGTCTTCCTCGGGGGCTGCGGCGATCGGCTCGACGGCCGATACGGGGTTGCCGGCGGGTTCGTCCAGTAACAGTGGAATCTGCTCCACCGTCTCGGTCAGCAGCGGCGGTTGCAGGTCGGCGTCGCCAAGTAACTGGCGGATCGACTCGAGGTCATCGAGCAGATGGGCGGAGTCGGGCAAAGGGGAGGGCTTGTCCATCGTCGTCAAAGTCGCTGTAAGCGGTGGTCTTGCAGAGCATAGCCCTGTTCGCGGTAGAAACGGAACCGCTCACGGGCCGATTGGCGGATGCCTGGCTCCTCGACGACGATCTCGGCCACCCGTTCGAACTGGCCGACGAACGCAGGCACGCCAGCGCCCAGGTTGATCAGCAGGTCGCTGTGTTGCCCGGCATGCTCGGCAATCCCTAAGGCCACCGTGGCATCCGCGTGCAATTCCGCGAGGTCGTGGGGCACGAAGGCTTCGCCCTTGAAGTGCCAGAGGCGTTGGTCCAGTTCGCTGCGCTGTTCGGCATCCTGGCAATGCAGGTAGACCCGGTGGCCGAGGCGCCAGGCTTTTTCGCACAGTTTGCAGGCGAAATCGAGCCGCGCCGACAAGGCGTCGGTGGGCAGGATATAGAAATCGACTTTGCTCATGGTGGTCTCTGCCGGCCGGTGGCGCGCAAGGCGCCACCGGCCTCACGGCATCAGGCGCCAGCGCGGTCCAGCAGGTACTGGGTCAGCAGCGGGACCGGGCGGCCAGTGGCGCCCTTGTCCTTGCCACCGCTGATCCAGGCCGTGCCGGCGATGTCCATGTGCGCCCAGTTGTAGGCCTTGGCGAAGCGCGACAGGAAGCAGCCTGCGGTGATGGTGCCGGCCTTCGGCCCACCGATGTTGCCCATGTCGGCGAACGGGCTGTCCAGTTGTTCCTGGTACTCGTCGAACAGCGGCAGCTGCCAGGCACGGTCGTCGGCGCGCTTGCCGGCATCCAGCAGTTGGCCGACCAGGTCGTCGTTGTTGCCCATCAGGCCCGAGGTGTGGCTACCCAGGGCGACGATGCAGGCGCCGGTCAGGGTGGCGATGTCGATCACCGCCTGGGGCTTGAAGCGTTCGGCGTAGGTCAGGGCGTCGCACAGCACCAGGCGGCCTTCGGCGTCGGTGTTGAGAATTTCGACGGTCTGGCCGCTCATGGTGGTGACGATGTCGCCCGGGCGGGTAGCGCCGCCGCTCGGCATGTTTTCAGCGCAGGCCAGCAGGCACACCAGGTTGATCGGCAGCTGCAGTTCGAGCACCGCACGCAGGGTGCCGAACACGCTGGCGGCGCCACACATGTCGTATTTCATCTCGTCCATGCCGGCGCCTGGCTTGAGGCTGATGCCACCGGTGTCGAAGGTGATGCCCTTGCCCACCAGCACGAACGGCTTGTCTGCTTTCTTGCCGCCCTGGTAATTGAGGACGATCAGGCGTGGCGGCTGGTCGCTGCCCTGGCCCACGGCGTAGAACGCGCCCATGCCCAGGTCCTTGATCTTCTTCTCGTCGAGCACTTCGACCTTGAGCCCTTTGTGCGCCTTGCCCAGCTCCTTGGCCTGTTCGGCGAGGAAGCTTGGGTGGCACAGGTTGGGCGGCAGGTTGCCCAGGTCGCGGGTGAAGGCCATGCCGGTGGCAATCGCCGTGGCGTGCTTGACGGCACGCTCGACCTCGGCCAGGCCGGCCTTGTCGGCCAGCAGGGTGACCTTTTTCAGGGCGCGCGGCTCGGCTTTCTGGCTTTTGAAACGGTCGAACACGTATTCGCCGTCTTGCAGGGTCTCGGCCAGCAGGCGGTACTTGCCGTAGTGGGCGTCGCGGTTGCTGACGGCGATATCATCCAGGGCGAGCACGGCGTCGCCACCGTTAAGGCCTTTCAGGACGCCGGCGACGCTGGCCACCAGTTTGCGCCAGGCGCGGTCGCCCAGGGCTTCGTCCTTGCCGCTGCCAACCAGCAGCACGCGTTCGGCCTTCAGGCCTGGCAGGCTGTGCAGCAGCAGGGTCTGCCCCGGTTTACCGGCCAGGTCGCCACGTTTGAGCACGGCGCTGATGGCACCTTCGCAGGCTTGGTCGACGGCCTTGGCAACAGCGCCGAGCTTGCGGCCTTCACCTACCGGTACAACCAGCGTGGCGGTTTTTACGGATGCAGCAGCTACGCTTCTTACAACCAGTTCCATGTCAGGGTCCCCGAATGATTGATACAGTTGGCGCTTTGCATTCAAGCGCTCTGGGCGGGCCAGGCCGCGTGGTCGCGTACCCGTGGAAAAGCTGCCAGTTTGAGCCTGCGGCCAGCGTGCTGACAACCCTGTTTTGCGGCTTCATGCGCGGCCAAGTGACAGGGGCGGTCAATCACAGGATAATGCGCGCACTTTACATGGAGGTTCGCCTGTGGCGAACCGACATTGGTCTTGGCTGTACTAAGTCATTGTTTGGCGCCAATGTTTGGCAGTCCGCCCTGACAACCCAGGAGTGTCTGGTTTGATCGTCTTTCGTTATCTGTCCCGCGAGGTCCTGGTGACCTTGAGCGCCGTCAGCGCCGTGCTGCTGGTGATCATCATGAGTGGGCGTTTCATCAAGTACCTGGCCCAGGCGGCGCAGGGCGTGCTCGACCCGAGCGTGCTGTTCCTGATCATGGGCTTCCGTCTGCCGGGTTTCTTGCAACTGATCCTGCCTTTGGGGCTGTTCCTCGGCATTTTGCTGGCCTACGGCCGTTTGTACCTGGAAAGCGAGATGACCGTGCTGTCGGCCACGGGCATGAGCCAGCAGCGCCTGCTGGGCCTGACCATGGCGCCCGCCGCCCTGGTGGCCTTGCTGGTTGCCTGGCTAAGCCTGAGCCTGGCGCCCCTGGGCGTGGCCCAGGTGCAGCAGATCATCAGCCAGCAGGACGCCCTGACCGAGTTCGACACCCTGGTGCCTGGGCGTTTCCAGACCCTGCGTGATGGCTCGCGGGTGACCTACACCGAGCAGCTGTCGGACGACCGCATCAACCTTGGTGGCGTGTTCATCTCCGAAAAACGCTTCAACCAGGACAAGACCAAGGACCGCGCCCCGTCGGTACTGGTCGCCGAAAAAGGCCACCAGGAAGTGCAGGCCGATGGCAACCGCTACCTGGTGCTGGAAAACGGCTACCGCTACGACGGCAACCCTGGCCAGGCCGATTACCGCGCCATCAAGTACGACACCTATGGCGTACTGCTGCCCAAGCCTGAAGTCAGCGAGGAAGTGACCGAGCGCGAAGCTATTCCGACTTCGCAATTGTTCGGCCAGGAGGGTTTGCGCGAACGCGCCGAGCTGCAATGGCGGTTGTCGTTGCCGATCCTGGTCTTCGTCGTGACCCTGTTGGCAGTGCCGCTGTCGCGGGTCAACCCACGCCAGGGCCGCTTCCTCAAGTTGCTGCCGGCGATTCTTCTGTACATGGCCTACCTGACAATGCTGATTTCCGTACGCGGCGCCCTCGAGAAGGGCAAATTGCCGATCGCCCTGGGCATGTGGTGGGTGCACGGCCTGTTCCTGCTGATCGGGCTTGGGCTGATGTACTGGGAACCGCTGAGCCTCAAACGCGCTGCCCGTCGTGCGGAGGTGGCCCGTGGTTAAACTGGATCGCTACATCGGCATGAGCGTGCTCATGGCCATTTTGGCCGTGCTGGGGATCATCCTCGGCCTGGCTTCGCTGTTCGCCTTCATCGATGAGATGAGCGACCTGAGCGACACCTACACGGTGATGGATGCCGGCTGGTTCACGCTGCTGACCGCACCGCGCCGTTTGTATGACATGTTGCCGATGGCGGCATTGATTGGCTGCCTGATCGGCCTGGGCAGCCTGGCCAGCAGCAGCGAACTGACCATCATGCGCGCTGCCGGTGTTTCCATCGGCCGCATCGTCTGGGCGGTCATGAAGCCGATGCTGGTGCTGATGCTGGTGGGCGTGTTGATTGGCGAGTACGTGGCGCCGGTCACCGAAAACAAGGCCCAGGCCGACCGTTCCCTGGCCCAGGGTGGCGGTGAGGCGCAGAGCTCCAAGCGGGGTATGTGGCACCGTCAGGGCGAAGAGTTCGTGCACATCAACGCCGTGCAGCCCAATGGTTTGTTGCTGGGCGTGACCCGCTACCGTTTCGACAGTGAGCGCAAGATCGTCACCTCCAGCTTCGCCCGCCGGGCGCAGTACAACGACGACCACTGGCAGCTCAGCGATGTCAGCACCACGTATTTCCGTGGTGACCACACCGAAGTGGTGAAGACGCCGGAAGAGCGCTGGGACGTTTCGGTCACGCCGCAGCTGCTCAATACCGTGATCCTGGCGCCGGAATCGCTGTCCATCACAGGCTTGTGGGATTACATCCACTACCTGTCCGACCAAGGCTTGAACAATGCCCGCTATTGGCTGGCGTTCTGGACCAAGGTGTTGCAGCCGGCCGTGACTGCGGCACTGGTGCTGATGGCGATATCCTTCATCTTTGGCCCCCTGCGCTCGGTGACCCTCGGCCAGCGGGTATTTACCGGTGTGCTGGTGGGCTTCGTGTTCCGCATCGCCCAGGACCTGCTAGGCCCTTCGAGCCAGGTGTTCGGCTTCCCGCCGTTGCTGGCGGTCGTGATACCGGCCGGGATCTGCGCGCTGGCAGGGTTGTGGTTACTCCGCCGAGCGGGTTGAGGGTTTGATCGAAGTGCAAAAGCCGACCTAAGGGTCGGCTTTTTTGAGGGTTCAATTCTGGCTTTAGGCGTGTGCTTGACCTTGGCCTGTAGGAGCAGCCTTGTGCTGCGAAGAGGCCGGTGACAGCACAATCAAGCTTGGCTGCTGTCACGGGCCTCTTCGCAGCACAAGGCTGCTCCTACAGGTACTGTGGCGGCATTGAAGAGTGTGCGTAACTGAGCGTCATTTCTTCTGCTTCGGCACCCGCACCAGCTGTGTCTCCGAATAGATGTCATGCCACCCGCGTTTGCGCTTGTCGATCAACGCCCAGAAAAACCCCAGCCCCAGGCACAGCCACGACGCGATCGAGACCACGAAGCGCAACAGTGCCTGCCACAGGCTGATGGCACTGCCATCGGCATTCTGCACCCGCACGCCCCACACCTGCATGCCCAGGGTCTGCCCGCCGTGGGTCCAGAACTTGGCAAAGAAACCAAACAGTGCGAACACCAGGATCGTCGACAACAACGGGTCGCCATCCAGCGCCCCGGCATCGGTCAGCTCACGCATGCGGGCCTCGCCGATGATTGCCATCTGGATCATCTTGTAAGCGCCCGCCGTCACGATCAGCAGGGCAGTGCACAGCAAAAAGTCATAGAACATCGCCGCCAGCCGGCGGCCTAGCCCAGCGGGCGGGAAGTCACCCTGGGGCAAGAGGGGAGGCTTGGACATTACGCTGCAGCTCCAGATGGCAAAGGCCCATTTTAGGGAACTGCGGGCAAAAAAAAGCCCCTGCGCGTCAACGCAGGGGCTCTTTTTTAGGGATTATCAGGCTTCTGGCTGGACTTCGTCAGCCTGCATGCCTTTTTGGCCTTGAACGGCTACGAAGGTAACCTTCTGGCCTTCTTTCAGGCTTTTGAAGCCGTTGCCTTGAATGGCACGGAAGTGTACGAACAGATCCGGACCGCTCTCTGGAGTGATGAAACCGTAACCTTTCTCGTCATTGAACCACTTGACGGTACCGTTCTGACGCGCTGCCATTTTCTTATTTCCTATAAATCTATTAATTGATAACAGTTACTTTCACATCGTTATTGAATGAAAGCTTACTGGGCTGGGTTGCTGGAAAGTAAGAGACGTCGAACGGGTTGTAGCAGATTGCGGCTACTGGCCCAGGTCACGAACTGTTGCGACCCATGCAAACACAGTGCAGTGACTCTACGCCAACTCCTGCGCGAAAAACAAGCCCTTGCTCGTCAGGAAAACAGGGCTTTTGCCGATAGCCGAACAATTTGTCGCAAACGGCATGGCGCCTGGGCTGGCGCCATGTTCGTTCGTTATTGAACAGGTTCGAAATCGAATAGGGCGAGCCTGTTCACCGACCTCATGTTCTGCATTCAGCCACGGTAGTAACGTTGCGGCACGAAAGGCATTTTGCTGACTTTCAAGGCAACCTTCTTGCCCCGTACCAATGCAAACAGTGGGGTGTCTAGCGCGCCATGTTCGATATCGACATAACCCATTGCAACCGGTGCGCCAAGTGTTGGGCCAAAGCCACCACTGCAGACTTTGCCCACTGGGTTATCGGATGCATCGACAATCTCTGCGCCTTCTCGTACCGGTGTACGTTCTTGCGGCAGCAAGCCGACACGCTTTTGTTTTACACCGTGCTGCTGCTGGCCAAAGATGATGTCAGCACCGGGGAAGCCGCCAGCGCGTTGACCGTCGGCGCGGCGCACTTTCGAGATGGCCCACAGCAGGCTGGCCTGAATCGGCGTGGTCTCGGTGTTCATGTCGTGGCCATACAGGCACAGGCCGGCTTCCAGGCGCAGCGAGTCGCGCGCACCCAGGCCGATGGGTTGCACTTCGGGCTCGGCCAGCAGGCGGCGGGCCAGGGCGTCGGCGGCGTTGGCCGGCACCGAAATTTCGTAACCGTCTTCACCGGTGTAACCTGAGCGGCTGACGTAGCAGTCTTCGCCGAGCAGGGTGACCGGGCGGAACTGCATGAAGGTCATGCCAGCCACTTCCGGGGCCAGGCGTTGCAGCACCTTGACCGCCGCCGGGCCTTGCAGGGCCAGCAGCGCGCGGGCCTCGAACAGTGGCTGAATCTCGCAGCGGCTGCCGATGTGTTTTTGCAGGTGTGCCAGGTCCTGGTCCTTGCAGGCGGCGTTCACCACCAGGAACAGCACGTCATCGCCCAGGTTGGCGACCATCAGGTCGTCGAGGATGCCGCCTTGCTCGTTGGTGAACATGGCATAGCGCTGCATGCCCACTGGCAGGTCGATGATGTCCACGGGCACCAGGCTTTCCAGCGCCTTGGCAGCGTCGCTGCCGCGCAGGATGATCTGGCCCATGTGCGAGACGTCGAACAGGCCTGCCTGCTCGCGGGTGTGCAGGTGCTCCTTGAGCACGCCCAGCGGGTACTGCACCGGCATGTCATAGCCGGCAAACGGCACCATGCGCGCGCCCAGCTCGAGGTGCAGGGCGTGCAGCGGGGTCTTGAGCAGTGTTTCGGACATCAGTGACTCCTTGGTGTTGTTATTGGGTCAACACTCGATGATGTTGACGGCCAGACCGCCGCGGGCGGTCTCCTTGTATTTGCTTTTCATGTCGGCGCCGGTCTGGCGCATGGTGCGGATGACCTTGTCGAGCGAGACGAAGTGCTGCCCGTCACCGCGCAAGGCCATGCGCACGGCGTTGATCGCCTTCACCGAGCCCATGGCGTTGCGCTCGATGCAGGGCACCTGAACCAACCCACCAATCGGGTCGCAGGTCAGGCCCAGGTTGTGTTCCATGCCGATCTCGGCGGCGTTCTCGACCTGTTGCACGGTACCGCCCATGACTTCGCACAGGGCTCCGGCGGCCATCGAGCAGGCCACGCCCACTTCGCCCTGGCAGCCAACCTCGGCGCCGGAGATGGAGGCATTTTCTTTGTAGAGAATGCCGATGGCCGCCGCCGTGAGCAGAAAGCGCACCACGCCGTCTTCGCTGGCACCTGGTACAAAGCGCATGTAGTAGTGCAAGACCGCTGGGACGATGCCCGCGGCGCCATTGGTGGGTGCGGTGACCACACGGCCGCCGTAGGCGTTCTCTTCGTTTACCGCCAGCGCGTAGAGGTTGACCCAGTCGAGCACCGACAGCGCATCGCGCAGGCTGGCTTCCGGGTGTTGGCTGAGCTGTCGGTACAACGCCGGTGCCCGGCGCTTGACCTTGAGCCCACCCGGCAAAATGCCTTCATGGCGGTAACCGGCCTCGACGCAATCCTGCATCACTTGCCAGATACGCAGCAGGCCGGCACGGGTCTCGGCCTCCGGGCGCCAGGCCGCCTCGTTGGCCAGCATCACCTGGCTGATCGACAGGTGTTGCGCGGTGCAGTGCCCGAGCAGCGCCTTGGCGGACTTGAATGGGGAGGGCAGCGGCGTGCTGTCCTCGACGATACGGTCGTGGCCGGCAGCGTCCTCGTCGACCACGAAACCGCCGCCTACCGAGTAGTACTCGCGGCTGCGGATCTGCAGGCCGGCGTGGTCGAAGGCGCGGAAGATCATGCCGTTGGGGTGGTAGGCCAGTGGCTTGCGGATCATCGCCAGGTGCTGCTTTTCGACGAACGCGATGTCGTGTTCGCCGAGCAGGCACAGGTGCCCGCTGTCGCGGATCGCCTGCAGGCGGGCGGGGATGGCTTCGGTATCGACGGTATCGGGGTGCTCGCCTTCCAGGCCGAGTAACACCGCCTTGTCGCTGCCGTGGCCTTTACCCGTGGCGCCGAGCGAGCCATACAGCTCTGCCTTGACGCTGACCGTGCTGGCCAGCAGGCCGTCGCGGCGCAGGCCTTCGGCAAAACGTGCGGCGGCGCGCATCGGGCCGACCGTGTGGGAGCTGGAGGGGCCGATGCCGATCTTGAACAGGTCGAAGACGCTCAGTGACATGCTGCTTCCTCCAGGTAAGGCTTGAAGGCGACACTGGACCCTGTGGGAGCGGGTTTACCCGCGAATGCGTCAGTGAGTCCACAATTGCATTCGCGGGTGAACCCGCTCCCACAGGTCAGGCGGTGGGCCGATGAGCTATCAGGCGTCCTGGTAGCTCTCGATCGACGGGCAGGCGCAGACCAGGTTGCGGTCGCCGAACACGTTGTCGACCCGGCCGACAGGTGGCCAGTACTTGCTTTCCACCAGGCTCGGCAGCGGGTACACCGCCTGTTCACGGCTGTAGCCGTGGGCCCATTCGCCAACCAGCTCCGCTGCGGTGTGCGGGGCGTTTTTCAGTGGGTTGTCGTCCTTGTCCAGGCTGCCGTTCTCGACGGCGCGAATTTCTTCGCGGATCTGGATCATCGCGTCGCAGAAGCGGTCCAGCTCTTCCTTGGACTCGCTTTCAGTCGGCTCGATCATCAGCGTGCCGGCCACCGGGAAGGACATGGTCGGGGCGTGGAAACCGAAGTCGATCAGGCGCTTGGCCACGTCGTCGACGCTGATACCGCTGGTGTCCTTCAGCGGGCGCAGGTCGAGGATGCACTCGTGGGCAACCAGGCCATTACCACCGGTGTACAGAACAGGATAGTGCTCTTCCAGGCGGCGGGCGATGTAATTGGCGTTGAGGATGGCCATTTGCGACGCGCGCTTGAGGCCGGCACCGCCCATCATGCGGATGTACATCCAGGTGATCGGCAGGATGCTGGCGCTGCCGAACGGTGCGGCACACACCGCGCCCTGCGGGTTCTCCAGCTGCGCGTGGCCGGGCAGGAACGGCGCCAGGTGCGACTTGACGCCGATCGGGCCGACGCCCGGGCCGCCACCACCGTGCGGAAT
The DNA here is from genome assembly GCF_000483465.1 of Pseudomonas sp. LAIL14HWK12:I7. Classification (NCBI taxonomy): domain Bacteria; kingdom Pseudomonadati; phylum Pseudomonadota; class Gammaproteobacteria; order Pseudomonadales; family Pseudomonadaceae; genus Pseudomonas; species Pseudomonas sp. LAIL14HWK12:I7. Next base: position 192,143 of record NZ_KI519605.1, read on the forward strand.
GCAGAAGGTCTTGTGCAGGTTCAGGTGCGAAACGTCGCCGCCGAACTTGCCAGGGGCACACAGGCCGACCATGGCGTTCATGTTGGCGCCGTCGATGTAAACCTGGCCGCCGTTGTCGTGGATGATCGCGCAGATTTCGCCGATCGCTTCTTCGAACACGCCGTGGGTCGACGGGTAGGTGATCATGATGGCGGCCAGGCGCTCGCGGTGTTCAATGGCCTTGGCGCGCAGGTCCTCGACATCGACGTTGCCACGGGCGTCACAGGCGGTGACCACCACACGCATGCCCGCCATGTTCGCGGTCGCAGGGTTGGTGCCATGGGCCGAAGACGGGATCAGGCAAATGTCGCGGTGGCCTTCGCCGCGGCTGCGGTGGTAGGCACGGATGGCCAGCAGGCCGGCGTACTCGCCCTGGGAACCGGCGTTGGGTTGCAGCGACACCGCGTCGTAACCGGTGGCGGCGCACAGCATGGCTTCCAGCTCGGTGGTCATCTGCAGGTAACCCTGGCTTTGTTCAGCCGGGGCGAACGGGTGCAGGTTGCCGAATTCGGCCCAGGTGACCGGGATCATTTCACTGGCAGCGTTGAGCTTCATGGTGCACGACCCCAGCGGGATCATGCTGCGGTCCAGCGCCAGGTCCTTGTCGGCCAGGCGACGCAGGTAACGCATCAGCTCGGTTTCGCTGTGGTAGCGGTTGAACACCGGGTGTTCGAGGATCGCCGACTGGCGCAGCAGGTTGGCCGGCAGCAGCGAGCCCGTGCTGGCCGCGAGGGCGGCGAAGTCCGGTTGCGGTTGGTCGCCGGCCAGCAGTTGCCAGAGCGCTTCGACATCCGCCTGGGCGGTGGTCTCGTCGAGCGACAGGCCGACGTGGCCAGCGTCGACCTGGCGCAGGTTGATGCGCTGGTCACGGGCTTTGGCATGCAGGCTGGCGGTGGCTTCGCCGGTGGCCAGCGTCAGGGTATCGAAGGCGCTGTCGCCGACGACCTGGACGCCCATGGCCTTGAGGCCGGCGGCGAGGATGGCGGTCAGTGCATGGGTGCGTTGGGCGATGCGCTTGAGGCCGGCTGGGCCGTGGTACACGGCGAACATGCTGGCGATGTTGGCCAGCAGCACCTGGGCGGTGCAGATGTTGCTGGTGGCCTTCTCGCGGCGGATGTGCTGTTCGCGGGTTTGCATGGCCAGGCGCAGGGCGGTCTTGCCGAAGCGGTCGATCGACACGCCGACCAGGCGGCCCGGCATGTCGCGCTTGAAGGCATCGCGGGTGGCGAAGTAAGCCGCGTGCGGGCCGCCAAAGCCCAGTGGCACGCCAAAGCGTTGGGCGCTGCCGATGGCCACGTCAGCGTCGAACTCGCCTGGCGGGGTCAGCAGGGTCAGGGCCAGCAGGTCGGCAGCCACGGCCACCAGGGCGTTGGCCGCGTGGAAGCGCTGAACCAGGTCGCGGTAGTCGAACACGTCACCGTTGCTGGCCGGGTATTGCAACAGTGCGCCGAAGAAAGCGCTGACATCGGTCAGTTCACGTTCGTCGCCAACCACCACGTCGATGCCCAGCGGCTCGGCACGGGTGCGCAGCACGTCGAGGGTTTGCGGGTGGCAGTGGCTGGAAGCGAAGAAGGCATGGCTGGCCTTGTTCTTCGACAGGCGCTTGCAGAAGGTCATGGCTTCGGCGGCAGCGGTGGCTTCGTCGAGCAACGAGGCGTTGGCGATCGGCAGGCCGGTCAGGTCGCTGATCAGGGTCTGGAAGTTCAACAGCGCTTCCAGGCGCCCCTGGGAAATTTCCGGCTGGTAAGGGGTGTAGGCGGTGTACCAGGCCGGGTTTTCCAGCAGGTTGCGCAGGATCGGTGCCGGGGTGTGGGTGTTGTAGTAACCCTGGCCGATGTAGCTTTTGAACAGCTGGTTGTTGCCGGCGATGGCTTTCAGCGAGGCGAGTGCGTCTGCTTCGCTCTGGCCGTCTTCAGCGCCGAGCACGCTGGTGCCCTTGATGCTGTCGGGGATGACCGCGGCGGTCATGGCGTCCAGGGAATCGAACCCCAGGGTGGCGAGCATGGCCTGTTCGTCAGCGGCGCGTGGGCCGATGTGGCGGGCGATGAATTCGTTGGCGGTGCCGAGGTTGATGGTCATGGTGCGGTTCCTCAGACGTCGTCGTTGGCTTTGATCAGGCGGTCGTAGGCGTCCTGGTCGAGCAGGGCGGTTACTTCGCTCATGTCGGCCGGGTTGAAGCGGAAGAACCAGCCTTCACCCATCGGGTCTTCGTTGACCAGTTCCGGGCTGCTTTCGAGCTGGCCGTTGACCTCGACCACTTCGCCGGTCAGCGGCATGTACACGCCACTGGCGGCCTTGACCGATTCGACGGTGGACGCTTCGCTGCCTTTCTCATACTGCTGCAACTCTGGCAGTTGCACGAAGACCACATCGCCGAGGGCGTTCTGGGCGTAGGCGGTGATGCCCACGGTGACGCTGCCGTCAGCTTCGACGCGCAGCCATTCGTGATCTTCAGTAAAACGCAACTCGCTCATGGGAAATCCTCGAAAAGCAGGGCGGTAGGCGTGGTCAGCCACGCACTTGTTGGATTTCCTGTAGCAAAAATGTGGCCAATAAAATAAAGCGCTTATAAATCAATGGTTTGATCGATTATCGAAGTGCTCGTGAAAACGAGACCGGAATGAAATCGATACAGAAGGTCCACGGCCCAAATCGCCAGTCGTGGCAAACCCTTATAGATACAGATCGGTGTCGGTGTGTATTGATTCCATTACGATGTATTGAAATCAATACACACACGTCATCTAAGCCTAGCGGTCGGCACCTGGCTCAGGCTGGCGACGCCTGGCGCTGTTGCAGGCGCACCGTCAGCATCCCCGACAGCGAGATCAGCCAGAGCACCAGGAACACGCCCGCGATCGCCAGGTTGGACGCCAACGGCAGCGCACTGACGATGCCCGACGCCAGCGACCCGAACACCAGCATCAGGCAGCCTTGCAGGCTTGCCGCTACGCCTGCGCGGTCGGGGAACAGGGACATGGAGCGGGCCATGGCGTTGGAAAAGATAAAGCCCTGGCCGAACGCGACAAGCATGATGCCACCCAGGATGCTGACCAGGTTCAGCCCAGCCGGCATGGCGGCAATGCTCAACACGCCGAGCAGGAACAGCAGCATGCCCGTCCACATCAACGTGGCCGCCTGGACCCTGCGGATCAACGCGCGATTGACCAGCGTCCCGACCAGATAGCAACTGCCCACCGCCAGTGCCGTGGTGCCGAAGTACTGTGCGTCATGGCCCAGCCGTTCCTGGACGATATGCGGGCCAATCACGTTCCACAGCAGAAACGCCGAGAAACTTGCCCCCAGCACGATGACCGAAGAACGAAAGCGCCCATCAGCCAGGATGCACCGGTAGCCCACCATCGTTTGCATGGCACTGCGACGGGCAGTGGCGGGCAGCGATTCCTTGAGCCCAGCCAGGACGAACGCCATCACGATCACGGCGTAGACCGCATACAGGACGAAATTGTAGCGCCACCCCAGGTAGACCTCGATCATGCCGCCCACATAGGGTGCGATGACGGGCCCGAGGCCGAACGCCAGGCTCAGGTAGATGATCGCCACATAAAAGCGCGGGCCCTTGACGATATCGACCAGCAAGGCACGGGCAACCACTTGGCAGGCACCGATCGCAAAACCTTGCAGTGCGCGGGCCACCAACAGCATTTCGATGGAGGTCGAGAAGGTGGCCAGCAGGCTACCGCTGAGGAACAGCGCCAGGCCCAGGATTACTGCCGGCCTGCGCCCGCGCGCATCGGTCATGATGCCGAAAAATAGCTGGCCGATGGCATAGAACAGCAAGGTGATGGTGATGGTGTTTTGCATGAGCGACGGGCTGGCGCCCAGCTCATGCCCGATTGACGGCATGCTCGGCGCATACAGGTCGATGGCGATCCCCCCGACGCTGTTGATCAGGGGCGCAAGGAACACGATGAAATTCTCGTAACGCTTGTTTGCGTTCATGGTTACCTCCAGTGCTCCGGGCACGGCCATGCCCGGAGCCAGATGTGGTCAGGCGGATGCCTGGCAGGTGAAATGCGGCTGGCTCAGCGCCAGGGCGGGGGCATTGCCCCAGGTACTCGGTGCAGACAGGCGCGAAGCCACCACCCGTGGTCCGTGTTCGTAGTAGTTGCCCCAGTTGACGCCAGGGTCCTTGAGCCTGCTGCGGTCGGCACCGCCCAGGTCCTCAAGGGTGTCTACCAGGGGGATCAGCAGCTGGCGCACCTGCTCGGTCGCGGTCAGCACCACCAAGCCGAAATTTCGCAGGGCCAGTGTCTTGATCACGTTGTTGAGCAAGTACTTCCCGGCCCCACTGCCGCTATGGAACGAGGCGAAGGCGCCCACTTCGGCAATGCGTGCCCGATCAATGTGGTAGCGCTCATCCAGGCTTTGATCCAGGTAGTACTCGCTGAACAGCTTGCCGGAATCGCCGTAGCTGATCCCCGCACAGGCGTAACCTGGGGCCCCACCGTTGGCACCGGTCAGGCAGACGAACAGATCGGGCTGGGGCTCTGGCGTCGCGCCATAGTGCTTGAGGTAGTGGGCACGTACCGCTTCCTGCAGGCATCGGTAGCCAGGTCGGCCTTTGTAGAAATTACGCACGATGTACATGGTGGCTTCCTCAGGCGTACATCTGGTCGATGAACCGCGCTTCGATCTCAGCCCTGCGTGGCCGCCCCGTGACGGTGTAGAACTGATCACGGAAGGAGGCGATGTCAGCGATGACACGAATCTGCCTGACCCTGGCAAAGTCGGCGAGCCGGTGCTCCAGGCGCGCCATTTCCTGGCGGACCGAGTCAGCGCAGGCGCTGCTCAAGACGATGGCGCAGGGCTCGTCCTTGCCTTCGCCCATGACGATCATGTCGTCTACCAGGGCGCTCTCTTTGTAGACGTTCTCGACCCATTCAGGCGAAATGTTGCGTGCGGTAGACAGGATGATCACGTGCTTCTTGCGGCCGGTGATGTACAGATAACCGTCGCGAAATTCGGCGATATCGCCGGTATGCAGATACCCGTCGGACAGGTCGCAGGCAGTATCGTCGGCGTTGTAGTAACCGGCGCAGAGGGTCGGCGTGCGGACCAGCAATTCACCGTCGACCAGCTTGGGTTCGATACCATCGAGCAGTGTGCCTGCCGAGCCGATACGCCGTTGCGCCGGTGAGTTGAGCGAAATGATCGAAGAGTTCTCGCTCAGGCCATAGGCTTCGAACACCTGCACGCCGTGCGCTTCCAAGGCTTCCAAAACCGTTACCGGAATCTTCGCGCCGCCGGTGATGATGTGCGGGCGTTGTGGCCCGAACAGTTCCTCGACCGAGCAGTGCTCGAGCAGCAGGTTGGCCTCTTCCAGCAGCTTGGGCGGCAGGTACAGGAAGTTCGGCTGGTTGGGTGCTATCAGTTGCAGGTACTGCCGTGCGTTGCCGCTGGCTGCGCCGTATTCGGTCATGCCTTCGGGCATGAGGGTCAAGGTGCCGCCGGACAGAATCGGGATGAACACCCCCAGCACCTGCTCGATCAGCAAACTCATGGGGACGATCGAGAAGTAGTGCAGCGGCTGTTGTGGCAGGCGCTTCATCACGTTATCGACCAGCAACCCGACGGCCTCGTCGCGGATCATCACCCCTTTGGGTTTGGAGGTGGTGCCGGACGTGTGGATGATCGAAACAATGCCGTCCGGGATGAGCTCGTCCTCCTGGCGCCATTCATCACCAATGGTCTCGTGCATGAGTTGCGCGGGGATGAAGCACGCCTTGTCCGGCAAAATAGCGTGCAGGCGGCCGGCGGTTTGCTCATCGCTGACGAACACTGCCGCTGCCTTGCCCAGCAGGCTGCCGATCTGGTCGTCGGAGAACTCGATGGGCACCGGTAGCAACACACCGCCCACTTTCTGGATCGCCAGCAAGGTGTACACCCACTCGTAGCAAGAGCGCATGGCGATGCCGAACACTTTGCGTTCGCAGCGGCCAACCCGCCCCTCGAGGGCACTGGCCAGTCGCATCACGTCACGGCGCAATTCGTGCAACGTGTAGGCGCGACCGTTCATTTCCTTGATCACTACGCGGTCGGGGGTGGCGGCCAGGTAGTCCTGCATTTTTTGGCTGATCATTGGCCGATACCTCCAATGCGGTAGCTTTGCGCGCCGAATATGCGCCGTGAGGGGTCATCCAGGCGTCGGCGACCGTGCATCACCCGGGTGTTGTCGATTACCACCAGGTCGCCCTTCTGCCAGAAGTGGCTATAGGTATTGCGGGCGGTGACTTCTTTGATTTCGTCCCAGATATCCAGGGCGATATCTTCACCATCGGCCCACGTGATAAGCGGCGGTTCATAATTGACGCTGGGGCCGAGCATTGAATTGCAAAACGCTTGCTTGCCGCTGAAGCAACTGGTTTCAACCGCGGAGATAACCAGTTCGGACGCAATCAGGTTCTGATCAATGCGACGGTAAGTTTGGCCACTGACGAGTTGATTGACGTGGTGCAAATGCTCGTCGGTAATGTCATCGATGGGCAGTTGCAGTTCAATGCTCAGAAAACGTTTTACATTGTTCCAAGGGATGCGCCGGCTGTAACGGATCTCACGGTTCTCAAAACACTTTCGGGTTTTCGAAGACAAGTCGAACAGTACGCGTTGGCCGTCGCACAAGGTCGTCTCAGAGCCCACGGCTGCAGGCTCCAGGCAGTAGAACCACTGCAGGTCGGGGTTGAATGGCAAGTTACCGTTCTCACGGTGAAGCCCCATTTCATTCACCCCGGCCTCGATTTCTGCCGTGTTGGACGTGGCGGCTTTGCGGGCCGGGTCGAATGTCACGCGGGCGGAATGCGCACTGACGAAGTCGTTGAAGTCCGGCAGCGTATCGGCAAAGTCGCGGTAGATAATTGCGCCACTGTGGGCGAGGTCTTCATACAGTGTTGCACTGTTGATTGAATCGCCTACCCGCAGGTCGCGGTCGACGGCATAGATACATTCAAAACCGTAGCACGGCGTCGGTTGTCGATAGAACGGAAACACCGTGGGTTGTACGTGCGCCAGCATGACTTATTCCTCCGTGAACTGTGGGTCAGGTAGAACACCGCTACCCGATGACCTCACAGTAAGTGAAAAGAACAAGCTGCTGGTTTTAAGAAATTTAAACGCGATGGGAAAATTTAATAAAGCCGGGTCATCGTTCCGTCAACAGCGTTTGCGCCACCGCTTCGACCAGTGTGCGCAGGCTGGAAATATCCTTGCTGTCGCTGCGGTCGCGCGACCAGATCATGTCGAGGGTGAAACTGGGGAACCCCAGTGGCGGTTTGCACACCTTAAGCCCAGGCGCGATGCGCAGGTGCGGCAACAGGCGTGCGGGCAGTGCCACCGTGGCGGGCACGGCGGCCACGATATTCACGCAGGCCTGATAGCCGTTGGCGCGCACCAGCACGTTGCGTGATCGGCCAACCTTGTCCAGCCAGCTGTCGACCATGTTCTTTTCCGATATCCACGGTGTGGGGAACACATGGGGCGACGCACAGAACTCGTCCAGGCTCATGGCCTCTTCACTGGCGAGCATGCCTTGGCTGGTTACGCACACGAAATCATCGCTGAGCACGGGTTGCCACTGCAGCTCGGGGTGCATCTGGTGATAGCCGGGGCCAAAGCCGATGGCAATGTCGATGTCGCCTGAAATCAGCCGGTCCACCGGCAGGTCACGGCTCAAGCGTTCGAGGTGCAGCGAGGTATTGCCGTGGGTACGTGACAGTACCGCCAGCGCCTGCGGCAAGAAGGACAGTTCGAAATACTCGGGCGCGCAGATGCGCCAGATCTTGCGCTGTGCTTGTGGCGAGACGCTGCTGTCGTCCTCGGCACAGCGGTTGACTGACTCGACCACCACGCGCAGGTACGGGGCAATCTTTTCCGCTTTGGTGGTGGGTTTCAGCACCCCTTGCGACGACGAGAACAAGGTGTCGTCGAAGCACCCGCGCAGGCGCTTCAGGCAATAACTGACGGTGGGCTGGCTGACATTCATCAATTCGGCAGTCCGCTTGGCGCTGCGCAGTTCGAGCAGGTTGATGAACACCACGATGTCCTGCAGATCCAATTGCTTCAGGTAATTGCTGTGAAGCATGAAAATTCCTCCTGAATTTTCCAGTTCATTGCCTGGGCGCACCCTCACCTGGCAGATGAGCGAGCATTTGCTTCAACAGCTGAGCGAAGTGTGCTCGCTGCTCGGCGCTCAGGGGGGCCAGTACCAGCTCCTGGATCTCAGTATGGGTAAGGACGGCCTTATCAATCAATGCCTTGCCCTGTGCTGTGAGGGCCACCTGGGAGCTGCGCTTGTCATGATTGTCGGCAATGCGCTCGACCATGCCGGCGCTTTCCAGTCTCGCCAAGCGGTTGGTCATCGCGCCGGACGTTATCAGCAACGAGCGATACAGCTCGGTGGGCGTCAGGCGGTAGGGCGCCCCCGCACGGCGCAAGGTTGCCAGGACGTCGAATTCGCCCTCCTTGAAACCATACTGCGCCAGGGCTTCTGCACGCATGCGCTCCAGGTGCTTGCTGATACGCGCCATTCGGCCAAAGATTTCCATGGAGGAAACATCCACGGAAGGCATCGCCTGCGCCCACTGCGCGACGACGAAATCGACATGATCGTTCATTGCTGCACTCATCGTTCAACCTGGAAATGTGTAACCAGCGCACCTTCTGAACCCCCGCACCTTTTAACAATCTTAACGTTAAGCTATCTTGGCGCGGTGAAGCTCAAGGATCAGGAGGCAGCATGGCTTTTTTCATACATGGACAGCATCGTCACTATTATCATGACACCGGCTCCGGTAGCCCTGTACTCCTGCTGCACGGGTTGGGCAACAGCGGCAGGGCGTGGATGCCGCAGCTCAGCGCGCTGCTTGGCCTCGGGCACCGTGTCATCGTACCCGACCTGCTAGGGCACGGTGCATCCAGTGATGCACCCGAAGGCATCACCGCGCACGCCCAAGCCTTGGAGATGCTGGCGCTGCTGGACCACCTTGGGCTCGACAGCATCCAGCTGATCGGCTTGTCCCTGGGGGGCATGGTGGCCCTTGAGATGGCCTGCCATGCACCGCACGCCGTAGAGAAACTGATCGTTGCCGGCACCTTCGCCAGCATGAGCACGGCGCATCGCCGAGGGCTGCTCAGCGAGTGGGCGGCCGCCTTAGACAAGCAGGATGGTTGCCTCAAGCGGTTCAAATCGAGCTGGCCTGCATTGGTGGGTGCGGACTTCGCCGCCTCGCCCGATGGCCAGCGGCTTTACCAGGCGTGGCACGCCCAGGCGGCGCAGTTACGGGCGCACAACCAGGTGCGCTGGTGCGAGGGCATGAAGCAGTACGACCTGACTGGCGATTTGCCACGCATTGAGGCTGCCACACTGGTGCTCGCCGCAGAATTTGACCCGATCAGCCCCAGCGCCGAGGCCGAAACCCTCTGCAGCAACATCGGTCACGCTCGCCTGGCCACCCTCGCTGGCGAGGGGCACGTATTCAACGTACCGCTGGCACAGGCATTCAACCAGGTAACCGGTGCGTTTCTGCAGGAGCCCCTCCATCATGTCTGATACTCCCAACAAAGCCTGTGTCGGGTTGCTGGCGATACTGATCGGCTTGAACCTGCGCCCGGTCATGGCTGCCATCGGCCCGCTGCTGCAGTTGCTGCAGCACGACCTGGGGCTGAGCAATACCCAAGCCGGCCTGCTGACAACCTTGCCGGTGATGATGATGGGCCTGTTCGCGTTGTCCGGCCCCTGGCTGCTGCGTCTGGTCGGCGAGACCACGGGCGTGGCGACAGGCATCGTGCTGATTGCGCTGAGCTGCGCTGCACGCGCCTACGTCAGCACTGCCGAAGCGCTCATCGCCACGGCGGCACTGGGCGGTATCGGCATTGCGATCATTCAGGCGCTGATGCCAGCGTTCCTCAAAGGCAGCCATCCGCAAAGTGCCGGCATGCTGATGGGGTTGTTCACCACCGGCATCATGGCGGGCGCCGCGTTGGCCGCCGCCACGGCAGCACCCGGCGCGAGCCTGTTCGGCTGGCAACTGTCGTTGGGCTACGCTGCCGTCCCCGCATTGGTCGCCCTGATCGTCTGGCTGTTGCTAGCGCGTGGTACCCCTGGCGGACAGGTGGCGGCGACATTGCCCTTCCGCAGCGCGCGGGCCTGGCTGCTGTTGCTGTTCTTCGGCATTGGCACAGGTGCCTACACCTTGGTGCTGGCCTGGTTGCCGCCGTTCTACATCGAGTTGGGGTGGACAGCGGCCGAGGCGGGTTACCTGCTGGGGGCACTGACCGTCACCGAAGTGCTCGCCGGGTTGCTCGTGTCATCCTTGATCCAGCGCTTTCCTGACCGCAGGCACCCCTTGGTGTTGGTCATTCTGTTGTTGATAGCAGGGTTGGCGTGCCTGATGGTCGCGCCGGTAGCGTTGGCGGCCGTGGCGACGGTATGCCTGGGCCTGGGCATTGGGGCGCTTTTCCCTCTCTCGTTGATCGTTGCCATGGACCACGCGGATTCACCATCCAAGGCCGGTGCGCTGTTGGCGTTCGTGCAAGGTGGTGGGTACCTGATCGCCGCCAGCATGCCACTGCTCGCCGGTATCGTGCGTGACCAGCTCAGCTCATTGCACTGGGCTTGGGCGGTGATGATGATCGGTGCCTTCGTGCTGTTGGGGTTGAGCACCCTGTTGCGTCCGGTCAATAACCTTCGGGCTGTTCAACAGGCCTCATGACTTTCCGGGTATACCGTACTTGCGCAGCCGCTGCGCAATGGCGGTATGCGACGTTTGCAGCCTGCCGGCCAATTGCCGTGTTGAGGGGTAACTTGCATATAAGCGCTGCAAGAGTTCCCGCTCGAAGTCGCCCACAGCCTGCTCCAGGCTCGCCACTTCGCCGTCCTGGCCGCGGGCCACCGAAGTGCCGGCGATGTCCAGGTCGCCAATGTCCACCAGGTTGCCTTCGCAGATGGCCGCAGCGCGGAAAATCACGTTCTGCAACTGCCGCACGTTGCCTGGCCATGGGTTGGCAAGCAGCGCCGAGTGGGTGGCTGGCGTAAGCCGGCAGGGTGGGCGCTGGATCTGCGTGCAGGCCTGCTGCATGAAGAAGTGCGCCAGCATCAGGATGTCCTGGCCACGGTCGCGCAGCGGTGGCACCTGCAGGTTGAGCACGTTGAGGCGGTAGAACAGGTCTTCACGGAAGGTGCCTTCGGCCACCATGCGTTCCAGGTCGCGGTGGGTGGCGCTGATGATGCGTACATCCACCTTCACCTCACGGTCGCCACCCACGCGACGGAAGCTGCCGTCGCTGAGAAAACGCAGCAGCTTGGCCTGCAGGTAGGGCGACATTTCGCCGATCTCGTCGAGAAACACCGTGCCTTGGTTGGCCAGTTCCATCAGCCCCGGTTTGCCACCGCGTTGCGCACCGGTAAAGGCGCCTGGGGCATAGCCGAACAGCTCGCTCTCGGCCAGGCTCTCGGGCAGCGCGGCGCAGTTCAGGGCAAGAAACGGCGCGGCATGGCGGCTGCTGATGGCGTGGCAGGCGCGGGCCACGAGCTCTTTGCCAGTGCCGGTCTCGCCATGTACCAGCAAGGGTGCGTCGAGGGCCGCCACGCGCAGGGCACGGGCTTTGAGGGTACGGATGGCCGGTGACTCACCGAGCAAGGCATCGAAGCCTTCGGCGTGGTCATGGTGCAAGGCCGACAGGCGCTCGCCCATGCGCGTCGGCGGGTACAGGGTCAGCAGGCCGCCGGCGTTGGTGATGGGGGTGGCGTCGAGCAACAGGCTCTGGCCATTGAGCTGCATCTCGCGCATTGGCAGGTGGAAGTTGTTGTCTTGCAGGGCCTGAAGCAGCCCGTTGTCGCCGAACAGTTCACCCACCGAGCGCCCGGCCGACTCGCGCCCGCACAGGGCAATCAACGCCGGGTTGGCCAGCAGCACCAGGCCTGCGCTGTCCACCGCCAGTACCGGGTCGCTCATGGCCGCGAGCAGGGCGTCGAGCTGCAGGTGGCGGCGTTGGCCCGGGAGGATGTCGACCACATCCACCGACTGCACGCCCTGCACTTCGAACAAGGCGTCGTGCAACTCTTCGAGCACGGCGGGGCTGAGGGTCGGGGCGTCGATGTAGACGTTCGGCGGGACCATCTCCACGGCGTCCAGGTTGAGGTTGCGGGCACCGAGCAGGGCGAGGACTTCCTGGGTGATGCCGACGCGGTCGATGAAGCTGACGTGGATGCGCATGGGGGAGGCGGATGGTCATGGCCGGGGAGGCCAGTAGTATGCCTTGGGAGCAGTGTTAAACCCAATCGCCGGCAAGCCGGCTCCCACAAGTACCCCGCTGGACCCAAGATAGTGGAGTACCTGTGGGAGCCGGCTTGCCGGCGATTGGGTCACTCCAGATGTTCAGGCTTGATCGCGTCGCCCGACTTCACGTCCAGCTTTTCGCGAATGTCCGCGAACATGTAATCGTAGAGTTTGTGCGGTGAACTGAGGTTCTCGAACTTCTTCGGCGGGGCCAGGTAAGACTGAGCCTTGCGGGTCAACAGCATGAGGAAGCTGGGCAACACTTGGTCCTTGGCGAGGAAGAACTTTTCTTCCACCGGCTTGCCTTCGATGCTGCCATGCATGCGGAACTGAATGCCTCTGCCTTCCTTGGGGTCCGTCGCGGCCTCGTATTCGATGTTCAGGTCATAGCTGTGGTCATTGGTGTTCAGCGCGCTGCGCTCGATGTGTACATGACCAGGGTGGTACTGGGCCATGGCAAGCTCCTTTGGAAGGTCGAAAATGGCGGGCGCTATGCGCCCGCCCACTGCATTCAACGGTAGCTGATCCCAGGCTTGGCGGTGGAAACCCGGGTGCCGGCGGTGCCTTTGACGATGTCTTCGATGTTCTCCAGCGAGCTGATCACCGCCACTTTGCCGGTGTTGCGGGCAAAGTCACTGGCCGCCTGCACCTTCGGCCCCATCGAGCCAGCGGCGAAGCCCAGGCGTTCGAGTTCGTCGGGGTGAGCCTGGGCAATGGCCTTTTGCGTAGGCTTGCCCCAGTCAATGTAGGCCGCATCGACGTCGGTGGCGATTATCAGAAGGTCGGCTTCCAATTGCTCGGCCAGCAGTGCCGAGCACAGGTCCTTGTCGATGACCGCTTCGATACCTTTGAGCTTGCGGTTTTCGTCGTACATGGTGGGGATGCCACCGCCACCGGCGCAGATCACGATGCTGCTTTTTTCCAGCAGCCACTTGATCGGGCGGATCTCGAAGATGCGCTTGGGTTTGGGGCTGGCCACCACACGGCGGTACTTGTCGCCGTCGGGCTTGACCACCCAGCCTTTTTCCTTGGCCAGGCGTTCGGCTTCTTCCTTGCTGTAGACCGGGCCGATGAATTTGGTCGGGTCTTTGAAGGCCGGGTCGTTGGCGTCCACTTCGACCTGGGTGAGCAGGGTGGCGAACGGCACTTCGAACGCCAGCAGGTTGCCCAGCTCTTGTTCGATCATGTAGCCGATCATGCCTTCGGTTTCGGCGCCGAGCACGTCCAGCGGGTAGGCTTCGTCCGGCTTGTAGGACAGCGCCTGCAGCGACAGCAGGCCCACCTGTGGGCCGTTGCCGTGGGCGATGACCAGTTCGTTGCCGGGGTGAATCTTGGCGATCTGCTCGGTGGCGGTGCGGATATTGGCGCGCTGGTTGTCAGCGGTCATGGGCTCGCCGCGACGCAGCAGGGCGTTGCCGCCCAATGCAACAACGATACGCATGGGGAATGTCCTTTATCGGAAAAGTGGGTGCTGCTCCCAAGACGGGCACCGACCCTGTGGGAGCGGGTTTACCCGCGAATGCGTCGGCAAGGCCAGTGATGTCTTCTGGGCTGACGCTTTCGCGGGTAAACCCGCTCCCACAGGGTTCAGGGTTGTTCCTCCCGTCGAGTCAGCCCTTACAGGTCAGCCAGGGTCGACACCAGGATCGCCTTGATGGTGTGCATGCGGTTTTCCGCCTGCTCGAAGGCGATGCAGGCCGGCGACTCGAACACGTCATCGGTCACTTCGATACCGTTGGCCAGGTCTGGGTACTGTTCGGCGATCTGCTTGCCCACCTTGGTGTCCGAGTTGTGGAAGGCCGGCAGGCAGTGCATGAACTTGGTCCGTGGGTTGCCGGTGGCCTTCATCAGCTCGGCATTCACCTGGTAAGGCTTGAGCTGCTTGATGCGCTCGCCCCAGGCTTCGATCGGCTCGCCCATCGATACCCAGACGTCGGTGTGCACGAAGTCCACGCCCTTGACCGCCGCTTTCGGGTCTTCGGTGAGGGTGATGCGTGCGCCGCTTTCTTCCGCGTATTTCTTGCAGCGATCGACCAGGTCGTCGTGTGGCCACAGCGCCTTGGGCGCGGCGATGCGTACGTCCATGCCGAGCTTGGCGCCGATCAGCAGCAGCGAGTTGCCCATGTTGTTGCGGGCATCGCCCAGGTAGGCGTAGCTGATGTCGTGCAGCGGCTTGTCGCTGTGCTCACGCATGGTCAGCACGTCGGCAATCATCTGGGTCGGGTGGTATTCATCGGTGAGGCCGTTGAACACGGGCACGCCAGCGAACTTGGCCAGTTCTTCGACGATCTCCTGCTTGAAGCCGCGGTACTCGATGGCATCGTACATGCGCCCGAGCACGCGGGCGGTGTCCTTCATGCTTTCTTTGTGGCCGATTTGCGAGGAGTTGGGGTCGATGTAGGTGACGTTGGCGCCCTGGTCATAGGCGGCGACTTCGAAGGCGCAGCGGGTGCGGGTCGAGGTCTTCTCGAAGATCAGGGCGATGTTGTTGCCCTTCAGGTGCTGCTGCTCGGTACCGGTGTACTTGGCGCGCTTGAGGTCGCGGGACAAGTCCAGCAGGTAGCGCAGCTCGCGCGTGGTGTGATGTTCGAGGCTGAGCAGGTTGCGGTTGTGAATATTGAACGCCATGACAGTTTCTCCTTGAGTTTGGCAAACATCCCGGCCGCCGCTTCGTGGGCGCGGCCGGGCGTATGGTCGTTAGTAGTCGATTGGGTCGCGCACGATTGGGCAGGTCATGCAGTGGCCGCCGCCACGGCCCCGGCCCAGTTCGCCGGCGCTGATGGTGATGACCTCGATACCGGCCTTGCGCAGCAGGGTGTTGGTGTAGGTGTTGCGGTCGTAGCCGATGACCACGCCCGGCTCGATGGCCACCACGTTGTTGCCGTCATCCCACTGTTCGCGCTCGGCGGCAAAGCTGTTGCCGCCGGTTTCGACCACGCGCAGCTTGACCCCCAGTTGCTCGCCCACCACCTCGATGAACGACTTGTTAATGCGGCGCACGTCCATGCCGTAGGGCTTGCTTTCGTCCGGGCGGATGATGAACGGCACGATCTCTTTGACCACTTCCGGGAAGACCGTGACCAGGTCGCGGTCGCAGAAGCTGAACACGGTGTCCAGGTGCATGGCGGCACGGGACTTCGGCAGGCCGGCGACGATCACTTCCTTGACCGCGCCCTTGGCGAACAGGTTTTGCGCCAATTGGCCGATGGCCTGGCGCGAGGTGCGCTCGCCCATGCCGATCAACACGATGCCCTTGCCGATCGGCATCACGTCACCGCCTTCGAGGGTGGCGTTGCCGTGTTCCTTGTCCGGGTCGCCGTACCAGACCTGGAAGTCGGCACCGGTGAACTCCTTGTGGAACTTGTAGATGGCGGTGGTCAGCAGGGTTTCCTGACGACGCGCTGGCCAGTACATCGGGTTGAGCGTGACGCCGCCGTAGATCCAGCAGGTGGTGTCGCGGGTGAACTGGGTGTTGGGCAGCGGCGGCAGGATGAAGCTGGAGTGGCCCAGGTAGTCGTTGTACATCTTGACCACATCGGCGCCTTCGCTCTGCGGCAGGTCCTGGCCTGCCACACCGCCGATCAGGAACTCGGCCAGGTGGCGGGGATCAAGGCCTTCGAGCCAGCTGCGCACTTCGTTGGTGAGGCCCACGCCGACGGTGTCGGGGGTGATCTTGCGGTCGAGGATCCACTTGAGGGCGTCTTTGTTCTGCACGATGTCGGTCAGCAGGTTGTGCATTTCCAGCACATCGACGCCGCGCTCGCGCATCTTGGTGACGAAGTCGAAATGGTCGCGCTTGGCCTGGTCGACCCAGATCACATCGTCGAACAGCAGTTCATCGCAGTTGCTCGGGGTCAGGCGCTTGTGGGCCAGCCCAGGGGAGCAGACCATCACTTTGCGCAGTTTGCCGGCTTCGGAGTGGACACCGTACTTCTGTTTTTCAGCGGACATTGTTCATTCCTCCATGTGTGCGAAGACGTGGGTCAAAGGGTCAGGAAGCCGTCGTACAGGCCATAGGCAGCCACCAGGGCGCCGACGACCACGGCCGCGAAGATCAGTTTTTCCACGTTGGTAAAGATGGGTTGGCCAACCTCGCGCTTGGCCTTGGCGAACAGGATGGCCCCAGGGGCGTACAGCAGGGCCGAGAGCAGCAGGTACTTCACGCCGCCGGCGTACAGCAGCCAGATGGCGTACAGCAAGGCGACGGCGCCGATGAACAGGTCCTTCTTGCGTTCGGCCAGGGCTTGCTCGTAGGTTTCGCTGCGCAGTGCCAGCAGGAAGGCATACGCCGCCGACCACAGGTAAGGCACCAGGATCATCGAGGTGGCGAGGTAGATCAGCGACAGGTAGGTACTGCTGGAGAACAGCGTGATGACCAAGAAGATCTGCACCATGGCGTTGGTCAGCCACAGGGCGTTGGCCGGTACCTGGTTGGCGTTTTCGCGGCGCAGGAACTCCGGCATGGTGTGGTCTTTGGCGGCCGCGAACATGATCTCGGCGCACAGCAGCACCCACGACAGCAGCGCCCCCAGCAGCGAGATGATCAGGCCGACGCTGATCAGCACCGCCCCCCAGTGGCCGACCACATGTTCGAGCACGGCGGCCATCGACGGGTTCTGCAGCTTGGCCAGTTCTGGTTGGGTCATGATGCCCAGCGACAGCACGTTGACCAGCACCAGGAACAACAGCACGGTGACAAAGCCGATGACGGTGGCCTTGCCCACGTCAGCGCGTTTTTCCGCCCGTGACGAGAAGATGCTCGCGCCCTCGATGCCGATGAACACCCAGACGGTGACCAGCATCATGTTGCGCACCTGGTTCATCACGCTGCCCAGCTCCGGAGTGCCCAGGCCCCAGATATCGGCGGTGAACACATCCAGTTTGAAGGCGAACAGGCAGATGAGGGCGAACAGCACCAGCGGCACGATCTTGGCGACCGTGGTGACCAGGTTGATGAACGCCGCTTCCTTGATCCCCCGCAGCACCAGGAAGTGCACGGCCCACAGCAGAATCGAGGCGCCAATGATCGCGGCGGGGGTGTTGCCCTCACCGAAGATCGGGAAGAAGTAACCGAGTGTGCTGAACAGCAGCACGAAGTAACCGACGTTGCCGAGCCAGGCACTGATCCAGTAACCCCAGGCCGACGAGAAGCCCATGTAGTCACCGAAACCGGCTTTGGCGTAGGCGTACACACCGCCGTCCAGGTCAGGTTTGCGGTTGGCCAGCGTCTGGAACACGAACGCCAGGGTCAGCATGCCGACCGCGGTGATGGCCCAGCCGATCAGCACTGCACCAACCCCCGCGCTGGCCGCCATGTTTTGCGGCAATGAGAAGATCCCGCCGCCAATCATTGAGCCCACTACCAGTGCAACTAACGCACCGAGTTTTAGTTTTCCGGATGAATCAGACATTTAACAACTCCTGCCAGGAGAAAGTTGACGACAGAGTAAATCCGACGCCTGCACCATGGGCTGACTTGGGTCAGTTCACGGGCACGTAAAGTAGGAAAAATCCTTCACGTGGCTCCTGGAGAGTGCCGACAGCTTTGCTGCAGGCCTTGCACGCTGGCACCTCCATGTCCTTCTAGAGCAAACGCTCTGTTCGGCCTGCGATGCTTGAAGCTAGCTGTTTTTGAGGCTTTCGCAAATTTTTCACAAGAATTTCGAGTTTTAACAGTTTCTTCCCTAGTTGCTGGGCAGCTGCTAGTTTTTACTGAGGCATCGCATAGACAAAGCAGTTATGACTGCTATAGCTTTTATGGCCTTATTCAATATAAATCATGCCTTTTATATGGCCGCCACGGCTGTTTCAAACGCATGACAGCGGGTGAAAAAAGGGAGGCACATGAGCGAACCGGGACAGAAGCTGCGCTTGGGCGCGTTGATCGCACTGGTGGTTGGCTCGATGATCGGTGGCGGGATTTTCTCGCTGCCGCAGAACATGGCGGCGCGTGCCGATGTGGGTGCTGTGCTGACCGGCTGGGGCATCACCGCGGTTGGCATGCTGGCCCTGGCGTTCGTGTTCCAGACACTGGCCAACCGCAAGCCCGAACTGGACTCAGGTGTATATGCCTACGCCAAGGCCGGCTTTGGCGACTACATGGGCTTCTCGTCGGCCTGGGGTTATTGGATCAGCGCCTGGCTCGGCAACGTCGGCTATTTCGTGCTGCTGTTCAGTACGCTCGGGTTTTATTTTCCAGTGTTTGGCGAGGGCAACACGCCCATCGCCATCGGCTGTGCTTCGCTACTGCTGTGGGCGGTGCACTTTCTGGTGTTGCGCGGGATCAAGGAGGCGGCGTTCATCAACCAGGTGACCACCGTGGCCAAGGTGGTGCCGTTGCTGATTTTCATCGTTATCGCGGCCTTTGCGTTCCGGGCCGAGATCTTCACCCGTGATATCTGGGGCGTGAGCAACCCGCAGTTCGGCAATGTGCTGGACCAGGTGCGCAACATGATGCTGGTGACCGTGTTCGTGTTCATCGGTATCGAAGGCGCCAGCGTGTATTCCGGGCGTGCGCAGCGCCGCTCGGATGTGGGCAAGGCCACGGTGATCGGTTTTCTGGGGGTGCTGGCGCTGTTGGTGCTGGTCAACGTGCTGTCGCTGGGCGTGATGACCCAACCAGAGCTGGCGGGCTTGCAGAACCCGTCGTTGGCCTCGGTGCTGGAGCACATCGTCGGCCCGTGGGGTGCGTTGCTGATCAGTATCGGCTTGGCCATTTCGCTGCTCGGCGCACTGCTTTCCTGGGCGTTGCTGTGTGCGGAGATCCTGTTTGCCACCGCGCGTGACAAGACCATGCCGCGCTTTCTGGCCAAGGAAAACGCCAACCATGTACCGGCCAACGCCCTGTGGCTGACCAACTGCATGATCCAGGGGTTTCTACTGATTACGCTGTTTTCGGCTGGAACCTACACCAGCCTGATCTACCTGGCGTCTTCGATGATCCTGGTGCCTTACCTGTGGTCAGCGGCGTATGCGGTGTTGTTGGCGGTACGTGCAGACACCTACGCCGGGCAAGCGGCGTTGCGGCGCAAAGACCTGCTGGTGGCGTTGGTTGCTCTGCTGTATGCGGTGTGGCTGCTGTATGCCGGTGGGCTCAAGTACCTGCTGCTGTCGGCACTGTTGTATGCCCCTGGGGTGATTCTGTTCGCCAGGGCCAAGCACGAGCAGGGGCAGACCCTGTTCACGACGTGGGAGAAGCTCATTTTTGCCGCGGTGCTGGCGGGCGCTGCGCTGGCGGCGTATGCCCTGTATTCAGGGTTGCTGAGCTTGTGAGCCGGCTGGGCAGGCCTGTTCTGGGCGTGACCAGATCCACAGGTTGCCCAGGGTCATGCCGCCAATCGCCAGAAACACGGGCCAGTGATGGTCGAGGAAGGTCAGCATCAGCCCCGCGCACAGCAGCATGCTGAGGGTTGCACTGACCTTGGCCCGACGCTGAATCACCTTCCCATTGCGCCAGTTGAACAGAATCGGCCCGAACAACCGATGGTTCTCCAGCCAGGCAGACAGGCGCGGTGAACTGCGGGTGGCGGCCCAGGCGGCCAGCAAGATGAACTCGGTGGTCGGCAGGCCAGGAATGACGATCGCAACCAAGCCTATCCCCAAGCTGACGTAAGCCAGGATTCCATACAGCAGGCGGGCGATTTTCGAGCGGGCAGGTCGGGTCATGGTCTCACTGCAAAAAACGGTTCGGCCACCGGTGGGGTGGCCGGGCATAGCGTGTCAGACCAGCGCGGCATCCGCGGCATAGGCGTGTTTGAGCAGCTCGGTGAAGCGCTCGAAGGCTGCGACTGCGCCGCGTTCGGCGGCGGCCTCTTCGTCGGCCGACAGCGCCAGGCCATCGAGGATACGGGTGAACTGTTTCCAGCCTTCGGCACGGCCGCCGGCCGGTTCGCCCAGGTGGCGAGCGCCAAAGCTGTCGGACAGCTCCAGGGCCACGGCCCGCTTGATCAGAAACGCAGCGCCCAGTTTGGAGCCTTCGGAGACGAAGATCCAGCCCATGGCTTCGCCCAGGCTCGGATTTTGTACCGCGCCGGGCACTGGGCCAGGCACTTCGGTGTCGAGGTCGGCGAGGTCCAGGCGAGCCTGCTCGGCGCGGCAGCGCTCGGCCAGATCGGGGACGATGGCGATCAGTTGCGGGTCGGTGTACAAGGCCTTGAGTTCGGACTGGAACAGGTACTGGGCGACCACGAAGCGGGCGAAGCTTTCACGGCTGTCGAAGGGCGCGTGGGACTTGACCAGGGCATCCAGCTCGGCGTGCGGGGCGTGGGTGATCTGGTTGAGGCGCTGGGAGCGCAGGGCTGGGCGTTCGGTCATGGGGGCAGTCCTTGGAAAAAGGGGGCGTCTAGAGACAAGACGAAATAGCGGGGGCGGGACAGTAAAAAAACTGGGGTTTTCGGGTGTGGGCCTTGAGAGTTGTAGCGCCTTTGGGATCGAGCGCCGCTCGCGCGGCGTTTCGCAGCACAAGGCTGCTCCTACACCTGTTTGCGTGCGCCCTTACCTCAGGAGTAATTGGCCCGAAAAAATGTAGGAGCAGCCTTGTGCTGCGAAGCGCCGCGCAAGCGGCGCTCGATCTCAAGCACTGCAACAATCAAGGCCTACCCAAGCGATCAGATATCCCACACCACATTGATGCCAAAGTTACGCCCCGGCATGGTCAGGCGGTCCATGTTGGCCGGCTGGGTCACAGCCGCTTCACCCTGGCCGTCGTAGCTGCGCACCGAATCCCACTGCCAGTACTTCTTGTCGGCAAGGTTGTACAGGCCGGCGTTGATGGTGACGTCGTCGGTCACCTTGTAGAAGCCGGTCAGGTCCAGCACACCATAGCCCGGGGTGCGGAACTTGCTGCTCGAACCGTCGGGCGCGTAGAAGTGGGTGTCGTCCACGCGGGTCTTGCGCTTGACCAGCGTCCAGCTCAACAGGCCGCCGTAGTTCTGCTGCTCGTAACCCAGGCCGAACACGCCCTTCAGCGGGTTGACGGTGTTCAACGGCTGGCCGGTGTCATCGTTGCGGCCGTAGGTGTAGGCAATCGAGCCTTGGGTGTACAGGCCTTGCGGTGCACCGAAGTGATCCAGGTTCAGGCGGCCCTTGACCTCGGCACCCTTGATGGTGGCGTGCTTGATGTTGTTGGCCTGGAAGGTTTGCTCCAGGTTGGCGCTTTGCACGGCGTCTTCGTCGATGAAGTCGCGGTACTTGTTGTAGTAAACCGCCACATCGAAGTTGCCGGCATCGAAGTTGCCGCGCAGGCCGGTTTCGTAGCTTTTGCTCTTCTCAGGTTCAAGCCCCGGGTTGCCCTCTACGCGGTAGCCTTGCTCCAGGTTCTGGAAGCGGCCGTACATGGACTTGGCGGTCGGGGTGCGGAAGCCTTCGGCGTACTGGCCGTACCAGGTGTAGTTGTCGTTGAAGGCGTAGGTCAGGCCGAATTTGGGCGAGACGCGGTGCCACTTCTTGTCCGA
The DNA here is from genome assembly GCF_000483465.1 of Pseudomonas sp. LAIL14HWK12:I7. Lineage (NCBI taxonomy): Bacteria > Pseudomonadati > Pseudomonadota > Gammaproteobacteria > Pseudomonadales > Pseudomonadaceae > Pseudomonas > Pseudomonas sp. LAIL14HWK12:I7. The sequence goes on from NZ_KI519605.1 coordinate 213,927, forward strand.
GTCGTCCTGGGAGGTAGGCGCCGTGCCGGTGGACTCCAGGCCACGCAGGAAGGCGTCGGTGAACTTGGGCTCCATGTGCGTGTAGTCGTAGCGGGCGCCGGGCAGGAAGGTCCAGTTGTTCCAGCGGATCTCGTCCTGGACGAACAGGCTGTAGGTGTTCACGGTCGGGTCCGGGAAGTCGCTGACCAGGGCCTGGCCGTCTGCCGGGCGGTCTGCACCGGCGGCGCTGCAACCTGAGCCAACCGCCAGGCAGGTGCCAGTGCCACTGCGTGAACCGTCGACCTTCTCGTGCTTGAGGGTGGTGCCATAGGTCAGCAAATGGTCGGTAGCACCGATGCTGAAGGCCTTGTCCAGCTGGGCATCTAACACCCACTGGCGGTCTTTGTAGGTGGTGTCGCGGGTGCGCAGAACCTGACGGCCAGGTGGTGCGTAGACTTCCTCGGTGTGCTGGTCGGTCTTGGCGATTTGGTAGTTCAGGCTCCACTTCATGTGGTCGGCTACCAGCGAATCCAGGCCAAACTCGTGGTTGATGCCGAAGCGCTCGCGGGTAATGGTGTCGTTGCCGTTACGTGCCTTGTAGAAGCCCATCGCGGTGGTGCCTCCGATGAACGGCCCACCCACCGCACTGAGAATATTCTGGTCGCGGTCATCCTTGTAACGCTCGTAGGTGAACCCCAGGCGTGCGTCGTCGGCGTAGTTCCAGCCCAGTTTGGCCAGCACGTTGGTGGTGCGCGCGTCCTGCGGGTTGGCTTCGGTGCGGGCCAGGCCGTCACCGCTGTGGCCACCGTACGATTCGGTCTCGTGGCCGTTGCGCTGGCTCAGGTGCAGCAAGCCATCGACGTCGCCCTGGCGGCCGGCAACGGTGGCGGAGGTCAGCCAGCTTTCGTCGGCCGAGCTGTAACCGGTCTTCAAGCGGGCGCCGACATCTTTGCCGGGTTTGATGATGTCGTCTGGGTCGAGGGTGAAATAGCTCACCGCACCGCCGATGGCGTTGCTGCCGTACAGCACCGACGCCGGGCCGCGCAGGATCTCCACGCGCTTGACGATTTCGGGGTCGACATAGTTGCGCTGGGTCTGGGCGTAAGGGCCGTAGAAGAAGCTGTCGGGGATCGACACGCCGTCGATCTGGGTGAGGATCCGCTCACCGTCGATGCCGCGGATGTTGTAACCGTTCAGGCCGCTGCGTTGGCCGGTACCCGCCACCGAAACCCCCGGCTCGTAACGCACCAGGTCCTGAATGTTGTTGACGTTTTGCCGGTCCAGTTGCTCGCGGGTCTGCACGCTGACGGTGCTCGGCACCTGGCTGACGTCCTGGGCGCTGCGCGTGGCGCTGACAGTCACCTGCTGCAGGGCGATGACATTGCCCGTGGTCTGGCGTTCGAGCACCACATTGCCGTTACTGATCTTGCGATAGCCTAGGCCCGTGCCCTTGAGCAGGCGCTTGAGCGCAGCTTCTGGTGGCAGTGCACCTTGCACCCCTGGCGAGGCCACGTTATCGGCCAACTCGGCACTGAAACCGACTTGCCAGCCGGTCACCTGGCTGAAGGCATTGATGGCCGAGACCAGCGGCTGCTGGCCGATGCTGAAGCGATAGTCGCCCATGCGCGGGCTGCTGGCCTGGGCAGGTTCGGCGGCCAGGGCTGGCAGGCTGCAGGCGCCGCAGGCGAGCAGGGCCAGGCTCAGCAGGGACAATTGCCCTGTACGGCGGGAAAGTGTGGACGGGCGAGTTGGACCTGTGGACATCGAAAGCGCTCCCAGACGCGCGAACTGTTATAGGTGATGACCGTTCTTGTTTTCAAACAAGAATCAGTTGCATTGGCTATAACGAGACGGGCGGGGCAGCGCGATCGCGTAAAAATAATTTATCGCGCAGGCAAGGGATGCAGCGGTCACTCAGTTGAGGATGACCACCGCGGGGTATTCATGCAGCCGGGCAGAGGTGATGTGGGCTAAGGCACGCAGGGTTTCCAACGGTTGGTCGAGGCGATAGTTGCCGGTCACCGCGACGTCTTCGAGGCCGGCGTTACGGTTGATGATCCAGCCGGGGTAGTAGCGCCTGACCTCGGCCAGCACCTGGCTCAACGGGCAGTTCTCGAACACCAGGCGGCCATCGACCCAGGCCAGGTCCTTTTGCATGTCTGCGCGCTGTCGCTGGCCAAAGCCCTGAGGGCCGACGCTGATGCTGTCGCCGGCACTGAGGCGGATGCGCTGGTCACTTGAGGCCTGCAGGTCAACGTCACCGCGCTGGACCCGCACCTGGGCTTCGCCGTCCAGGTAACGCACGGCAAAGTCGGTATCACGCACCTGGGCGCGCAAAGGGCCGGCCTGCACTTCGAGCGGCACTTGCCCGCCTTCAGGGACCTGGAAGTAGGCCTCGCCCTGGAGCAGACGGGCCACCTGACGCCCTTCGCGCAGGTCGCTGGCAAACGCCGAATTGGTGTTGAGCAGCACTTTTGCACCGTCGTCCAGTTGCAGGCGCTGGCGCTCACCGACCACGGTCAGGTGGTCCGCCTGCAGGCGCATGGGCAGGTTGCCGAGGGTGAACAGGCCGACCAGCAGCACTGCCGCGGTGGCCAAGGGCTTCCAGTGGCTGCGCAGGCGCCCGCGCAACGACCGACGCTTGCCCTGATGCAGTTGCCCGGCAGCCTGGTGCAGCGGCATGCCGTTCCACAGCGCTTCTGCTTCAACGTAGGCTTCGGCGTTTTCCGGTGCGGCGCTGAGCCAGGCTTCAAAGGCCTGGGTGTCCTGTGCATCGGCGCATTGCAGGCGTACCAGCCAGTCCAGCGCCTCGTCCCTGGCACGGGCACGGGCATTGAGCCCGGCGGGTGTCGGGCGAGGGGCGGGGTGGTCGGTCACGGTGAATCCTTGAAAGGGTTATTCACGAATGATCAAGGCTAAGGCGGGGTGTGGCAAGCGCTTTGCGTTGCCTGGCGGGCCGGTGGTCGTTTCACTTGAGGCGGTCGGCGACGCCCATGCAGATCGCCATGATCAATTTCAGTTCCTTCTGAACCGTGCTGGCCGAGACGTTCAATTGCTCGGCGATTTCCAGGTAGGTGGCGCCATGCAGGCGGCTGAGGATAAAGATGCGCTGCTGGCGCTCGCTGAGTTGGTTGAGGCTGACGCTGAGGTGCTCGAGCAACTGCTCGGCGTGGGCGGCGTCTTCGCTGCTGCTGGCAGGGGCGGCAATGCTGTGCAGCACCTCGTCGGGCACGTCATCGACCAACATGCGTGCTTGCACCCGGCGTGCGCGCAGGTGGTCGAGGGCCAGGTTGCGCGCAGTCTGGAACACGAAGGGTTCGATATGCTCGATGGGCCGCTCACTCAAGGCACGGGACACCCGCAGATAGGTTTCCTGCAGCAGGTCCTCGGCCGTGCTGGGGTTGCCCACCATGCGTTGCAGGGTGCGCAGCAGGGTCAGGCGTTGGACGAGGAAGACGGAGTTGAACCGGGACTGACTCACGGGGGGACCTGGCCGACGAAAGGTTAATGATAATGCTTATCATCTGTACCAAAGGTCAAGTCTGGAAGTGTTTAGAAATGGTAAAGATTGTGATTAATCCAACCTAGCGCCTCCCGCTGTAGGAGCAGCCTTGTGCTGCGAAGAGGCCGGTAGACGCACCGAAAATGCTGGGCTGTACCGGCCTCTTCGCAGCACAAGGCTGCTCCTACAGGGAAACGTATGCCGCTGGGTTACTGGGCGCTGCACAACGCCAGGCAGTTATCCAGCATCCGGTTAGAGAAGCCCCATTCATTGTCATACCAGGCCAGCACCTTGAGCATCCGCCCATTGGCCCGGGTATGGTTGGCATCGAAGATCGACGATAACGGGTTGTGGTTGAAATCGCAGGAAACCAAAGGCAACGCGTTGTAGCCCAATACTCTGGAATGCCGGCTGGCCTCCAGGAACAGTTGGTTGACTTCGTCGGCACTGGCTTCGCGCTTGAGGTTAACGGTGAGGTCCACCAGCGACACGTTGATCACCGGTACCCGTACCGCCATGCCGGTCAGCTTGCCGGCCAGCTCCGGCAGCACCAGGCCCACGGCTTCGGCGGCGCCGGTCTTGCTGGGGATCATCGACTGGGTGGCCGAGCGCGCCCGGTACGGGTCGCTGTGGTAGACGTCGGTGAGTACCTGGTCGTTGGTGTAGGCATGGATGGTGGTCATCAGGCCCTGCTCGATGCCGAACTCGCGGTGCAGCACCTGGGCGATGGGCGCCAGGCAGTTGGTGGTGCAGGAGGCATTGGAAATGATCTGGTGCGAAGCGCGCAGCACGTCGTGGTTGACCCCGTACACCACGGTGGCATCGGCACCTTTGGCTGGCGCCGAGACGATCACTTTGCCAGCCCCGGCGGCGAGGTGCGCGGCGGCCTTGGCGCGTTCGGTAAACAGCCCGGTGCATTCGAACACCACGTCGATCGCTTCGGCCTTCCAGGGCAGTTCGGCCGGGTTGCGGATGGCACTGACTGCGATGCGGTCACCATTGACCGTCAGGCTTTCATGATCGGCTTCGACGCTGGCGTCGAAGGTGCCGTGCACGCTGTCGTACTTGAGCAGATGGGCGTTCATGGCGCTGTCGCCCAGGTCGTTGATGGCGACGACCTGCAGGTCCTGGCGGTAGCCTTGGGTATACAGTGCGCGGAGGACATTACGCCCAATGCGGCCGAATCCATTGATGGCGATGCGAAGGGTCATGGCATTACCTCTGGCGGTTCGAGTGAGGCCTGTGGCACAAAGGGGCTTCACTGAAACGGTTTTGTTGTTGGAATTACAAGATTATTCACTATCAGATAGAAAACAAGCCTTTTTAGTGGCAGTATTTTGTTTAAACATACAACGAGTGGTCGGGCAGGCCACCCCAGCGAGACCTCCAGGCCCTTTCCTAGAGCCTAGGTCGCAATCGTTTGGAGGGGAAATGCCCGGTAAGCCGCCCCTACAGTTAGCCTGGAGTCCAGTACATGCACCCGCGCATCCTTGAGGTCACCCAACGGCTGGTCGAACGCAGCCGTGCCACCCGTGAACGCTACCTGCAGCTGATTCGCGGCGCGGCCAGTGACGGACCCATGCGTGCCAGCTTGCAGTGCGCCAACTTCGCCCACGGCGTCGCCGGTTGCGGCGCGCAGGACAAGCAGAGCCTGCGCCTGATGAACGCGGCCAACGTCGCCATCGTCTCCGCCTACAACGACATGCTCTCGGCCCACCAGCCGTACCAGCACTTCCCCGAACAGATCAAACAAGCCCTGCGCGACGTCGGCTCGGTTGGCCAGTTCGCCGGCGGGGTACCGGCCATGTGCGATGGCGTGACCCAGGGCGAGCCGGGCATGGAGCTGGCCATTGCCAGCCGTGAAGTGATCGCCATGTCCACCGCTGTTGCCCTGTCGCACAACATGTTCGATGCCGCGCTGATGCTCGGCATCTGCGACAAGATCGTCCCCGGCCTGATGATGGGTGCGCTACGCTTCGGGCACTTGCCGACCATTTTCGTGCCAGGTGGCCCGATGCTGTCGGGCATCTCCAACAAGCAGAAGGCCGACGTGCGCCAGCGCTACGCCGAAGGCAAGGCCAGCCGCGAAGAACTGCTGGAGTCGGAGATGAACTCCTACCACAGCCCAGGCACCTGCACCTTCTACGGCACCGCCAACACCAACCAGCTGGTGATGGAAGTGATGGGGCTGCACCTGCCGGGCGCCTCGTTCGTCAACCCTTACACGCCATTGCGTGACGCGCTCACCACCGAGGCGGCGCAGCAGGTCACGCGCATGACCAAGGCCAGTGGCAGCTTCATGCCGCTGGGCGAGATCGTCGACGAGAAGGCGCTGGTCAACTCGATCGTTGCCTTGCACGCCACCGGCGGCTCCACCAACCACACCTTGCACATGCCGGCGATCGCCCAGGCGGCAGGCATCCAGTTGACCTGGCAAGACATGGCCGACCTGTCCGAAGTGGTGCCGACGCTGTCTCACGTCTACCCCAATGGCAAGGCGGACATCAACCACTTCCAGGCTGCCGGCGGTATGGCTTTCCTGATTCGCGAGCTGCTCGATGCCGGCTTGCTGCACGAAGACGTCAACACCGTGGCAGGCCATGGCTTGCGCCGTTATACCCAAGAGCCGTTCCTCGACAACGGCAAGCTGGTCTGGCGCGAAGGGCCGACGCAGAGCCTGGACGAAAGCATTCTGCGCCCAGTGGCGCGGCCGTTCTCGGCCGAAGGCGGCCTGCGGGTGATGGAAGGCAACCTGGGGCGTGGTGTGATGAAAGTCTCCGCCGTTGCCCCCGAACACCAGGTGGTGGAGGCCCCGGCGCGGATCTTCCACGACCAGCAGTCGCTGGCCGATGCCTTCAAGGCTGGTGAGCTGGAGCGCGACTTCGTCGCCGTGGTGCGCTTCCAGGGGCCGCGTTGCAACGGCATGCCCGAGCTGCACAAGCTGACGCCGTTCCTGGGCGTGCTGCAGGACCGCGGCTACAAAGTGGCGTTGGTGACCGATGGGCGCATGTCGGGCGCGTCGGGCAAGATCCCGGCCGCCATCCACGTGTGCCCCGAAGCCTACGATGGCGGCCCGCTGGCGCGCGTGCGCGAGGGTGATATCGTGCGGGTCGATGGCGTCGCCGGCACGCTGCAGGTGAAGGTATCGGCCGAAGAACTGGCCAGCCGTGACCTGCCACCCGCCCCCCAAGGCAATGATCTGGGTTGCGGGCGCGAGCTGTTCGGCTTCATGCGCATGGCGTTCAGCCCGGCCGAGCAGGGCGCCAGCGCCTTTACCTCGGCTTTGGAGAACCTCAAATGAAGGACTTGCTGGTTGGCGACATCGGTGGCACCAATGCCCGTTTTGCGTTGTGGCGTGACAACCAGCTGTACCAGGTGAAGGTATTCGCCACCGCGGACTACACAAGCCCTGAGCAGGCCATCGAGGCCTACCTGAAGGATCAGGGCATTGCCCGGGGTGGCCTGTCGGCGGTGTGCCTGGCGGTGGCCGGGCCGGTCGATGGCGATGAGTTTCGCTTCACCAACAACCATTGGCGCCTGAGCCGCCGTGCGTTCTGCAGCACGCTGCAGGTCGAGCGGCTGATGCTGATCAACGACTTCTCGGCCATGGCGCTGGGCATGACCCGCCTGCAAGCGGGCGAGTTTCACGAGGTGTGCCCTGGCCATGCCGACCCGCTGCGGCCTGCGCTGGTAATCGGGCCCGGTACCGGGCTGGGTGTCGGCAGCCTGCTGCGCCTTGGCGAGCAGCACTGGCAGGCGCTACCCGGTGAAGGTGGGCATGTCGACCTGCCGGTGGGCAATGCCCGCGAGGCCGCGATCCACCAACAGATTCACAGCCAGATTGGCCATGTCAGTGCCGAGACCGTGCTCAGTGGCGCAGGCCTGGTGCGCTTGTATCAAGCCCTGTGCGCGCTGGATGGCGACACACCGCGGCACAAGACCCCGGCGCAGATTACCGATGCCGCCCTGGGCGGTGAGCCGCGGGCGTTGGCGGTGGTCGAGCAGTTCTGCCGCTTCCTGGGCCGCGTGGCGGGCAACAATGTGCTGACCTTGGGCGCGCGCGGTGGGGTTTATATTGTCGGGGGGGTGATCCCTCGGTTTGCCGAGCTGTTCCTGCGCAGTGGGTTTGCCGCGAGCTTTGCCGACAAGGGCTGCATGAGTGGGTATTTTGCCGGGGTGCCGGTGTGGTTGGTGACGGCGGAGTTTTCGGGGCTGCTGGGGGCCGGGGTGGCGTTGCAGCAGGCGCTGGATCACTGATGGGGCCGCTTTGCGGCCCTTCGCAGCACAAGGCTGCTCCTACAGGATGGCGCTGGATCATTGGTGGGGCGCTTTGCTGCCCTTCGTACAGGATGGCGCTGGATCATTGATGGCGTGGTTCCTGTAGGAGCAGCCTTGTGCTGCGAAGGGCTGCAAAGCAGCCCCAATGGCAATACCCGACAGCAGGCAAAAAGACCTGCACACAACAAGAGGACGGACCATCTTGAGCACTGCCGGAAAATCGATCCTGATGGTCGACGACGACCAGGAAATCCGCGAACTGCTGCAAACCTACCTGAGCCGCTCCGGCTTCCTGGTACACGCCGAGGCCGACGGGCGGGGCTTTCGTCAGGCCCTGGAAAGCACGGCCTGCGACCTGGTCATTCTCGATGTGATGCTGCCCGATGAAGATGGCTTCAGCCTGTGCCGCTGGGTGCGTCAACACCCGCGTCAAGCGCGGGTGCCGATCATCATGCTCACCGCCAGCTCTGACGAAGCCGACCGGGTCATCGGCCTGGAGCTGGGCGCCGACGACTACCTCGGCAAACCGTTCAGCCCGCGTGAACTGCAGGCGCGGATCAAGGCCTTATTGCGCCGCGCCGAGTTCGGCCAGGCGGCGCCGAGCAGCGCCGTGCTGGCCTTCGATGACTGGCGCCTGGACACGGTCAGCCACCGCCTGTTTCACCGCGATGGCGAAGAGGTGATCCTGTCGGGTGCCGATTTCGCCCTGCTGAAACTGTTTCTCGATCACCCCCAGCAAATCCTCGACCGCGACACCATTGGCAATGCCACCCGGGGGCGTGAACCGATGCCGCTGGACCGTATCGTCGACATGGCGGTCAGCCGCCTGCGCCAGCGTCTGCGCGACACCGAAAAACCACCACGGCTGATCCGCACCGTGCGTGGCAGTGGCTACCTGCTGGCTGCCCATGTCTGCTGCGCTTCCTGAGCGGCGCTGGCGCCTGCTGCCTCGCTCGCTGCTGGGGCGCATGCTGCTGCTGACCTTGCTGGTGGTGCTGCTGGCCCAAGGCTTGTCCAGCGTCATCTGGGTCGCTCAATTGCGTGCCAGCCAGTTACAAGGCCTGCGCGCCAGTGCCAGCAGCCTGGCCCATTCGATGAGTGCCAGCGTCAGCTACTTCCGCTCGCTGCCCGTGGCCTACCGGCCGATGGTGCTCGACCAGCTGCGCAGCATGGGTGGCACGCGCTTTTTCGTGTCGCTCAACGACAAGCCGCTGGACATGCCGGTGCTGCCCGTCACCCCACGCAAGCAGGCGGTGATCGAGGTGTTCCAGCAGGTGCTGCACGAACGCTTGGGGCCGCAGATGGAAGTCAGCGTGGCGTTCGTCGCCCCTGATGACCTGCGCATTTTCAACAGTGGCCTGAAACTCGATGAACTGCCACGTTCCTGGGCGCATTATTCGTTGACCCTAGAGCCGCTCAACCCACCCGTACTGGTGACACAGATCCGCCTGGGCGAGGGTGAGTGGCTGTACATCGCCTCGCTGCTGCCTGAGCCCTACACCGGCCTTGAGGCCGAGCGCCTGCCCCGCCAGCAGATCGGTTTCATCGTGCTCACCACCGCCTTGCTGTTGCTGTTCATCGGCCTGTTGGTGCACTGGCAAAGCTGGCCACTCAAGCGCCTGGCGCGCGCTGCGCGGGAGTTGTCGCTGGGCGCCGATGTGGCCCCCGTGGCCGAAGGCGGGGGCAGCGAGGTGGTTGAAGTCGGCCGGGCCTTCAACAGCATGCGCGAGCGTATCAGCCGCTACCTGACCGAACGCAGCCAGCTGTTCAGCGCTATTTCCCATGACCTGCGCACGCCCATCACGCGCTTGCGCCTGCGCGTCGAACTGCTGGAAGACGAGCGCCTGCAGGCCAAGTTCAGCCAAGACCTGGATGAGCTGGAGCTGTTGGTCAAAGGCGCGTTGCAGTGTGTGAAAGACACCGATATCCACGAGAACATCGAGCCGGTCGACCTTAACCAGGTGCTGGACATCCTGGCCGAGCCTTACCTTGGCGATGGCCGCATCACGGTGGAGGGCCAAGCGCTGGCGCCCTACCCGGGCAAGCCGCTGGCGTTGCGCCGCTGCATCGGCAACCTGATCGACAACGCCATCAAGTACGGCGAGCGCGCGCGGCTGCGGGTTATCGACAGCGCCGAGGGCTTTGTCCTGCAGGTCGATGACCACGGGCCGGGGGTGCCGCAGCAGCAGATGGAGCAGGTGTTCGAGCCGCACTTCAGGCTGGCCGGGCAGCAGCAGGGGTACGGGCTGGGCTTGGGGATTGCGCGCAACATCGCCCATAGCCATGGCGGTGAAGTGAGCTTGCTCAACCTGCGCGAGGGTGGTTTGCGGGTCACGTTGTATCTGCCGCGAGGGCTGGAGTGAGCGTGTGCGGGTATCCCCGCGAATGTCACCAAACGATGACATTCGCGCATCGCTTCGTTACCTGGCGCATCGGCCACGCCGCTTAGACTGCATGCAACGCAAGCGACCGACTTGCACGGCATAACAACAAGAAAGGTGCTTCGATGAATTCCACGCTCCGTCTCGCTGCCGCGATTTCCCTCGCTTCTCTGTTCCCGCTCAGCGCCCTCGCTGCCGATGCCAAAGGCAATGTCGAGGTCGTGCACTGGTGGACCTCCGGTGGTGAAAAGGCCGCTGTCGATGTGCTCAAGGCGCAAGTCGAGAAAGATGGTTTTACCTGGAAGGACGGTGCAGTTGCCGGCGGTGGCGGTGCCACGGCCATGACCGTGCTGAAAAGCCGCGCGGTGGCCGGCAACCCGCCAGGTGTCGCGCAGATCAAAGGCCCCGATATCCAGGATTGGGCCGCGACCGGCTTGCTCGACAGCGCCGTGCTGAAGGACGTGGCCAAGGACGAAAAATGGGACAGCCTGCTCGACCAGAAAGTCGCTAACGTCGTCAAGTACGACGGTGACTACGTCGCGGTGCCGGTCAACATCCACCGCACCAACTGGCTGTGGATCAACCCCGAGGTCTTCAAAAAAGCCGGCATCGAAAAAGCGCCCGCGACCCTCGACGAATTCTACACCGCCGCCGACAAGCTCAAGGCGGCCGGCTTCATCCCGCTTGCCCACGGTGGCCAGCCGTGGCAGGACAGCACTGTCTTCGAAAGCGTGGCGCTCTCGGTGATGGGCGTGGAAGGCTACAAGAAGGCCATGGTCGACTTGGACAACGCCACACTGACCGGCCCGGACATGATCAAGGCGTTGACCGAGCTGAAGAAGATCGCCACCTACATGGACCCTGACGGCAAAGGTCAGGACTGGAACCTGGAGGCGAACAAGGTCATCAACGGCAAGGCCGGCATGCAGATCATGGGTGACTGGGCCAAGAGCGAGTGGACCTTGGCCAACAAGGTCGCGGGCAAAGACTACCAGTGCGTGCCGTTCCCCGGCACGAGCAATGGCTTCCTGTACAACATCGACTCGCTGGTGGTGTTCAAGCAGAAGGACCCCGGCACGGCTGCCGGCCAGCAGGACATCGCCAGGAAGGTGCTGGGTACGGACTTCCAGAAGGTGTTCAGCACCAACAAAGGCTCGATCCCGGTGCGTAACGACATGCTCGCCGACATGGGCGCGTACGGCTTCGACGCCTGCGCCCAGACCTCGGCCAAGGACTTCCTGGCTGACGCCAAGACCGGCGGCCTGCAGCCGAGCATGGCGCACAACATGGCCACCACGCTGGCCGTGCAGGGCGCCTTCTTCGATGTGGTGACCAACTACATCAACGACCCCAAGGCCGATCCGGCCGACGCAGCGAAGAAGCTGGCAGCGGCGATCAAGGCCGCCCAGTAATTCATCTGTAGGAGCAGCCTTGAGCTGCTAAGAGGCCAGTGCCAGCGCTGAAGATTGCAGTGACTTCACCGGCCTCTTCGCAGCACAAGGCTGCTCCTACAGGGGTACGCGTCGTTATCCAAATGGGGATCAACCATGACCACAACCACCGCGCAATTGCGGGCCTCACCCCTGGACGCTCTCCAGCGCTGGCTACCCAAACTGGTACTGGCACCGAGCATGTTCATCGTCCTGGTCGGCTTCTACGGCTACATCCTGTGGACCTTCGTGCTGTCGTTCACCACCTCGACGTTCTTGCCCACCTACAAGTGGGCGGGTTTGGCGCAGTACGCGCGGCTGTTCGACAACGACCGCTGGTGGGTGGCGAGCAAGAACCTGCTGCTGTTCGGCGGCCTGTTCATCGCCATCAGTCTGGCCATCGGCGTGTTGCTGGCGGTGCTGCTGGACCAGCGCATTCGCCGCGAAGGCTTCATCCGCACTATTTACCTGTACCCCATGGCCCTGTCGATGATCGTCACCGGCACCGCCTGGAAGTGGCTGCTCAATCCCGGCATGGGCTTGGACAAATTGCTGCGCGACTGGGGCTGGGAAGGTTTTCGCCTGGACTGGCTGATCGACCCTGACCGAGTGGTGTACTGCCTGGTGATCGCCGCGGTGTGGCAGGCCTCTGGCTTCATCATGGCGATGTTCCTGGCGGGCCTGCGTGGCGTCGATCAGTCGATCATCCGCGCCGCCCAGATGGACGGCGCCAGCCTGCCGCGCATCTACTGGACCGTGGTGCTGCCAAGCCTGCGCCCGGTGTTTTTCAGTGCGCTGATGATCCTCTCGCACATCGCCATCAAGAGCTTCGACCTGGTGGCGGCGATGACCGCTGGTGGCCCGGGGTACTCCTCCGACCTGCCGGCGATGTTCATGTATTCGTTCACCTTCAGCCGCGGCCAGATGGGCATGGGCTCGGCCAGCGCCATCCTCATGCTCGGGGCGATCCTGGCGATCCTCGTGCCTTACCTGTACTCGGAGCTGCGGAGCAAACGCCATGCATAGCCCTGCTGACAAACCGGCGCTGAGCCTCGGCCGCCTGGCCATCCACGCGGTACTGCTGCTTGCGGTGGTGCTGTACCTGATACCGCTGGTGGTGATGCTGCTGACCAGCTTCAAAACCCCGGAAGACATCAGCACCGGCAACCTGCTGAGCTGGCCGACGGTGGTCAGCGGCATTGGCTGGGTCAAGGCCTGGGGTACCGTCAGTGGTTACTTCTGGAACTCGATCTTGATCACCGTACCGGCGGTGCTGATCTCCACGGCCATTGGCGCGCTGAATGGCTATGTGTTGTCGATGTGGCGCTTCCGCGGTTCGCAGCTGTTCTTCGGTTTGCTGTTGTTCGGCTGCTTCCTGCCGTTCCAGACCGTGCTGCTGCCAGCCTCGTTCACCCTCGGCAAGCTCGGCCTGGCCAGCACCACCGGTGGCCTGGTGCTGGTGCACGTGGTCTACGGCCTGGCCTTCACCACGCTGTTTTTCCGCAACTTCTACGTGAGCATCCCCGATGCGCTGGTCAAGGCCGCGCGCCTGGACGGTGCCGGGTTTTTCACCATTTTCCGCCGCATCATCCTGCCGATGTCGACACCGATCATCATGGTCTGCCTGATCTGGCAGTTCACCCAGATCTGGAACGACTTCCTGTTCGGCGTGGTGTTCTCCAGCGGCGACTCGCAACCGATCACCGTGGCCCTCAACAACCTGGTCAACACCAGCACCGGGGCCAAGGAATACAACGTCGACATGGCGGCGGCGATGATCGCCGGCCTGCCAACCCTGCTGGTCTATGTGGTGGCAGGCAAGTATTTCGTCCGCGGCCTCACGGCCGGCGCCGTCAAGGGGTAAGTCATGGCAACGCTTGAACTTCGCAATGTGAACAAGACCTACGGCAGCGGCCTGCCGGACACCCTCAAGGACATCCAGCTGTCGATCAAGGACGGCGAGTTCCTGATCTTGGTCGGCCCTTCGGGCTGTGGCAAGTCGACCTTGATGAACTGCATCGCCGGCCTCGAGCACATCAGCGGCGGCGCGATCCTGATCGATGACCAGGACGTCAGCGGCATGAGCCCCAAGGACCGGGACATCGCCATGGTGTTCCAGTCCTACGCGCTGTACCCAACCATGAGCGTGCGCGAGAACATCGAGTTTGGCCTGAAGATTCGCAAGATGCCTCAGGCCGCCATCGACGAAGAGGTGGCGCGGGTCGCCAAGCTGCTGCAGATCGAGCACCTGCTGGCGCGCAAGCCGGCGCAGTTGTCCGGTGGCCAGCAGCAGCGTGTGGCCATGGGCCGGGCGCTGGCGCGGCGGCCGAAGATCTACCTGTTTGACGAACCGCTTTCCAACCTCGACGCCAAGCTGCGGGTCGAGATGCGCACCGAAATGAAACTGATGCACCAGCGCCTGAAGACCACCACGGTGTATGTCACCCATGACCAGATCGAAGCCATGACCCTGGGCGACAAAGTGGCGGTAATGAAGGACGGCATCATCCAGCAGTTCGGCACCCCGCAGCAGATCTACAACGACCCGGCCAACCAGTTCGTCGCCAGCTTCATCGGCTCGCCGCCGATGAACTTCATCCCAGCTCGCCTGGCCCGGCAAGAGGGGCGCCTGCTGGCGCTGCTCGACAGCGGCCAAGCGCGTTGCGAGCTGCCCTTGGGCCTGGCCAGTGATGAATTGGACGGGCGCGAGATCATCCTCGGCATCCGCCCCGAGCAGATCGCCCTTGGCACGGGGGAGGGCAACGGCCTGCCCGGCATTCGCGCCGACGTGCAGGTGACCGAGCCCACCGGGCCTGACCTGCTGGTGTTCGTCACCCTCAACCAGACCAAGGTCTGCTGCCGCCTGGCCCCGGATGTGGCGTGCCGGGTTGGCGATAGCCTCAACCTGCAATTCGACCCGGCGCGGGTGCTGCTGTTCGACGCCGCCAGCGGTGAGCGCCTGGACGTGAGCACCGTCAACGCTTCAGTGAAGGACAACGTGACTCACTTCAAGAGCCGTTGAATCGTCTACACCATCAATAAGAAAAAAGAGGACGCAAAGGGATGGAACAGCGCAATCGCATCAAGACCTTGGGCTCATTGGCCTTGCTTGCCGTGGTGGGCAGCAGTGGGGCGCAGGCCGCCGAGGCTTTCTCCAGTGAGTCAAAATGGATGACCGGCGACTGGGGCGGCACCCGCACCGAACTGCTGGAAAAAGGCTACGACTTCACCCTTGACTACGTCGGCGAAGTGGCCGGTAACCTCAACGGCGGCTACAACGACGACAAGACGGCGCGCTACAGCGACCAGTTTGCCCTTGGCGCGCACTTGGACTTGCAGAAGATCCTGGGTTGGCACGATGCCGAATTCAAATTGGCGATCACCGAGCGCAGCGGCCGCAACCTGTCCAACGACCGCATCAGCGACCCGCGTGCCGGGCAATTCAGCTCGGTGCAGGAAGTGTGGGGGCGCGGCCAGACCTGGCGGCTGACGCAGATGTGGGTCAAGCAGAAGTACTTCGACGGGGCGCTAGACGTCAAGTTCGGCCGCTTCGGCGAAGGCGAGGACTTCAACAGCTTCCCCTGCGACTTCCAGAACCTGGCGTTCTGCGGCTCGCAGGTAGGCAACTGGGTGGGTGGCATCTGGTACAACTGGCCGGTCAGCCAGTGGGCGCTGCGGGTCAAGTACAACATCACGCCGGAATTCTTCGTCCAGGTCGGCGCCTTCGAGCAAAACCCCTCGAACCTTGAAACCGGTAACGGCTTCAAACTCAGCGGCAGCGGCACCAAGGGTGCGATCCTGCCGGTGGAGGCGGTGTGGTCGCCCAAGGTCAATGGCCTGCCGGGTGAATACCGCCTGGGTTACTACTACAGCACGGCCAAGGCCGACGACGTGTACGACGACGTCAATGGCAACCCGCAGGCCCTGACGGGCGCGGCTTTCAAGTCGCATTCGAGCAAGCACGGTTGGTGGGTGGTGGCGCAGCAGCAGGTCACGGCCCACGGCGGTGACGTCAACCGTGGCCTCAGCCTGTTTGCCAACTTTACCGTGCACGACAAGGCCACCAACGTGGTCGACAACTACCAGCAGGTCGGCCTGGTGTACAAGGGCGCCTTCGATGCTCGGCCCAAGGATGACATCGGCTTTGGCGTGGCGCGGATCCACGTCAACGACGACGTGAAGAAGCGCGCCGAGCTGCTCAATGGCCAGAGCGGCATCACCGACTACGACAACCCAGGCTTCGTGCCGCTGCAGCGCACCGAGTACAACGCCGAGCTCTATTACGGCTTCCACGTCACCAACTGGCTGACCGTGCGCCCGAACCTTCAGTACATCAAGAGCCCCGGTGGTGTGGATGAGGTGGATAACGCGCTGGTCGCGGGCTTGAAGATTCAGTCGTCATTCTGAGGGCATTTGTTGTAAATTTACGCCAATCCATTTTCGGCTCCCGGCATCCACTGGCTTGCAGTGGTTGTCGGGGATAGGCCGAGACAGCGCTATCTCAAACAACAAGAGCTCTGAACCATGCCCGAACATCCGCTACATCGCTTCTTTTCCTCGCAACGGCCCCGGCCGACGTTCGAGTGGGAGCGTTACCAGCAGCGCGATGTGCTGATCATCGACCACCCCCGTTGCCAGGCGGTATTCAGCCGGCAGGGCGCGCAATTGCTGCACTTTCAACCGGCCGGCGAACGGCCTTGGCTGTGGTGCGCCGAACAATGGCCGCAAGTGGGGGCCATTCGTGGCGGTGTGCCGGTGTGTTGGCCCTGGTATGGCCGCCACCCCAGCGAAGACTTGTGGCCGGCCCATGGCTGGGCGCGCCTGCTCGACTGGAAGCTGGTGGACAGCCGCGAGGATGAAGAGGGTGTGACGCTGAAGTGGCGGTTGGACCTGTGCGACTGGCAAGTCGACCTGCATGCGCGGCTGGGCAGCCGTATGGAGCTGAGCCTGAGCACTGAGCACCAGGACAGCGAACCCTGCCAGCTGAGCCATGCGCTGCTGGCGTACTGGCGTATCAGTGACGTGTCCGAGATAGCGCTGTCTGGGCTTGAGGATATCGAAGGTTACGACCGCCTGAACCGCCAGGCCTGCCGCGAAGATGGCGCGCTGAAGCTCAAGGGCGGCTGCCAGAAAGTGTACCCGGGCACCCCGCGGGTGCAGCTACAGGACCCGGCCTGGCAGCGGGAGCTGTGCATCGATACCGGTGACAGCGACGATACCGTGGTCTGGCACCCGGGCAATCGCCCGCTGATGGGCGTGAGCGGTCGCGAGTGCCTGGGCTTTGTCTGTGTCGAAGCCGCCAGTGGCAGTGGCGAGGGCCTCAGCCTGGCCCCGGGGCAGCGTGCCCACTTGCGTTTGCAGGCGCACCGGCTCAGTTGAGCTCGTCGTCCTCGATCGGGTAGCGGCTGGCGTTGAGGCTTTCCTTGATCTTGCGCAGGTGCGGCTGGAAGTCCACGCCGCGGCGCAGGGTCATGCCCGTGGCCAGCACGTCGAGCACGGTCAGCTGGATGATCCGCGAGGTCATCGGCATGTAGATGTCGGTGTCTTCTGGCAACGGAATGTGCAGGCTCAGGCTGCAGGCCTGGGCCAGCGGCGAGCCGGCAGCGGTCAGGCCCAGTACCGAGGCGCCGTTTTCGCGGGCCACGCGTGCCACCTCGACCAGCTCACGGGTACGGCCGGTGTAGGAGATGATCACGAACAGGTCGCCGGTGTGGGCCACCGAGGCCAACATGCGTTGCATCAACACGTCGGCGTGGGCCGACACCGCCAGGTTGAAGCGGAAGAACTTGTGCTGGGCGTCCAGCGCCACGGGGGCCGAGGCACCCAGGCCGAAGAAGTGGATCTGCCGGGCCTGGATCATCATGTCCACGGCGCGGCTGACCTGCTGCGGGTCGAGTTGCTGGCAGGCACTGTCGAGCGAGGCGATGGCGCTGCCGAAAATCTTCTGGGTGTAGGCGGCAGGGTCATCGTCGGCCTCGACCGCGCGGCTGACATAGGCAGCGCCACTGGCCAGGCTCTGCGCCAGTTGCAGCTTGAGCTCCGGGTAGCCGCTGACGCCGAACGAACGGCAGAAGCGGTTGACGGTCGGTTCGCTGACCTTGGCCGCCTGGGCCAGCGCAGCAATGCTGAACCGGGTGGCTTGTTGTGGGTTGAGCAGGATGACTTCGGCGACTTTGCGTTCGGCCTTGTTCAGCTCGTCGAGGCGTCCCTGGATCTGTTCCAGGAGGTTTCGCACGCGGTCCATGGGTGTGTCCTTGGGTCGGGAAGACAGCCGGCTGACGGAGCAGCAGGCCTTTTGCATGGTCGTCTATCGTACTGTCGGTGCGTGCGGCGCACCACTTGTCTGTAATACTCGTCGGTAATGTTGTTAGTTTTACTACATTACCCCTTGAAAACCGTATGTGAAAGCGGTATTCCTAGACCAACTTTAGGAAAGAACCAACATCATGGCTGCGATCAGTGTCGAACCTTGCACCTTTGCCCTGTTTGGCGCCCTGGGCGACCTGGCATTGCGCAAGCTGTTTCCTGCGCTCTACCAGC
This sequence comes from Pseudomonas sp. LAIL14HWK12:I7, assembly GCF_000483465.1. NCBI lineage: Bacteria > Pseudomonadati > Pseudomonadota > Gammaproteobacteria > Pseudomonadales > Pseudomonadaceae > Pseudomonas > Pseudomonas sp. LAIL14HWK12:I7. Next base: position 232,037 of record NZ_KI519605.1, read on the forward strand.
TCGACCGCGCCGACCTGCTGCACCCGGACACGCGTCTGTTGGCGCTGGCCCGCGAGAGCGGCAGTGCGCAGGAACACCTGAACACCATCGAAGCGCATTTGCGCCGGCATGTCCCCGACGCCGACCTCGAGCCCGCGACACTGGGCCGCTTCCTCGGCCGGCTGAGCTACCAGCACCTGGATTTTCTCCAGCCCGAGGGCTACCAGGCGCTGGCTGAGCAGTTGCCGGGCGAGTTGCCCTTGATTGCCTATTTCGCCACGGCGGCGGCCGTTTATGGCGCCATCTGCGAGAACCTCGACAGAGCCGGCCTGGCCTCCCGTACCCGGGTGGTGCTGGAAAAGCCGATCGGCCACGACCTGGAGTCGTCGCGCCGGGTCAACGATGCCGTGGCACGGTTCTTCCCCGAGAACCGGGTGTACCGCATCGACCACTACCTGGGCAAGGAGACGGTGCAGAACCTGATCGCGCTGCGCTTTGCCAACAGCCTGTTCGAAACCCAGTGGAACCAGAATTCGATCTCCCATGTGGAGATCACCGTGGCCGAAAAGGTCGGCATCGAAGGCCGCTGGGGCTATTTCGACAAGGCCGGCCAGCTGCGTGACATGATCCAGAACCACCTGCTGCAGTTGTTGTGCCTGATCGCCATGGACCCGCCCAGCGAACTTTCAGCCGACAGCATTCGCGACGAGAAGGTCAAGGTGCTCAAGGCCCTGGCACCGATCACCGGCGAAGGGCTGAGCACCCGTGTGGTGCGTGGCCAGTACATTGCCGGTTACAGCGACGGCAAACCGGTGCCCGGTTATCTGGAAGAAGACAACGCCAACGCGCAGAGCGACACCGAGACGTTCGTTGCCCTGCGCGCCGACATCCGCAACTGGCGTTGGTCGGGCGTGCCGTTCTACCTGCGCACCGGCAAGCGCATGCCGCAGAAGCTGTCGCAGATCGTCATCCACTTCAAGGAAACACCGCACTACATCTTCGCCCCGGAACAACGTTTGCAGGTGGGTAACAAGCTGATCATCCGTCTGCAACCGGACGAAGGTATTTCTTTAAGGGTGATGACCAAGGAGCAAGGCCTGGACAAGGGCATGCAACTGCGCAGCGGCCCGTTGCAGCTGAATTTTTCCGATGCCTGGCGCAGCGCGCGGATTCCGGATGCCTACGAACGCCTGTTGCTCGAGGTGATGCGCGGCAACCAGAACCTGTTCGTGCGCAAGGATGAAATCGAATATGCCTGGAAATGGTGCGACCAGTTGATCGCCGGCTGGCAAAGCGCAGGTGATGCGCCCAAGCCTTACGCGGCGGGCTCCTGGGGGCCGATGAGCTCGATTGCACTGATCACACGAGATGGGAGGGCGTGGTATGGCGATATCTGAACTGCAACTGCCGGTGGCGGTGAAGGCGCACGAACTGGCGGATGCCAAGACCCTGGCCGCAACGCTGGCCCGGGATGTGGCCGAGCGCCTGCGGGCGGCAATTGCCGCCAAAGGCCAGGCCTGCGTGGTGTTGTCCGGTGGGCGCAGCCCGGTGCCGTTTCTCGAGCGCTTGGCCGCCGAGGCGCTGGACTGGTCGAAGGTCACCGTGAGCCTAGCGGATGAGCGCTGGGTGCCGGTGGAGCATGCCGACAGCAATGCTGGCCTGCTGGCCCGCCACCTGCTCAAGGGCACTGCCGCCAAGGCACGCTTCATGGGCCTGTATCAGCAGGCTGAAAATCTTGAACGCGCCGCCGCCAACGCCGACCAGGCGCTGGCAGACCTGCCCGCCATCGACGTGTTGGTGCTGGGCATGGGCGACGACGGCCATACTGCTTCGCTGTTCCCGAACAGCCCCAACCTGGACGACGGCCTGGCCCCAAACAGCTCCCGTCGCTGCCTGCCGATGCTGGCGCCCAGCGTGCCGCATCAGCGCCTGTCGATGACCCGCGCCTTGCTGGCCAGTGCCGCGTTTACCGCGCTGTCCGTGCAAGGCCAGGGCAAACTCGCTACCCTGCGCGCCGCGCTGGCGGGCGAAGACCTTACCGAAATGCCGATACGCGCCTTTCTTCACGACCCCCTGGACATCTACTGGTGCCCATGAGCCAAGGATCCACTGTCATGACCACCCTTGAACGCCCACAGACTCTGCTCTCGATGGCCGACAAAGCCGCCCGGATCGACGCGATCTGCGACAAGGCGCGCATCCTGCCGGTGATCACCATCGCCCGTGAGGAAGACATCCTGCCGCTGGCCGACGCCTTGGCTGCGGGCGGCATTCGTACCCTTGAGGTGACCCTGCGTTCCCAGCACGGCCTGAAGGCCATTCAGGTGCTGCGCGAGCAGCGCCCAGAGCTGTGCATTGGTGCCGGTACTGTGCTCGATCGCAGCATGTTCGCGGCAGTCGAAGCGGCTGGCGCGCAGTTCGTGGTCACCCCGGGCATCACCCAGGACATTCTCGAAGCCGGTGTGCAAAGCGATATCCCGCTGCTGCCGGGTATCAGTACGCCGTCCGAGATCATGATGGGCTACGCCCTGGGCTATCGCCGGTTCAAGCTGTTCCCGGCGGAAATCAGCGGTGGCGTGGCGGCGATCAAGGCGTTTGGCGGCCCGTTTGGCGACATTCGCTTCTGCCCGACTGGCGGGGTCAACCCGGCCAATGTGCGCAACTACATGGCGCTGCCCAATGTGATGTGCGTGGGTGGCACCTGGATGCTCGACAGCAGCTGGATCAAGAACGGTGACTGGGCGCGGATCGAGGCGTGCAGTGCTGAGGCGATGGCATTGTTGGACGCTAACTGAATTTGTTGTGTGCTTTACGGCTTATGGGGCGCTTGGTCGGCGCCCCTTTTTTTTGCCTGCAGGTTTTGTGTTGATGGTAATGGCCTCTTCGCGGGCAAGCCCGCTCCCACAGTAAACCTCCGTAGATCCACCATTCCTGTGGGAGCGGGCTTACCCCGCGAAGAGGCCGGCACAGGCAATAAAAAAGCCCGCATCAAGGATGCGGGCTTGTGACCATCAAACTACTGCTTACGCCGCTTTAGCCTCTTGCTGGCTCAGCGACCGGTTCAGCGCGCTGAACAGTGCCTTGAAGCTGGCGGTGGTGATGTTTTCATCGATACCCACGCCATGTACCGGACGGCCACCGGCCACGCGCAGCTCGATGTACGCTGCCGCCTTGGCATTGGTGCCAGCGCCAATGGCGTGCTCGTTGTAGTCCATGATTTCTACGGCGATCGGCAGGCCGGCCACCAGGGCTTCCAGGGCGCCATTGCCCTTGCCGCGCCAGTGCAGGGTGGTTTCGCCTTCGCCGGCGACTTCCACTTCCACGGCGCTGTGGCCGTTTTCTTCCTGCAGGCGGTGGCTGACCAGCGCATACGGGGCGTTGGCCTGGAGGTATTCCTTCTGCAGCAGGCTGTAGATCTGCTTGGCGGTCATTTCCAGGCCGAGGCGGTCGGTTTCACCCTGTACCACTTGGCTGAATTCGATCTGCATGCGGCGCGGCAGGCTGATGCCGTATTCCTGCTCGAGCAGGTAGGTGATGCCGCCTTTGCCCGACTGGCTGTTGACGCGGATGACCGCCTCGTAGCTGCGGCCGATGTCGGCCGGGTCGATCGGCAGGTAGGGCACTTCCCACAGCTCGCCTTCCTGTTGCTTGGCGAAGCCCTTGCGAATGGCGTCCTGGTGCGAGCCGGAGAACGCGGTGTGGACCAGGTCGCCCACGTACGGGTGACGTGGGTGCACCGGCAGTTGGTTGCACTCTTCGACGACTTTGCGCACGCCGTCGATGTCGGAGAAGTCCAGTTGCGGGTCGATGCCTTGGGTGTAGAGGTTCAGTGCCAAGGTCACCAGGTCCACGTTGCCGGTACGCTCGCCGTTGCCGAACAGGCAGCCTTCGGCGCGGTCGGCGCCGGCCATCAGGCCCAATTCGGTGGCGGCGATGCCGGTGCCGCGGTCGTTGTGGCAGTGCAGGCTGATGATCACGCTGTCACGGCGGCTGATATTGCGGCAGAACCACTCGATCTGGTCGGCATAGATGTTCGGCGTGGCGACTTCTACGGTGGCCGGCAGGTTGAGGATCAGCTTGTGCTCAGGGGTCGGGTTCCACACCTCGATGACCGCGTCGCAGACTTCCTTGGCGAACTCCAGTTCGGTGGCGCTGAAGGTTTCAGGCGAGTACTGGAAGGTCCACTGGGTTTCAGGCTGCTGGGCGGCGTACTTGACGAACAGTTTGGCCGCGTTCACCGCGATGTCTTTCACGCCTTGCTTGTCCTGGTTGAAGACAATGCGGCGGAACGACGGGCTGGTGGCGTTGTACAGGTGGACGATGGCCTTCTTGGCGCCGCGCAGCGATTCGAACGTACGGGCGATGAGGTCTTCACGGGCCTGGGTCAGCACCTGGATGGTGGTGTCGTCCGGGATGTGGCCGTCTTCGATCAGGGTGCGAACGAAGTCGAAATCGGTTTGCGAAGCGGATGGGAACGAGGCTTCGATTTCCTTCACGCCAACCTGCACCAGGGTCTTCCAGAAACGCATCTTCTTCTCCGAATCCATCGGCTCGATCAGCGACTGGTTGCCATCACGCAGGTCGGAGCTGCACCAGATCGGCGCTGCAGTGATGGTTTTCGACGGCCAGGTGCGGTCAGGCAGGTCGATGGTCGGGAACGCGCGGTATTTCTTCGAAGGGTCTTTGAGCATGGTCATGGAAGCAATCCTTTTGTATGCGGCCGAGATCGGGCCTGCCGAGCAATAACGAGATGAAAAGGCGAGGCGACGCGATTCACCCTGGTAGTCGGGCACTGACCAGGCAGAGGCTGCGATGTTGTCGGAGCAGAATGAGGGTGCTGAAGGTTTTCATGCCTCAACCCTAACCAGTGGGGTGAGGGATGGCAAGTGTTCGTAAAAAATTGAGAGGAATGCTTAAAAAAAGCTGAGTGGCGAGATTTTATCGCTGAAAATTAATTCAGGTCTTTGAATTGTTGCGCGGTATATTTCGATGGCGCAACAGAGGGGAAGTGATGTCGACTGTGACGGCCTCTTCGCGGGTAAACCCGCTCCCACAGGGTTTCGCGATCCCTGTAGGAGCGGGTTTACCCGCGAAGCAGGCGCTGCCGATCTCAGGGCTGGAATGCGCCGATGAAGATAGCGGGATCGACCCGAGCATCATTCAGGCTGACATTCCAGTGCATGTGCGGCCCGGTCGCCCGCCCGGTCGACCCCACGCGCCCGACCACATCGCCTCGGCGCAGCTGTTGGCCAACCTGCACATCGATCTTCGACATGTGGCAGAACATGCTGATAAAGCCCTGGCCATGGTCGACGAACACGGTACGGCCATTGAAGAAGTAATCCCCCACCAGGATCACCTGGCCATTGGCCGGGGTCTTGATTGGCGTGCCGGCCGGCACGGCGAAGTCCAGCCCGGCATGCGGGTTGCGCTCTTCGCCGTTGAAGAAGCGGCGCACGCCGAACTTGCTCGACAGCGGACCGCTGACGGGTTTGTCGAGGACCAGGTTGCTTGGCAGTACCGGGCTGAAACTGCGATACGCCTTGATCTGCTCGGCCAGTTCACGGTCGATGCGCTTGAGGTCGTCCGGGTTCGGATTGACCTGGCGGGTGTTCTTCAAGGTGATGTGCTGCTCGGGGTACTTCTTGCTGCCGACGCTGAAGGGCAGGCTGCGGCCGCCCTGGGTCAGCACGGCGGTGCCGGGCTTCTGGGTCAGCGGGATGCCGACGATGGCCAGCCAGCTGTCCTGCTCCTTGACCACCAGCACCGGCTTGCCATCGAAGCGTGCGCTCGGCGCCGTTGCCGCCGGGCCGAGGTCGACCACCGCCACGCCACCCGGCACGGGTTTGTTCAGGGTGCGGGTGATGTAGCTGGCCTGGGCGCCTGCGGCCAGCAGCATGAGGGAGAGGGCGAGCAGGGGCGCGAACAGGCGGGGCATGGGTCAGTCCAGTAGTGAGAGGGTGACGGGCGTCAGGTGGTTGTCTTCGACGCGCACCTGCAGTTCGCCTTCATTGAGGCGGGCGGTCAGGCGCTGGCCGTTGTGGGTTTGCTCGGCGCTGCGGATGGCCTGGCCACGCTCATCGAGCAGGATGCTGTAGCCGCGGGCGAGGGTGGCCAGCGGGCTGACCACTTGCAGCGTCTGCAGTTGTGCCTGGAAGCGCTGGCGACGGTCCTTGAGCACCTCGCGCATGGCCCGGGGCAGGCGTTCGGCGAGGCTGTCCAGGCGCTGGTTGAGCAGCTTCAGGGTGCGACCTGGGTGTTGCGCGGCCAGGCGCGTGTCGAGGCGCCCCAGGCGCTCGCGGCGCTGGTTGAGGTTGTTCATGAAGGCGCGACGCAGGCGCATGTCCAGGTCGTCCAGGCGCTGGGCTTGCTGGCGCAGGCGCTCACCCGGATGGCGCAGGCGTCGGGCCAGCGATTCCACGCGCAGGCGGTCGTGGCTCAGGCGGTTTTGCATGCGCAGCAGCAGGCGCCGTTGCAGGCCGTCGAGGCGTTGCTGCAGGCCGCTGTTGTCGGGGGCCAACAGTTCGGCGGCGGCCGATGGCGTGGGGGCGCGTACGTCGGCGACGAAATCGCAGATCGACACGTCGGTCTCATGGCCGACGGCGCTGACGATGGGCGTGACACAGGCGGCCACGGCACGTGCCACGGCTTCCTCGTTGAAGCTCCACAGGTCTTCCAGTGAGCCGCCGCCACGGGCCAGGATGAGTGCATCGAAACCAAGGCTGTCGGCCAGTTGCACGGCGCGCACGATCTGGGCGATGGATTCGCGGCCCTGTACCGCCGTCGGGATCAGGTTCAGTTCGACCTGCGGGGCGCGGCGGCCGAATACGCTGATGATGTCGCGGATCACCGCGCCGGTGGGCGAGGTGATGATGCCGATACGCTGCGGGTGGGCCGGTAGCGGCTTTTTGCGCTCGGCGCTGAACAGGCCCTCGGCGCCGAGTTTTTCTTTCAAGGCCTCGAATGCCAGGCGCAGGGCGCCATCCCCGGCCGGTTCGACGGTGTCGAGAATCAGCTGATAGTCGCCACGCCCCTCGAACAGCGAAACCTTGCCCCGCACCCGCACCGCGAGGCCATCACGCAGGGCCTGGCGGACCCGCGTGGCGTTCTGGCGGAACAGCGCGCAGCGCACCTGGGCGCCGCTGTCCTTGAGGGTGAAGTACATGTGGCCGGAGGCCGGGCGGGCGAGGTTGGAAATCTCGCCTTCCACCCAGACGCTGCGGAATACGTCTTCCAGCAGCACCCGGGCGCGGCCGTTGAGCTGGCTGACGGTGAGGACCTCGCGGTCCAGGCCGAGTCGTTCGAAAGGGTCTCTGATCATGGTGGGCATCATCGCAGTTGCGGGTGGCGTGCTTCAAGCGATTGGTTCAAACCGAATTGCGCCGGGCTACGTGAAGACGGCTTCTCAGGTCGTTTGCCAGCGCCGAGAGCTCGGCCTGGCTCGTTGAGCGTTCTAGTGGACTCGGTAGCGCAGTCACTTGAGCCGCCGCAGGAAGATCGACGAGAGAGCCGGTTCGGCTACTTGCCAGGCTTTCCATCGAAGCGTAGGGGGTTGCTTCTGCAGGGCTGGGTGCTGGACGTGGTTGCAGTCGCTGGTGGAGATCTTGCTGTACGTGCTCGAGCCTATTCAACTGCGCGTTTACATCAATTAACTGCTGTTCATCCAGGCTAGGGGCAATGCTGGGAATTCGGTCTGCTGAGGGGGTGCGCTTCAGGTTGGCAGACAAAGAACCTTTGATGAAAGCATGGCCGCTAGGGTCGGCAAGGTTGATGGGGTCCCCCATGCAATATCCATATGCATTAAGTCCCCCTCTGCCGAATGGGCTCAAACAATCGGGTGAGTGAAAGCGCATAAGGGAGGGCTTATAAGCGCGGTAACCATTGCCCAGTAGATAGCAACCCAGAAAGCGATTCAGGTGCTCTGCGTTGAAACCAAGTAAGGCTACTTGCTGACCATTTACTCCGTTGTGCCCGTAGGGGGTATAGGCAGGGTAGGGGCGGTTGGGGGTGGAAGACTGTCGCATGAGTGTTTACCTCCATTTGAGATGGGATAAGTTTCAGATGTATTGGGATAAGCCACCACTGATAGATATGCCAGGTCGGTGCTTCGCAGCACAAGGCTGCTCCTTGTATGCTGTGTCTAGCCTGATGGGAGGGGTTATTCCTGGGGCATGGGCGCGCGATCCCTTTCTCGTCCGCCTCAATATCGCGTCGGACCAACAAGGCGGTCGCGCGCGCCTGTCACAGGCGTTACTGGCCCGAAACAGACGTAGGAGCGAGCGTTGCTCGCGATGCGCCGCGCGGGCGGCGCTCGATCTCCCAGGCGCTAAAAATCCCCCGTCATGCACCAAGGCCCCCATCACCTCCCCATCACGCCCCCTGCATCGCCGCCAAAAACTGGCGCACCATCAACCCAGCATCCCGCCGACACGCCAGTGCCACCGTACTCTCACACACCTCACCCAGCGCCACGAACCTGACCGATGCCGGCGCAATATCGCGCATGCATGCCGGCAACAGCGCTACCCCGAACCCCGCCTGAATCAGCTGCAACTGCGTGGTCTTGCGTGAAACCACCTGGGCCGCCTGCGGAAAGAACCCTGCATTCATGCACAGCGAGGCCGACAAATAGCTCAACCCGCCGCGGTCCCGGTGAGGAATCGAAATGAAGCGCTCGCCACGCAGCTGCTCCAGTTGCACGACCGGCGCTTCAGCCAAGGGGTGCCCAGCGGCGACAGCCAGCAATAGAGGCTCGCTGAACAGCTCATGCAGCACCACGCCTTCATGCTGGCGCAGCACCGGCAGCCGCAACAGGCCGATATCCAGCCGCCCAGCGGCGATATCCTCCAATTGCGCCTCCGAGGACTGCTGCGCAATCTCCAGTGCAATCCCAGGGTTGCCTTGCAAGTACGCGCCCAAGCGAGCCAGCAGAGGCCCGGTCAGCGGCACGGTGCTGGAGTGGTTCAGGCGCAGGCTGCCTTGCAAGCCGTCGCCCATGTCGCGGGTGATGCGCTCGGCCTGTGCCAGGTCGGCCAGCAAGCGGCGGGCACGCTGCAAAAAGGCGTCCCCGGCGAGCGTCAGGCGTGGCAGGCGCGCAGTGCGTTCGAACAATGGCGTGCCCAGGTGCTGCTCCAGCTCCTTGATCTGCCGGCTCAGCGCCGACTGGGCGATGTAGAGCCGCTCGGCGGCGGCGCTGAAACTGCCGCTCTCGGCAATTTCCACGAAGTAACGCAGCTGGCGGATCGACGTCATGTCATGCCTTTTCGAGATGGGTAATGGCGCAAAGGCATATTAGTCGGCATGGCTCATGGCTGGCTAACCTTTGCGTGACTTCTCAGGAACACACGCCATGCTCACCTCATTGTCCTTTTCCGGCCTCGATTGGCTGCCCATCCTGCTCGGTGTCGGCCTGGCCTACATCGTTTTCGGCATTGCCGGTTTCGGCACTGCGCTGGTCGCGGCGCCGGTGCTGATCCACTTCATGCCGCTGTCCCGGATCATCCCGCTGTTGGTGCTGCTGGACTTCGTGGCGGCCTTCGGCAACTTGCTGCCGTCGCGCCGGGATGTGGTGCGCGGCGAGATGCTGCGTCTGCTGCCCTTCATGGCGATAGGGTGCACCTTGGGGGTGGTGTTCCTGCTACGTCTCAAGTCCGACCTACTGCTGTTGCTGATGGGCCTGTTCGTCAGTGCCTATGCGTTCTACAACCTGGCGGTGAAGGTGCGTCCGGCGACCTTGTCCGGCTTCTGGGCGGTACCCATGGGCACGGTAGGGGGCTTGTTCGGCGCATTGTTCGGCAGCGGCGGTTTTCTCTATGCGCTGTACCTCAGTGCTCGCCTGGAGGCGAAAGAGCAGGTGCGGGCTACCCAAAGTGCGTTGATCAGTTGCAGCACGGTGGTGCGCCTGTCGCTGTTCCTGATTGCCGGGGTCTACGCCGACAGCAGCCTGCTGTTGCTCGCTGCCTGCCTGTTGCCGGTGATGTTCGTCGGCTTGTGGGTAGGGCGCCGGCTGACGCTGAAACTGTCCCGCGAGGCCTTTGTGCGCCTGGTCACGTGGCTGGTGCTGGCCAGTGGCTTGGCCATGATCGGTCGCTACCTGAGCCTGTGAGCGGTAGAATTACGGGATTACCGCAGTTCGCAGGTTTGCTTCCTTAATGAACACCCAGAGCATCATCGTCCCCAAGCTTTCCACCGTTCCGGCCAACGAGGCCCGCGCCCGGGCGATCGTACGCTGGCTGGTGCGCGAGAAAATCGTCGAAGAGCAACTCACCACCTGTGGCCGCACCGGAAACCGCATGGGCCATGCCTTGGCCGAAGGTGCGCGCAAGGTAGCCCTGCACCCCGAGAAACTGCCCTTCGGTGAGCAGGCCAGCGGCCTCGAGATCATGCTCAAGCGCTGCATCTATACCCCGACCGACGGTTTTCTCGAAGAAGCCGGCTGCCCGGAGTGCCGCCGTGAAGTCGGCGAGCCGCTGTTCGAGAGCCTGGAAGAGTGGATGCCAGGGGTCAGTGACAACTTCACCTGCCCGCTGTGCGGCTTCGAAGACGACATCAATGGCTTTCTTTACCTGCAGCCATGTGCCTTTTCCAACCTGGGGTTCATCTTCAACAACTGGGGCGAGGCCGGGTTCACCCAGGCCTTTCTCGACAGCTTCGCCGACTGGCTCGACCAGCCAGTGGCGGTCGTGCAGGTAAAACTGCCAGAACGCTGACCGAAGGCCCTTATTTTGCATTGAGCGGCGCGCCGTGGATGAGTATAATGGCGCGCTTCCATTTTTCCCGCCCGGGAGCCCCCGCGATGCTGCGTATCAGCCAAGAAGCCCTGACTTTCGACGATATCCTCCTTGTACCTGGCTATTCCGAGGTACTGCCCAATGAAGTCAGTCTCAAGACCCGTTTGACTCGTGGCATCGAGCTGAACATCCCTCTGGTTTCCGCCGCCATGGATACCGTGACCGAAGCGCGTCTGGCCATTGCCATGGCTCAGGAAGGCGGCATCGGCATCATCCACAAGAACATGACCATCGAACAGCAGGCCGGCGAAGTGCGCAAGGTCAAGAAGTTCGAGGCTGGCGTGGTCAAGGACCCGATCACCATCGAAGCAGACGCCACCGTGCGCGACCTGTTCGACCTGACCCGCCTGAACAACATTTCGGGTGTTCCGGTGCTGGAGAACGGTGACCTGGTCGGTATCGTCACCTCCCGTGACGTGCGCTTCGAAACCCGTCTGGATGCCAAGGTCCGCGATGTGATGACGCCCAAAGAGCGTCTGGTCACCGTGCGCGAAGGCGCCAACAAGAACGAAGTCCGCGAGCTGCTGCACAAGCACCGCCTGGAAAAAGTCCTGATCGTCGACGACAAGTTCAGCCTCAAGGGCATGATGACCGTCAAAGACATCGAAAAAGCCAAGGCCTACCCGCTGGCCAGCAAGGACGACCAAGGTCGCCTGCGCGTCGGCGCTGCCGTCGGTACCGGCAAGGACACCGGCGAGCGCGTTGCTGCCCTGGTTGCCGCTGGCGTTGACGTGGTGGTGGTCGACACCGCCCACGGTCACTCCAAAGGCGTGATCGACCGCGTACGCTGGGTCAAGGAAACCTACCCGCAAGTGCAGGTGATCGGCGGCAACATCGCCACCGGCGCTGCGGCCAAGGCCCTGGCTGAAGCTGGCGCTGACGCCGTCAAGGTCGGTATCGGCCCAGGCTCGATCTGCACCACCCGCATCGTCGCCGGTGTCGGCGTGCCGCAAATCAGCGCCATCGCCAACGTCGCCGCTGCGCTGGAAGGCACGGGCGTCCCGCTGATCGCCGACGGTGGCATCCGCTTCTCCGGTGACCTGTCCAAGGCCATCGTTGCCGGTGCTTCCTGCGTGATGATGGGTTCGATGTTCGCCGGTACCGAAGAGGCCCCGGGTGAAGTCGAGCTGTTCCAGGGCCGCTCCTACAAGGCCTACCGCGGCATGGGCTCGCTGGGTGCCATGGCACAGGCGCAGGGCTCGTCCGACCGTTACTTCCAGGACTCCTCGGCCGGCGCCGAGAAGCTGGTACCGGAAGGCATCGAAGGCCGTGTACCGTACAAGGGTGCCTTGGCAGCCATCATCCACCAGCTGATGGGCGGCCTGCGTTCGTCCATGGGCTACACCGGCAGCGCAACCATCGAAGAGATGCGCACCAAGCCGGAATTCGTGCGCATCACCGGTGCCGGCATGGCCGAGTCCCACGTGCATGACGTGCAGATCACCAAAGAAGCCCCTAACTACCGCGTAGGCTGAGGCTTCCAGCACTATCAGCATGCGGGGCTGTCACGACAGCCCCGCGTCGTTTCCGATTTCCACTGACGAGATTGAGTCATGGCCCTCGACATTCACGCTCACCGCATCCTGATCCTCGATTTCGGTTCCCAGTACACCCAGCTGATCGCCCGCCGCGTGCGCGAGATCGGTGTCTACTGCGAACTGCATCCGTTCGACATGGACGATGAAGCGATCCGCGAATTCAACCCGCGCGGCATCATCCTCGCCGGCGGCCCCGAGTCGGTACACGAAGCCAACAGCCCGCGCGCGCCGCAGGCTGTGTTCGACCTGAACGTACCGCTGCTGGGCATCTGCTACGGCATGCAGACCATGGCCGAGCAACTGGGCGGCAAGGTGACCGGTTCCGACCTGCGCGAATTCGGCTACGCCCGCGTTGATGTAGTCGGCAAGAGCCGCCTGCTCGACGGCATCGAAGACCACGTAGACGCCGACGGCGTGCTGGGCCTGGACGTGTGGATGAGCCACGGTGACAAGGTCACCCAGATGCCTGGCGACTTCCACGTGCTGGCCAGCACCCCGAGCTGCCCGATTGCCGGCATGTTCGACGACGCGCGCGGCTACTACGGCGTGCAGTTCCACCCGGAAGTGACCCACACCAAGCAGGGCGGTCGCATTCTCTCGCGCTTCGTCCAGGACATCTGCGGCTGCGAAGCCCTGTGGACCCCGTCCAACATCGTCGAAGACGCCATCGCCCAAGTGCGTGAGCAAGTTGGTTCGGCCAACGTCCTGCTGGGCTTGTCCGGTGGCGTGGACTCCTCCGTGGTTGCCGCGCTGCTGCACCGCGCCATCGGTGACCAGCTGACCTGCGTCTTCGTCGACAACGGCCTGCTGCGCCTGCACGAAGGCGACCAAGTGATGGCCATGTTCAAAGAGAACATGGGCGTCAAGGTGATCCGTGCCGACGCCGAGGCGCAATTCCTGGGCAACCTGGAAGGCGAAGCGGACCCTGAGAAGAAGCGCAAGATCATCGGTCGCACCTTCATCGACATCTTCGATGCCGAAGCCAGCAAGCTGGACAACATCCAGTTCCTGGCCCAGGGCACCATCTACCCAGACGTGATCGAGTCGGCTGGCGCCAAGAGCGGCAAGGCCCACGTGATCAAGTCGCACCACAACGTCGGTGGCCTGCCAGAGGAAATGAACCTCAAGCTGGTCGAGCCGCTGCGCGAGCTGTTCAAGGACGAAGTCCGCAAGATCGGCCTGGAGCTGGGCCTGCCGTACGACATGGTCTACCGCCACCCGTTCCCAGGCCCGGGCCTGGGCGTGCGTATCCTTGGTGAAGTGAAGAAGGAATACGCCGACATTCTGCGTCGCGCTGACCATATCTTCATCGAAGAACTGCGCAAAGCCGACTGGTACCACAAGACCAGCCAGGCCTTCGTGGTGTTCCAGCCGGTCAAGTCGGTTGGCGTCGTTGGCGACGGCCGTCGTTACGCCTGGGTCGTGGCCCTGCGTGCCGTCGAGACCGTGGACTTCATGACCGCGCGTTGGGCACACCTGCCGTACGAGCTGCTGGAGACCGTCAGCGGCCGTATCATCAACGAAATCGAAGGCATCTCGCGCGTCACTTACGACGTGTCGAGCAAGCCGCCGGCCACTATCGAGTGGGAATGATTTCGCGCCCGGCCGCGGCCGGCGTCCGATAGCAGGAAGCTACCAAAAGCCCGCATGATTGCGTAATGCTGTTCACTTAAGAATGCCGGGGCCGCTCTGCGGCCCTTCGCGGCACAAGGCCGCTCCCACACCGACCGCGTAATAACCCTATTTACAGGGCATGCGCGAACATTGTGGGAGCGGCCTTGTGCCGCGATGGGCCGCAAAGCGGCCCCCATACAGGCGATGGATAACTCAAGTGAACAGCATTACGCATGATTGCGGGCTTTTGCGTTTTACCGAGCGCGTCTATCGACCCTGAGCTGCAAGATCTCATCTCCCGCTTCGTCGTGCTCGCCTGTCGACGTCCAGGCCACGAAGCCTGGGCCGCTTCCATCGCGAATGCCGCTGCTCCAGGAATCGACGGTGATGCCTAGCGCGCGCAGGTCTTCTTCTGTGAACGCGTTTTCCCGGGTCAATGCCCGCAGGGTCATACACGCTGCGGCATCTTCAGGTACTGCAGGGCGAAAGGTTATGGCTGTCATACGTTTGGCCTCACGTTGAAAGCGCCATTGTGCGTATACGACGGTCTGCGAGTCTGTGAGCAAACGTAAGCAGCTCAAGGTGTGATGTGCCGCATACCACGCTGCCTCAGCCAAGTATGTAGATCGGAAAGGTGCGCCAGGCGGCGTTGATGGAGGGTTGGCCAGTCTGGCCGTTCTATGTAGTAGAAGCGCCCATCCCGCCTGATCAAGGTGCGCCGCAGGCGCATGTCACGGCTGCGGTTAACCAGGTACTGCTCGCCGTTGGCCTCTTCGAAGGTGTAGTCACCTGGCCTGACCAGCATGCTTTCCAGGTCTGGTGACGGTGAGCGCGCAGGGGTTACCGCCGCTTGCAGCCGCAGGTCGCTTTGCAAGTGCCACAGCTTGCCTTTGCTGTCAGCGGAATCCGTGCCGGGGTCGGCCGTGTAGGTATCGACTCCACCGGCAGGGGTGTCTTCAACCCGCAAGCCAATCGCACCTTCTGTTTCAGCCAGGCCGGTAACGCCATGGAAGTTGTTGGCGTGAGTGTTACCGACTAGCGCAACCCACCTTCCCGGGCCACGCGTAGCCTGGTCAGCGTCGATGATCAGGTGGGCGTAGAAATTCATCATCTGCTGACGCGCCACATCGGACACCGGCTCTGCCCATGCCTGACGATAGCTGGCCATGCAGTCGATGGACTGGATGCGCACGCCGTTTTTGTGTGCTTCAAGCAGTATCCGGCGGAAGGTGTAGCGGCCGGCAGGGTCGGTGTGGTGCCCGAAGTCCTGAGCCGTGACATACCGCTCCAGCGCCCTCGGCATCACGCCGCTACGGTTGAAGGTGTCGAGGTCCGCTTGCTGGAAATCGGTGGTGAAATGCTCCATGTACAGCGTCTTCACTTTCAGCTTGCGCAACTGGCCCATGTTTTCGATCAACAACCGCTTGCTGCCAAGGCTGCTGTGCGCCTCGCCGACCACCAGGCCGTTGCTGTTTTCATAGATACGTTGCAGTACCTGCTTAGGCGTAGTTCCAGCAGGTAATTCAGGTATTGGCGGGCGAGCTGGCACGTCTACCGTGGTCATGAACTGGTTGGCATCGGTCGCCAGTTGCTCACGCAGGGCGCGAAAGCGCTCGATGGCGGCGTATCGTTCAGGGTCGTGAATGTTTTCCCGTGCGCCCGTGATCTCTTCGTCCGCCACGTCTTCAAGTGCAGGGCGCAAGCTGGGGGGTACTTCATAAGGGGTTTCGGCAAGGGCAGGCACGTTCGCCGCCGCTGATGGCCTGCCCCAGATCTTCAGCCGTGAGAGCATGCCGCCTTTGAGGCTGCCACGCTCGATGGGGTACCACTGGTCATCGGCATCAAGGCGGATCGGTTGGTGCTTGTAGAAAGAAAACGGGTTTTCCGGGTCGACGATGGTCCAGGTTTTCAGCTCCGGCACAAAGCGCACCTGGTAAGGTTGCTCCTCGACCAGCGCATAAAACTGCCCGTCTTGTGTGTAAATGCCTGCGAAGGTGCCCGAGCCAGGCTCGCCGCTAAGCAGCACATTGGTCTCGAAAGGCTGCAACAGCGCCCAGCGTTCCACTGGCTGGAAGGGCGCTGGTACCCAGGTTTTCACGGCGTCCACTACGCTTGAAGGCTCTTCGTCGCCGGGTTCGGTTTCGCCAGCAGTTGCGGGTTCTTCTGGCGCTGTGGGGCTTTGGCCTGCACCCGTTTCCGCGCCTGCTTCAGCGGCTTCGCCGAGTTCGGCGAGTGGTTTGCTCGGTGCGCTGAGCAAAAACGTTGCGTTGAACAGCGTCTCGATGGCAGCAAAGATTGCCCCTGTAACGCCTGCCTTGCGTTCGCGGGTGGTATGCCCGGTAATTGCCTGGTCGATGTTCAAGCCCGTTTCAGCGATGCCGGCGCCGACCAGCGCCAATGCCACGGGCCAGTCCACTGCCGCCAGGGGGCCAAACACTTTCAGGCCGGCACTCAGGTAGCCGATCCACAGTTGTTTGCGCAAGTCGGCGTTGGAGCGCAGGGAGAAGTGCGCATCATCGATCATCCGCTGTCGGGCTTTGTCGCGCAGCCAGTCGAAGGCGTCCTTATGAATCTGCTGATCGAGGGTGTTGATGCCGGAATAATCATCCTTGCCCCAGCCTTGGTACAACAGATCGACCAGGTGATTGAGGCCGACCTTGCTGTCGCCCTCATCGCGGTCATCGAGGGAGAAGTGCGCCAGGAAGCGTGCCCGGTTATCGGCATGGTTGCAGTTGATGAGTACCCACCAGAACAACGCCTGGTCATCCGCAAAGTAATGCAGGCCATCGACGTCGCCAGGTAGGTAGATCAGCTGGCTGCCATCTTTGAGCTGAACACGCAGGATATCTGTGGCCACATGCCCGCCGATATCGAACGTGCACACGCGCACGCCAGCGCCAGGTACTACCTGTTGTTGCAGCGCTTCCAGTGACGGCGGCCAGGCTGTGTCGCCCGCCAGCGCCTGCACGACATCGCGGCAGTGGCTGGCCAGCGCTGACGCGGGGGCATGTGCGCAGGCTTCCAGTACTTTGCTGAGGAAGTTGGCCTTGGCCAACGTTCGGAAGTGGCCCGCCTGTTTCGACCAGAAAGACGTCAGCCGAGCTTTGAAGTCAACGGCAAAATCGATGCTCCAGAAGTATTCCAGAACGTCCTTGGCCTCGAGCCGGATTTCATTACGCTCGTCGTAGGCATCCCCGCCAGGCCCTTCGGTGTAAAAGCCAACGAGGTAACTCAGCAGGTCGGCGTTGTCCTGGTCGTTGGCATCGAAGCGGTGCATGACCAGTTGGGGCAAGGTCAGCGATTCGTACGGCGGGTCCAGGTGCTGCCAGCCGTTGAAAGTTTTGTGGCTGCTGACGGCGGTGTGAAAGCGGTGCAGGTAAACGTTGTCGGGGTCCAGTGTTTTCAGGCCGTGGCGTTCAAGAACCTGTTGGGCAACTTCGCGGGCCATCTCGCGCATGTCAGGGCAGGCTTCGGTGAGCTGGCGGGCCAGCGTTAGCAGGCTTTGCTGTTCGTTGGAAGTGGGGGGGTTGGAGGGCATCACGTTTGTCCTGGCTAGAAGGATAAACGTCAGTCTCGAAGGGGTACGGGCCATGAAGGTGGTGCATATTGCTTGCCTGAACGGCCAGTAATGGTGGCTTTCACTTAATCTTTCCCATTTGCAGGTGTATCGTATTTGCCCTTCATCGCCAGCCCTGCTGGCAGCTTGATTGCGCCGAACACGAGGTACCCGCACCGATGTCCTTCACCCGTCGACAAATGCTCAAAGGCCTCACCGGCCTGGTTGTGGTAGGCCTGGGCGCCGGAGGCGCAGCGCGGTACTGGCTGGGCAAGGTCGAGGACGAGAATGCCGGGCACGACTACGAGCTGATCGCCGCGCCCTTGGACGTGGAACTGGTGCCGGGCTTCAAGACCGAGGCTTGGGCCTTTGGCCCTTCGGCGCCAGGTACCGAGCTGCGGGTACGCCAGGGCACCTGGCTGCGGGTGCGGTTCATCAACCACTTGCCGGTCGAAACCACCATTCACTGGCATGGCATCCGCTTGCCGCTGGAAATGGACGGCGTGCCGTACGTGTCGCAGCTGCCGGTCAAGCCGGGCGAATACTTCGACTACAAGTTCCGCGTGCCGGATGCCGGCAGCTACTGGTATCACCCGCATGTCAGCAGCTCGGAAGAGCTCGGCCGCGGCCTGGTCGGCCCTCTGATCGTCGAGGAGCGCGAGCCTACCGGGTTCCTGCACGAGCGCACGCTGAGCCTGAAAAACTGGCACGTGGACGAGCAGGGCGCCTGGCTGCCGTTCAGCATCCCGCGTGAGGCCGCGCGTAACGGCACTGCCGGGCGGCTGATCACCATCAACGGCCAGCCCGACGCGGTCACCGAGCTGCCGGCCGGCCAGGTGGTGCGGGTGCGCCTGCTGAACCTGGACAACACCTGGACCTACCGCCTAAACCTCAAGGGCAACTGCGAGGCGAAGATCTACGCCCTCGACGGCAACCCGGTGACCCCGCGGCCATTGGAAGATGAGTACTGGCTTGGCCCTGGCATGCGCATCTGCCTGGCCATCCGGATTCCCGAAGCGGGTGAGGAAATTTCCCTGCGCGACGGTTTCGTGCGCCTGGGTACCCTGCGTTCGGTGCCGAGCAACGACGCGCCGAGTGACTGGCCGCCAGCGCTGCCGGCCAACCCGATCGCCGAGCCGGACCTGGAGAATGCTGAAAAGCTCAACTTCAATTTCGAGTGGGCGGCCAAAGTTTCTGTCACCCCTGACCCGAACAAACCATCGAGCCTGTGGCAGATCAACGGCCAGGCCTGGGACATCACCGACAAGACATGCGCCGACCGGCCCATCGCCACGCTGCAGAAGGGCAAGAGCTACATCTTCGAGCTGAAGAACATGACCCAGTACCAGCACCCGATCCACCTGCATGGCATGAGTTTCAAGGTGATTGCCTCCAACCGCCACGACATCAAGGAGCCGTGGTTCACCGATACGTACCTGCTGGGCAAGAACGAGCGGGCCCAGGTGGCACTTGTGGCGGATAACCCGGGCACCTGGATGTTCCACTGCCACGTCATCGACCACATGGAAACCGGCCTGATGGCCGCGATAGCGGTGGTCTGATGCGCCCACACATCATCGATCGCAGCCGCGATCAGGAATTCATGCGCATTGCTCTGGCCCTGGCGGCTGAGGGCGCGGCCATGGGCGAGGTGCCGGTGGGGGCGGTGCTGGTGCAGCATGGCCAGGTAATCGGCCAGGGCTTCAACCGGCCCATTATCGACAGCGACCCGAGTGCGCATGCCGAAATGGTTGCCATTCGGGCTGCGGCGAAGTCGGCGAGCAACTATCGGCTGCCGGGCAGCACGCTGTATGTAACCCTGGAGCCCTGCAGCATGTGCGCGGGTTTGATCGTGCATTCGCGGGTGGCGCGGGTGGTGTACGGGGCGTTGGAGCCCAAGGCGGGTATCGTGCAGAGCCAGGGTCAGTTCTTCGGCCAGGGCTTCCTCAACCATCGGGTGATGGTAGAGGGCGGGGTGCTGGCGGAGGAGTGTGGCCAGATCCTCAGTGACTTTTTCAAGGCGCGAAGGGTAAAGAGGGGGGGATAGCAGGTGGCTAACGATACATAGGTTGTTATAGGTTGTTGGTATCTACACAAGTTAGCTTTCCAGCGATGTTTCCGCTCCTGTAGGCGTTCTTCTGCATTTTTAATCCACTGACGATCAGTTCCCCGTTTTCAATATTTCTAAGTTCTGAGAGAGGGATCTTGCTTGTATTAACTGCATCGTCAGTTACCTCGAGTATGAAGCGCCAGTCATTTTCTGGGCAATAGCTGTAGTCAGATTCTTTTACAGGTCTGTCGCTCCCCAGTTTGATGGTGTTCCCCTTTGATGCATTGCTTACCTTAAAAAAATAAACCTGATCATTGCCGCAGTTGTAACTGCCCCTGTAGGCAGCGTTTCTTCGATATTCTATGTTCAAAGATGTGCAGGCACTGTCGGTTGCGTTCTTGTAAAGATGAAGTTTGCCTACGGGCACGGTTGGGTGGCTGGCGTGTGACTCCGCCCTTTTCACTTCTGCTGCCTTGTAATCATCTTTGAGGGGTGATTGTGCCTGTGCGAACGCAGTCAGGCTGAGCAGCCCAAGAATAATAAGGGGCCTGGTCATGCTTGTCTCCAACACCGTGGTTGTGGAGAAGCATCTATAGAAGGGTGGCTGCTAGGCGGCAACTGGCATTTTTACCAGTTGCGTAATCGTTAGGTTTTTGCTGTTACATCAGGCGATGTCTAACGTTCCCAGAGACTTGAAACGTAAATCGCTTAGGGTGAGGTGTGTAAACTTACGGATGAAGCCGGGAAGGGAGTGAATGCCGGTCATTCCTGCGAACAGGCCCGTACAGGATTACATCGGCGGCGACTGCTCTGCCGGCTTGTCCTTGTTTACCCCAGGCACATGCAAGTTGCCCTCGGCCATCTGGCCTTCGAGCTGCGGCTGGGTCACCCAGGTCAGGATGTCGTAGTAACGGCGGATGTTGGCCACGAAGTGCACCGGCTCGCCGCCGCGGGCATAGCCGTACTTGGTCTTGCTGTACCACTGCTTCTGCGCCAGGCGCGGCAGCATTTTCTTCACGTCCAGCCACTTGTTCGGGTTGAGCTTCTCGCGCTTGGCCAGGGTGCGGGCGTCTTCCAGGTGGCCGCTGCCAACGTTATAGGCAGCCAGGGCGAACCAGGTGCGGTCGGGTTCCTGGATGCTGTCGTCGAGTTGCTCTTTGATCAGCATGAAGTACTTGGCACCACCCTGGATGCTCTGTTTCGGGTCCAGGCGATTGGACACGCCCATGGCCTGCGCCGTGCGCTGGGTGAGCATCATCAGGCCGCGCACGCCCGTCTTGGAGGTGACTTCCGGCTGCCACATCGATTCTTGGTAGCCGATGGCCGCCAGCAGGCGCCAGTCCACCTGTTCGACCTTGGCGTAGCTCTTGAAGTGCTTCTCGTACTTGGGCAGCCGCTGCTGCAG
The DNA here is from genome assembly GCF_000483465.1 of Pseudomonas sp. LAIL14HWK12:I7. Lineage (NCBI taxonomy): Bacteria > Pseudomonadati > Pseudomonadota > Gammaproteobacteria > Pseudomonadales > Pseudomonadaceae > Pseudomonas > Pseudomonas sp. LAIL14HWK12:I7. Next base: position 252,969 of record NZ_KI519605.1, read on the forward strand.
GTGCTGGGCGAACGTATAGGCGCCGACGTAGCCGAGTACATCGACATGGCCGTAATAGCGGTCTTTCAGGCGCTGCAGGGTGCCGTTCTTCTGGGCCTTGTCGAGAAACTCGTTGACCTCGTTGAGCAGGCTGTTGTCCTCGCCGGCCGCCACCGCCCAGCGCTGGTCGCGGGTGTCGCCCAGGTCGAAGGCGACCCGAACGTTGGGGAAGTACACCTGGTTCATCGCCAGTTCGTTGGAGTCGACCAGGGTCAGGTCGATCTGGCCTTCATCGACCATGCGCAGCAAGTCGACCACCTCGACGGCGTCGGATTCTTCGTATTCCAGGCCCGGATACTGCTTTTTCAGCTCGGCCAGCTGGTCAGCATGGCTGCTGCCCTTGAGCACCATGATCTTTTTGCCGACCAGGCCCTTGGCTTCGGTCGGGCGCGAGCGGCCGTTGCGGTAGATGACTTGAGGGGTGACTTCCAGGTACGGGTGGGAGAATTTCGCCTGGGTCTTGCGCCGCTCGCTGCTTACCAGACCGGCGGCTGCCAGCACTGGGCCGGAGGGCTTGCCCAGCTCGTCGAACAGTTGGTCGAGGTTGTCGGCGGTCTCGATCTCCAGCTTTACGCCGAGATCATCGGCGAAATGCTTGACCAATTCGTATTCGAAGCCGGTTTCGCCGTTACGGTCCTGGAAATACGTCGCCGGGCTGTTGCGGGTGATTACGCGCAGCACGCCATCCTCCTTCACGCGCTCGAGGGTGCTGGGTTTTTCAACACAGGCACCGAGCATCAGAAAGAGTCCGGTTGCGATGAGCCATCTGGCGCAGCGCTGGCGCAAAGCAGTGTGGGCGAACATAGCTTGCAGTATACGCAAAGGACAGGCGGCGCCATATCTCGACAACAGATAGCTTGTCTGGTAGCGGGTTCTGTGTTCAGGGTGTTTGCCGTTAGAGGTGTGCCGCCTGGCAGATCGAGCGCCGCCCGCGCGGCGCTCGATCTGCCAGGCCATAAACCTCTTGAGGCGAGCACCCGAAATATTGACCCGAAAGTCCGGTTCCACCGCCCGACAGGCGCGGCGTAGAGCAGGTGCCGAAAGCCGTGGAATTAGGCTAGAATGCACGGCCTCTAAGCACACCCCTTCCTGAGGCTGTCCCGACGATGTTGATCCTGCGCGGCGCTCCTGCCCTTTCTGCCTTTCGCCACGGTAAATTACTCGAGCAACTGAGCCAGAAAGTCCCCGCTGTTACTGGTTTGTATGCCGAATTCGCCCACTTCGCCGATGTCGACGGCGAGCTGACCGCCGACCAGCAGCAGGTGCTGGGCCGTCTGCTCAAGTACGGCCCGAGCGTGCCGGTACAGGAGCCGACCGGCCGCCTGTTCCTGGTCGTGCCGCGCCTGGGCACCATCTCGCCCTGGGCCAGCAAGGCCAGCGACATTGCCCACAACTGCGGCCTGCAGTCGATCCAGCGCCTTGAGCGCGGCATCGCCTACTACGTCGCCGGCAACCTGAGCGAAGCCGATGCACAGGCCGTCGCCGCCGAACTGCACGACCGCATGACCCAGCGCGTGCTGGCCCAGCTGGAGCAGGCATCCGACCTGTTCAGCCACGCCCAGCCCAAGCCGATGACCTCGGTCGACATCCTCGCCGGTGGCCGCGACGCCCTGGCCAAGGCCAACGTCGACCTGGGCCTGGCCCTGGCTGAAGACGAGATCGACTACCTGGTCGCCGCTTTCCAGAACCTTGCGCGCAACCCGAACGACATCGAACTGATGATGTTCGCCCAGGCCAACTCCGAGCACTGCCGTCACAAGATCTTCAACGCCAGTTGGGACATCGACGGCCAGGCTCAGGAAAAGAGCCTGTTCGGCATGATCAAGAACACCTACCAGATGCACAGCGAAGGCGTGCTGTCTGCTTACAAGGACAACGCCTCGGTGATCGTCGGCAACGTTGCCGGCCGTTTCTTCCCGAACCCTGAAACCCGCCAGTACGGCGCGGTGCAGGAGCCGGTGCACATCCTGATGAAGGTCGAGACGCACAACCACCCGACCGCCATCGCGCCGTTCTCCGGTGCTTCCACCGGCTCCGGCGGCGAAATCCGCGACGAAGGCGCCACCGGCCGTGGCGCCAAGCCCAAGGCTGGCCTGACCGGCTTCACCGTGTCCAACCTGCGCATCCCGGGCTTCGAACAGCCATGGGAGCAGGCGTACGGCAAGCCTGAGCGCATCGTCGACGCCCTCGACATCATGGTCGAAGGCCCACTGGGTGGCGCCGCGTTCAACAACGAATTCGGTCGCCCGGCCCTGACCGGCTACTTCCGTACCTTCGAGCAGGCGATCAACACCCCGCACGGCGAAGAAGTGCGCGGCTACCACAAGCCGATCATGCTCGCCGGCGGCATGGGCAACATCCGTGAAGACCACGTGCAGAAGGGCGAGATCACCGTCGGCGCCAAGCTGATCGTGCTCGGCGGCCCGGCCATGCTGATCGGCCTGGGTGGCGGTGCGGCGTCGTCGGTCGCCACCGGTGCCAGCTCTGCCGACCTGGACTTCGCTTCGGTACAGCGCGAAAACCCGGAAATGGAGCGCCGTTGCCAAGAGGTCATCGACCGCTGCTGGCAGCTGGGCGACAAGAACCCGATCGCCTTCATCCACGACGTTGGCGCCGGCGGTATCTCCAACGCCTTCCCTGAGCTGGTCAACGACGGTGGCCGCGGTGGCCGCTTCGAACTGCGCAATGTGCCCAACGATGAGCCGGGCATGGCCCCGCACGAAATCTGGAGCAACGAATCGCAGGAACGTTACGTGCTGGCCGTCAGCGCTGTCGACTTCGACCGCTTCCAGGCCATCTGTGAACGAGAGCGCTGCCCGTTCGCCGTGGTCGGCGAGGCGACTGAAGAGCCGCACCTGACCGTGACCGACAGCCACTTCGCCAACACCCCGGTGGACATGCCGCTGGACGTGCTGCTGGGCAAGCCGCCGCGCATGCACCGTTCGGTCACCCGTGAAGCCGAACTTGGCGATGAATTCGACCCAAGCACCCTGTCGCTGGCCGATTCGGTCGAGCGCGTGCTGCACCACCCTGCGGTGGCCAGCAAGAGCTTCCTGATCACCATCGGCGACCGCACCATCACTGGCCTGGTAGCCCGTGACCAAATGGTCGGCCCATGGCAGGTGCCGGTGGCCGACTGCGCCGTTACCGCCACCAGCTTCGACGTCTACACCGGTGAAGCCATGGCCATGGGTGAGCGCACCCCGCTGGCCCTGCTCGACGCCCCGGCGTCTGGCCGCATGGCCATCGGCGAAACCCTGACCAACCTTGCCGCCTCGCGGATCGAGAAGCTGTCCGACATCAAACTGTCGGCCAACTGGATGTCCGCCGCCGGCCACCCGGGTGAAGACGCCCGCCTGTACGACACCGTCAAGGCTGTCGGCATGGAGCTGTGCCCTGAGTTGGGTATCACCATTCCGGTCGGCAAAGACTCGATGTCGATGAAGACCAAGTGGAGCGAAGAGGGCGTCGAGAAGAGCGTGACCTCGCCGATGTCGTTGATCATCACCGGCTTCGCCCCGGTCACCGACATCCGCAAGACCCTGACCCCGCAACTGCGCATGGACAAGGGCGAAACCGACCTGATCCTGATCGACCTGGGCCGCGGCAAGAACCGCATGGGCGCCTCGATCCTGGCGCAGACCCACGGCAAGTTGGCCAGTGCCGCACCGGACGTCGACGATGCCGAAGACCTCAAGGCCTTCTTCGCCGTGATCCAGGGCCTCAACGCCGACGGCCACCTGCTGGCCTACCACGACCGTTCCGATGGTGGCCTGATGACCACCGTGCTGGAAATGGCCTTCGCCGGCCATTGCGGCTTCGACCTGGAGCTGGACACCCTGACCAGCAAAGCGGAAAAAGTCGCCGCCATCCTCTTCAACGAAGAGCTGGGTGCGGTCATCCAGGTTCGCCAGGATGCCACCCCAGACGTACTGGCCCAGTTCAGCGCCGCTGGCTTGGGTGAAGACTGCGTCGCGGTGATCGGCCGGCCGACCAACAACAGCGAAGTGGTCGTGCGCCTGAACAGTGAAGAACTGTTCAAGGGCGACCGTCGCCTGCTGCAACGCCAGTGGGCCGAGACCAGCTACCAGGTTCAGCGCCTGCGTGACAACGCCGAATGCGCCGACCAGGAATTCGACGCGCTGCTCGAAGAAGACAACCCGGGCCTGTCGGTCAAGCTGGGCTACGACGTCAACGACGACATCGCTGCACCGTACATCAAGAAAGGCGTGCGCCCGCAAGTGGCGATCTTGCGTGAGCAGGGCGTCAACGGCCAGGTCGAGATGGCTGCTGCCTTCGACCGCGCCGGCTTCGCCGCCATTGACGTGCACATGAGCGACATCCTCGCTGGCCGTGTCGACTTCGAAGCCTTCAAGGGCCTGGTTGCCTGCGGCGGCTTCTCGTACGGTGACGTGCTGGGTGCCGGTGAGGGCTGGGCCAAGTCGGCACTGTTCAACGCCCGTGCCCGCGATGCCTTCCAGGCCTTCTTCGAGCGCACCGACAGCTTCGCCCTGGGCGTGTGCAACGGTTGCCAGATGATGTCCAACCTGCACGAGCTGATCCCGGGCACCGAGTTCTGGCCGCACTTCGTGCGTAACCGTTCCGAGCAGTTCGAAGCCCGTGTGGCCATGGTCGAGGTGCAGAAGTCCAACTCGATCTTCCTGCAGGGCATGGCCGGTTCGCGTATGCCGATCGCCATCGCCCACGGCGAAGGCCATGCCGAGTTCGCCAACGAAGCGGCACTGCTGGAAGCCGACCTGTCCGGTTGCGTGGCCCTGCGCTACGTCGACAACCACGGCAAGGTCACCGAAACCTACCCGGCCAACCCGAACGGCTCGCCGCGTGGTATCACCGGCCTCACCAGCCGTGACGGCCGCGTGACCATCATGATGCCGCACCCGGAGCGTGTGTTCCGCGCTGTGCAGAACTCCTGGCGCCCGGATGAGTGGCAGGAAGATGCTGCGCTGATGCGTATGTTCCGCAACGCGCGCGTCTGGGTGAACTAAGGCGTGTACAAGCTCGCCTTCTTCGTCCCGGCCAGCCATGTCGAGGTGGTCAAGGCTGCCGTATTCGCCGCCGGTGGCGGGCGTATCGGTGACTATGACCACTGCGCCTGGCAAACCTTGGGTCAAGGCCAGTTTCGCCCGTTGGACGGCAGCCAGCCGTTTCTCGGGCAAACCGGCCAGGTCGAGGTAGTCGAGGAATGGAAGGTAGAGCTGGTGGTGGCTGACGACCTGATCGCTCAGGTCGTTGCCGCGCTCAAGCAGAGCCACCCGTACGAGACGCCAGCCTATGAAGTCTGGCCACTGGCCGACTTCTAGAGCGCATCAAGGCTTTTCGCGGGCAAGCCCGCTCCCACAGGGATATCACCGGTACTGAAGCTTGTGATATCCCTGTGGGAGCGGGCTTGCCCGCGAAGAGGCCCTACAATCCCGCCACAACTTCATTGCCAGGCTCAGGCCGCTTCAACCCGCTGCACGCCAACAACCCCACCTCGAACAGCACCCACATCGGCACCGCCAGCATCGTCTGCGAAAACACGTCCGGCGGCGTCAGAATCATCCCCACCACAAAGCACCCAACGATCACGTAGGGCCGGCTACGGCGCAGGGTCGCCACATCCGCCAACCCCACCCAGACCACGATGAACGTCGCCACCGGGATCTCGAACGCCAGCCCGAATGCCAGGAACAGCGCCATGATGAAGTCCAGGTACTGGCTGATGTCGGTCATCATCGCCACCCCATCGGGCGTGACGCTGGCGAAGAAGCCGAACATCATCGGGAACACCAGAAAGAACGCGAACGCCATGCCGGCATAGAACAGCAGAATGCTCGACACCAGCAGCGGCAGGGCAATGCGCCGTTCCCGGCGGTACAGCCCCGGCGCCAGAAACCCCCAGGCCTGGTGCAACAACAGCGGCATGGCGACGAACAGCGCGCACATCGCGGTCAGCTTGAAGGGGGTCAGAAACGGTGAGGTGACACTGGTCGCGATCATGCTGGCGCCCTCTGGCAGGAAGCGGCGCAATGGCTCCGAGATCAGTGTGTAGAGGGTCTGGGCGAAGGGGAACAGGCCGGCGAACACCAACGCGACCAGCCCCAGGCAACGCACCAGGCGCTTGCGCAGTTCGCGCAGGTGCTCGGTCAGCGGCATGCCTGCCGCAGGGTCCATGGCAAGGCTCATGAGGCATTCTCCCTGGGTGCAGCGACGGTTGCCCGGTCATTGGCCGGTAGTGCGGCAAGGCTGATGCCCTGGCGCATTTCCTGTTCCAGGCGCTGCAGGGGCGCGCTGTCGAAGTTGGGCAACTCGATCTCGCGCTCCATCTGTGCGCGCAGGCCCTGCATGGCCCTGCGCGCCTGGCCCAGGCCGCGCCCAAGCGTGCGTGCCGCAACCGGCAGCCGCTCAGGGCCCAGCACCAGCAGTGCGACGATGCCGACCAGCAGCAACTCGCTGAAGCCTACCTCGAACATCAGGCCTGACGGTCCGCTTGCGGCTGGGGCGTTGCCTGGCCGGTCAACGGCGCCTGTTGCTGCACCTGGGCGGTGCCGGGCGGGGCGACGTCGTTGTCACCGCCCATGGACTTGCGAAACCCCTGGATCGCCTCGCCAACATCGCTGCCCAGGCCCTTGAGGCGCTTGGTGCCAAACAGCAGGAATACGATCATCAGTACGATCACCAGTTGCCAGATTCCAATGCCACCCATTGCGACTACTCCTGTAAGGCCATGAAAAGGAAGGGCAATCCTGCCTCGTGCAGATGACGTGAACATGACGGAACGCACCCTTGCCATCTACCTGCAACAACCGGCGTGTTGACTGGCGCTTTTACAGGCCATGAGAGGCGGGTGCAGATGGGTGGTAAACGACAGCACGGCGCGGCCCTGCTGATGGTGATGCTGGTGTTGGCGATGCTCGCCGCCGGTATGGCCTGGCTGGTGGAAGATGGCCGGCGCCAGGTTGATGAAGTGCGCTTGTTGCACCAGCGGGTGCAGGTCAGGGCCATGGAACAGGCCGGCTTGGCCTATGCCGAGCAGGCGCTGCGCGACCCGGCCTGGCGGCTGAGCCCGTTGTTCTGGCAGGCCTTGCGCGGGCAACCGCTGAACTACGATTTTGGCGCAGGCCAGGCGCAACTGCGGGTGCGCGACCAGCACACGTGCTTCAACGTCAACGCATTGCTCGGTGCCGACGGTGAGCGCGCCGAGCGCCAGTTGCGCCGCTTGCTGGGCGACGACATGGCGGCAGAACGCCTGGTCGATGCCCTGGCCGATTGGTTGGACAATGACAGCGATACTCGCCTGCAAGGGGCTGAAAGTGCCCAATACCTGCGCCAGCAACCCGCGCGCCTGGCGGCCAACCAACCGATGCTCGACACCAGCGAGCTGAACCTGCTGCTGGAGATGGATGCAACGCGCCAGGGCCGCTACCCGATGCTGTGCGCTTTGCCGCAGACGACCGGCTGGCGTTTGAACGCCAATGCCTTGGGCCTGGAGCATCTGCCCATGCTCGAAGCGTTGTACGAGGGGCGCTACCCACGCGCGCTGCTCAGCCGCATCATCAGTGGCCGGCCGGCGTCGGGGTATGTGGATGCCGCTGCGCTGCGCAAGGCGTTGGGGGCGGTGGATGATGAGACGTTCGAACGGTTGAGCGAAGGGTTGCTGCTCAACAGTGGGCATTTTCTGTTGCAGCTGTCGTTCGAGGAAGAGGGGCGGGTGATGCGCAGCGAGTTTCAGGTAGAGGCGCTAGGGGTGGTGCAGTGGCATGCGCGGGTGCCGGCGCAGCAGGTGCGGGTGCGTAGTCGGGAGCCGATGATTTGGTAAGCGGAACATCCTTGAAAAGAGGGTTTAAAATCTTATCACTCACCTCTGGCAATCCTCATTGCTACCAAGGGGTCAGGCGTGCTGGCTAAGTCAAATGTCACCACAGGGCGTGGGCCCGCCCCTATAGCAAAAGTTTGACTTTCCGCAAAAGCATGGAGGCCGATACCAGCGAGCACTGTTATGCTCGCAACAGTTACTGGGGGCCACTTGGCGATAACGTTAATGCCCCAATGATAAGTGGCGTGCATTTCTATAATTTTGCGGTCAACAGTCTCTGTCATATGTCTAAAACCAGAGATGCGGTTTGCTAAGGCTTCATATAAGTTCGGGTGCACCTTATTTATTACCGTTTTAGTGATTGGAGGCGTGGGGCCGACACCATCGATATCGTCTAGTAAAGGCCTTACAGTTGGTGATGCTCCAGGCGCGGGGTAAATAGTTTGCAGAAACCAGTTCCCTGCTCGTTGTAGCAAGTGCCAGATTCGTCCGTTGGGATCCAGCCTATTGACAGGGTCATTTTGGCAGTATGCATAGCTATTAACGCCGCCTTTACCGAAAGGTGATAACGAGTCAGATTGGCCGAACCGCATCACCCTTGGATTGAACCAACGATGACCATGGCCCAGTGGGTAACATCCCGACATTGCATTAAATCGTTGCCCGCTAAAGCCTAGTGGTGTTTTGAAACTGCCTGGGGCAGGAAAACCGTAAACAGTGAAGCGCTGTTGATGAGGCCCGTCGGTGGTCCCCAGCACAGTCATGAGTTGATCAACCCTGTAAAGCGAGGTGCTAGCGCCTGGCGTGCACTGCGCCACGACGCCTGCCTCACTGGCAAAGTAGCGCGTTGTGCAGGGGCCTATCTCGATCGAGAGTGCGCCATTCTGATAAAACAGTTTATGAGTACGTGACAGAGGGCCATGAGACTGCATGATGAACCTGCCATGAAGTATGGGATGTCCGAAGATTCGGGCATTTCCCTCTCTCGGTCTACTGACAGAATTACCAGGTATTGGGTCCAGACGCTTTTTGGCCTACGCAGGTAACTCGAAACGGAATAAGCATCCACCGAGTTACCTGCCTGGCTCAACTGAGTCTATGGAAAGCCTTTCGATCAGACCGTCCCGATCTCCCCGCCATCATCACGCTGAATCACCACCGTCGAAGCCCGCGGCCTTACCGTAGCCCCAGCCGGGGTCGCATCGGTCGCCTTATCGGTATACGGCCAATTCTCCGGGTGCTGGATGTTGACGAACATCGACTTGTTGTCCGGGCTGAAGGCAATCCCCGTCACTTCGCAACCGTTCGGCCCGACAAAGAAGCGCCGCAAGTCCACCTGGTTCTGCGCGTTGACTGGCACTTGCTTGCCCGTGGCATCTACCAGGTCAGTGGGGATTACCGCCAGCAACTGGTCATTGGTGTAGTCGGTCAGCGTGGTTTCACCGTTGTCGGTCTCGAACCACAACACGCCACGGCTATCGAAGCTCATGCCGTCAGGGCTGGCGAACTGGTTCAGTTCGGTCAGGCCTGAGCGGTTGATGTCGGCGGTACCGGCGGCATTGGCGCCAAACACGAAGATGTCCCAGCTGAAGCTCAACTGGTCGTCGCTGTCGTGCCAGCGAATGATGTGGCCGTGGCGGTTCGGGCCACGCGGGTTGGCCGCGTCGACTTTCTCTGGCGTACGCGCGCTGTTGTTGGTCAGGGTCAGGTAGACATCGCCATTGAGTGGGTTGACCGTGGTCCATTCTGGGCGGTCCATCGGGGTCGCGCCCACGGCATCGCCAGCACCCCGGGTGTTGAGGATGATGCCCGGCAGGTCACCGTACAGCGCGCCAAGGGTGCTGCCGGCGGTGGTGGGGGTGGCGACGTCGAGCAACAGCCACACGCCGGTACCGTCGGCATTGAAGCGGGCCACATAGAGCTTGCCTTGGTCCATGTACTTGGCACCGGTGGCCAGGCGGTCGGCCGGGCTGGCGTCAGCGGCGTCCCACACGGCCGTGGAGACGAACTTGTACAGGTACTCGTTGTTCGAGTCGTCGCCCATGTACCAGACCAGCGGCTTGCCTGCCACCGGCAGGCCTGGGCAGCACCCTTCGTGGCGGAAGCGGCCCAGCGCGGTGCGCTTGGTGGCCAGGGTGGAGCTGTTGTACGGGTCGATCTCGACGATGTAGCCATAGGTGCTGGCTTCGTTGCGGTAGTCGTCGGTGGCGCTGGCGCCTTTGACCGTTACGTCGAAACGGGCGAATTCGTCATTCACCTCGGTGCTGTCACCGGCGGCGCTTTCCCATTTGTACTGGCCGCTGGAGGTGCCTACGCCGATACGGCGCTGGTCTTCAGGGCGGGTGCCTTTGTTGACGAAGATGCCCGGCCAGTTCTCTTCGCAGGTCAGGTAGGTGCCCCACGGGGTGTAGCCGTTGCCGCAGTTGTTGTTGGTGCCGCGGCAGTGGGTGCCGCCCGTGGAGTACTTGGTCTTCACGTGGTCGGTGCCGCGCAGCGGGCCGGTGATCTCCATGCGCGAGGCGGTGGTGAAGCGGCGGTTCAGCGGGTCGTTGTCGACCACCTGCCAGCGCCCGCTGACTTTCTGCAGGCGTACCACGCCGGCGCCGTGGGCGTTGATCTCTTTGCGGATTTCTTCGGCCGGGCGCTTGCCGTTGACGTCAGTGGTCGGGCCGGCGGGGTGCAGGGCTGCCGCGTCGATGTATTCGAAGTTGATGGCCAGCAAGCCGTCTTCGGAGCTGCCATTGATCGGGAAGAAGTGCATGCCGTCATGGTGCATGCCCATGGCATTGGCCTGGTCGGTCGAGGTGTTGCTGCCATCGGACTTCCACGGGTTGCCATTGCTGTTCAGCGGGGTGCCCCACGGCGCCAGCACATAGGCGCTGTAGCCTGCCGCGACGACACAGGCATCGGTGCGCGAGCCTGGGATGGACTGGAAGCCCAATGCCAGTTTCGGGACTTCCGGTTCGGTTACCGGTGGCTCGGTCACCGGTGGTTCGGTGACAGGATCATCGTGATCGGAACCGCCATCACCGTCGAAGCAGCCTGTCAGGCCGGTCCCGGCGATCATGGCGATGGCCGCGCCCAGGCTGCCGCGCATGATGCTGCGGCGGCTTAGGTAGGCGTCCATGACGCTGGCCATCGGCAGATTGCCGCTGTGGTTCCGGTCCAGGTTGTCGCCGGTATCTCGACTCATCAGGGTGTCCTTATGTTGGCTGAGTTAGAGGAAACCGCGACTTTAGAGCGCAAGTATGATGATTCCTTGGCAGAAATATGAACGCGCGCTTAAAACTACTCGTTCTTACGTTTGGCCCTGACAGATCAATTCGGAATTGCTGTCTGATTTCTGCCATCAAACTGTCATGCGAACGCCGCAACATCCGGAGCCCAACGTGAACTTGGTTAAGGATGGCGGGCTCGATGGTAAGCAGTGTGAACAGGCGCGAAGTGATCAGCTGGATGGGCGTCGGTGCCTTGGCACCCTTGCTCGGCGCCTGTTCCGCCTTGCCAGGCCAACGTGGTGGCAATGCCAACCTGGATTTGCTGTATGTCGCCGACACCCTCGATGCCCGCCAGCCCGGGTTGGCCGTTGTCCCGGCAACGCGGCTGGGGCCGGTCAGCCACCTGGGGCGTGCGCCGTGGATGACCGGTGCCAGTGCCAGCATCGCCTTCCCGCACTTGGCCCCCTTGCTGGATGCCAGCCAGGCCGCGCACGCCAATCTCGGTGGTTACGCCGTGCTGGCCGCATTGCTGGAGCAGTTGCGTGGCGAGGCCGGGGCGGGCAACAGCCTGACCTTGGAAAACGGCCAAGGCTGGAACGGCAGCGGCCTGGCCTACCTGACCCAGGGTGAAAGCGGCGTGCAGGGCAGCCAATTGCTGGGCAGCGACGCACGCGTCAGCAGTGACGAGCGTGTGCTCTGGCCGCAGCGCAGCACGGCGCTTTACCGGCAGGCTGCTGCCATTACGCTGGGCGCGGGGCTGGCCGACGAACAACGCGAAACCCTGGGGCTTGAAGCACTGCACCTGTTCGAGCGGGGCGGTGCGCGGATTGCCGTGGTCGGCGTGACCGACCCTTACGCCCAAGACCAGAAAGCCTCCCTCAAACAGTGGTACCAGTCTTTGCTGCCGGTATTCGAGCAGGCCCGGCGCGAAGCCGACCTGGTCGTGGCCATGGCCGATGTCGGCACCGGGCCTGGGCTGTGGCTGGCTGAACGGCTGCCGGCAATCGACGTGTTGCTCTGTGCGCGTGGCCAGGACCTGTGGCCAACGCCCGTGCAGGCCACCCAGGCCAGCGGCCGCCGCGTACCGGTGCTGTTTGCCGGGTGCCGGGGCAGCGGGGCGTTTCGCCTGCGTTGCCAACAGGTGGCCGGGCAATGGCAGTTCGAGGGGCGTTTCTTCCCTGCGTTCGAACAGCAGCTTTCCCCGGCTGCACGGGTGCGCGCCGGGCAATTTCAAGCACAACTGAACCAACAGCGCGGCGGCCACGCGGCGTGGCTCGATCAACCGCTGGCCAAGGCACCCCAGGCCTTGTGGCGGCGTGACACCCGCGGCGGCAGCTGGGACCGCCTGCTGCACCAGGCCCTGGCCGATGACAACAATTTGCCTGTGCTGCTGCCGGGCCTGCGTTATGACTGCCCATTGGCCGCAGGTGCAGCGATCACCCGCGAGCACCTGATCAGCCTGACCGGCGGCTACCCGGCCCCGGTGGTCGAGGCCCCGGCCCGGCAGGTGGAGCAAGTGCTGGAAAATGCCGCGGAACAGTTGTTCGGCGACCCGCTGCTGCTGGACAACAGCCAAGACCTGCCGCGCTGGCAGGGCCAGGCCTGGGGTGTCAGCTACAGCCCGCAAGGCAAGCGCATCACCGGCCTGGAACCGGTCCAAGGGCTGTGCCGCACCTTTGGCCTGCAGTTCGCGTCGCAGGCCGGCGAGCCACTTTGGCAGCGGGTAGAAGCCTGGCTGACGCGGCAAGGCGCCGACTGGCAACTGGCGCCGCTGCAGGTGCCCGAGGTGCGCTATGTGCAGGGGCACCCGGGCTGGCATCCACGGCAGTTGGCTTCGTGAGCCTTGGCGCGCGGCTGCTCACCGGTGGCTGCCTGACGTTGGCCGGTTGGCTGGCGGCGCAGTGCGTGCTGCAACTGGGCCGCCAGCCACTACCGGCCAGCCCCGTCCAGGCGGCTGCAGCCCAGTTGCCTGGGTTGATGGTCGGCCATTGGCAGGCGCCGGTCGATGACGGCGCGATCGTTATTACCCGTTTGCCACTGCATTACCTGGGTGGCCTCAAGGCCCAGCCGTTGTCGGCCAGCGTGGTGGTGCTGCGCTACGGCCAGCAGGTGCGCACACTGGCCCGCGGCCAGCGCCTGGCGCCAGGGATCGTGCTGCAGGACATCGACACCGATGGCCTGATTTTCAACAACCAGGGGCGGCGCGAACGCCTGCCCTGGCCGCCACGCCCCGCCGTGACCGGCTTCAAGCGGCAAGGATGAACGATGCCTGTTAAATACTGCGTGGCGGCTGCGCTGAGCCTGGCCCTGGCCGTGGCCTTACCCCAGGCCAGTGCCGAGGAGCCGGTGTTCGATGACAACGGCACGCCGATGTACGAAGTGAACTTCGTCGACACCGAACTGGGCGAGTTCATCGACAGTGTGTCGCGCATCACCGGCACTACGTTCATCGTCGACCCTCGGGTAAAGGGCAAGGTCACCGTGCGCACCGTTGACCTGCACGACGCCGATGCCATCTATGACATCTTCCTGGCGCAGCTGCGCGCCCAGGGTTACGCCACCGTTGACCTGCCCAATGGCAGCGTGAAGATCGTCCCCGACCAGGCGGCGCGCCTGGAGCCGGTGCCGGTGGAGCCTGCCGGGCAGCAGGGCGCGGGCAGCGACAGCGTGGCCACGCGGGTATTCGATCTACGCAACGCGGCCACCGAGCAAGTGGTTGGTATCCTCAAACCCCTGGTCGACCCACGGGTAGGGGTGATCACCCCGTACCCGGCCGCGCACCAGTTGGTGGTTACCGATTGGCGCAGCAACCTCGAACGCATCGCCAGCCTGCTGCGCCAGCTCGACCGCCCCAGCGAAGCAGTGGGCAGCGCCAGCACCCAAGTCATGTACCTGCGCCACGCCAATGCCAGTGAAGTGGTGAAGGTATTGCGCGGGCTCAGCCAGGAAGGCATGGCACCGGCGCAAAGCACAGGCGAAGGGGAGAGCAAAGAGCCGCCGGTGACGGCCGCTGCCAGTAGCTCGGGCATCCGCCTGGAGTACGAAGAGGGCACCAATGCCGTGGTCATGGTCGGCCCCGACAGCGAACTGGCCGCCTACCGCGCCATCGTCGAGCAACTGGATATCCGCCGCGCCCAGGTGGTGGTCGAGGCCATCATCGCCGAGGTGTCCGACAGCAGTGCGCAAGAGCTGGGCGTGCAGTGGTTGTTCGCTGACGAGAAGTTCGGTGCCGGTATCGTCAACTTCGGCAGCAACGGGGTGAACATCGCCAACATTGCGGGGGCTGCGGCCAGCGAAGACAGTGAGGCACTGGGCAAACTGCTGTCGGCCACCACCGGTGCCACGGCGGGCATCGGCCATTTTGGGGGCGGTTTCAACTTCGCCATGCTGGTCAATGCGCTCAAGGGCAAGAGCGGTTTCAACCTGCTCTCCACCCCGACCCTGCTGACCCTGGACAATGCCGAGGCGTCGATCCTGGTCGGTCAGGAAGTGCCCTTCGTCACCGGCTCTGTGACACAGAACAACGCCAACCCTTACCAGACCATCGAGCGCAAGGAAGTCGGGGTCAAGCTGCGGATCAAGCCGCAGATCAACGTCGACAACAGCGTGCGCCTGGACATCGTCCAGGAGGTCTCGTCGATTGCCGATTCCAGCGCCGCCAGCGACGTGATCACCAACAAGCGCGAGATCAAGACCAAGGTCATGGTCGAAGACAACGGCCTGGTGATTCTGGGCGGGCTGATCAGCGACGAGTTGAGCACCAGCAACCAGCGGGTGCCGCTGCTCGGGGACATTCCTTACCTGGGCCGGCTGTTCCGCTCCGACGCCAGCAAGAACACCAAGCAGAACCTGATGGTCTTCATCCGCCCGCGCATCCTGCGCGACGGGCCGAGCCTGGCCGGGCTCAGCGAGAACAAGTACCGCACCTTGCAGCAGACCACCCCGCTTCAGCTGCCAAACCTTGCGGGCGCAGAAGGTGGTACGCCACTGCTGCAGGTGTTCCCCGCCAGCCGAGCGCGCCTGGAAGGGGGTGACTGGTGATGCTGCCCTATCGCCTGGCACGCCAGGCCGGCCTGGCCATGACCCCGACCGACAGCGGCTGGCAATTGTGGCTGCGCCGCGACGCCGACAGTGACCAGTTGCAGGAGCTGCTGCGCGTGCATGGCCAGCCCAGCGCGCTGGCCTACCTGGAGCCTGCGGCGTTCGACGAGCAATTGGGCCAGCTTTATCAGGGCGGCGATGCGGCCACCGAAGCGCTGATCGAAGGGATTGGCGACCAAGTAGACCTGGACAGCCTGATGAGCGAGATGCCGCGCATTGAAGACTTGCTCGAAAGCGATGACGAGGCGCCGGTCATCCGCCTGATCAATGGCCTGTTCGGCCAGGCCTTACGTCTGCGTGCCTCGGACATTCATATCGAGACCTTCGAGCAGAGCCTGGTGGTGCGCCTGCGGGTCGACGGCCACCTGCGCGAGGTGCTGCGCCCGCCGCGGGCGCTGTCGGCGATGCTGGTGTCGCGGATCAAAGTCATGGCGCGGCTGGACATCGCGGAGAAACGCCAGCCCCAGGACGGCCGCATCACCTTGCGTGCGGCGGGGCGTGAGGTCGATGTGCGGGTGTCGACCTTGCCCGGCATCCATGGCGAGCGCGTGGTGATGCGTGTGCTCGACAAGCAGGCCAGCCTGCTGGCGCTGGACAACCTGGGCATGCCGGCAGCGGTGCTCGATGGCCTGCGCAGCTGCCTGGCGCGGCCCAATGGCATCGTGCTGTCCACCGGCCCGACCGGCTCGGGCAAGACCACCACGCTGTACGCCAGCCTCAACAGCCTCAACGATGGCAGCCGCAACATCCTCACCGTCGAAGACCCGGTGGAGTACGCCATCGCTGGCATCGGCCAGACCGCGATCAACCCCCGCGCCGGGCTGACATTCGCCACGGGCCTGCGGGCCATCCTGCGCCAGGACCCGGATGTGATCATGCTGGGTGAGATCCGCGACCAGGAAACCGCGCAGATAGCCGTGCAGGCCAGCCTCACCGGCCACTTGGTGCTGTCGACCCTGCACACCAACAGTGCGGTGGGCGCGGTGACCCGTTTGCGTGACATGGGCATCGAACCGTTCCTGATCGCCTCGTGCCTGCGCGGTGTGTTGGCACAGCGCCTGGTGCGGCGGCTGTGCCAGTGCGCGGTGGCGCAGCCGCTGCAAGCGGCCGAGCGTGACCTGTGGCCTGAACTGTGTGCATTGGGCAGCAGTTACCACGCAGTGGGGTGTGAGCTGTGCCAGGGCAGCGGTTATGTCGGGCGCCTGGGCCTGTACGAATTCATCGAACTGGACGCCGGCCTGATCGCGCTGCTGTACGACGGCGCCAGTGAGCAAGCCATGCAGGACTACTTGGCCGATCGTCGACGCAGCCTGGTGGCCATGGCCAGTGATTGCCTGGCGCGGGGCGAAACCAGCCTGGCCGAAGTGCTGCGCGCGGTGCAGGGCTGAGCCATGCCGACTTATCGCTATCAAGCCGTCGACCTGGCCGGCAAAGCCCACAAGGCCAGCCTGCAGGCCGACAGCGAGCGCCATGCACGGCAACTGTTGCGTGAGCAGGGCCTGTTCGCCCGCCAATTGCAACGCCATGAGGCAGGTACCCGGCAACCCCGCCGCCAGCGCTTGAGCCGTGCACAGCTGTGCGAATTGACCCGCCAGTTAGCGACGTTGACTGGCGCGGGCATACCCTTGGTCGATGCCTTGGCCACACTCGAACGGCAATTACGCCAGCCGGCCTTGCACAGCGTGTTGGTCGCCTTGCGCGGCTCGCTCGCCGAGGGCCTGGGGCTGGCGCGTAGCCTGGCCCGCCAGGGGGCGCCGTTCAGTGGCCTGTACTGTGCGCTGGTCGAGGCCGGTGAGCGCTCCGGGCGGCTGGCCCAGGTGCTCACGCGCCTGGCCGATCACCTGGAGCAGGTGCAACGGCAACAGCACAAAGCGCGTACTGCCTTGATCTACCCCTGTGTGCTGATGGGCGTGTCGCTGGCGGTGGTGGTCGGCCTGATGACGTTCGTAGTGCCCAAGCTCACCGAACAGTTCGCCCACGCCGGGCAGAGCCTGCCGTTGATTACCGCCGTGCTGATCGGCCTGAGCCAAGGGCTGGTGCACGCCGGGCCGTGGCTGCTGGGGCTGGCGCTGGCAGGGGCGCTGCTCGCCAGCTGGCTGCTGCGCAAGCCGCATTGGTGCCTGCGCCGGGACGCGTGGCTGTTGCGCCTGCCACGTATCGGCAGCCTGCTGCAGGTGCTGGAAAGCGCACGCCTGGCGCGCAGCCTGGCGATTCTCAGCGGCAGTGGCGTAGCCCTGCTCGAAGCGTTGCAGGTGGCCACCGAGACGGTCGCCAACCGGCGCATTCGCCAGGCCATGGAACAGGTGCGCCAGCAGGTGCAAGGCGGCACCAGCCTGCACCGTGCGCTGGATGCCTGCCAACAGTTTCCGCCGTTGCTGGTGAACATGGTCGGCAGCGGCGAGGCCAGCGGCACGTTGGCTGACATGCTCGAACGCGTCGCCGACGACCAGGAACGCGGCTTCGCCCGCCAAGTGGACACCGCCATGGCGCTTTTCGAACCCCTGATGATCCTGGTGATGGGCGCCGTGGTGCTGTTCATCGTGCTGGCGGTGCTGCTGCCGATCATGCAACTCAATCAGGGCCTGCAACTGTGAACACAAGGAGTACTTCCATGCAGCATCGTCGTAACCGTCAGCGTGGTTTCACCCTCATGGAGATCATGGTGGTGATCTTCATCATCGGCCTGCTGATCGCCGTGGTCGCTCCCAGCGTGCTGGGCAACCAAGACAAAGCCATGCGGCAGAAGGTGATGGCCGACCTTGCCACCCTCGAACAGGCACTGGACATGTATCGGCTGGATAACCTGCGGTTCCCGAGCAATGAACAAGGCCTGGCCGCGCTGGTGAAAAAACCGGCCCAAGAGCCGCTGCCGCGATCGTGGCGCAGCGATGGTTATGTGCGCCGTTTGCCGGAAGACCCGTGGGGTACTCCTTACCAGTACCGCATGCCCGGTGAGCATGGCCGGGTGGATGTTTATTCGCTGGGCGCCGATGGTGTGCCGGGCGGCGAAGGCCAGGATGCCGACCTGGGTAACTGGGCGCTGTAAAGCATGTTAGATAAGCCTGATGTGGCCCTTCGCGGGCAAGCCCGCTCCTACAGGATACATACAGGCCTGAAGACCTGTGCCGAACCTGTGGGAGCGGGCTTGCCCGCGAAGGGCCGCATAGCGGTCCCATTAGCCCATCAACAAGGCTTCAGCCTCATCGAACTGCTGGTGGTACTGGCCATCGCTGGCCTGATGACGGGGCTCGCCGTGGCGTCGCTCGACAGCGGCAAGGCCAGCGTCGATCAGGCCTTGCAGCGGCTGGCTGCACAGGTGCACGTGCAGGCCGCCGAGGCACGGCATGCCGGCCAGTTACGCGGGCTGCGCTGGACCGGCCAGCGCCCGGAGTTCGTGCGGCGTGAACGCGATGGCTGGGTCGTCGAACCGGTCAGCCTGGGCGAGTGGCCCAAGGGCTTGCAGCCCGACTGGCCAGCCAGCCCGCAGCCGCGCCTGCTGTTCACCCCGCAAGGTTGGGCGCAGCCGGGTTCGGTGCGCTGGCGCTGGGCCGAGGGCAGCCAACAATGGGCCTGGAGCCGAGACGGCCGCCTGCAGACGGCGGCGCTGCCATGAGGCGCCAACAGCGTGGTTTTACCCTGCTGGAAGTGACCGTGGCCCTGGCGATTGCCGCCGTGTTGGCGGTCATCACCAGCCAGGTCCTGCGCCAGCGCCTGACGGTGCAGGACAACTTGCAACAGCACCGCCTTGGCCTGCTCTGCGCCCGCGAACTGCAAGCCCGTTTCACCGTCGAGCAGTACTGGCCGACCCGCAATCAGGTGGATGGGCAGCTGAGCCAAGGCGGCCAGGTGTGCCATTGGCAGCTGAAACTGCGCCGCACTGGCGTGCGCGACCTGCGCAGGGGTGAACTGCTGCTGTTCGGCGACCGCGATCAGCGGCTGCCGCTTGGCCAATACAGTGTGTTTCTGGAGCGCCCATGAAGCGGCAGCAGGCAGGCCTGACCCTGATCGAACTGATGGTGGCCCTGGCCCTCACCGCGCTGCTCGGCGTCATGCTGGCAGCGTTGGTCAATGGCTGGCTGAAGGTGCGTGAGCGGTTGCAGGTGAGCAACCAGGAGGCGTCGGTGCTGGATTTCTGCCTGGCCCTGGAGCGGCGCTTCGACAGCCCGGCCCTGCGCCGGGTGTATGACCAGCGATTGCCCTTGCCCAGCCGTTGGTTCGACTGGCAAGCGGCGAGCGGCCAACTGCTGTGGGTGGCGGCGACAGGCCTGCCCGAAGCCGAAGGCGGGTCGCGTCTGCAGCGCCAGCGTCTGCGCTTCGAGGCGCGTGAGCAACGCCTGCTGCTGGAAACCTCGGCGGACCTGTATGCCGCCTCGGCGCCGCGCTGGGTGCTGCGTGAACAGCTAGGGCGGGTGAGCGCGATGAACATCCTTTACCACCAGGGTGGCCGCTGGCTGCCCTGGCCTTCCGACCAACCCGCGCACCCCGGCCGTGGCGTGCGCCTGGAATTGCAACGTGATGGAGCACCGTATGCCTGCACCTTCGTCCTTCCCTGGGGGCGCTCATGAACCTTGACTGGCGTCGACGCTCACCCGCTCGAGCTTGGCTGTTGGTGCGTCCTGGCAGCCCTTGGGACTGGTTACTGGTCGAGGGCGGTGTCGCGCTACGCCAGGGGCAGGGCGAACCGCCGGCGAACCTGCAGGCACGGGTGGCGTTGATCGTGCCGGCCGAGCACTGCAGCCATTTCCAGTTGCCCGCACCGCCAGGGCTCAAGCGTGAAGAATGGCCATTGCTGCTTGAAGACCGCTTGCTGCAAAGCGCGGATGAGGTGGTGTGCGGGTATATGGGGCGTGAGGCCGGGCAAGTTCGGTTACTGGTGGTGGCGCGCGAGCGCCTGGACGATTGGCGCGGGCAATGCGCCGACTGGGGGCTGACGGCCGAGCGCTGCTGGGCCGAATTCCAGTTGCTGCCGGCACCCGAGGCGGGGGTCGCCTGGTGGTGGCGCAAGCAAGACGGGGTCAGCCTGCTTAAGGGGCTGAGCGAAGACGCTGGCGAGCATTGGCTGGCCTGGCCTGAAGCCATGGGCGAGGTGCTGGTCGAACCCTGGCCGCAATTACGCAGGCTACCTCTGGAAGGCCAGTGGCCTGCAGCATTGGCAGCGCTGGACAGCTTGCCTGGCCTGTTCGAGCAGCGGCGGCGTCGCACGTTGGCGGGGCCGACGCGGCAGCAGTGCCAGCTCATGGCTGCCTGCCTGCTGTTGGCGTGCACCTGGGGCGGCGTGTGGGCGGCCCAGCAATGGCGCCAGGCCCAGCTCTGGCAAGCCCAGGTGATTGCCGTGACGGGTGAGCAGGCGGGCCCCAGGCAGGCTGCTCAGGCGCTCAAGCGCCTGCGTGAGGCCGGCTTGCAGCAGCAAGTGCGCCTGCGTCAGCTCGACGATTTACAAGGGCGCTTGCACGCCTGGCTGAGTGAGCATCCCGGCTGGCGCCTGCAAGCGGTGCGCTTTGATGGCCAGCGCTGGCATGTGCGGCTGGAGGGCGAGGGCGCCACACCTCCTTGGCGCGAGATGGCCAGTGCGGTGGGCGCTCAGGTGCAGGTGAGTGGCGGCGAGTCGTCGCCAACCGTGGTGTTCGACTTGGAGGTGGCGGCATGAGCACGGCGTGGATGCAGCGTCACCGTTTGCCGCTGGCCGTGTGCCTCATCGCGCTGCTGTCGAGCGTGCTGCTGCTACGTGAAGGCGTGGCGCAATGGCGTGCGCTGAGCCAATGGCAGGCGCTGGCGCAAATGGCAGTAGGTTTGCAGGGCGGTGTGACGCTGAACCTGGAGCGTCTGCGCCAGTCGGCTCAGGCGCGGCAGATCGAATTACTGGAGGTGGTCACGCAGGGCGAGGCTTGGCACCTGCGCGGTCAGGTGGGCGATGAGCAGGCCTTGCTGGGTTGGGTACGTGTGCTGCAGGCCGAAGGCGCGCAGCCCTTGCAGTGGGGGCTGGAGCAAGACACCCAGGGCATGCGCTTCGACCTGGTACTTCGGCCATGAGCCGGGGCGCAGTGGCGTGGTTGCTGCTGGTGTTCAGTGTGACCTTACTGGTGCAGTTGCCCGCCAGCTGGCTGGTGCGTGGCTTTGGGGTACCGGCCGGGGGTGTGAGCGGCAGCCTGTGGCAGGGGCAAGCGCAGCAGATCGGCCCGTTCGGGCCGTTGCAATGGACCTTACAGCCTTGGCGTTTGCAAGGGCAGGGCGCGCTGGGGTTTCAGGGACAGGCGTGGCACGTGCAGGTCCACGGTTGGCCCTGGCGCTGGGAGGGGGAAGTGCGCCCGTCAGCGGCACAGGTGACGGTAGCGGCGGCGTATCGTCTGGCCGGGCAGTGGCAGGGTTGGGTGCGTGTACAGGGTGCGTGGCGGCAGTGCCTGGCCAGCGATGGGCGCCTCACGGTTACGGACTTGGCGCTGAGTGAGCCCTGGTCGCTGGGGTTGGGGCAGGGCCGGGTCGAGGTGCAGTGCCGCGGGGGTTGGCACCTGTTGGGGCAGTTGCTGCAGCCAGGGCAGCATCAGCTCGACGTGGACGCCGATGTGCGGGGGCGACAGGCCCAGATCACCATCGCGCTGCAACCCGATGCTGCCCTGACCCCACTGCTGCGCGGCGCGCAGTGGCTGGGGCCGGAGGCAACGACAGGGCAGCGGCGAGTCCGTTGGTAACCACCCGGATCTGCGGTGAAACGCACCCCCCTGTAGGAGCAGCCTCGTGCTGCGAAGAAGCCGGTGACAACACACTAAATCTTCGCTGCTGCCACGGGCCTCTTCGCAGCACAAGGCTGCTCCTACCGGTGGGCGCAGTGGCTGGGGCTGGAGGCAACGACAGGGCAGCGGCGGGTCCGTTGGTAACCACCCGGACCTGCGGTGAAACGCACCCCCCTGTAGGAGCAGCCTCGTGCTGCGAAGAGGCCGGTGACAACACACTAAATCTTCGCTGCTGCCACGGGCCTCTTCGCAGCACAAGGCTGCTCCTACCAGGGTGCGGTGGGCGAGGGGTCAGTCCGCCTTGCCCTGGGTACTCGATACCCATTGCTCGCTGCGGTTATGCCCGCTGGTACGCAATACCCCAAGATCAAGCGCATTCTCGCCGTCAGCCGCGCCCTTGCCCTTGGTGAACTCAGCCACTGCTGTGCCCAGGTCCACCGGCGAGTTGGACACGTCAATCGACACATCGCGGCGGTAGTCGCTGCCACTCAGGGTCTCTTGGCTAATCGCATTGGCGCTCAGCTCGACATCACCCTTGGCCGACTGCAACCGCGCGCCGACCAAGTGAGCGTCGCCCGCAACCTTCAGCGCGATGCCTTCGCTGCCCTTGAGCGTGGTCTGCCTGGCCACGGTGTCGCGCTGTTGATGCGACAGGTCCAGGCGCAAGGTCGGTGAGAAACCAGGTTCGGCCTTGCTCAAGGCTGGGCCGGCTTTTTCGCCGACCTTGCTACCCAGCGGCCCTGCCAGCGCGGTGGCGGCGTTGGTGTAGCCTTGCGGGTTCTTTTCCTGGCTCAGGCGTGCGTCAGCTTTCACGGTCAGGCTATCGACGCTGTCCTTGCGGCTGGCAATGCGCAGATCGCCGCCAACCTCACCGGTAATACGCCCTGCCTCCAGGCTGGCACCTTCGATGCGTGTGTCGCCACGGCTGTGCAACTGGATACCCTCAGCGCGCAGCTGGCTGGCGTTCCAGGTCTGGTTGTCGCGTTTGTCCAGGGCGACCTGGGCGCGGCCATGCAGACCACGGGTATCGGTATCCCCCTTGGCCATGTTGAAACCGGCCCCCGCGGTGATGTCGAGGTTGTCGCGTTGCTCCCGGTTGCTGGATGCTTCCACCCGCATGCCGCCCCCGGCGGCGTTGAGCACGATCTGTTCGGCTGAGGCGTGCAGCCCTTGCAGGTGCAAGGCGATGTCCTCGCGGGCACGGCTGCTCAGCGTCAGCGTGCCGGCGCTGTCGAAGCGGGCATCGACAGCCTGGCTGGCATCCTCGTTCTGCTTGCCGTGGTTGAAGTGCCCGCCGATGCCGCCCCCTTTCGTTGCGCCGGTCTTGACCGCAAGCTCCAGGCCGCCGCCCAGGTTGCTGCCCTTGGCCTGCTGGGTATCGCTGCCTGCGGTGACCTGCAAGCGGCCACCACTTTCCAGCAGGGTATCCCCGACCTTGGCGTCACGGCTGCCGATACGCGTCCCCTCCAGCTTCAGGTCGCCCTCACTGCTCAGGTGAACATCGCCCTTGGCATCGATCTGCGCAACCTGGGCCTTGGTCTGCGCGCTGTCTTGCTGGCGGTGATCAAGGTAGCCGCGGGCGTCGACGCCAGTGCTGCCGGGGCGATTGCCAACCTTGGCCCAGGCGTTGCCGTCAAGCTGGCCTGCGGACTGGGTATTACGGTCATTGGCTTGGGACAACGTCAAAGAGCCCCCGCTGCGCATGGCCACGTTGCCTTCGCCACCGTCGATGCGTGTGCCTTCGTATAGGCCATCGCTGCCCAGCTGTACCTGGATGCCCTGTTGCCCATAGAGGCTTCCGGGCACGGCGGTACTGGCAGTGTCCTGTTTGCCCAGCGAGCCGCCCTTGCCGGCGGCGCGAACATTGAGGTCGTTGCCGCTGCTGGTGTCCACGCGGGCATCGCCGCCATAGGCCATGCGCTGCACGGTATCTACCTGCGTGTTCTCGGCTGCCCGCAGGGTGTGCTGCGAGGCGTCGATCAACAGTTTCCCGGCGTTGGCCTTCCACGCGGTGCCCTGGTCATCAATGACACCGGCCTTGACCTCGACCGTTGCACCGGTCAGCTCACTCACCTGGGCCAAGCTGCGGCGTTGGTTCTCCAGGCGTTTGAGATGGTCCACGGTCATGTCGGCGCCGACGCTCGGGGCCACCATCGCGTCTTCGGGCGAGGCTTGCTGAAAGCGCGCGGCCTCCTCACCGAGTACCAGGCGTTCGATGGGGCGGGTGAGGTCACGGTATTCCACGCTGGCACCGAGGCTGCCGGCCCAATTGTCTGTGACGCTTTCACGCTCATGGGTGTCCTGCACGGCACGGTTCTCGATGTGCTTGGCGGTGACCTTCAGTTGCTGGCCGGCATCGACGCGTGCGGCTTCGGTGAGCAAATGCTCGGCCTCCAGCTTCACCCCGGCGCTGGCCTTCAATTCGCTGCCTTGTACCGTGCTGTCGCGTTCGAGCTGAGTCTGGGTGTTGTGATGGCCTGCGAAGGCGCTGCCCAACCGGTCGATACCCCCCGTCACTTTAACGCTGCCTCCGCTCTGGCTGTTTTTGCTGATGGACTCGCGCTCATTGCGGGTTGCGCCCAGGGCGATGTGCTTGGCGGTCACGTTCAGGTCACCGGCGCTGGCCTGGACTTTGGAGCCATCGACCTGCAAGTGGGCGTCGCTTTGCAGGCCTACCGAGGCGCCCTTGAGTTCGCTGGAGACCTGTGATGTTTCCTGCGTCGTGCCGGTCGTGGTAGCGACCTGATAGCCCAGGCTGGCCTCGTACTGACGCGAGTCCGGCTTGCCATCCTGCGCCTCTTCAGTCTGCTTGGCGCCGACACTGAGGCCACGTTGCTGGTGCCGGGTGTCGGTTTCGTTGCGCGACTGCGCGCTGTCGATCACCAGGTCGCCTTTGGCTTCTACCTGCAAGTGTTTGCCTGCTTCGACCTTTGCCCCGTGGATACGCAGTTCGTCGGCGCTGGCCAGGCGCAGGTTGCTGCTGGACGAGACGTCGCTGACCAGTACCTGGTCCTTGCGTGTGGTGTGCTTGCGGTCGCTGCCGATCAGGCCGAACAGTTTGCTGTCGCTCTGGTGATCGGTCGAGGTGCTGCTGCCGCGGTCGGCTTCGATCGCCAGCAGGCCGTTTTCGCTGTAGAGCACCGAGTCTTCCTTGCCATGCACCTTGCTGCCTTTGATGGTGACCTGGTCGGCCGTCATGTTCAGCTTGCCGTCCGTCGTCACACTGCTGCCAGCCACGACCTGCGCTTGGGTGTCATTGCCTTTGCGGTCGCCAAAGAAGGTGCCAGAGACCAGGTCGCCGCGGTAATTGCGTTGGGTGCCGCTTTCCTGCAAGGCCGTGGTCCCGACCTCGATGTGCCGGGCTTTGAATTGCATGTCGTTGTTTGCATGCAGCGTGCTGCCTTCAACCTTGAGGGCGTCGGCTGCTGTAAGTATCAGGCGCCCGGCATTCAACGTGCTGCCCCGGGCTGTTTCACGGGTTTGCTCGGTATCGCTGTCGCCGCGCCACAGGTCCTTGCGGTGGCGCACCTGTTCGGTGATGTGTTTGCTGTCGATACCCGCCACGATGTCCAAGTTGCCTGCACTGTCGACGTTCAACACACCCCCTGTACTCACGTCGGCGGCCAACAGGCGCATATCGGCACCCGATTGCAGCCGAACGTTGTCATGGCCGCGCAACTGCGTGCCCTGCTGTTGACGGTCGCGGGTGGTGCGCTCGCGGTTGTAGGTTTCGCGGGTGATGAAGAGGAACTTCTTGTTCCAGTTTTCACGATCGTGCTGGGTGTTTTCCAGGCTGTCGGCGTCCAGGGTGAGCTTCTGGCCGGCCGTGACCACCACCTGTTGTGCCTGGCCATCGACGGCGCGCAGGGTCAGGTCGTCGGCGGCGCTGAGGGCCAGGGCGCCCCGTTCGCTGTGCAGTTCGGCGCGGGTGTCGGCCTTGCCGCTGATGTGCAGGCTACCGGCTGACTGGATGTCGATACCGTCGGTGGCATGTGCCTGAACGGGCCCCATGCGCACGCCCGCGCCTTCGGCGGTGCTCACCACGCGGATGCGCCCGGCGCGCATGGCCCCGAACAGGCTGGCATCGATACTGGCCGCTGTGCCGGGCAAGTGCTCGACCACCTGGCCGCTGGCCTGGTCGATGCGGTTGCGGCCCACCGTGACGTTCAGTTCACTGCCGGCCATGAGCAGCCCTTTGCTGTCTACCTGCGGCGCGATCAGGTCAAGCGCGCCGGTGCTGTTGCTCTGGCCACCGGGCAGTACCTGCAGGGCGCCGCTGGCATTGAGGGTGTCGAGGTACTTGAGTTGCTGGTCTTCGAATTCTGGGGTGCCGACCACGAAGCCCGCGCGCGTGGTGTTGATGAAGCTGCCCCCGTTGAGGGTAATGCCATTGGGGTTGGCCAGGATGTAATCGGCGGGGCGGCCGAAGATTTCCTGCGGCCCCTCAATCAGCGAGGCGTTGCGGCTGATCACTTCATTGAGAATGGTCGAAGCCGCCTGGCCTTGGAACTGCGGGTTGGCGGCCAGGGCACCGGCCAGTTGCGATTGGCCGGCCTGGGTGGCGTTGTTCAGCACCACGCCGGGGTTGCCGACGTTGTAGTCGAGGTACTGGTTGTGTGACAGGCCGCCGGCGTTGGGGGCGACAATGTCGATGACTGGCACACCATGGCCATTGTTGATGACCGGGGTGCCACCTGGGCCGGTAGCGGCTTCAAGGCCGCCCTGGGCCAGCACGCTGCTGGAGCCGAGCAGGGCGAGGAAGATGGCCCAACGCAAGGTATCCGGGCGGGTAGACGTGAACTGCGAGCGCGTTTGCATGGTCTCGTTCTCTTTTTTTGTGGGGTGAATCAGATGCTCAGGTTCCACTCCAGCACCCAGAAGCCCGGCTCCAGAAGCGCGCGGGGCAGGTCACTGGTGTACAAGGCGCGCTGGTAGTCGAGGCGCACGCGGCTGTCGGGCAAGCTCAATTCGATGCCGGCTGCCGCGCCTGCCAGGCGTTGAACGGGGCTGTCGCGAGCCAGCCGGGTCCAGCCCTGATCGAGGCCGGCATAGGGCCGCAGCTGCAGCGATCCGGCCCAGGCCGGCGTCAGCGGATAACTGAAGGTGTTACGCCAGACGGCACTGCTGGCGCCGGAGTAAGTGCGCAGGCGAAACCCGCGCACAGCCGAATCATCGCTGGCCAGCAGTTGTTCGACGGCGGGCAGCCGGTCGCGGCTGTACTGCAGGCCCAGTTCGCTCTGCCAGCGCCAGGGCCGCTGCGCCGGGCCTTGGCGCAGGTGCAGCAGCGTGCCGCGGTACTTGTGAAAGTCCGGTCGTGGGCCCAGCGCACTGGGCGCTGAAGCGTCCGCGCCAAACCAGTCCACCCCTTGGGCGAACCCGAGGTAGCCGTGCCACAGGCCGCCTTCGAGCCACAGCAGGTTGATGCCCGCTTCCACTGTGGTCAGGGTGGGGCTCTGCAGGCTCACGGCCTTGCCGCCGGTGCGGTTGGTGAGCTGCTTGCGGTCCAGCCGGGCGCTGGCGCTGAGCATGCCCTGCTGGTTGCGCCATAGCACCCGCTCGGCGCTGAGCCCTAGAAAGCGGCTGTTGCCACTGCTGGTCTGGCGCCCCTGGGGGATGGGCGCGCGGTAGCTCAATTGGCTGGCGCTGGCGGCGAAGGTCCACGGGCCGTACGGAATGCTGTAGTACGCCGTGACACCGTTGCTTCGCCCCGGCGCATCGATGACGGTCCTGGCCAACGACAGGCGCAGGTCGTCGTTCAGGCCAAGCGGGCTGTCCAGGCCAATGCCGAGGTTCAGGCGATGGCGGCCGGTCAGTTCGCTGCCACGGTTGTCCAGGCGGCTGTCCAGGTGCCAGCGCGAGGCGGTCTTGTGGGGCTGAACCACGACTCGGGTGCCGCCCTGCAGGGCGCCGGGCAGCAAGTCGACACTCAGTTCATAGGCACGCAGGCGGTTGAGTTGGTCGAGCCCTTGCTCCAGCGCCGGTAGGTATAGCGGCTGCCCCAGCACGTCAGGAAAAGCACCACGCAAGGAAAGCGGCAGGTCGGCACCAAGTTCGATCGACTCGACGAAGCCTTCGCTGATGAGGATGTCCAGCGGCGCGCCATCCTCGGGTGGCTGGCTCAGGTAAGGGCGGCTGGTGGGGTAGCCCGCCTGCACATAGCGCTGGGTGATGGCCTTGAGCAGCAGGTTGATGTCGACGATGCCCATGCAAGGCTGCATGAAGGGCCGCACGGTCGCTTCCAGTGCCGTGCCCGGCACCTGACGGTGGCCCGCCAGACGAGCACCGGTCACCGCCCAGCAGTGGCTGTCGCCCGCCTGTAGGGCCTGGTTTTCGTCATCGCCTGGCGAGGCGGGGGCACGCTGCCAGCGTTCGAGCCGTTGTTGCTGTTCCAGCTGGCGTAACGTTTGCTGCTGGTCGCGCAACTGCTGGCTGGCCAGGTCGTCGGCCGATGACACAGGGCTGGCCAGCCAGCAGGCAAGCAGGCTGCTGGCAATGATGCGTATTCGGTACGGCATTGAAGCACCCCGCAGATGACGTACGGATTTCGTATTCGTCTGCGTGGATGCTAAGAATTAAGTGATTCGCTTGGATGCAGTACGCCGCCTAAGCGGATGTCAGGCGGGTTCGTGGTTGAAGGTGCGAAAGCTCCTACACGATGAGGGGTTTGTAGGAAGCATGGAAGTGCAGCCATTGAGCCAGTCCCGTGCAGCGAGCGTTAGTTTTTAAGCTGCTCTTGGGGTCGCAGGCCTTGAATGATTGTCGCAGTCGATAGCAGCAGGCGGAGTGGGTTGTGTTTCGAGGGGATGAACATAGCTCCCGATAGTACTTGGCTGCCTGCTCATCTTTTGCGTCGACAACGATGAAGGCCACCCCGGAGTGTTTTGAAACCGTGTAGATACGACGGAAAAAGTCGGCCATTAGCCGCTGTCCAAGCCCCTTTCGCTGCATGCGCTGATCAACAGCCAGGCGACTCAGCATGGCTGCCGGCATGGGGTACCGAGGCATCTTCCTCGCCTGTTCTTCGCTCAGCTCATCGAGCGCTACTGAAGTATTCGCAAGGGTGTAGTAGCCAAGCAGCATCCCGTCCTCCAGGTACATGAAGGTGCGCGAGACATTGCGCTTTTCGTCCTGGCCGGCTTGCTGGGCTATGTAGGTATTCAGAGCGGGGTGGGGTAGAGCAGTCGAACGAAGTTCGATCAATCGTCTTATCAAACGCTACGGTGATGAATTCCATCGCAAGGCCTTAGCGCAAGGCAAGTAAGTTGCGAAGCGCTTCATTGGGCTCTGGAGGGTTATCGAGCAACTGATCAGCGATGTCGGCGTCCAGAACAGTCATGCCTTCCTGATCGAAGTTCAAAACCTCATCTTTGATTACTGAGCGAACAGCCAAGGCAGCAACCACCTTTTTGAGTTCGGCCAGTTCTTTTTCCATGTCGGACAAGTGTGGTGCACGGCTGGTACGCCCGCGCGAAGTGCCTGAGCTCAATACGCGGACGCTCAGGCTTTTTGTCGCATGCTCCTCAACTACTGCACCCGCATTGCGATAAGCCGTGACCATGCCACTCTTGCTGTGCAAGGCGATGACGCCTTTCTTGCCGGCAATTGGGAGGCGTGCTTTTGATTGCAATTGCTTGTTCACAGTGAGTCCCTCTGGGTATGCCGATCGTAGCACATACAGCTTGACACCGAGTTCCAAGCATTGATTACAAGTCGCTACAAGCGCCCTGTCAGGGGCGGATCTCGATCAATGTCCCGTCCTTGACCAGTTCCCAGACTTCCTGCATATCGCGGTTACGCATGGCAATGCAACCGTCCGTCCAGTCCAGGGTATGGAAGTACCACTCCGGGTATTCGTCGTTGATCGGCGTGCCATGGATCATGATCATGCTGCCGGCGCTTACGCCTTCACGGGTGGCGCGGGCGGCGTCGCTGATGTTCGGGTAGTTGATATGCATGGCCAGGTTGAAACGGTCGCTCTGCTTGCGCCAGTCCAACCAGTAGAGGCCCTCGGGGGTCTTCTTGTCGCCTTCGCGTTCCTTGGCGCCCTTGGGCTGCTTGCCCAGGGAAATCCGGTAGGTCTTCAGTGGCTCACCACGGCTGATCAGTTGCAGGCGGCGCTCGGACTTGATCACCAGCACCTTGTCGATGAGCGGCTGCATGGCGGCCTGCGATTGCGACTGCGCAGGCACCGGTGGCTGCGGCTTGCGAATGATGGTCTCGGTGAAGGCAGCCTGGGACACCGAGGTAACGCAAAGGCAGAAAAGGGCAAACAACCAGCGCATGAAGCAGCACCTGCAGGCTTAAGTAGTGGGCGAGACGTTCATCGGCGGCAGGTACTCATGGCCTATGGGGTAGTGCTGCCCGATGCGGTCGCGATAGTAGCATTCTAGTGTGCGTGTGACGGTGCGGAAAGCCAGCTCGTCCCACGGTATCTCATGTTGTTCGAACAATCGCACCTCCAGGCTCTCGATGCCCACATCAAAGCTTAGGTCGGCCAACTCGGCGCGGAAGAACACGTGTACCTGGTTGATGTGCGGCAGGTCGAACAACTGGTACAGGGCCATGGGCCCTACCTGGGCGCAGGCCTCCTCGACGGTTTCGCGACGGGCGGCCTGGTCGAGGGTTTCGCCGTTTTCCATGAACCCGGCGGGCAGGGTCCAGTAGCCGCGGCGTGGCTCGATGGCGCGCCGGCACAGCAGCACCTGGCTACCCCAGGTGGGCAGCACACCCGCGACGATGTTGGGGTTCTGGTAGTGAACGGTCTGGCAATACTCGCAGACGTACCGCAGGCGGCTGTCGCCCTCGGGGATCCGCTGAACGACCGGTTGGCCGCATGCGCTGCAGAATTTCATGCTGTTCTTCCCTTTTGACTGGGCTATCTTGGCGCGCCGACGGGGCCGCCGCAAGCGCACGGGGCTTGGGTGCTTCGCGGCTTTGGTGCATCATGCAAGACAGGCCTTGGATACGAGAGTGCGCAATGCTGGACGAGCTTCTTCGCCGAATGAGCAACCATGAACCTGCATCACTGGAAACTGACCGAAGGTTTCCCGAAGCGGCGGTACTCTTGCCCATTACCCGCAGCGAAGCGCCCGAACTGGTTTTGACCCTGCGCGCCAAGGGGCTGTCGACCCATGGTGGCGAAGTCGCCTTCCCCGGTGGCCGCCGCGACCCCGAAGACCCGGACCTGGTGTTTACCGCCCTGCGCGAGGCCGAAGAAGAAATCGGCCTGCCCCCTGGGCTGGTGGAAGTGATCGGCCCGCTGAGCCCACTGATTTCGCTGCATGGCCTGAAAGTGACGCCATTCGTCGGGCTTATCCCCGATTACGTCGAATATCGCGCCAATGATGCGGAGATCGCGGCAGTATTCACCGTGCCACTGGAATTCTTCCGCCAGGACCCGCGGGACCACACTCACCGTATCGATTACCAGGGCCGCAGTTGGTATGTGCCCAGCTACCGTTACGGCGAATACAAGATCTGGGGGTTGTCGGCGATCATGATCGTCGAGCTGGTCAACCTGCTGTATGACGCGGGTATCAGCTTGCATCAACCCCCGGAACGTTACATCGAGATCTGAGCGGGGCCCACCCTGCCGTTTGCCGCAAACCGCCGCCGTTTATCCTGAGGAGCGAGCATGAAATATCGCCTGGGCGACCTGCGGGTCGACAGCCATCCGACCAGTTGGATCGCGCCCAACGCCACCGTGATCGGCAACGTGCGCCTGCAGGCCGGTGCCAGTGTCTGGTTTGGCGCTGTATTGCGGGGTGACAATGAGCTGATCGACATCGGCGAAGACAGCAATGTCCAGGACGGCACGGTGATGCACACCGACATGGGTTCGCCGCTGACCCTGGGCAAGGGGGTGACGGTCGGCCATAACGCCATGCTGCATGGGTGCACGGTTGGCGATTACAGCCTGATCGGCATCAACGCGGTGATCCTCAATGGTGCGCGGATTGGCAAGCACTGCATCATCGGCGCCAATGCGCTTATCCCCGAGGGCAAGGAAATTCCCGACGGGTCGCTGGTGATGGGGTCGCCGGGCAAGGTGGTGCGCGAGCTCAGCGAGCAGCAGATGCGCTTGATCGAGGCCGGCGCCGCGCACTATGTGCATAACGCCCAGCGCTATGCCCGTGACTTGGTGGTGGATGATGAGTGAAGCGGTCAAGGCAGAGCGCCCGGTGGCGTCGCCGTGTGTGAGCATCTGCGCGCTGGACGAGCAGGACATCTGCACGGGGTGCCAACGTACGGTGGCCGAGATCGGGCGCTGGGGGCGCATGGATAACACTGAGCGCCGCGCCGTGCTGAAGCTTTGCCATGAGCGGGCAGTGGCTGCCGGGTTGATTTTGTAGGCGCGGCTGCCGCTGACCCCAAAATCAAGTAACCTGTGCGGCTTGTCTGACGGTTACTGCTCATGTTCTATCTCATCGCCTATATCAGCAGCGTAGTGCTGATCAACTACGCTTTTTCCAGTGCCCCGCACCTAGACATCATCTGGTCTGCCTGGGGCGGCCTGGTGTTCATCCTGCGCGACATGGTCCAGACCCGTTTCGGGCATGGCGCCTTGGTCGCCATGCTGGTGGCCCTTGTTCTGTCGTATGTCACCTCGGAACCGGCCATCGCGCTGGCCAGCGCCACCGCCTTCTTCATCTCAGAGCTGATCGACTGGCTGGTGTTCAGCATCACCCGTCGGCCGCTGCGCGACCGCCTGTGGCTGAGCTCGGCGCTGAGCATCCCGGTCGATACCTTCATTTTCTTCGGCATGATCGGCGCCCTGACGCCGGCCGTGATCGGCACGGCAATGGCCTCGAAGTTCGCCGGTGTCACTGCCGTGTGGCTGGCCATGGCATTTCGCGCCCGGCGGGCTGCCGCGGTCGGTTGATGGTGTAGAATACGGGTCCTTTTTCAGCGGGCGGCGCTCAGCCTGGCGCAGCCCCGGACGCCTTCGAGGACCTGAAATGACCCGTATCGGAACCCCATTGTCGCCCACCGCGACCCGCGTACTGCTCTGCGGCTGCGGTGAGCTGGGCAAGGAAGTGGTGATCGAGCTGCAGCGCCTGGGCGTCGAAGTGATTGCCGTAGACCGCTACGCCAATGCACCGGCCATGCAGGTGGCGCACCGCAGTCATGTGGTCAACATGCTCGATGGCGTCGCCCTA
Source organism: Pseudomonas sp. LAIL14HWK12:I7 (assembly GCF_000483465.1). Lineage (NCBI taxonomy): Bacteria > Pseudomonadati > Pseudomonadota > Gammaproteobacteria > Pseudomonadales > Pseudomonadaceae > Pseudomonas > Pseudomonas sp. LAIL14HWK12:I7. The sequence goes on from NZ_KI519605.1 coordinate 286,030, forward strand.
CGCGCAGTGATCGAAGCCGAGAAGCCGCATTACATCGTCCCCGAAATCGAAGCCATTGCCACCGCGACCCTGGTCGAGCTGGAAAACGAAGGCTTCACCGTGGTGCCCACCGCCCGCGCCACCCAGCTGACCATGAATCGCGAAGGCATCCGTCGCCTGGCCGCCGAAGAGCTGGACCTGCCGACCTCGCCGTACCACTTCGCCGACACCTACGAAGACTATGCCAAGGCCGTGGCCGATGTCGGCTACCCGTGCGTGGTCAAGCCGGTGATGAGCTCGTCGGGCAAAGGCCAGAGCCTGCTGCGCAGCGATGCCGACCTGCAGAAGTCCTGGGACTACGCCCAGGAAGGCGGCCGCGCCGGCAAGGGCCGGGTGATCATCGAAGGCTTCATCGATTTCGATTACGAAATCACCCTGCTGACCGTGCGTCACGTCGGCGGCACCACGTTCCTGGAGCCTGTCGGCCACCGTCAGGAGAAAGGCGATTATCAGGAGTCGTGGCAGCCCCAGGCCATGAGCCCGAAAGCCCTGGCAGAATCGCAGCGTGTTGCTCAGGCAGTCACCGATGCCTTGGGCGGCCGTGGCCTGTTCGGCGTAGAGTTGTTCGTCAAAGGCGACCAGGTGTGGTTCAGCGAAGTGTCGCCGCGCCCGCATGACACGGGCCTGGTGACGTTGATCTCCCAGGACCTGTCGCAGTTCGCCCTGCATGCACGCGCCATTCTGGGCCTGCCGATTCCGGTGGTGCGTCAGTTTGGGCCATCGGCGTCGGCGGTGATCTTGCCAGAAGGCCAATCGCAACAGACCAGCTTCGCCAACCTTGGCGCTGCGCTGAGCGAGCCGGACACGGCCATTCGCCTGTTCGGCAAGCCGGAAATCAACGGTACCCGTCGCATGGGTGTATGCCTGGCACGTGATGAATCGATCGAAGCGGCGCGAGCCAAGGCGACTCGCGCTTCGCAGGCAGTCAAGGTCGAGTTCTGATTCAGGACCGTTAGGGCCGCTTTGCGGCCCATCGCCGGCAAGCCAGCTCCCACAGGTTCTGCTCAAAGCCCAAGGGCTGTGTGGGCCTTGTAGGAGCTGGCTTGCCTGCGATGGGCTGCAAAGCAGCCCCCATTAGTTAGAGCTCCGTGTTACGGGTCTCTTTCAGGCACAGCACTGCAATCAAGCTGATCACCGCCGCCACCGACACATACCCGCCCACCCAGCTCAACCCGCCCATGCTCACCAGTTTCTGAGCAAAGAACGGCGCCGCCGAAGCCCCCACGATGCCGCCCAGGTTATACGCCGCCGACGCGCCGGTGTAGCGCACATGGGTAGGGAACAGCTCAGGCAGCAACGCCCCCATCGGCGCAAAGGTCACGCCCATCAGGAACAGCTCGATGGCCAGGAACAGCGCCACGCCCGTGGTCGAGCCCGAAGTCAGCAGCGGCTCCATGGTAAAGCCCGATGCCACCGCCAGCAGGCCGCCGACAATCAGCACCGGTTTGCGCCCGTAGCGGTCGCTGAGCCAAGCCGACAGGGGCGTGGCCAGCGCCATGAACACCACCGCGAAGCACAGCAGGCCGAGGAACGTCTCACGGGTGTAGCCCAGGGTACTCACGCCGTAGCTGAGCGAGAACACCGTCGAGATATAGAACAGCGCATAGCACACCACCATCGCCGCAGCGCCCAGCAGGGTCGGTACCCAGTATTTGGAGAACAGGTCGACCACCGGCATCTTCACGCGCTCATGGCGGGCAATGGCCTTGGCAAACACCGGGCTCTCTTCGAGCTTGAGGCGCACATAAAGGCCGACCAGTACCAGTGCGGCGCTGAGCAGGAACGGAATGCGCCAGCCCCATTCACGGAACTGCTCGTCGCTGAGCATCAGGGCCAGGGTCAGGAACAGGCCGTTGGCAGCCAGGAAGCCGATCGAAGGCCCCAATTGCGGGAACATGCCGAACCAGGCGCGCTTGCCCGGTGGCGCGTTCTCGGTGGCCAGCAGCGCTGCGCCGCCCCATTCGCCACCCAGGCCCAGGCCTTGGCCGAAGCGCAGCAGGCAAAGAATGATCGGCGCCCAGACGCCAATGCTGTCGTAGCCTGGCAGCACGCCGATGGCGGTGGTGGAAACGCCCATCAGCAGCAGCGACGCCACCAGGGTCGATTTACGGCCGATGCGGTCGCCAAAATGGCCGAACAGCGCCGAGCCCAGCGGGCGAGCGAGGAAGGCGATGCCGAAAGTGAGGAAGGCCGCGAGCATCTGCGCGGTGCCCGACCCGGACGGGAAGAACACCGGGCCGATCACTAACGCGGCGGCCGTGGCGTATACATAGAAGTCGTAGAACTCGATGGCCGTGCCGATGAAGCTGGCAGTGGCCACCCGTGCGGGGGAGTTGACCGGCGCGGCAGGCGCTTCGGCATAGGTGCTGCTCGTGGTCATTAAGTAGGTCCCTAACAGTCTAGTCGTGCTCCAAGGGCTTGATCCGCCAGGGCGCGTACCTTCGAAGGGCAGGCACGCCTACGCGGACGCCGGAGCGTATTGTTCTTTTGCTCGCCCGACTGACGATAGCCCAAGGGGGATAGGGGCGGGAGCGGGCACTGTTCGGGGTGTTGAAGCAGGACCGCGGGGCGTGTCAGTGGAGCGGACTGGCCGTGTGGCGCCGGGTGCGGGTAGCAGGCGGGACGGCGGGGCTGGGTAAGCGTGACCCGAGTATAGCTATCGGGTCACGGTCCACACCAGTACCTTGCTGGCGCAATTGTCCTCTGTTTCGAGGATTTCCAGGCGATATCGGCCGATCTTCAGGCAAACGGCGCTTTCCGGGATGCTTTCCAGTGCTTCGGTGACCAGGCCGTTGAGGGTCTTCGGCCCGCCATCGCAGGGCAGGTGCCAGCCCAGGGTGCGGTTGATCTCGCGCAGCGAGGCGGTGCCTTCGATGACGAAGGTGCCATCGGGCTGAGGGTGTACGTGCGGGTTGTCCAGCCCCTGTTCGTCTTCGAACTCGCCGACGATCTCTTCGAGGATGTCTTCCAAGGTGACGATGCCCAGCACCTCGCCGTATTCGTCCACCACCACACCCAGGCGGCGTTGCTGTTTATGGAAGTTCAGCAACTGCAGCTGCAGGGGCGTGCTTTCGGGTACGAAATAGGGCTCGTAACAGGCGCCGTGGAGTTTCTCCAGGGTCAGCTCCGCCTTGGGCAGCAGGTGGCTGATCAGCTTGGTGTTGAGGATCGCCTCAACCTGGTTGATGTCGTTGTGATAGACCGGCAAGCGGGTGTGGCGGCTGACGATCAGCTGCTCGATGATGCGTTCGATCGGGTCGTCCAGGTTGATGCCATCGACTTCGTTGCGCGGCACCAGGATGTCGTTGACGGTGACTTTGTCCAAGGACTGCAAACCGTCGAGCAGGCCATGGCGTGCAGGCTCGTGCTCTTCGTCTTCGTCGAAGTCGTCGTCTTGTTCCGGGTGCAAGGCGACCGCCGTAGGCTGCACACGGAACGGGCGCAGCAGCAGCTTGGCGCAGCCATCGAGCAGGCAGGCCAAGGGTTGCAGAAGCGCCAGGGGCACTTTCAGCAGGCTTGCACCCAGGCTTGCAAACGCCTGCGGGTTACGCCGCGCCAGGCGCCGCGGCAGGAATTCGGCAAACACCAGCAAGGCCAGCGTCGCGCCCAGGCCTGCCAGCCAGAAGCCGTGTTCGCCGCTGTAGCGCTGGCCAATCAGGCACGCCAGGCCCAGCACCAGCAACTTGCCGAGGCTGGCGCACAGCACCAGCGCCTGGGCGGGCAGGGGGGCTTGACCATCGTCGCCATTGCGCAGCGAACCATTGAGCTGCAGGCGGGCGGCATCCACGGCGCTGAAAAGCGCCGACCAGAGCAGCGCCAGTGCCAGAGTGCCGAGGAGCGGTGCGTACGGCAGGGTGTCCATGGGCGGCCGTCAGATATGCAGGATGAATTCGCGAACCAGCTTGCTGCCGAAATAGGCCAGCATCAGCAGGCAGAAACCGGCCAGCGTCCAGCGGATCGCTTTGTGGCCACGCCAGCCCAGGCGGGTGCGGCCCCACAGCAGCACGCTGAACACCACCCAGGCGACGCAGGCCAGCAAGGTCTTGTGCACCAGGTGCTGGGCGAACAGGTTGTCGAGGAACAGCCAGCCAGAAATCAGCGACAGCGACAGCAGGCACCAGCCGGCCCAGAGAAAGCCGAACAGCAGGCTTTCCATGGTTTGCAGCGGCGGGAAGTTGCGGATCAGGCCTGACGGGTGCTTGTTTTTCAGCTGGTGGTCCTGCAGCAACAGCAGCAACGACTGGAACACCGCGATGGTGAACAGGCCGTAGGCGAGGATCGACAGCAGGATGTGCGCAAGGATGCCGGGTTCTTCGTTGATCAGCGGCACGGTACCGGGGGGCGCGAACTGGGCCAGCAGCGCAGTGACCGCGCCCAGCGGGAACAGCAGCACCAGCAGGTTTTCTACCGGGATGCGCAGGCACGCCAGCAAGGTCAGGGTAATGACCGCAACGGCGATCAGGCTGGCGGCGCTGAAAAAATCCAGGCTCAGGCCCAGCGGGGTGATCAGCTGGAAGAACAGGGCGCCGCCCTGGGCAATGACAGCCAGGGCGCCGAGCAGGCCCAGCAGCCGTTTGTCAGCTTTGCGGCCCTGGGCCAGGTGCGTGCCCTGGTAGAGGGTCGCAGCTATATAAAGGCCGGCGGCGATCAGGTTGGGGATGAGGCTGGGTGAGGAGAACATAAGTCCTGGTTGGCGAGCCTTAAAGAGACGGAGTTTGGCATAGAGAGCTGCAAGCTGGAAGCCGCAAGGTACAAGCAAAGGCGGATCCGCGAGGTGGCTGCATTTTCTTGCCGCTTGACGTTCGTAGCTTGCCGCTGGGAAGGCAAGGTGTGCGCCGCCGCCGCACTTCGCTATAATCGCCGCCTTGCTGTGCCCCGGGTGTGTGCATTTCCCCCCTGGGCGCCTGACAAACCTCGGCTTTTACTGGGCCTGAAAGGATCACCATGTTCGAAAACCTGACCGACCGCCTGTCACAGACGCTGCGCCATGTCACCGGCAAGGCCAAGCTGACTGAAGACAATATCAAGGACACGCTGCGCGAAGTGCGCATGGCGTTGCTCGAGGCCGACGTTGCCTTGCCGGTGGTCAAGGATTTCGTCAACAGCGTCAAGGAACGTGCGGTCGGTACCGAGGTGTCGCGCAGCCTGACCCCAGGCCAGGCCTTCGTGAAGATCGTCCAGGCCGAGCTCGAAAGCCTGATGGGCGCGGCCAACGAAGACCTCGCGCTGAACGCTGCGCCACCTGCCGTGGTGCTGATGGCTGGCTTGCAGGGTGCAGGTAAGACCACCACCGCCGGCAAGCTCGCGCGCTTCCTCAAGGAGCGCAAGAAGAAGAGCGTGATGGTGGTCTCGGCCGACGTCTACCGCCCGGCCGCGATCAAGCAGCTGGAAACCCTGGCCAACGACATCGGCGTAACCTTCTTCCCGTCAGATATCAGCCAGAAGCCGGTCGCCATCGCTGAAGCGGCGATTCGCGAAGCCAAGCTCAAATTCATCGACGTGGTCATCGTCGACACCGCCGGCCGTCTGCACATCGACGCCGACATGATGGACGAGATCAAGGCGCTGCATGCCGCGGTCAAGCCGGTCGAGACCCTGTTCGTGGTCGACGCCATGACCGGCCAGGACGCCGCCAACACCGCCAAGGCCTTTGGTGAAGCCCTGCCACTGACCGGCGTGGTGCTGACCAAGGTCGACGGTGACGCCCGTGGCGGTGCCGCGTTGTCGGTACGTGCCATCACCGGCAAGCCGATCAAGTTCATCGGTATGGGTGAGAAGACCGAGGCCCTTGAGCCGTTCCACCCGGACCGCGTCGCCTCGCGCATCCTCGGCATGGGCGACGTGCTCAGCCTGATCGAGCAGGCCGAGCAGACCATCGACAAGGCCAAGGCCGACAAGCTGGCCAAGAAGCTGAAGAAGGGCAAGGGCTTCGACCTTGAAGACTTCCGCGACCAGCTGCAGCAAATGAAGAACATGGGCGGCCTGGGCGGCTTGATGGACAAGCTGCCGAGCATCGGCGGGGTCAACCTGTCGCAGATGGGCAATGCCCAGGGCGCGGCCGAGAAGCAGTTCAAGCAGATGGAGGCGATCATCAACTCCATGACCCCGGCCGAGCGCCGCGATCCTGACCTGCTCAGCGGCTCGCGCAAGCGCCGCATCGCCATTGGCTCCGGCACCCAGGTGCAGGACGTCGGCCGGCTGATCAAGCAGCACAAGCAGATGCAGAAGATGATGAAGAAATTCTCTGCCAAGGGCGGCATGGCCAAGATGATGCGCGGCCTTGGCGGCATGATGCCAGGCGGCGGCATGCCGAAGCTGTAACCCCTATTCCGGGCGCTTGTCTTTTACCGGACGAGCGCTCAGAACCCCCGCCGTGGCGGGGCAATGGCCGCGAAAAGCGTGGCTTAACCGGCGAATCTGGACGGCATGGCGAGGCCTTGCCGAAAAAGTCATTTGCAAATGTCCGTGTATTCCCCGAGAATATGCGGCCTTTTGGGCACGCATGTGCCTATTTGGCTTTCAGATTTGCAGCACCGACTGCAGTACCAACTGCAGCACCGACTATAGGAACGATGTTCACATGGTAACCATTCGTCTGGCCCGTGGCGGCTCGAAAAAGCGCCCTTTCTACCACCTGACCGTGACCAACTCGCGTAACGCCCGTGACGGCCGTTTCGTTGAGCGCGTTGGCTTCTTCAACCCGATCGCATCGGGCGCCGAAGTCAAGCTGTCGGTCAACCAGGAACGCGTCACCTACTGGCTGAGCCAGGGCGCGCAGCCGTCTGAGCGTGTTGCTCAGCTGCTGAAGGAAGCTGCCAAGGCCGCTGCCTAAGATATATGAACGCGACGCCAGAAAAGGCTGACGACCTCATCGTCGTTGGCAAGATTTTTTCGGTTCACGGCGTTCGCGGCGAGGTGAAGGTGTATTCCTTTACCGATCCGATTGAAAACCTGTTGGATTATCCACGCTGGACGCTCAAGCACGAAGGCAAGGTAAAACAGGTAGAGCTGGTCAGCGGTCGTGGCTCCCAAAAGGGCCTGGTCGTGAAACTGAAAGGCCTCGATGATCGCGATGAAGCCCGTCTTCTGAGTGGTTACGAGATCTGCATACCGCGGAGCCTTTTGCCCAACCTGCCCGTCGACGAGTACTACTGGTACCAGTTGCAGGGCTTGAAGGTCATCAACCAGGACGAACACCTGTTCGGCAAGGTCGATCACCTGTTGGAGACCGGTGCGAACGATGTAATGGTGGTCAAGCCGTGCGCAGGCAGCCTGGATGATCGCGAGCGTTTGTTGCCCTATACGGAGCAATGCGTGCTGGCAATCGACCTCGAAGCAGGCGTGATGCGGGTTGAATGGGACGCGGACTTCTAAACGATGGGTAACCTTCGCGTAGACGTCATCACGTTGTTCCCCGAGATGTTCTCGGCCATCACGGAGTACGGTATTACCAGCCGCGCGGTAAAACAGGGGTTGCTTCAGGTAACGTGCTGGAACCCGCGGGACTACACCACAGATCGCCACCATACCGTGGATGATCGGCCGTTTGGCGGTGGTCCGGGCATGGTGATGAAAATCAAGCCTCTGGAAGACGCCCTGGTTAGCGCCAGGCAAGCGACCGGAGCATCGGCAAAGGTGATCTACCTTTCGCCGCAAGGCCGCAAGCTGACTCAGCAAGCGGTCAAAGGCCTGGCCGAACAGGAATCGTTGATCCTGATCGCCGGTCGTTATGAAGGCATCGACGAGCGCTTTATTGAGGCTCATGTCGATGAGGAGTGGTCGATTGGCGACTATGTGCTTTCCGGTGGCGAGCTGCCGGCCATGGTACTGATCGATGCGGTTACGCGGCTGCTGCCCGGAGCTTTAGGGCATGTGGACTCGGCGGAGGAAGACTCTTTCACCGACGGTCTGCTCGATTGCCCGCACTACACCCGACCTGAGGTGTATGCGGATCAGCGTGTTCCCGACGTGTTGCTAAGTGGCAACCATGCACATATCCGGCGTTGGAGGATGAAGCAGTCCCTTGGTAGGACCTTCGAACGACGCGCCGATCTTCTGGAAAGTCGCTCGCTTTCTGGAGAAGAGAAGAAGCTGCTCGAGGAATACCTCCGCGAGCGGGACGATAGTTAAACGTATCGATGGTGGATCACGTATCCATCTTAGGAGCACAGCATGACCAACAAGATCATCCAGCAGCTCGAAGCCGAGCAGATGAGCAAGGAAATCCCAACCTTCGCACCGGGCGACACCATTATCGTCCAGGTTAAAGTGAAGGAAGGTGAGCGTTCCCGTCTGCAGGCGTTCGAAGGCGTCGTTATCGCCAAGCGTAACCGCGGTCTGAACAGCGCCTTCACCGTGCGCAAAATCTCCAGCGGCGTTGGCGTAGAGCGTACCTTCCAGACCTACAGCCCGCAGATCGACAGCCTGGCCGTGAAACGTCGTGGTGACGTGCGTAAAGCCAAGCTGTACTACCTGCGCGACCTGTCCGGCAAAGCCGCTCGCATCAAGGAAAAACTGTCCTGAGTGCAGTTTGACCGGTGGCCCAGGCCGCCTTGCGAGAAAAAAAGCAGCCTTCGGGCTGCTTTTTTGCGTTTTGAACCCCAAGCGATGTGACCCGACATGACAACCCGAGACCAGGAAATCCAGCGCCGCACCGAATTGTCGGTGACCCGCGTGACCAAGGCGGTGTTCCCCAACACCACCAACCACCACAACACCCTGTTCGGCGGCACTGCGCTGGCCTGGATGGATGAAGTGTCGTTCATCGCGGCCACGCGCTTTTGCCGTTTGCCGCTGGTAACGGTGTCGACCGACCGTATCGACTTCAAGCACCCGATCCCGGCGGGCTCGATCGTCGAGCTGGTGGGCACGGTGATCAAAGTGGGCAACACCAGCCTGCAGGTGCAGGTGGATGTGTTCGTCGAGAACATGTACCTGGATGGCCGTGAGCGGGCAATCCATGGCGTGTTCAGCTTTGTCGCCATCGACGAAGACAAGCGCCCGGTGCCGGTGCTGCCAGCAGCCTGAGGTTCACCCTGGTGTGGTGGCCGTGCCCGCGACTGGCGCCGGTTCTACCAGCGCCACCAGGGTCCAGCCAGGTTGCGGGGTGAGCGGGTTGTCAGGGCTCGACACATGCACCCAGCCGTGGCTGTCACGGGCGAACAACAGGTGCGCACGCTCGCCATGCAGTGCCTGATAGTTGTCCCAGTCGAAACCCTCGGTCAGGGTGGTGCTGTACAGCTCGGCGCCGTGGTGCAAGCGATTGGCCAGTTGTTGGTAGGTCATCGGGCTTGAGCCGAGCAAATGGCCGCGGTGTTCCTCACTGGCGCGGTGCTTGTCGCTGCGCTGTTTTTCCAGGCCGCTGGCCAGCACGAACAGGCGGCCATGGCCGAAATCGTGGCGAAAACGTGCGCAGGCCAAGGCGTTGATCTCACCTGCAGGGGACAGCCCCAGCAGATGGCCGAGGCCGACCAGGTCCAGGTGTGCATCGGCATGCTGCGAGGCCGGGTTGCCAAAGTAGGTTGGCAGCCCGTCCATGCGCGCGGCGCGGATGTTTTCCCAGCTCGAGTCAGTCAGCAATACCCGGCAGCCCAGTTGCTGCAGGGCTTTGCCGAGGGTGCGCGCGGGCCCGTTGGCGCCGACGATGAGGAAGCCGCTGGGGGCAGGCTCGGCCACCTTGAGCAGGCGCGCCAAGGGCCTGGCCGTGGCGCTTTGCAGCACTACGGTGCCGATGATCACGGCAAAGGTCAGCGGCACCAGCAGCAGTGCATCCTCATGGCCGGCTTCGTGCAGGCGGATGGCGAAGATCGCCGAGACTGCCGCGGCCACGATACCGCGCGGTGCGATCCAGGCCAGCAAGGCCCGTTCGCGCCAGTTCAGCCCCGAGCCGAGGGTGGACAAAAAGACGTTCAGCGGCCGCGCCAGCAGTTGGATCACCAGCAACAGCGCCAGCACCGCTGGGCCCAGGCCGAGCAAGGCATGCAGGTCGAGGCGTGCGGCCAGCAGAATGAACAGACCGGAGATCAGCAGCACGCTGAGGTTCTCCTTGAAGTGCAGGATCTGCCGCACATCCACCCCGCGCATGTTGGCCAGCCACATGCCCATCAACGTCACGGCCAGCAGCCCAGATTCGTGAACGATCTGGTTGGCGGCGATGAAGATGCCCAGCACTGCCGCCAGTGCAGCCAGGTTGTGCAGGTACTCTGGCAGCCACTGCTCACGCATGACCTGCCCCAGTAACCAGCCGCCGGCCGCGCCCAGTGCGCTGCCACAGAAGATCACCCCGGCAAAGGTGGCCAGGCTCTGGCTCAGGCCATTGCCATCGGCACTGGCGATGATGAAGCTGTACACCACCACGGCGAGCAGGGCGCCAATCGGGTCGATGACGATGCCTTCCCAGCGCAGGATGTTGGCGATCGCCGCCTTCGGCCGCACCACGCGCAGCATGGGCACGATCACCGTCGGCCCGGTGACCAGGGTCAAGGTGCCGAACAGGATCGCCAGCGGCCAGTCGAACCCCAGCAGCCAGTGAGTCGCCAGGGCGATCACCAGCCAGGTCGACAGGGCGCCGATTGTGACCAGGCGGTGGACCACGCTGCCGATGTCGCGCCACTGCGACAAGTGCAACGTCAGGCTGCCCTCGAACAGGATCAGTGCCACGGCCAGCGACACCAAGGGCATCAGCAGTGGGCCGAACAGCGCCTGGGGGGCGAGCCAGCCGAGCAGCGGGCCGGCGGTGATGCCGGCCAGCAGCAGGAAGAGGATTGCCGGCAATTTCAGGCGCCACGCCAGCCACTGGCAGGCCAGGGCGGCGCCGCCGATGCCCGCGACGCTGAGCAGGATCTGCTGTTCGTTCATGCGGGCTCCCTATGCCGGCGTTGTTATGAAAGACTAAGCGTCATTTCGTCGTTTGCCACCGAGTTTTCATGCCCGCCCTCGACCACCCCCTGATTGACCAGTTTCTCGATGCCCTGTGGCTGGAAAAAGGCCTGTCCGACAACACCCGGGTTTCGTACCGCAGCGACCTGGCGCTGTTCAATGGCTGGCTGCAGGAGCGGAGCGTGGCCTTGCCCGACGCGGGGCGTGAGCTGATCCTCGATCACCTGGCCTGGCGCCTCGACCAAGCCTACAAGCCACGATCCACAGCACGCTTTCTGTCTGGCTTGCGTGGCTTCTTTCGTTACTTGCTGCGGGAAAAGCTGATCGCTGTCGACCCCACCTTGCAGGTCGAGATGCCGCAGCTGGGCCGGCCGTTGCCCAAATCCTTGTCAGAAGCCGACGTCGAGGCGTTGCTGCAGGCGCCGGACCTCGGCGAAGCCATCGGCCAGCGCGACCGCGCCATGCTCGAAGTCCTTTATGCCTGTGGCCTGCGCGTGACCGAACTGGTCAGCCTGACGCTCGATCAGGTCAACCTGCGCCAGGGCGTGTTGCGGGTGATGGGCAAGGGCAGCAAGGAGCGCCTGGTGCCGATGGGGGAAGAGGCGGTGGTATGGCTGGAACGCTACCTGCGCAATGGCCGCCCCGAGCTGCTGAACGGGCGCCCGAGCGATGTGCTGTTCCCCAGCCTGCGCGGCGAGCAGATGACCCGCCAGACCTTCTGGCACCGTATCAAGCACCAGGCACAGGTCGCCGGGATCGACAAATCACTGTCGCCGCATACCCTGCGCCATGCCTTCGCGACCCACCTGCTCAACCACGGCGCCGACCTGCGCGTGGTACAAATGCTGCTGGGCCACAGCGACCTGTCGACCACGCAGATCTACACCCACGTGGCCAAAGCCCGTCTGCAGCAACTGCACGCCCAGCATCACCCGCGTGGATGAATGATTTTCATGTTCCGCCGACCGGTACTCGCAGACCCCTTCACGGCTAGCGTGTTGTGGTAGGCTTGGGCGGTTTGCACCAAGGGCCGCACGGTCGCCGCGTTTTTTCCGCAGGCGACGCCCTCCGGCCCCTGTCCGCCTTCAGGAGTTCCCATGCGCGTGACCCAAATTTTCGCCGCCGCCGCGTTGGCGCTGGCCAGTACCTTTGCCGTTGCCGCGGCAACCGACAGCAATGCCGGTGCCGAGCAGGCCATTCGCAAGTCGTTGCAGAACCTCGAACTGGAAGTGCCGGTTGAAAGCGTCGCCAGCAGCCCGCTTAATGGCCTGTATGAAGTCAAGCTGCAGGGCGGCCGCGTGCTGTACGCCAGTGCTGACGGCCAGTTCGTCATGCAGGGCTACCTGTACCAGATCCAGGACGGCAAGCCGGTCAACCTGACCGAGAAGACCGAGCGCCAAGGCGTTGCCAAGCTCATCAACGGCATTCCAGCCGCCGAGATGGTGGTTTATCCTGCCAAGGGCGAGACCAAGTCGCACATCACCGTGTTCACCGACACCACCTGCCCGTACTGCCACAAGCTGCACGCCGAAGTGCCGGAGCTCAACCGCCGCGGTATCGAAGTGCGCTATGTCGCCTTCCCGCGCCAGGGCCTCGGTTCGCCAGGTGATCAGCAGTTGCAGGCAGTCTGGTGCTCCAGCGACCGCCGTGCGGCGCTGGACAAGATGGTCGAGGGTAAGGAAATCAAGGCCGCCAAGTGCGCCAACCCGGTCAGCAAGCAGTTCCAGCTGGGCCAGTCGATCGGCGTCAACGGCACGCCGGCGATCGTCCTTGAAAGCGGCCAGGTAATCCCGGGCTACCAGCCGGCACCGCAAGTGGCCAAGTTGGCCCTGGCCGGCCAGCAGCAAGCAGCCAAGTAATCAATACAGTACGCCGTCGTCATGGGGTGACGGCATGTTTCACGGTCGGCGCAGGTGCCGGCCGTTCAATGGGGAGTTCACAGTGAAACCGGTCAAAGTAGGCATCTGTGGGTTGGGGACCGTCGGTGGCGGAACCTTCAATGTACTTCAGCGCAACGCCGAGGAGATTGCCCGCCGTGCCGGGCGCGGTATTGAAGTGGCACAGATTGCCATGCGCTCGCAGAACCCGAACTGCCAGACTACCGGTACCCCCATTACCGCTGATGTGTTCGACGTTGCGACCAACCCGGAAATCGACATCGTCGTCGAGCTGATCGGTGGTTACACCATCGCCCGCGACCTGGTGCTCAAGGCCATCGAAAACGGCAAACACGTGGTCACCGCGAACAAGGCGCTGATCGCCGTGCATGGCAACGAAATCTTTGCCAAGGCCCGCGAGAAGGGCGTCATCGTCGCCTTCGAAGCGGCGGTTGCCGGTGGCATCCCGGTGATCAAGGCGATCCGTGAAGGCCTGTCGGCCAACCGTATCAACTGGCTGGCCGGCATCATCAACGGCACCGGTAACTTCATCCTCACCGAAATGCGCGAAAAAGGCCGTGCCTTCCCGGACGTGCTGGCCGAAGCCCAGGCCCTGGGTTATGCCGAAGCCGACCCGACCTTCGACGTCGAGGGCATCGATGCGGCCCACAAGCTGACCATCCTGGCGTCCATCGCCTTTGGCATCCCGCTGCAGTTCGACAAGGCCTACACCGAAGGCATCACCCAGCTGACCACCGCTGACGTGAACTACGCCGAGGCCCTGGGCTACCGTATCAAGCACCTGGGCGTGGCCCGTCGCACGGCTGAAGGCATCGAGCTGCGCGTGCACCCGACATTGATCCCGAGCGATCGCCTGATCGCCAACGTCAACGGCGTGATGAACGCGGTCATGGTCAACGGCGACGCCGCCGGTTCGACCCTGTACTACGGCGCAGGTGCCGGTATGGAGCCGACCGCTTCGTCGGTCGTTGCCGACCTGGTCGACGTGGTTCGCGCAATGACCTCCGACCCGGAAAACCGCGTGCCGCACCTGGCCTTCCAGCCAGACTCGCTGTCGGCGCACCCGATTCTGCCGATAGAAGCCTGTGAAAGCGCCTACTACCTGCGCATCCAGGCCAAGGATCACCCCGGCGTGCTGGCCCAGGTGGCCAGCATTCTCTCGGAGCGTGGCATCAACATCGAGTCGATCATGCAGAAGGAAGCCGAGGAACAGGACGGCCTGGTGCCGATGATCCTGCTGACCCATCGCGTGGTCGAGCAGGGCATCAACGACGCCATTGTCGCCCTGGAAGCCCTGCAGGATGTGGTCGGCAAGGTCGTGCGCATCCGCGTCGAACAGCTCAATTAACGAATCATGCCGTTGGGCCGCGCACGCGGCCCCGGCCTCAGTATCGAAGGTTTGCACCATGCGCTATATCAGCACCCGTGGCCAGGCACCGGCCCTGAATTTCGAAGATGTCCTGCTGGCTGGCCTGGCCAGCGACGGCGGCCTGTACGTCCCTGAAAACCTGCCGCGCTTCACCCAGGAAGAGATCGCTTCCTGGGCTGGCCTGCCGTATCACGAACTGGCCTTCCGCGTGATGCGCCCGTTCGTCGCCGGTAGCATCGCCGACGCCGACTTCAAGAAGATCCTCGAGGAAACCTACGGCGCGTTCGCCCATGCCGCCGTGGCGCCGCTGCGCCAGTTGAACAGCAACGAGTGGGTGATGGAGCTGTTCCACGGCCCGACCCTGGCCTTCAAGGACTTTGCCCTGCAACTGCTCGGCCGCCTGCTCGACCACGTGCTGGTCAAGCGTGGCGAGCGTGTGGTGATCGTCGGTGCCACCAGCGGTGACACCGGCTCCGCGGCCATCGAAGGTTGCCGCCGCTGCGACAACGTCGACATCTTCATCCTGCACCCGCACCAGCGCGTGTCGGAAGTACAGCGTCGGCAGATGACCACCATCTTCGGCGACAACATCCACAACATCGCCATCGAAGGCAACTTCGACGACTGCCAGGAGATGGTCAAGGCCAGCTTCGCCGACCAGTCGTTCCTCAAGGGCACCCGCCTGGTGGCCGTCAACTCGATCAACTGGGCGCGGATCATGGCCCAGATCGTCTACTACTTCCACGCAGCCCTGCAGTTGGGCGGCCCAGCCCGCTCGGTGGCGTTCTCGGTGCCCACCGGCAACTTCGGCGACATCTTCGCCGGTTACCTGGCACGCAACATGGGCCTGCCGATCAGCCAGCTGGTGGTCGCCACCAACCGTAACGACATCCTGCACCGCTTCATGAGCGGCAACCAGTACGTCAAGGACACCCTGCACGCGACCCTGTCGCCGTCGATGGACATCATGGTGTCGTCCAACTTCGAGCGCCTGCTGTTCGACCTGCACGGCCGTAACGGTGCAGCCATTGCCGCGTTGATGGACAACTTCAAGCAGGGTGGCGGTTTCAGCGTTGACGAAGACCGCTGGACCGAAGCGCGCAAACTGTTCGACTCGCTGGCCGTCAGTGACGAGCAGACCTGCGAGACCATCGCCGAAGTGTTTGCCAGCACCGGCGAAGTGCTCGACCCGCATACCGCGATCGGCGTCAAGGCCGCCCGCGAGTGCCGTCGCAGCCTGGACACGCCGATGGTGGTGCTGGGTACCGCGCATCCGGTCAAGTTCCCGGAAGCCGTGGAGAAGGCAGGTGTTGGCAAGGCGCTGGAATTGCCTGCACACCTGGCCGACCTGTTCAGCCGCGAAGAGCGTTGCACGGTGCTGGCCAATGACCTGAAGGCCGTTCAGGGCTTTGTCAGCCAGCATGGTAACCGCGGTAAGCCGCTTTAATTGCGGTGATATCAAGGGCTGCTTAGCGGCCCTTGATTGTCTGGTTTTCCATCTGATATTTCGGATATTTCCTATTTAACCCTCTTGGGATGTTGCCTAGATTTGCCAGTCCTTTCTCCAGGAGTGGCTCATGTCCAGGCCTTATGTGCTGATTCACCAGGCACGCCCTTCCCATCAAATCCTCCTGCATCAGGCATTCAATGCCCAAGGCATCTTCAATGTGCGCATCACTGAAGAAGCCGCCGACCTGCACGCGTGCCTGAGCGCTAAGCGTTGCCCTGACTTGCTGATCCTCGATCACGCCATGCCCAAAAGGGCAGGGCTTGCGCTGTTGAAAAAACTTGCAGGTAGCCACGCCTTGCGCGCCTTGTTATTCGTCGGCCAAGCCACACCCGAACAGCAGAACCTGGCCTTGGAGGCGAAGCGACGGGGGCTGTGGGTCGTCGCCGAGCTGCCGTGGCCACTGTCCATGGCCCATCTGCAACGCGCACTTCAGCGCCTGGGCGGGCGTATTCAAACTGTCACCTGCGCCCCGCATGCTCACTGAAACAGCCGCGGCGTTTCGAACTTTGTGCTGCGCTTGTTGGTCAGTTTCTCCATAGCCCACCACGCAGCGAGTGATCCGGATGGAAAGAATCTGCAGACTGCTGAACGAAGCCCTGACCCCCTACCAGACGCACCTGGGCGTTGCCGATGCCAGTGGCAACCGCCAATTGACCGTCTTTGACAGCCTTGAAGGCATCACCCTGCAACGCACGGTGAGCCTGCGCCAGTTGCAGGAACAGCGCCTGCTCATTGACCTGGTGGATGGTTTGCACCGTGACCTGCAGATTGCCGAAGGCCGCTTGCAGCCCTGTGTGATTGCTGCCTTGCAACAGCGACAGCAAATGCCGGGAACCTTTGCCTGAATTGCTTATCAGACACAGTAAGGGCAGCTAGCCAGCGCATTGCTCCGGTGCTGGCAGGCTGTCACGGGAAGTCCCAAGGGACTTTCAATTAGCCCCGGGCGTCCTCCCCAGCGTTCCGGGGTTTCTTTTGTCTGCAGTACTAGGGTTGTTTGAAAAACTGCTTGCTCTGTTCCAGGTAGGTTGCCTGCAACTCAGGGTCCAGCCACCGGGCATAGAGCCCTGGCAAGGTCTCTTGGCGTAGCGTGGGCAATAGCTGGTCGATATGCGCAACGGCCTCGCGACCCAGTGCCGAGTCTGAGCAACCCACATGCAGAAACTGATAGCGGTTCACGCCCCGAACCGGATGAAACTGGTAGTCACCCAGTGACCCGCCTTGCTGCTGGATCAGGTAACGCACTTCTGGCCAATACCCCATCACCATGTGCAGGCGCCCCAGTTGTTGCATCTGCAACTGGTTGGCGGTGGCATCGTTGCCGTAGTGGCGGCTGAGTGCCGAGTCTGGCAATTGGCGCAGGATCTCGTCGATCTGCGTGCCATAGCTGCGTTCGGCGACGATGCCGAGCTTCAACGGGGTGTGGCTCATCAGCCCGGGCAGGTCGACCTCGTTGTCGGTGAGAAACGGCGCCAGCAGTGCCTCACCTGCCTTGCGCACCACCAGCCCCCCGCTCAACACCCCCAGCGACGGTATGGAAAAGTGCACGTACTCGGCACGCTCCGGCGTCCACAGCAAGGTTGGGTCGCAGGTAAAAGTGTTCGGGTCCTGAAGCATCTGGATACCGCGGGCACGGTTTACCCGGACGATACTGTGATCGTATTCAGGCATCTGCTCGATCAGCAGTGGCAGCAGGCGGTCAACCACCCCTTGGCCTTTCTCTGTCCCTTCAAAAATGGTGAAGGGCGGCAGGTCGCGAACCAGCCACAACAAGCGCTCCTTGGCCGCCGCGTGCGGCACGGCCAGTGCAGGCAGCAGCGCGCACAGCAAAAGCAGGGTGCGTAACCAGTGGGCAGCTCGCATCGGCGGCGGCAGGCGTCAGACCGCGCCTGCTTCGCGCAGGCCGGCGATGGCGGCCGCGTCGTAGCCCAGGGCGGTGAGCAGTACTTCGGTGTGTTCGCCCAGCGCAGGGCCGACCCACTCGGTGGAGCCGGGGGTTTCCGAAAGCTTCGGTACGATGCCTGGCATCTTGAAGGGTTTGCCGTCTGGCAGGCGCGCCTGCAGGAACATTTCCCGCGCCAGGTATTGCGGGTCGTTGAACATGTCCTCGGCAGAATAGATGCGGCTTGCAGGTACTTCGGCGGTGGTGAGCACCAACATGAGCTGCTCCAGCGGCTGGCTGTTGGCCCAGCGGTCGATCACCCCATAGAGCTCGTCACGGCGCAGGTCGCGGCCATCGTTGGTGGCCAGTGACGGGTCATCGGCCAGGTCGGCGCGGCCTATGGCCTGCATGAAACGTTTGAAGATCGCATCGCCATTGGCGCCGATCTGCACATGCTTGCCATCGGCACTGGTGTGGATGGAGGAGGGCGTGATGCCGGGCATGATATTGCCGGTGCGTTCGCGGATGAAACCGAAGACGTCGAATTCCGGGACCATGCTTTCCATCATGGCAAAGATCGCCTCGTACAGCGCCACGTCCACCACTTGGCCCTGGCCGCCGTTGACCTCGCGGTGCCGCAACGCCATCAAGGCCCCAATCACCCCCCACAGCGCGGCAATCGAATCACCGATGGAGATACCGGTGCGCACGGGCGGGCGGTCGTCGAAGCCGGTGATGTAGCGCAGGCCGCCCATGGACTCGCCCACTGCGCCAAAACCTGGCTGGTCTTTCATCGGCCCGGTCTGGCCGAAACCCGACAGGCGTACCATGACCAAGCGCGGGTTGAGCGCGTGCAGCACATCCCAGCCCAGGCCGAGCTTTTCCAGCACGCCGGGGCGGAAGTTCTCGATCAGGATATCGGCCTCGGCCAGCAAGCGCTTGAGGATCTCGCGGCCGTCCGGGTGCTTGAGGTTGAGGGTCAGTGACTGTTTGTTGCGTGCCTGCACGAACCACCACAGCGACGTGCCTTCGTACATCTTGCGCCATTTGCGCAGCGGGTCGCCGCCATCGGGGGATTCGACCTTGATCACCTCGGCACCGAACTCGGCACAGATGCGCGACGCGAACGGGCCAGCGATCAGGGTCCCGAGTTCGATGACTTTCAGGCCGGCGAGGGGTTTGCTGGGCGTAGACATGGGGCATCCGTGGCAACTGGGCAGAGCCGTGGTTTTATCATAGCTCTGAAGCGGCAGATACTGCCGCGGCGCAACGAGGGGCAGGATCGGTTAGACTGTGTGACTTTTCTTTGCGCAAGAAGCCCGTCGACCATGGCCCAGCCGTCCACTACCTACAAATTCGAACTGAATCTGACTGACCTCGATCGCAACGTCTACCAAAGCGTCAAGCAGACCATTGCCCGTCACCCTTCGGAAACCGAAGAGCGTATGGCCGTTCGTCTGTTGGCCTACGCACTCTGGTACAACGAGCAATTGTCGTTTGGTCGTGGTCTGTCGGATGTCGACGAACCGGCGTTGTGGGAAAAGAGCCTGGACGATCGCGTCCTGCACTGGATCGAAGTCGGCCAACCGGATGCCGACCGCCTGACCTGGTGCTCCCGTCGCACCGAGCGCACCAGCCTGCTGGCCTACGGTAGCCTGCGCGTGTGGGAGACCAAGGTGGTGCCTGCGGTCAAGGGCCTGAAGAACCTGAACATCGCTGCAGTGCCGCAGGAGGTGCTGGAAACCCTGGCCACCGACATGCCGCGCAGCATCAAGTGGGACGTGATGATCAGCGAAGGCACGGTGTTCGTCACCGATGACCGTGGCCAGCACGAAGTGCAGCTGGAGTGGCTGCTCGGTGAGCGTGGCTGACCTGACCCTTTCCTGATTGCCGAAGACCCCATGCGTATCGAACCTCGCCCCCTGCCGTCGACCTTGCCCTTGCTGGGTAACCTGCCACCCTTGCTGACCCGTCTGTATGCCGCCCGCGGCGTGCAGACCGAGGCCGAACTGGACAAAAGCCTGGCGCGGCTGTTGCCGTACCAGCAACTCAAGGGCATCGAGGCGGGGGTAGACCTGCTGGTCGAAGCCCTCGACCAGCGCCAGCGCATTCTCATCGTTGGCGACTTCGACGCCGACGGTGCCACTGCCAGCACCGTTGGCGTGCTGGGCCTGCGTTTGCTGGGCGCGGCGCACGTCGATTACCTGGTGCCCAACCGCTTCGAATTCGGCTATGGCCTGACGCCGGAGATCGTCGACGTCGCACTGCAGCGCCAGCCGCAGTTGCTGATCACCGTCGACAACGGCATCTCCAGTGTCGATGGCGTGGCGGCAGCCAAGGCGGCGGGGCTCAAGGTGCTGGTCACCGACCACCACTTGCCGGGTGAACAATTGCCCGACGCCGATGCGATCATCAACCCGAACCAGCCGGGCTGTGGCTTCCCAAGCAAGTCGTTGGCAGGTGTCGGGGTGATCTTCTATGTGCTCATGGCCTTGCGCGCACGCCTGCGCAGCCTTGGGCGCTACGACACGCAAGCACAGCCGAACATCGGCGAGCTGCTCGACCTGGTGGCGCTGGGCAGTGTCGCCGACGTGGTGCCGCTGGACGCCAACAACCGCATCCTGGTGCACCAGGGCCTTGAACGCATTCGTGCTGGCCGCGCTCGGCCGGGGCTCAAGGCGATTCTTGAGGTGGCCCGCCGTGATCACCGGCGCATCACCTCCACCGACCTGGGCTTCATTCTGGGCCCGCGCTTGAACGCGGCTGGGCGCTTGGACGACATGAGCCTGGGCATCGAATGCCTGCTGTGCGAAGACGCCGCCCTGGCCCAGGAAATGGCCCAGCAGCTGGACGACCTCAACCAGGACCGCAAGTCTATCGAGCAGGGCATGCAGCGCGAGGCGCTGGCCCAGCTCAAGGACCTGCCCGTCGAATCGATGCCGTACGGTTTGTGCCTGTTCGACGCTGACTGGCACCAGGGCGTGATCGGGATTCTTGCCTCACGCTTGAAGGAACGTTATCACCGGCCAACTATTGCCTTTGCCGATGCCGGCGACGGCATGCTCAAGGGCTCGGCACGTTCGGTGCCGGGTTTTCACATCCGCGATGCGCTGGATGCGGTGGCGGCGCGCCATCCGCAGCTGATCAGCAAATTCGGCGGGCACGCCATGGCCGCCGGGTTGTCGTTGCCTGAAGGCAACTTCCCGGCATTCGCCGAGGCGTTTGACCAGGAAGTGCGGCGCCAGCTGCGCGAAGAAGACCTCACCGGCCGGCTTCTGTCGGATGGCAGCCTGGCCGTGGAAGAGTTTCACCTCGACCTGGCCAAGGCCCTGCGCCACGCCGGGCCATGGGGGCAGCACTTCCCAGAGCCGTTGTTCCATGGTGTGTTCCAGCTGGTCGAGCAGCGAGTGGTCGGCGAGCGGCACTTGAAAGTGGTGCTCAAGAGCGAATGTGGGTCGGTGAGGCTTGATGGCATTGCCTTCGGCGTCGACCGCGAGGTGTGGCCGAACCCTACCGTGCGTTGGGTGGAGCTGGCGTACAAGCTGGATGTGAACGAGTTTCGCGGTAATGAGAGCGTGCAGTTGATGATTGCCCATATGGAGCCGCGCTGACGGTTTCAAGGTGATTGGCTTGGGTGTTGTGGTGCGGCGGATATCGAGCGCCGCCCGCGCGGCGCTTCGCAGCACAAGGCTGCTCCTACACCTGTTTCGGGCCAATGATTCCTGAGGCATGGGCGCGCGGCCACTCACCGCCCACCTCAATATTGAGTAGGACCAACAAGGCGGTCGCGCGCAACTATCACAGGCCTCACTGGCCGGAAACAAATGTAGGAGCAGCCTTGTGCTGCGAAGCGCCGCGCGGGCGGCGCTCGATTTCACAGGTACCATCACCCTCAAGCCAACCCCCAGGGAACCTCCCCCCCACCCATTCTGGTCTAGTCTGAAGTTATGACCGGACCTGGGCCAGGGACGTGCAATTGAGTGTCCGGGCCGGATCACCATTGGAGTCCTTGGGAGGTGCCCTCATGAGCCTGCTGCTCGAGCCTTACACCCTGCGTCAGCTGACATTGCCCAACCGCATCGCGGTCTCGCCGATGTGCCAGTATTCCGCTGTCGATGGCTTGGCCAACGACTGGCATCTTGTCCATTTAGGTAGCCGCGCCGTCGGTGGCGCTGGGCTGGTGATCACTGAAGCCGTGGCGGTTACCGCCGATGGCCGCATTACCGCCGAAGACCTTGGCCTGTGGGACGACGTCCAGATCGCGCCGCTGCAACGCATTACCCGCTTCATTACCGCCCAGGGTGCTGTGCCGGGCATCCAGCTGGCCCACGCCGGGCGCAAGGCAAGTACTTACCGCCCATGGTTGGGCAAGCAAGGCAGCGTCAAACTGGAAGAGGGCGGCTGGCAACCGGTGGGCCCGTCGAAGATCGCTTTCGACCCGCAACACACACCACCACACGAGCTGACCCCGGACGAGATCCAGGGCGTGATCGCGGCCTTCGTCGCCTCGACCGAACGCGCCTTGAATGCCGGATTCAAGGTGGTCGAAATCCATGCCGCCCATGGCTACCTGTTGCACCAGTTCCTCTCGCCCCTGAGCAACCAGCGCCTCGATGACTATGGCAGTAGTTTCGAAAACCGTATCCGCCTGACCCTGCAGGTGGTCGAGGCGGTACGCAATGTCTGGCCTGCCGAGTTGCCGCTGTTGGTGCGGGTATCGGCAACCGATTGGGTCGAGGACGGTTGGAACCCGGATGAAACCGTCGAACTGGCCCGTCGCCTGAGAGTGTTGGGCGTCGACCTAATCGATGTTTCATCCGGCGGCACGTCGGTCAACGCCGAGATCCCGACCGGCCCCGGTTACCAGACCCGCTTCGCCGAGCGCGTGCGCAAAGAGTCGGAAATCGCCACCGGCACCGTGGGCATGATCACCGAACCGGCCCAGGCCGAGCACATCCTGCGCACCGGCCAGGCCGACGTCATCTTCCTGGCCCGCGAACTGCTGCGCGACCCTTACTGGCCGCTGCATGCCGACGATGACCTGGGCGGCAACAAGGCCACCTGGCCGGCGCAGTATCAACGGGCTACCAGCCGGGCTAACCCGATTCATGAGTCGGATTTGCGGGATTAGACTGAGTGGTTTGCGGGTGTCTGGCTTAGGGTGTGAGGGGGTGCTTACATCGAGCGCCGCCCGCGCGGCGCTTCGCAGCACAAGGCTGCTCCTACATTTGTTTCGGGCCAGTCACGCCTGTGCCTGCGCGCGCGACCACCTTGTTTGTACGTCTCGATATCAAGGCGGGCGCCAAGGAGCCGCGCGCCCATGGCTCAGGGATAATTGGCCCGAAACAAATGTAGGAGCAGCCTTGTGCTGCGAAGCGCCGCGCGGGCGGCGCTCGATCTCGAAGGCGCTACAAATCTACTGACAAGCCCCAACTCAATGCTTGATCATCACATGCCGCACACAGGTGTAATCCTCCAGCCCATACACCGACATATCCTTCCCATACCCCGAATGCTTCTGCCCGCCATGGGGCATTTCGCTGACCAGCATGAAGTGGGTGTTCACCCAGGTGCAGCCGTACTGCAAGCGCGCCGCCAGGCGATGGGCGCGGCCGGTGTCGCGGGTCCACACCGATGACGCCAGGCCGTAGTTGGAATCGTTGGCCCATGCCAGTGCCTGCGCCTCGTCGGTGAAGCGGGTTACCGAGACCACCGGGCCAAATACTTCGTTGCGCACGATCTCGTCATCCTGCAGAGCATCGGCCAGTACGGTTGGCTCGAAGAAGAAGCCGTCGCCCTCAATCGCCTTGCCACCTGTCACCATGCGAATGTGCGGTTGGGCGATAGCCCGCTCCACGAGGCCTGCGACCTTGTCGCGGTGCTGGGCACTGATCAGCGGCCCCAGTTCGGTGTCCTCGGCGTCCTGCAGGCCGGGCTTGAGGCTGGCTACCGCTTCGCCCAGGCGTTGCACGAATGGCTCGTAGATGCCGTCCTGCACATACAGGCGGCAAGCCGCGGTGCAGTCTTGGCCGGCGTTGTAGAAGCCGAACGTGCGGATACCCTCGATGGCGGCGTCGATGTCGGCATCGTCGAACACCAGCACCGGCGCCTTGCCGCCCAGCTCCATGTGCATGCGCTTCACACTGTCGGCGGTGGCGCTGATGATGTGCGCGCCGGTGGGGATCGAACCGGTCAGCGACACCATGCGCACGTTCGGGTGGGTGACCAGCGGCGTGCCGACGGTTTGGCCACGGCCGAAGAGGATGTTGAGCACGCCAGGCGGCAGCAGGCCCTGCGCCAGTTCGCCCAGGCGCAGTGCGGTGAGCGGCGTCAGTTCGGACGGTTTGATCACTACGGTGTTGCCGGCTGCCAGGGCCGGCGCGACTTTCCAGGCCAGCATCATCAGCGGGTAGTTCCACGGCGCGATCGAGGCGACCACGCCCAGTGGGTCGCGGCGGATCATTGAGGTGTGCCCTGGCAAGTATTCGCCGGCAGCCGAGCCGCCCAGGCAGCGCGCCGCCCCGGCGAAAAAGCGGAACACGTCGGCAATCGCCGGGATTTCGTCATTCAGCGCAGCACTGAAGGGCTTGCCGCAGTTCTGTGATTCGAGCCGGGCCAGTTCCTCGCCATGCTGCTCGATGGTATCGGCCAGCGCCAGCAATGCCAGGGAGCGGTCCTTGGGGCTGGCTTGTGACCAGCCCTCGAAGGCCTGGTCGGCGGCACGCACGGCGCTGTCGACCTGCGCTTCGCTGGCTTCGTTGATTTGCGCCAGGGCGCTGCCCGAGGCGGGGTTGAGCACGGTCCAGGCCGGCCCCTCGCCGGCGACCAGGTGACCGTTGATCAGCATCTGCGTTTGCATGGAAGACTCCTCCAGGGTCATTTGCCACTGCCCGCGACGCTTTCGCCGCCGCGGGTCAGGTAATAGGCGCCGAGGATCGGCAGCATGGTCACCAGCATCACCAGCATGGCGACCACATTGGTCACGGGCACGTCGCGCGGGCGGCTGAGCTGGTTGAGCAACCAGATCGGCAGCGTGCGTTCGTGCCCTGCGGTAAAGGTGGTCACGATGATTTCGTCGAACGACAAAGCGAAGGCCAGCATGCCACCTGCCAGCAGTGCCGAGCCGAGGTTGGGCAGGATGATGTAGCGGAAGGTCTGCCAGCCATCCGCGCCCAGGTCCATCGAGGCTTCGATCAGGCTTTGCGAGGTCCGCCGCAGGCGGGCGATGACGTTGTTGTAGACGATCACCACGCAGAAGGTCGCGTGGCCGACCACGATGGTGAACAGGCCAGGTTCGATGCCCAGGCTCTTGAACGCGGAGAGCAGGGCGATACCGGTGATGATGCCGGGCAGGGCAATCGGCAAAATCAGCATCAGCGAGATGCCCTCCTTGCCAAAAAAGCTGCGCCGGTACAGCGCCGCCGAGGCCAGGGTGCCGAGCACCAGGGCAATCAGTGTGGCCAGGCAGGCAACCTGCAGCGACAGCTTGATGGCTTCGAGCACATCCGGGCGAGCGAAGGCCACGCTGAACCACTTCAGGGTAAAGCCCTGGGGCGGGAAGCTGAAGGCCGCGTCTTCGGTGTTGAAGGCGTAGAGGACGATGATCAGGATCGGGAAGTGCAGGAACAGCAACCCGCCCCAGGCCGCCAGGCGCAAGCCGGTTGATGCGTTTTCAGAGTGCATCGAATGCCCCCAGGCGCTTGACGATGGACAAGTAGACCGCGATCAGCACGATAGGCACCAAGGTAAACGCAGCGGCCATTGGCATGTTGCCGATCGCCCCTTGTTGGGCATAGACCATGCTGCCGATGAAGTAACCGGGCGGGCCGATCAGCTGCGGCACGATGAAGTCGCCCAGGGTCAGGGAGAAGGTGAAGATCGACCCCGCGGCAATGCCCGGGATCGACAGCGGCAAAATCACCTGCCAGAAGGTTTGCCTGGGCCTGGCCCCCAGGTCCGCCGAAGCTTGCAGCAAGGACGGCGGCAGGCGCTCCAGCGAGGCCTGAATCGGCAGGATCATGAACGGCAACCAGATGTACACGAACACCATGAAGCGCCCCAGGTGCGAGGTCGACAGGGTGCTGCCGCCAACGCCAGGCACTGTCAGCACCGCCTGCAGCAGGCCATCCAGGTGCAGCACCTGGACGAACCACTGGGCCACGCCGCCTTTGGCCAGCAGCAAGGTCCAGGCGTAAGTCTTGACGATGTAGCTGGCCCACATCGGCATCATCACCGCGATGTAGAAAAATGCCTTGGTCTTGCCGCTGGTGTAGCGCGCCATGTAGTAGGCGATCGGGAAGGCCAGCAACGCGCTGGCCAGCGAGACTGCCACTGCCATGCCCAAGGTGCGCAGGATGATGTCGAAGTTCGACGGGTTGAACAGCGCCGCGAAATTGCCCAGGGTCAGGTCCGGGGTCACCGCCATGGTGAAGTCGTCGAAGGTATAGAACCCCTGCCACAGCAGGTTCAGCAACGAGCCCAGGTAGATGGCCCCGAACCAGGTCAGTGGTGGGATCAACAGCAGCATCAGGTAGAGGTTGGGGCGCCGGTACAACAGGTTTGAGAACCTGCGCAGCGGGCTTGGGTTGACGCGCGGGGCGTTCATCTCAGCGGCCCTCGTCGAGCACGGTTTCCTGCAGCGCCGTCATCGCTTCACGGGGCCAGCGCGCCAGTACCCGCTGGCCGGCCTGCCAGGTTGGCGGCTGTGCTTGCCAGCGGTCGTTGGCCTGGCTTACTGTCAGCAGCTGGCCGCTGTCCAACTGCAACTCGAAGCGGGTCGCGCTGCCTTGATACTGCACGTCGTGCAACAGGCCACTGACTTGCACTTCATGGCTGGCAGCGGCCTGTTCGCCCAGGCGGATATGCTCGGGGCGGATGGAAAACGGCGCGGGGCTGCCATTGAGCTGCTCGGCCAACGCGCCGCGCACCACGTTCGAGGTGCCGACGAACTCGGCGACGAAGGTAGTGGCCGGCTTCATGTACAGGTTGCGCGGGGTGTCGACCTGTTCGATGCGCCCGCGGTTGAACACCGCGACCCGGTCGGACATTGACAGCGCTTCGGTCTGGTCGTGGGTGACGAAGATGAAGGTGATCCCCAGCTGGCGCTGGAGTTTTTTCAGTTCGCCCTGCATCTGCTCGCGCAGCTTCAGGTCCAGTGCCCCCAGCGGTTCGTCGAGCAACAGCACCCGTGGGCGGTTGACCAGGGCACGGGCGAGGGCGACGCGCTGGCGCTGGCCGCCGGACAGCTGCGCGGGTTTGCGCGCACCGTAACCGGCCAGCGCCACCATCGCCAAGGCCTCTTCAGCGCGGGCGTGGCGCTCGGCCTTGGCCACGCCTTTAACCTTTAGGCCGTAGGCGATGTTGTCGCGCACGTTCATGTGCGGGAACAGTGCGTAGTCCTGGAACACGGTGTTGACGTCGCGTTGGTAGGGCGGCACACCTGCAGCTTCGACGCCATGGATGCGGATCGAGCCAGTGTTGGGTTGTTCGAAGCCTGCGATCAGGCGCAGGCAGGTGGTCTTGCCCGAGCCGGAAGGGCCGAGCATGGAAAAGAACTCGCCATCTTCGATGTCGATGCTGACCTGGTCGACGGCCTTGACCTCGCCGAAGGTGCGTGAAACGTGGGTGAACTGGACGGCTAGGGGCATGGGCGGTACTCAGCTGTGCTTGTAGTGCCTGCACCGGCCCTTTCGCGGGGCAAGCCCGCTCCCACAGGGGCCATAGCGACGCTGCCCTTGTGGGAGCGGGCTCGTCCCGCGAAGGGGCCGGTGCAGGCTCATTCGACCTTAGCGTCCACCCATGATCGCAATATAATCCTGCGTCCACCGGCTGTACGGCACGAACTTGCCACCCTGGGCCTGCGGGGTCTTCCAGAAGGCGATCTTGTCGAAGTTATCGAAGCCATTGGTCTTGCACCCTTCGGCGCCCAGCAGTTCGCTGCCGGTGCAGGCCGCAGGCACCGCGGGCAACGAGCCGAACCAGGCCGCCACATCACCTTGCACCTTCGGTTGCAGCGACCAGTCCATCCATTTGTAGGCACAGTTGGGGTGCTTGGCCTCGCTGTGCAGCATGGTGGTGTCAGCCCAGCCCGTGGCGCCTTCTTTCGGAATGGTCGAGGCCACCGGCTGGTTCTCGGCTTTCAGGCCGTTGACCATGTAGCCCCAGGAGCTGGACGCGGCCACGCCTTCGTTCTTCACATCGCTCATCTGCACCGTGGCGTCATGCCAGTAGCGGTGAATCAGCGGCTGCTGCTGGCGCAACAGTTCGAGCACGGCCTTGTACTGGGTCTCGTTCAGTTCGTAGGGGTCCTGGATGCCCAGTTCTGGCTTGGCCGACTTCAGGTACAGCGCCGCATCGGCGATGTAGATCGGCCCGTCGTAGGCTTGCACGCGGCCTTTGTTCGGCTTGCCGTCGGGCAGGTTTTGCGGCTCGAAGACCACGCCCCAGCTGGTCGGCGGCTGCTTGAATACCGTGGTGCTGTACAGCAGCACGTTCGGCCCCCATTGGTACGGGGTGCCGTAGGCTTGCTTGTCGACCACGTACCAGCCGCCGTTTTGCAGGCGCGGGTCGATGTTCTTCCAGTTGGGGATCAGCGCGGTGTTGATCGGCTGTACCCGCTTGCCGGCGATCAGCCGCAGCGACGCGTCGCCCGAGGCGGTGACCAGGTCGTAGCCACCCTTGGTCATCAGGCTGACCATTTCGTCCGAGGTGGCCGCGGTCTTGACGCTGACCTTGCAGCCGGTTTCCTTTTCAAAGCCGGTGACCCAATCGTAGGCCTTGTCGCTTTCACCGCGCTCGATGTAGCCGGGCCAGGCGACGATATCCAGGCGCCCTTCGCCGGCTCCCAGGGCTTTGAGCGGTTCGGCGGCCTGCAGGCTGGCGCTGGCGAGCAACGCGCCCGTCATGGCGCCGAGCAATGCGGTCTTGTGCGCTGACATGGTGTTCCCTCTTCTTGGAGATCTGGGTCGGGGCAGTCATCAAGCAAGCAGTGGAGCGATTGTTATAAGCGTAGTGCGATTGCGCGAGGTATTGGCGATATCGAGTCTAGTTGGCTTTTTGCTGGCCAATGCAACATCCGGAAGCAAATCCCCCCGTGGCGATCGCGTGGGCAAGGCTTAATCTGGCCATTCTTTTGCGACGTCTGGAGGTACCTGAATGAACACCCGCGGACTGCTCGACCAACTGCTCAAGTCCGGCCAGCAACTGCTCGAAAAACAGGCCGGTAAAGGCGGCTCAGGCAAGCCTGGCACCAGCGCCGGTGGCCTTGGCGGCCTGCTCTCCGGCGTGGGTGGCGGCGCGTTGGGGGCAGGGGCGCTGGGCCTGTTGCTGGGGAGCAAGAAGGCCCGCAAATATGGCGGCAAAGCCCTGACCTACGGTGGCCTGGCTGCGCTCGGGGTGCTGGCCTACAAGGCCTACGGCAACTGGCAGGCGCGCCAGCCGGGGGCAGGGCAGGCGCCCGAGCCGCAAACCCTCGACCGCCTGCCACCGGCCCAGGCCGAGCAGCACAGCCAGGCGGTGCTACGCGCACTGGTGGCAGCGGCCAAGTCCGATGGCCATATCGATGAGCGCGAGCGCGCCTTGATTGAAGGCGAGTTCACCCGCCTGGATACGGACCGCGAACTGCAACACTGGCTGCACGATGAGCTGAATAAACCGCTGGACCCGACCGAAGTGGCGCGTGCTGCACAAACACCGGAAATGGCCGCCGAGATGTACCTGGCCAGTGTGATGATGGTCGATCAGGAAAACTTCATGGAGCGCGCCTACCTGGACGAGCTGGCCCGTCAGCTGCGCCTGGACCCGGCATTGCGCCAGGAACTGGAGAGCCAGGTGCGCCTCGCCGCAGGCCAATAGCAGGCGACTTGGCTTGTCCATCAGGCAAGGATGCCTGAATACCCCGCATTTCAGCCGCAAAAGCGTAGGACGCCTGGGCTATACTTCGGCGATTTTTCCCGCTCGTTGTGAATTCCTGAGGGCTGAATGTGAAAAACTGGACCTTGCGCCAACGGATCCTGGCAAGTTTCGCCGTGATCATCGCCATCATGCTGCTGATGATCGTAGCCGCCTACTCGCGGCTGGTGGCGATCGAAAGTGCCGAGGAGGCAGTGGGGACCGACAGCATCCCCGGGGTCTACTACAGCTCGATGATCCGCAGTGCCTGGGTCGACAGCTACGTCACCAGCCAGCAACTGGTAGGCCTGTCCAACCACCGCGAAATCACCTCGGCGGACCTGGAACTGTTCAAGAGCTTCGAGGACCGCCTCAAGCAACACATGGCCAGCTACCAGACCACCATCAAGGACAGCGACGACCAGGCCCGCTTCGACAGCTTCGTGCAGCTGGAACAGAACTACCTCAAGATCGTCGGCCAGGTGCTGGACACCTATCGCCAGCACAACTATGCCGAAGCCGAACGGCTTATCATCGAGGTGCTCACCCCCACATGGGTTGATGGTCGCAAGCACCTGAACGAAGTCATCGAGAACAACCGAGCCTCGGCCGACGCTGCCACTCAAGATATCGTCAGCGCCGTGAGCACGGCCAAGGGCAGCATGATGGTTTCGCTGCTGCTGGCAATCGTTGCCGCTGGGATCTGCGGCTTGCTGCTGATGCGCGCCATCAGCGCCCCCATGCAGCGCATCGTCCACGCCCTCGACAGGCTGCGTTCGGGTGACCTGAGCATGCGCTTGAGCCTGGACCGCAAGGACGAGTTCGGCGCCATTGAAAGCGGCTTCAACGAAATGGCCGAAGCGCTGGCCAACCTGGTATCCCAGGCCCAGCGGTCATCGGTGCAGGTGACCACCTCGGTGACCGAGATCGCCGCCACGTCCAAGCAGCAGCAGGCCACTGCCACCGAGACCGCCGCGACCACCACCGAAATCGGCGCCACCTCGCGGGAAATCGCCGCCACCTCGCGTGACTTGGTACGCACCATGACCGAGGTCACCTCTGCCGCCGATCAGGCCTCCAGCCTGGCCGGCTCCGGCCAACAAGGCTTGGCCCGCATGGAAGAAACCATGCACCAGGTGATGGGCGCCGCCGACCTGGTCAATGCCAAGCTCGGCATCCTCAACGAAAAGGCCAGCAACATCACCCAGATGGTGGTGACCATCGTCAAGGTGGCCGACCAGACCAACCTGTTGTCGCTCAATGCCGCCATCGAAGCGGAAAAAGCCGGCGAGTATGGCCGTGGCTTTGCTGTGGTGGCGACCGAGGTACGCCGCCTGGCTGACCAGACGGCGGTGGCCACCTACGACATCGAGCAGATGGTGCGCGAAATCCAGTCGGCGGTGTCGGCCGGGGTCATGGGCATGGACAAGTTCTCTGAAGAAGTGCGCCGCGGCATGTTCGAGGTGCAGCAAGTGGGCGAGCAGCTCAGCCAGATCATCCATCAGGTGCAGGCCCTGGCGCCGCGTGTGCTGATGGTCAACGAGGGCATGCAGGCCCAGGCCACCGGCGCCGAGCAGATCAACCAGGCGTTGGCCCAGCTGAGCGATGCCAGTACCCAGACGGTCGAGTCGCTGCGCCAGGCCAGTTTTGCCATTGACGAGCTCAGCCAGGTGGCAGCAGGCCTGCGTGGCGGCGTGTCGCGCTTCAAAGTCTGACGACCATGAACGACTTGCAACCCCGCGCAGCGCAGGCAAGCGACGCCAAGGGCGCGTTGTACCTGCAGTTTCGCATCGCTGACCAGCGTTTTGCCCTGGATGTGCACGAGGTGATCGAGGTGCTGCCGCGTCGGCCGCTCAAGCCGATTGCCCAAGCGCCGTCGTGGGTCGCGGGCATCCTTGCGCACCGCGGCGCACTGGTGCCGGTGGTCGACCTGTCGGCACTGAGCTTTGGCCAGGCGGCGGCGCAACGCACCAGCACTCGCTTGGTGCTGGTGCGTTACCGGGGCGACTTGCAGCTTGGGCTGATCCTTGAACAGGCCACCGAGACCTTGCGTTGCCGCCCCGAAGAATTCCAGCCGTATGGCCTGGACAATGGCGACGCACCGTACCTCGGGCCTGTGCGCCAGGATGCCCAGGGCCTGGTGCAGCGCATCGCCGTCGATGACCTGCTGACTGATGCCGTGCGCGAGCTGTTGTTCGCCGATGAACGCGGGGCCCCTGCGCCAGGAATGCCGACATGATTGAACAGCGTTTCTTCCGCTATTTGCACGAGCGCATCGGCCTGGACGTGGAGTCGGTGGGCGCGCCGATGGTCGAGCGTGCCTTGCGCCAGCGCTGCAGTGCCGTGAACGCCGTGGACCTGGACGACTACTGGCTGCGCCTGCAGCAGTCGGCGGACGAGCAACAGGCCCTGATCGAGGCGGTGATCGTCCCCGAGACCTGGTTTTTCCGTTACCCGGAATCTTTCACGGCCCTGGTGGGGCTGGCCCACAAGCGCCTGGCAGAACTGGCAGGCGCCCGCCCGGTGCGGCTGCTCAGCCTGCCGTGCTCGACCGGCGAAGAGCCTTATTCACTGGCCATGGCGCTGCTCGAGGGTGGCATGAGCCCTGGCACGTTCGTGATCGATGGCATCGACATCAGCCCCCTTTCGGTGGCCAAGGGTGAGCAGGCGGTTTACGGACGCAATGCGTTTCGCGGCAGCGACCTGGGGTTTCGCGAGCGCTTTTTCGATGCGCTCGGTGACGGCCATCGCCTGCATGATCGCGTGCGCCAGCAAGTCAGCCTGCAAGTGGGTAATGTGCTGGACCCGGCCCTGGCCAGCCGCGATGGCCTGTACGACTTCGTGTTCTGTCGCAATCTGTTGATTTATTTCGACGTAGCCACCCAGCAGCGCGTGTTCGAGGTGCTCAAGCGCCTGACTCATCCGCAGGGTGTGCTGTTTATCGGGCCTGCCGAAGGCAGCTTGCTGGCGCGGCTGGGCATGCGCCCGCTGGGTATCGCTCAATCGTTCGCCTACGTGCGTCAGGAGGGTGCCGTGGCACCGGCCCGCGCACTACCCGCGCCGCCAGCCAAGCGCGCGCTGCCGCCTTTGCCCCTGCCCGTGTACCCGCCGCCGACGCCGTCATTGGCGCGGCCGTTGCGAGCGCTTCCGTTCACTGCCAAGGCGCCACTGCCGGCAGAACGCAAAGGCGAGAACGAAGCCGAACTGCTGGCCAGCATTGCCCGGCATGCCAACGCGGGCGCCAGTGCGCAGGCGCGTGCCGCCTGCCAGCGCTACTTGAGCCAGTTCGCGCCGACTGCGCAGGTTTACTACTGGCTGGGCTTGCTCAGTGATACCGAAGGCGACGCTGGCCAGGCGCTTACCCACTATCGCAAGGCCCTGTACCTGGAGCCGCAGCACCCCGAAGCCTTGGTGCACCTGGCGGCCTTGCTCGCGGCCCAGGGCGACCTGGCAGGCGCCCAGCGTTTGCAGGCGCGTGCTGCACGGGCGGGACGGGAGCCTGAACGATGAGGGGTGAATCCGCGATGCAACTGCTTGCGCAGGACGACGAGCGCATCGACGACTGCTGGAACCGCATCGGCGTGCACGGTGACAAACAGTGCCCGCTGCTGGAGCGGCATATTCATTGCCGCAACTGTGACGTGTATGCCGCTGCCGCCACGCGCCTGCTCGACCGTTATGCCCTGCTGCAGGATGACCACGCCGCAGTTGCGCCAGCGGCCGAGGAATCGGTTGGCCGCTCCATGCTGCTGTTCAGGCTCGGCGAAGAATGGCTGGCCTTGGCGACCGCCTGCCTGGCTGAAATCGCCCCCTTGCAGGCGGTGCATTCGCTGCCGCACCAGCGTTCCCGAATGCTGCAGGGCGTCGCCAACGTGCGCGGTGCCTTGGTGCCGTGCCTGTCGCTGGCGGACTTGCTGGGTGTGCAGCCGGCTGCTGGGCAGCAACGCAGCGGCCGCGAGATGCCGCGCATGCTGATCCTGGCTGCCGAAGGCGGGCCGGTGGTGATGGCGGTCGAGGAAATCGACGGCATTCACCGGCTTGACCCAACGCTGCTGGGCAGTGGCCAGGACGCTACCCACTTCACCGCGGCGGTGCTGCAGTGGCGCGGCCGCAGTGTGCGGGTGCTGGACGATCAACACTTACTGTCTGCGGTGCAGCGGAGCCTGTCATGACCCCAGAGCAAATGCGCGACGCATCGTTGCTCGAGCTGTTCAGCCTGGAAGCCGAGGCGCAGACCCAGGTACTCAGCGCCGGCCTGATGGCGCTGGAACGCAACCCCACCCAGGCCGACCAGCTGGAGGCCTGCATGCGCGCGGCCCACTCCCTGAAGGGGGCCGCACGTATTGTCGGGGTCGATGCTGGCGTGAGCGTGGCCCACGTGATGGAAGACTGCCTGGTGGCGGCGCAGGAAGGCCGCTTGCGGCTGAGCGCCGAGCATATCGATGCGCTGCTGCAGGGGACCGACCTGTTGATGCGCATCGCCACGCCGGGCGACGCGGGCGCACAAGCGACGCTGCCAGTGTTCCTCGCGCAGATGGCCAGCTTGCTGGACCCGGGCGCGGCACCGGCGTCGGTGCCAATGGCGATGGCCATGCCGTCGCCGACAGCGCCCGTGCCAACCCTGCCTGTCGAGCCCTTGGCGATGGCCCCCGAGCCCATGGACGTGGACGTCGAGCTTGAACCCGCGCCGCGGCGCAAGGCCGGTAAACGCGCCGGCGAAGGCGCTGAGCGGGTGCTGCGGGTCACGGCCGACCGCCTCAACAGCTTGCTCGACCTGTCCAGCAAGTCGCTGGTCGAGACCCAGCGGCTCAAGCCTTACCTGGCCACCCTGCAGCGCCTCAAGCGCATGCATGGCCAAGGGATGCAGGCACTCGATGGTTTGCGCATGCAACTGGAGGACAGTGGCCAGAGCAGCGAGGTGCTCGAAGCCCTGGCCCAGACCCAGCGCTTGTTGGTCGAGACCCAGCAGATTCTGCAGCAGCAGGCCGCCGACCTCGACGAGTTCGGCTGGCAGGCCAGCCAGCGTGCGCAATTGCTCTATGACACGGCGCTGGCCTGCCGGATGCGGCCCTTTGCCGACGTTCTGGCCGGGCAGAGCCGCATGGTCCGTGACCTTGGCCGGTCTCTGGGCAAGCCGGTGCGCTTGGTCATCGAAGGCGAAAAGACCCAGGTCGACCGTGATGTGCTGGAAAAGCTAGAAGCGCCGCTGACCCACCTGCTGCGTAATGCGGTCGACCATGGCATCGAACTGCCAGAGCGGCGCCTGCTGGCAGGCAAGGCGCAGGAGGGCGTGATTCGCCTGCGTGCCTCGCACCAGGCCGGCATGCTCAGCCTCGAGCTGATCGACGATGGCGCCGGCATCGACCTGGAGCGCCTGCGCAGCGCTATCGTCGAGCGCGCCATGTCGCCGGCCGACACCGTGGCACGGATGAGCGAGGCCGAGCTGATCACGTTCCTGTTCCTGCCCGGCTTCAGCCTGCGCGACAAGGTGACCGAGGTGTCAGGGCGCGGGGTTGGCCTGGACGCCGTGCAACACATGATCCGCGAGCTGCGCGGGTCGATCGAATTGACCCAGCTGGCCGGACAGGGCTGCCGCTTCCACCTGCAGGTGCCGCTGACGTTGTCGGTGGTGCGCAGCCTGGTGGTGGAAGTGGGCGGCGAAGCGTATGCCTTCCCGCTCGCACACATCGAACGCACGCTGGAGGTGACTGCCGAGCAGATCGTGCAGATCGAAGGGCGTCAGCATTTTTGGCATGAAGGGCGGCACATCGGCCTGGTGGCGGCCAGCCAGTTGCTCAATCGCCCAGCAGGGCAGGCCGATGAAAGCAGCCTGCGGGTGGTGGTGATTCGAGAGCGCGAGCAACTCTACGGGGTAGCCGTGGAGCGCTTGATCGGGGAGCGGGTGCTGGTGGTGATGCCCCTTGATCCGCGCCTGGGCAAGGTCCAGGACATCTCCTCCGGGGCGTTGCTCGACGATGGCTCGGTGGTGCTGATCGTCGACGTCGAAGACCTGCTGCGCTCGGTGGAAAAACTGCTCAGTACCGGCAGCCTCGAGCGCATCGAGCGGGGCAACAGTGGCACCCGCGGCCTGGCGCGCAAGCGCATCCTGGTGGTCGACGACTCGCTCACCGTGCGCGAACTGCAGCGCAAGCTCTTGGGTAACCGCGGTTACGAAGTGGCCGTGGCGGTGGATGGCATGGACGGCTGGAATGCCCTGCGCGGCGAAGACTTCGACTTGCTGATCACCGACATCGACATGCCGCGCATGGATGGCATCGAGCTGGTCACCCTGGTGCGCCGGGACCAGCGCCTGCAATCGCTGCCGGTGATGGTGGTGTCGTACAAGGACCGTGAGGAAGACCGGCGGCGTGGTCTGGACGCTGGCGCCGACTACTATTTGGCAAAGGCCAGTTTCCACGACGATGCGTTGCTGGATGCTGTGGTGGAGCTGATTGGAGGTGCTCAGGGATGAAGATCGCCATCGTCAACGATATGCCCATGGCGGTGGAGGCGCTGCGCCGGGCGCTGGCCTTCGAGCCCGCGCACCAGGTGATCTGGGTGGCGGGCAACGGCGCCGAGGCGGTGCAGCGGTGCGCCGAGCAGCAGCCAGACCTGATCCTCATGGACTTGATCATGCCGGTGATGGATGGGGTAGAGGCGACGCGGCGGATCATGGCCGAAACCCCCTGCGCCATCGTCATCGTCACGGTCGACCGCAAGCAGAACGTGCACCGGGTGTTCGAGGCCATGGGCCATGGCGCGCTGGATGTGGTCGATACACCGGCCCTGGGCGCGGGCGATGCCCGTGAGGCGGCGGCGCCACTGCTGCGCAAGATCCTCAACATCGGCTGGCTGATAGGCCAGCAGCGCACGCCGGCCGCGCGCCCGGTTGCCACGCCATTGCGCGAGGCATCCCAGCGTCGTGGCTTGGTGGCAATCGGTTCGTCGGCCGGCGGCCCGGCCGCACTCGAGGTGCTGCTCAAGGGCTTGCCGCCGGCATTTCCGGCGGCCATCGTGCTGGTCCAGCACGTCGACCAGGTATTCGCCGCAGGCATGGCCGAATGGCTCAGCAGCGCTGCCGGCCTGCCGGTGCGCCTGGCCCGTGAGGGCGAACCGCCGCAGCCGGGGCAAGTCCTGCTGGCGGGCACCAACCACCATATCCGCCTGCTGCAAAATGGTCAGCTGGCCTACACTGCCGAACCCGTCAACGAAATCTACCGGCCTTCGATCGATGTGTTCTTCGAGAGCGTGGCACGCTACTGGAGCGGCGATGCGGTGGGTGTGCTGCTCACCGGCATGGGCCGCGACGGTGCCCAGGGCCTCAAACAGATGCGCCAGCAGGGCTTCCTGACCATCGCCCAGGATCAGGCCAGCAGTGCCGTATACGGCATGCCCAAGGCCGCCGCGGCGATTGACGCGGCGGTGGAAATCCGCCCGCTGGAGCGAATCGCCGGGCGATTGATGGAATTCTTTGCAAAATGACGATATGTATTGAATCACGCCGCCTGGTCGGCGGTGATCAGGTGAATAGGCATGAATGATCTACCGATCGAAGGTTTCGCGACCACCAACGAGAACTCGGCGATGGTGCTGTTGGTCGACGATCAGGCAATGATCGGCGAGGCGGTGCGTCGTGGCCTGGCCCATGAAGACAACATCGACTTCCATTTCTGCGCCGACCCGCACCAGGCCGTGGCCCAGGCCATGCGCATCAAGCCGACGGTGATCCTGCAGGACCTGATCATGCCGGGCCTGGATGGGCTGACGCTGGTGCGTGAGTACCGCAACAACCCGGCTACCCAGGATATCCCGATCATCGTCCTGTCGACCAAGGAAGACCCGCTGGTGAAGAGCGCGGCGTTTGCTGCGGGGGCCAACGACTACCTGGTCAAGTTGCCGGACAACATCGAACTGGTGGCGCGCATTCGCTACCACTCGCGTTCCTACCTGACGTTGCTCCAGCGTGACGAGGCGTACCGCGCCCTGCGGGTCAGCCAGCAGCAGTTGCTCGATTCCAACCTGATGCTGCAGCGGTTGATGAACTCCGATGGCCTGACTGGGCTGTCCAACCGACGGCACTTCGACGAATACCTGGAGCTGGAATGGCGCCGGGCCATGCGTGAGCAGCAGCAGTTGTCGTTGTTGATGATCGATGTCGACTACTTCAAGGCCTACAACGACAGTTTCGGGCATTTGGCGGGTGATGAGGCGTTGCGCCAGGTGGCTGAAGCGATCCGCGGCTCGTGCTCGCGGCCGACCGATCTGCCGGCGCGTTATGGGGGCGAGGAGTTTGCCCTGGTGTTGCCCAATACGTCGCCAGGCGGGGCGCGGCTGATTGCCGAAAAACTGCGCCAGACGGTGTTGGCATTGGGCATCCCGCACACGGCGCCAGCGGCGGATTCGCGGTTGACGGTGAGCATTGGCCTGGCGACCCAGACACCGGCGGTGGGCGGGCATTGCCGGCAGTTGATTTCGGCGGCGGACAAGGGGCTGTACCTGGCCAAGAATGGGGGGCGTAACCAGGTGGGTATCGCTTGAGGTTGCGGCTGCGGCGTAGTGCTTCGTAGTGCCGGGTGCAGGGTACCGCCCGGCGGGTCTGCCGCCATGCGTTGGACTCGGTTATACTCGCAGGCTTTTCACCGAATTCGCACGAGAGCCGTCGCCCATGGAAATCCAACCGATCCTGAACACCATCAAGGACCTCACCGAGCGTTCCCAGTCAATTCGGGGGTATCTTTGACTACGATCAAAAGCATGACCGCCTGATCGAAGTCAACCGCGAGCTGGAAGACCCGGCCGTCTGGAACAAGCCTGAGTATGCCCAGGCCCTGGGCCGCGAACGTGCCATGCTGGTACAGGTCGTCGAGACGTTGGACAAGATGGCCAACGGCCTGGCCGACTGCAAGGACCTGCTCGACATGGCCGTCGAGGAAGAGGACGAAAGCGCCGTCGGCGACGTCGTGACCGAGCTGGAAGGCCTGGAAGAAAAACTGGCCCAGCTTGAGTTCCGTCGCATGTTCAGCGGCGAGATGGACATGAACAACGCCTACCTGGACATCCAGGCCGGCTCCGGCGGTACCGAAGCGCAGGACTGGGCCAACATCCTGCTGCGCATGTACCTGCGCTGGGCCGACAAGCGTGGTTTCGACGCCACCATCATCGAGCTCTCCGAAGGTGAAGTCGCCGGCATCAAGGGCGCCACCGTGCACATCAAGGGCGAATATGCCTTCGGCTGGTTGCGCACCGAAATCGGCGTGCATCGCCTGGTTCGTAAAAGCCCGTTCGACTCCGGCGCCCGTCGCCACACCTCGTTCTCGGCGGTGTTCGTGTCGCCCGAGATCGACGACAAGGTCGAAATCGACATCAACCCGTCCGACCTGCGCGTCGACACCTACCGCTCTTCGGGCGCTGGTGGTCAGCACGTAAACACCACCGACTCCGCGGTGCGTATTACCCACGTGCCGACCAACACCGTGGTGGCCTGCCAGAACGAACGTTCCCAGCACGCCAACAAAGACACCGCCATGAAAATGCTGCGGGCCAAGTTGTACGAGCTGGAGATGCAGAAGCGCAACGCCGCTTCCCAGGCGCTGGAAGACAGCAAGTCGGACATCGGTTGGGGCCACCAGATCCGCTCCTACGTACTGGATGACTCGCGCATCAAGGACTTGCGGACCGGCGTTGAGCGCAGCGACTGCCAGAAGGTGCTGGACGGCGACCTCGACCAGTACCTGGAAGCGAGCCTCAAGCAAGGGCTGTAAGCCGCACACCACTGCCGCGATGCCTGGCTACTCGCCGGCATCGCGTGCCCTGCCCGAAAAGGGCAACGAATACCTGATGGAAAGAATGACGACATGAGCGACCTCAATAGCGCACCGCAAGACCTGCAACAGGAAGAAAACGCCCTGATCGCCCTGCGCAAGGAAAAACTTGCCGCAGAGCGCGCCAAGGGTAATGCCTTCCCCAATGACTTCCGTCGCGACAGCTACTGCAACGACCTGCAGAAACAGTACGCCGACAAGACCAAGGAAGAACTGGAAGCTGCAGCGATTCCGGTCAAGGTTGCCGGGCGCATCATGCTCAACCGTGGCTCGTTCATGGTCATCCAGGACATGACTGGCCGCATCCAGGTCTACGTCAATCGCAAGACCCTGCCGGAAGAAACCCTGGCCGCCGTCAAGACTTGGGACCTGGGCGACATCATCAGCGCCGAGGGCACCCTGGCCCGCTCCGGCAAAGGTGACCTGTACGTCGAAATGACCAACGTGCGCCTGCTGACCAAGTCGCTGCGCCCGCTGCCCGACAAGCACCATGGCCTGACCGACACCGAGCAGCGCTACCGTCAGCGTTACGTCGACCTGATGGTCAACGAAGAAACCCGCCACACCTTCCGTGTTCGCTCGCAGGTGATTTCGCACATCCGCAAATTCCTGATCGAGCGCGACTTCCTCGAAGTCGAGACGCCGATGCTGCAGACCATCCCGGGCGGCGCCGCGGCCAAGCCGTTCGAAACCCACCACAACGCCTTGGACATGGCCATGTTCCTGCGCATTGCGCCGGAGCTGTACCTCAAGCGTCTGGTAGTCGGTGGTTTCGAGAAAGTTTTCGAGATCAACCGCAACTTCCGTAACGAAGGCGTTTCGACCCGGCACAACCCCGAGTTCACCATGCTCGAGTTCTACCAGGCCTACGCTGACTACACCGATAACATGGACCTCACCGAAGAGCTGTTCCGCGAGTTGGCGCAGCTGGTGCTGGGCAGCACCGACGTGCCGTACGGCGACAAGGTGTTCCACTTCGGCGAGCCGTTCGTGCGCCTTTCGGTGTTCGACTCGATCCTCAAGTACAACCCTGAGCTGACCGCTGCCGACCTGCAAGACGTCGACCGTGCCCGTGACATCGCCAAAAAGGCCGGTGCCAAGGTGCTGGGCCACGAAGGCCTGGGCAAGCTGCAAGTGATGATTTTCGAAGAGCTGGTCGAGCACAAGCTGGAGCAGCCGCACTTCATCACCGAGTACCCGTTCGAAGTGTCGCCGCTGGCCCGTCGCAACGACGACAACCCGGCCGTGACCGACCGCTTCGAGCTGTTCATCGGTGGCCGCGAAATCGCCAACGCCTACTCCGAGCTGAACGATGCCGAAGACCAGGCTGAGCGCTTCCTGGCCCAGGTGGCCGAGAAGGATGCCGGTGACGACGAAGCCATGCACTACGATGCCGACTTCGTCCGCGCCCTGGAATACGGCATGCCGCCAACCGCCGGTGAAGGCATCGGCATCGACCGTCTGGTGATGCTGCTGACCAACTCGCCGTCGATTCGCGATGTGATCCTGTTCCCACATATGCGTCCGCAGGCCTGAGTGATCTGAGAAAGCCGCCTCTAGGGGCGGCTTTTTCTTGCCTGAAGCCTTATGTTGTCTGCACCGGCCCCTTCGCGGGCAAGCCCGCTCCCACAGGTATTGCGCGCGGTACGATCCCTGTGGGAGCGGGCTTGCCCGCGAAAGGGCCGGTACTGACAACCCCTGTTCATGAGGTACCCCCGTGACCCCCGCAATCGCTGAGCAAGGCGCCGCTGGCATCGCCACCGCCGTCGCCGAAAGTGTGCAGTACCAGGGCCGCAAGACCGCCCGCCAAGGCAGCGAGCAGCGCCGCCAGCTGATCCTCGACGCCGCCATGCGCATCGTCGTGCGCGATGGTGTGCGCGGTGTGCGCCACCGTGCCGTGGCCGCCGAGGCGGGTGTGCCGTTGTCGGCCACCACCTATTACTTCAAGGACATCGAGGACCTGCTCACCGATACCTTCGCCCAGTACGTCGAGCGCAGCGCCGCCTACATGGCCAAGCTCTGGGCCAACACCGAGGTGGTGCTGCGCCAGATGCTCGCCCAGGGCGATGGCAGCCCGCAGGCGCGGGCGCGGCTGGCCGACGAAGTGGCAAGCATGACCGCTGACTATGTGTCGCGTCAGTTGCTCAACCGGCGCGACTTTCTGATGGCCGAGCAGGCCTTCCGTCAGGAGGCACTGCTGTGCCCGCGTTTGGCCGAGCTGGTGTGCGCCCACGACCAGATTCTGCTGCACGGCACCCGGCAATTGCTGCAGGTGGTCGGCTCGCGGCAACCGGAACAAGACGCCCAAATGTTGACGGCGATTATCGAGCAGATGGAATATCAGGGCCTGCTCAAGGATGCGAACGCGCAAGCCGATGGGCAGATGCTCGCTATGCTTACCCGTTACCTGCACCTGGTGTTGGCATCGGCTTGAGCTGAGACCTTATTTTCAAGGAGAACCTGATGAAAGCCTGGCGTGTGGTGCTGTTGACGCTGTCATTCCTGCTGCTGGGCGGTTGTCTGGTGACCTTCCATGAGCCCTTGCCGAGCAACCAGGCCGCGCCCAAGGCCCTGCTCGGCAAGTGGAGCAGCAAGGACGCCTGGGGCGAACCGCTGAAGCTGTCGATCAGCCGCAGTGGCGGCGATGCCTACAAGGCGGTGGCCACGGCCAAGGGCAAAGCCCCCGAAGAGTACGTCTTCACCGTCTCGCGCCACGGCAACCGCTGGTACCTCTCGGCCGGCGTGCCCAAGCGCCTGGGTGGCAATTTCCTGATTGGCGGTTTTGAAGTCGTCGATGGCAAGGAACTGGTGGTGTACAACCTGGATGTCGAGCAGGTGCAGCAGGCCGTGAAAAATAAAGAGCTGACCGGGCGCAACACCGAAGTGCCGGAAGACAACGGCGAGGGCGTGCTCATCGACAGCCCCTCGGCGCGGGTGCTGGCCTACCTGGACGACCCGGCCAACTCCGACCTGTTCGTCGAGGTGGCACGCTTCCAGCGCTCCGGCAAGTAATGACCTCTGCCGTGCTTTTCAGGGTTTGAAACTGCAATGCGATCCCGGTAGGAGCAGCCTTTGTGCTGCGAAAGGGCCGGTAAGACAACAGATATTTGTTGCCGATAAAGGCCTCTTCGCAGCACAAGGCTGCTCCTACAGGGACCGAGGCCGAGGCAGATAAGGAGTCCCCGGTGGACGAGTACCAGCAGACCATACGCGCGCTGTCAGACCGCATCGTTGCGGCGCAGACCCCCATCCGCGTACTCGATGCGGTGAAATGGGACGACAACATCCGCCACGGCTTCCTCAAGGCCAAGGGCAAAGAGCCACCCGCGGTAGACCGCGCCTATTACCAGTCGCGGCCGCTGTCGTTCGACTCCAGCGCGGTCAAGGCCGAATTCCAGAACATCGAACGTGACATCACTCGCCGGCTCGGGCAGTTCAACCCGGTCGGGCAGATCATGCGGCGCATGTGCAAGGAATACCGCATGGTGGTGCGCATGCTCGAGGCACGCGGCACCGAGGACTTCGGGCTGATCTCGCAGGAGCTGTACGGCGCGGCGTCCGACGCCTTTCACGCCGGTGACCCAACCCTGGCCGACCTGGGCCTGATGCTGTCGGACTACCTGAACAACATCGATGGCCGCGGCGACCTCAAGGACGAGCCAAAGAACCTCACCGCCAAAGAGGCCGTGGACATCCTCCAGCGCCGCCTGAACAAGGTGTTCGGCGAGGCCGAGGAAACCATCCGCGTGTTCGAATCCGACGGTATCGTCGCCGATGCGGCGGCCGGTGCCGACTACATCAAGGTACGTGCCGATGCCATGTTCAACAGCCGCGACGTACGTGCGCTGGAGGTGCATGAAGGCCTGGTGCATGTGGGGACCACGCTGAACGGTCTCAACCAGCCGATCTGTACCTTCCTGGCCAAGGGCCCACCCTCATCGACGGTGACCCAGGAGGGGCTGGCGATCCTCATGGAGGTGATTGCCTTCGCCTCTTACCCCAGCCGGCTGCGCAAGCTCACCAACCGTACAC
The DNA here is from genome assembly GCF_000483465.1 of Pseudomonas sp. LAIL14HWK12:I7. Lineage (NCBI taxonomy): Bacteria > Pseudomonadati > Pseudomonadota > Gammaproteobacteria > Pseudomonadales > Pseudomonadaceae > Pseudomonas > Pseudomonas sp. LAIL14HWK12:I7. Next base: position 329,345 of record NZ_KI519605.1, read on the forward strand.
GCGCCATCCACATGGTCGAGGAGGGCGCCGACTTCCTCCAGGTGTTCGAGTTTTTCCGTGCCCAGGGCTTTGAAATGGCGCAGAGCTACAGCAACGCCAGCCGAGTGTTCCGCGGCTCGGTGCCCAATGGCTTGCCATTCACCAAGGACTTGTCCTACCTCAAGGGCTTCATCATGGTTTACAACTACATTCAGTTGGCCGTGAAGAAGGGCAAGCTCGAGCAGATCCCGCTGCTGTTCTGCGGCAAGACCACGCTGGAAGACATGCGCACCTTGCGCCAACTGGTCGAGGAGGGGCTGGTCGAACCGCCCAAGTACTTGCCCGAACAGTTCCGTGACCTCAACGCACTGTCGGCCTGGATGTGCTTCTCCAACTTCCTCAACCACCTGAGCCTGGATCGCATTGAAGCCGACTACGCGAACATTCTCTGAACGCTGCCGCCTGCTGGCCCTTGGCGTGCTCCTGCTGGGCCTGAGCGGTTGCAGCAGCCTGCTGTTCTACCCCGAGCACGGCCAACCGTTCACCCCGGAGCGGGCCAAGCTCGACTACCGTGACGTCAGCCTGACCACTTCGGATGGCGTACGCCTGCATGGCTGGTGGCTACCGGCCAAGGCCGGGGTCGAGGTCAAGGGCACCGTGCTGCACCTGCACGGCAACGGCGGCAACCTGGCCGGCCATCTGGGGGGGAGCTACTGGCTGCCGGAGCAGGGCTACCAGGTACTGATGGTCGATTACCGGGGCTATGGGCTGTCCCAGGGCAAACCGAGTTTGCCCGAGGTCTATGAAGACCTCGCGACGGCCATGGCCTGGCTGGACAAGGCGCCCGAGGTCAAGGGCAAGCCGGTGGTGCTGCTGGGGCAGAGCCTGGGCGGCGCCATGGCCATTCATTACCTGGCGGCCCACCCTGAGCAGCGCCAGCGCTTCAGCGCGCTGGTGTTCGATGGCGTGCCAGCCAGCTACCGTGCGGTCGGGCGGTTTGCCTTGAGCACTTCATGGATGACCTGGCCGCTGCAGGTGCCGCTGTCGTGGCTGGTGCCGGACGGCGACAGCGCGATCCGTTCGATCGAGCGCCTGGACAGCCCGCCGAAGCTGTTCTTCCACAGCATCGACGACCACCTGGTGCCGCTGGACAACGGCATCCGCCTGTACCAGCACGCGCCGCCGCCGCGGGTATTGCAGCTGACCCGAGGGGGCCATGTACAAACGTTCGCCGACCCAGTGTGGCGCCAGGTGATGCTGCGCTTCCTCGACGACCCGAGTCATTTCAACGGCCTGCGGCGGCTTGCCGAAGTGCCCAATTACCCTGACGAGAAGAACAAGCAATGAGTGAAGAACGCAACGCCATCCCGCTGATCCTGACCGGCGTCGGCAGCATCATCGTGACGGTGGGGGCTTTGTGGTACTACGGTTACCTGCATTTCGCCAAGCCTGAAGATGCCCTGTTGCTGCAGGATTTCACCATGCTCAAGACCCTGCCGGGCGAAGACTACAAAGCCTCCCTCGACCCTGCACCCCAGGTGGCCCAGTGCGTGGACGGTGTGCTGGTGTTGTTCGATACCCAACAGAAAGGCCTGACCGGCGTGTTGGTCGATAACCGCAAACGTGCGGTGCGCTGCATGGGGGAGGAGACGCCGCAGCAGGTGCAGTGACCTGAAATCTGCATTGCCCTTCCGGCCCTTTCGCCGTCAAGCCCGCCCACAGCCTGTGGGAGCGGGCTTGCCCGCGAAAGGGCCGACACAGTTAACACATCACATCAAGCGAGACTTCGCAGCATCGTACACATCGCTTCTTTCTCGCTTGCCTACAGCGATAACGATGACCACCACTCGCTCATCGATAACTTGATAAACCAGGCGATAGCCCGATGACCTCAGCTTGATCTTGTAGCAGTCGGGCATGCTAGACAGTTTGTCCTTGTCCACCCTCGGCTGCGCCAAGCGCTCCCTGAGTTTTCTCGCAAACTGGATCTGCAATTGGCTATCCAGTTTCCTAAATTCCCTCTGTGCCCGAATATTGAATTCAAGGCTGTGGCTTTTTGCTGCCTTCGGCTTCGGCGATGAGCTCATCGATATCCACTTTCACTGTGGGCTCGCCACGTCGCTGGCGTACCAGCTCAGCCAACTGCATGTCGTCGATCAACTCCATCATCGCTTCGTAACGTTCCGGCGGTACCGCATAGAACGCTGGCTCGTTGCGATTGAGGATGACCACCGTTTCACCAGCCGCTTCACGGATCGTGCCCATGGGGTCCTTTTTCAGGTCAGTGATGGATGCTGCCAGATCGGCTAGAACCGGGTAGGTCATAGTTGTATCAACCCGTGAATGCAGTTATTGGTGACACGACTATAGATCTTTAAGGAGTGCTTTTAAAGGTGCTTTTAATTTTGCTGACAGATGAAAAACCCCGCCATCAGGGCGGGGTTCTTCGTTGCAGCGAGTCAGCTTACTGCGCCTGGCTTACCGAGCGCGGTGCCACCGGCTGGTTGTCATTGGAGATGGTCACCTCCACGCGACGGTTCTGCGCACGGCCCGAGTTGCTGCCGTTGTCAGCCACCGGGTACTCCTTGCCGTAACCCTGGGCGACGATTCGCGCTGGGTCTACGCCAGCACGGATCAGCGCCATGCGCACGGCGCCGGCGCGACGCTCGGAGAGGCTCTGGTTGTAGTTGGCCGAGCCGACGCTGTCGGTGTAGCCCTCTACGATGACCTTGCGTTCCGGGTTCTCTTGGAGGAACTGGGCCAGCTTGGTCACGTTGGGGTAGGCATTGCTCTTGAGTACGGCCTTGTTGAAGTCGAACAGCACGTCGCCGAAGGTGACCAGCGTACCGCGGTCGGTCTGCTTGGCATTCAGGCTGTCCTGCAGCTTGGCGATTTGCGCGTCGCGGGCATCCAGCTTGGCCTGGGCGCGCTGGGCGGAGGCGTTTTTCAGTTCGCCCTCAGCCGTACGCAGGGCAATGGTCTGCTTGGCGACTTCGACACGCTGGTTGGTCAGGTAGGCGAGCTGGTCGACCTTTTTCTGATCCTCGCGGTCCATGTAGGCCTTGTCAGCTTTGTTCAGCCAATCCTGAGCATCTTTGGTTTCCAGCGCCGCGACTTTGCTCGACTGCGGGTCGCTCTGCAGCGCAGAGAAGTTGGTGCGGGCCGACTCAAGGTTGGCGTTCGGGTCGTGCGAGCAGGCTCCAAGACCGACGCTCAGGGCCAGCAGGGCGGGAATCATGACGTGTTTGCGCATAGTGTTCATCCTTTGATCGAGTGCGAAGGCTAAGGGTGGCGGGGCAGGGCTCACTGAGCGCTGCGCAGGCCTTCCTCACGTACGTCCTGAACGCCCTGGCGGGCATCCTGCACGGCCTTCTGGGCCTTGGCCGCCTGAGCCTTGCGTTCGGCGAGGCGGGCGTCCCATTCGGCTTGTTCGGCCAGACGCTTGGCGTCGTCGTACTTTTTGTCGTGCATGGCGATTTCGGCTTGCTTGAACTTGTCCTGCGCCGCTTTCATTTCCACCGCGGCGAACTCGGTGCCGCCGGCACTGACCGCAGAGTTCACGGCAGACTGGGTAACGGCATACTGCTCGGTGGGCGGGTTGCCCGCACAGCCGGCCAGGACCAGGCTACTGCCCAGGGCCAGCGCGGCCAGCTTGAACCCGCGCACATGAGTGGATGACGGTTTGAAAGTGCGGGTCTTCATGGTGGTCAGCTCCATTGGATCACTCCTGATAACGACGATGTCCGTAGCAGTCCATCGCTGAATCCCTGACAGTTACCGTGCGCTTCAGCTGAACGGTGCACGAGGGCAGTGTGCAGGGTTTTAGCGTGATGGCTAATTGCTCGGACTCAGGCGTTTTTCGAATGGTTCAGAAAAAAAATCCCTTAAACGGGTAAGTTTTTCTGACTGATCAGTCAGTGAGTTTTGTGCGGAACTTTCACGTTCAGGCGGGGTATTCCGGGCCTTGCAGGCCCGGAACAGTGTGCATCGTGGCTATTTTTCGCTGTCGTCAGCGGTGCTGCTCAGCTCTTGCAAGTGGTGCCGGGACAGCGACAGAAAACGCGGGGTGGGGCCGACATCTTCGAACAAAGGGTCGCCTTCTTCATCGGTGGCGATCACCTGGCTCCCCTTTACATAGGGGAAGCTGGCCTCGATTTCCTCGAGGGCCGCCGCCACCAATTCGCCGAGCAGTTCTTCGGCTGTGCGCTTGGGGTACATGTCGATCAGCGCGGCCAGGCGCGCCTCGGACTCCAGGTCCAGATGCAGCACATGGCCGGTACGGCTGAGGGTGCCTGCGGCATTCTGTTCCCAGTGCTGGGCGAGTTCACGGATTTTCATGATGACCTCTGTCAACGCCTCGAAAGGCTGCATTGCATCGGAGTGCTCTGCTTGCACTTTAGTTTGCTTTGCCGATCACGGCTTGCCCTTAGGCTTGCTATCGGCGCGCGGCTGGGGGCACTCTTGGCCCAGTGCTGTTTCCTGAACGAGTGCGCCAAGGCTGCGCTACAGAGAGGGCCAATGACCGATATCGATGTGCGTTTGCGTGAAGATGTCCATGTGTTGGGGGAGTTGCTCGGCGACACCATTCGTCAGCAGCACGGCGAGGCGTTTTTGCAGAAGATCGAGGGCATCCGCCACAGCGCCAAGGCCGACCGCCGGGTGGCTGGCGAGCAACTGAGCTCGACCCTTGGGGACCTGGCTGACGACGATTTGCTGCCGGTAGCAAGGGCGTTCAACCAGTTTCTCAACCTGGCCAACATGGCCGAGCAGTACCAGTTGATCCGCCGCCGCGACGCCGACCAGCCAGAGCCTTTCGAGGCACGCGTGCTGCCTGAGCTGCTGGCCCGCCTGAAGCAGGCCGGGCATGGCAACGACGCCCTGGCCCGGCAACTGGCCAAGCTAGACATTCAGCTGGTGCTGACCGCGCACCCCACCGAAGTGGCGCGGCGCACCTTGATCCAGAAGTACGACGCCATCGCTGGGCAGTTGGCCGCCCAGGACCATCGCGACCTGACCCCTGCCGAACGCCAGCAGGTGCGTGAGCGCCTGCGCCGGCTGATCGCCGAAGCCTGGCACACCGAAGAAATCCGCCGCACCCGGCCGACCCCCGTGGACGAGGCCAAATGGGGCTTCGCGGTGATCGAGCATTCGCTGTGGCAGGCCATTCCCAACCACCTGCGCAAAGTCGACAAGGCGCTGCACGACGCCACTGGGCTGCGCCTGCCGCTGGAGGCCGCCCCCATCCGCTTCGCCTCGTGGATGGGCGGCGACCGCGACGGCAACCCCAATGTCACGGCGGCGGTAACCCGTGAAGTGCTGTTGCTGGCACGCTGGATGGCCGCTGATCTGTTCCTGCGTGATATCGATGCCTTGGCCGCCGAGCTGTCCATGCAACACGCCAGCAGCGCGCTGCGGGAGCACGTCGGCGACAGTGCCGAGCCCTACCGCGCAATCCTCAAGCAATTGCGCGACCGCCTGCGTGCGACCCGCGCCTGGGCGCATGCCGCCTTGGGCAGCAGCACGCCCGCCGGTGCCGACGTACTGGTCGACAACCGCGACCTGATCGCGCCGCTGGAGCTGTGCTACCAGTCGCTGCACGAATGCGGCATGGGCGTGATCGCCGAAGGGCCACTGCTCGACTGCCTGCGCCGTGCCGTGACCTTTGGCCTGTACCTGGGGCGCCTGGATGTGCGCCAGGATGCCGCCCGCCACCGTGACGCGCTGACCGAGATCACCGATTACCTGGGCTTGGGGCGCTATGCCGACTGGGATGAAGAGCAGCGCATCGCCTTCCTCCAGGCCGAACTGAAAAACCGCCGGCCATTATTGCCTGCGCATTTCCAGCCCCAGGCGGATACCGCCGAGGTGCTGGCCACCTGCCGGGAAGTTGCCGCAGCCCCGGCCGCCTCGTTGGGCTCCTATGTCATTTCCATGGCCGGCGCCGCATCGGACGTGCTGGCCGTGCAGTTGCTGCTCAAGGAAGCCGGGCTGACCCGCCCGATGCGCGTGGTGCCACTGTTCGAAACCCTGGCCGACCTGGACAACGCCGGCCCGGTGATGCAGCGCCTGCTGGGCCTGCCTGGCTATCGCGCCGGCCTGCGCGGGCCGCAGGAAGTGATGATCGGCTATTCCGATTCAGCCAAGGACGCCGGCACCACAGCGGCCGCCTGGGCGCAGTACCGGGCGCAGGAAAACCTGGTGCGCATCTGCCGTGAGCATCAAGTGGAACTGCTGTTGTTCCACGGCCGTGGCGGCACCGTTGGCCGTGGCGGCGGCCCGGCGCATGCGGCGATTCTGTCGCAGCCGCCGGGTTCGGTAGCTGGGCGATTCCGCACCACCGAGCAGGGCGAGATGATCCGCTTCAAGTTCGGTTTGCCCGGTATCGCCGAACAGAACCTCAACCTGTACCTGGCGGCGGTGCTCGAGGCCACCTTGTTGCCGCCACCCCCACCGCAGCCGGCCTGGCGTGAGGTCATGGACCAATTGGCCGCCGATGGCGTGCAGGCCTACCGCAGCGTGGTGCGCGACAACCCGGATTTCGTCGAGTACTTCCGCCAGTCGACGCCCGAGCAGGAGTTGGGCCGCCTGCCGTTGGGCAGCCGGCCGGCCAAGCGACGCGCGGGCGGCATCGAGAGCCTGCGGGCTATCCCGTGGATCTTCGGCTGGACCCAGACGCGCCTGATGTTGCCTGCCTGGCTGGGCTGGGAAACGGCCTTGAGCAATGCTTTGAAACGCGGCCAGGGCGAGTTGCTGGCGCAAATGCGTGAGCAATGGCCGTTCTTCCGTACCCGTATCGACATGCTGGAAATGGTGCTGGCCAAGGCCGATGCGCAAATCGCCGAGGCCTACGACGAACGTCTAGTGCAACCGGAGTTGCTTCCTTTAGGTGTGCACCTGCGCGACCTATTGTCGCAGTCCTGCCAGGTGGTGCTGGGCCTGACCGGGCAGCCGGTGCTACTGGCGCACAGTCCAGAGACCCTGGAATTCATCAGCTTGCGCAACACCTACCTGGACCCGCTGCACCGCCTTCAGGCCGAACTACTGGCGCGCTCGCGCGGCCGCGAAGCCGCTCTGGACAGCCCGTTGGAGCAGGCCTTGCTGGTCACGGTGGCGGGCATTGCAGCAGGCCTGCGCAATACCGGCTGAGGTTACGCGCGGGCCGCCAGGCAAGGGTGCACCTTTAGCCGTAATAAAGGGCGAGGAGGGCGGTTGCGCCGAGCGCAACCGCCTACCGGGCAGTGCGCAAGTGGCGCATTCCTGCAACTTTGGGACGCTTGTCTGGCTGCCGGGCGCTGTGTATCTTGAGCAGCCTTCTGACCGATTTATGGTCATACCCGATTTTCCGGACTTGGCCCTGGTTGCCGAATCCATTGAATTTCATAAAAAAATTTGAGGAGCACGAGATGCGCGTAATTCTGCTGGGAGCTCCCGGGGCCGGTAAAGGTACTCAGGCAAAATTCATCACCGAGAAGTTCGGTATCCCCCAGATCTCCACCGGTGACATGCTGCGTGCCGCCGTCAAGGCCGGCACCCCGCTGGGCCTGGAACTGAAAAAAGTCATGGATGCCGGCCAACTGGTTTCCGACGAGCTGATCATCGGCCTGGTCAAGGAGCGCATCGCCCAGCCGGATTGCGCCAACGGCTGCCTGTTCGACGGTTTCCCACGCACTATTCCACAGGCTGAAGCCATGGTCGCTGCCGGTGTCGACATCGATGCCGTGGTCGAAATCGCCGTTGACGATGAAGAAATCGTTGGCCGCATGGCGGGCCGTCGCGTGCACCTGGCTTCGGGCCGCACCTACCACATTCAGTACAACCCGCCGAAAGTGGAAGGCAAGGACGACGTGACGGGCGAAGACCTGATCCAGCGCGACGACGACAAGGAAGAAACCGTGCGTCATCGCCTGTCGGTCTACCACACCCAGACCAAGCCGCTGGTCGAGTTCTACCAGAAGCTGTCGGCCGCCAATGCCGGCAAGCCGAAGTACAGCCACATCGAAGGTGTCGGTTCGGTCGACGCCATCACTGCCAAGGTACTGGCAGCCCTGAGCTGATCCAACGCCTTGCATGACAACGGCCCGCTTGCGGGCCGTTGTCGTTTATACTGACGCTCTTTTCCCTGCCCCTGGAAACCCGTTCGATGACCACCCTGCTGGCCCTGGATACCGCCACCGAAGCCTGTTCCGTTGCCCTGTTGCATGACGGCAAGGTAACCAGCCATTACGAGGTGATCCCACGTCAGCACGCGCAGAAGCTGCTGCCGATGATCAAACAACTGCTGGGTGACTCCGGTGTAGCGCTGAACGCGCTGGATGCCATCGCCTTCGGCCGTGGCCCGGGCGCCTTCACCGGCGTACGGATTGCCATCGGTGTGGTTCAGGGCCTGGCGTTTGCGCTCGAACGCCCGGTGCTGCCGGTGTCCAACCTGGCCGCGTTGGCGCAAGGCGCGATGCGTGAGCAGGGTGTGCAGCAGGTGGCTGCCGCCATCGATGCACGCATGGACGAGGTGTACTGGGGCTGCTACCAGGCAAACGAAGGCGAAATGCGCCTGATCGGCCAGGAAGCGGTGCTGGCGCCCGAGCGCGTGGCGCTGCCCGACGCCAGCACGGGCGAGTGGTTCGGTGCCGGCACCGGCTGGGGGTATGCCGAGCGCCTGGCAGTGCAGGTCGCTGCCAGCAATGCCGCAGCGTTGCCCAATGCCCTCGACATCCTCAGCCTGGCCCGCTTCGCCTGGGCGCGCGGCGAGGCCATCGCTGCCGAGCAGGCGCAACCGGTGTACTTGCGCGATAATGTAGCCACACCCAAGAAACGCTGACGGCTACTCGTCGGTTATCGCCGATGACGATAAAACCTTTCGCGCGAACTGTGGTCTAGTTATCACTCGAGCATTAGCGACGGAACACTGATGCTGCTAAATTGCCATCATTGGTCCTGAGTGCTCACACCATGCGTATCGACGGTTTCTCCTCGCAGTCCTACCCGATCAAGCGCGCTCCGCGCAAAGCGTCGGTGCGCGACGAGGCAATCGACGATGCCGAAGTGATCGAGAATGACGCGCAAAGCGACGTCTCCCAAGAGGCCACCACTCGCCGTCGCAGCGGTGGCCTGCCAGCCCGCCAGCAAGACATGGTCTTCCCCCGCGCCCGTGATCGGCGCACAGCAACGGCGCTGGCCAGTTACCTGAGCACAGCCGGTTTTACCGATTGGGACATGGAAGTACTGGGGCTCGACCTGTACATTTGAGGGATGACTCCCTCTCTTCTGCCTTATTTTCTGGGTTGTCCGTCATGGAGCGAAAGCGCCTGGCGCGATTACCTGTACCCCGCCGACGCCCGAGCCACTGAGTACCTGGGCCTGTACAGCCAGGTGTTCAATGCGGTCGAGGGCAACACCACCTTCTATGCCAGCCCCGCGCCCGCGACCGTGGCCCGCTGGGCGCAGGTCATGCCGGCGCACTTTCGTTTCACGGCCAAGTTCCCCCGCGAGGTCAGCCATGCCGCGGACCTTCGCGAGCAAGTGGACGCGGCGGTCACCTTCACCCGGTTGATGGCGCCGCTGGGTGAGCGAGTATCGCCTTATTGGTTGCAACTGCCTGCCACGTTCGGGCCTGCGCGCTTGGCAGAGTTGAGCCATTTTCTGGATGAGGTGGCGGTGCCGGTGGCCGTCGAGGTGCGTAACGACGCCTTTTTTGCGCGGGGTGAGGAGGAGCGGCAGCTAAACCGGCTGCTGCTCGAACGTGGCGTCGAGCGCATCTGCCTCGACCCACGGGCCTTGTTCAGCTGCACATCGCGCGAACCCGCCGTATTGCATGCCCAAGCCAAGAAACCCAAAGTGCCACCGCGCCCCGCAGCCTTCAGCCAGCACCCGCAGGTGCGTTTCATTGGCCACCCGCAACTGGACGCCAACGAAACCTTCCTGACGCCTTGGGTGGACAAGATAGCCAGCTGGATCGAGGAAGGCCGCAGCCCCTACATCTTCTTGCACACCTCGGATAACCGCCTGGCTGCGGCATTGGCCCAGCGCTTTCACCAGCGCCTGATGCAGCGCCTGCCCGGCCTTGCATCATTGCCGGAATTGCCACGCGCCCCTGAGGTCGAACAACTGGGACTACTCTGACCACTCCTTAATGCCTGAGGTTGAGACCATGGATGTGCAAACCCTGCGAGCCGAAGCCTTCAAGGCCCTGCATGAGCGCGACAGCGCGTTCGTCATCCCCAACCCGTGGGATGCCGGCTCTGCCAAGCTGCTGGCCAGCCTTGGCTTCGAGGCACTGGCCACGACCAGCGCGGGCCTGGCCTTCAGCCTGGGCCGGCCAGACGCCGAAGGCGCGTTGAGCCTTGACGAAACCTTGGATAATGCCGGCGTGATCGTCGATGCCACGGCGTTGCCGGTTGCCGCCGACCTTGAAAACGGCTTTGGCGACCTGCCTGAGGATTGTGCACAGACCATTCTGCGTGCCGCCGAGGCGGGCCTTGTGGGGGGCTCTATCGAGGACGCCAGCGGGCGCAAGGACGCCCCCATCTATGACCACGGTCTGGCCGTGGAGCGCGTGCGCGCGGCGGTTCAGGCGGCGCGCAGCCTGCCCTTCCCATTCACCCTCTGCGCCCGCGCAGAAAACCTGCTGCACGGGCGAATGGACCTGGACGACACCATTCTGCGCCTGCAAGCCTTTGCCGAAGCGGGTGCTGATGTGCTCTATGCGCCTGGTCTGCGCACTGTTGAAGAAATTCGCGCAGTGGTACAGGCGGTGGCGCCCAAGCCGGTCAATGTGCTGATGGGGTTGGCAGGCGTGACGCTGAGCGTCAATCAACTTCAAGACCTGGGCGTGCGCCGAATCAGCGTGGGGTCATCGCTGGCGCGCGCAGCGTTAGGGGCTTTCCACCGGGCGGCCCTGGAAATTCGCGATGAAGGCACGTTCGGCTACGGCGAACAGGCGTTGCCTTTTGCGCAGCTCAACGATCTGTTCCGTCGCTGATTGGCCATGCGTGCGTTGCTGGCGCCGCTGGTGGGCCTGTCCTTGATGGCAGGCCTGGCCTGGCACCTTGGCTGGCGCCTGCCCGATGCATGGAACCCCTGGGCGGCGCTGGACGTGCGCCAGCCACCCAACCTGCTTACTGCCTACAAACTGTCGCGCCTGCGCAATGACCCGGCGCTGTGCCGCGAAGCGCTGGCAACCAGTGGCCTGCGTTACCGGGCGCAGGCTGACAGCCCTGCATCGGCCAACTGCCCGCTGAACAACGTGTGGCGCATCGAAGGCGGTCAGGCACGGCTCAGCAGCAGTTTTCTCGCCAGTTGCCCGCTGGCAGTGGCCTACGCGCTGTTCGAGCAGCATGGCCTGCAGCCCGCGGCGCAGCGGGTATTGGGGCAGCCGGTGACCCAGGTCGATCACCTGGGCAGTTTCGCCTGCCGCAATGTCTACCACCGCAAACAAGGCCGACTCAGCCAGCATGCCACCGCCAACGCTCTGGATATCAGTGGTTTTCGCTTGCAGGACGGCCAGCGCATCGTGCTGGCGCAGGATTGGCAGGCGGGCGGGCAGAAGGCTGAGTTTTTACGCGAGGTGCAGCAGGTGGCCTGCGAGCGCTTCAGTACCGTGCTGGGGCCCGACTACAATGCCGCGCACCACAACCACTTCCACGTTGACATGGGCCTTTGGCAGATCTGTCGCTGAGCCGCTGTAAATTTAGGCGTACGCGCGAACGTTGTTCAGCACCACCGGGCGCGCCCAATGGATGTCGAATTCCAGGTCGTTCTGCTGTTTGGCCAGGGTGGTTTCGTCGTAGGGCTCGGGCGCCGGGTCCAGCAGGTTGGTCTCGAACTCGGCGATAGGCAGGAACAGTGGGCGCGGGGAGGGGCCTGGGCCCGGCTCGGCAAGCGGCTGGCCCTGGCTCATGACCACCGGGCGCAACCAGCTGTTGCTCAGGTCCAGCTCGCGCTGTTGTTCGATCAGCTCGATGGCACTGAACGGTTCAGGCGCAGGTTCAAGCAGGTTTGCCTCAAGCTCTGCCTTGGGCAGGAACAGCGGCTCGGGGGGCGCGACTTCGGTGTCGTGTACGGCGCAGGCGCGCTGGGCATCGATCAGCGCCAGTGCCCTGGCCCCGCCAATCGGCTCGCCGCTGTGCTGATCGTATTGCACGAACGACTCGCTGATACTGTCCGCGGGTACTTCCTGTTGCTCGGCCATGGCACGGGCAAAGAAATCCTGCCACAGGTGGCTGACGCCCCCGAGTGTCTGGGTATTCTGCTGACCGTAGTGGCCGACAGGCGACAGGTAGGTCAAACCGATGGGAAGAGTATCTGTCATGGCAGTCGCGCGCGTTGTGCTCTGGCAGAATAGCGGGATATTGCCTGTATCGGCCGTGGTTGCCGATTCATTAAGGGCTGGGTTTGATTTTTAGGTGTGGACGATGGAAGAGCAAGGCACGGGTATCAGGGTCGAAGCGATGTCGGCTGAGTATGCGCAACAGGCCACGGCGTGGGCCGAGCGCCTGGGCCTGCCGCTGCAGGACGATGCCGCCGGCTTCGCTGTGCAGGTGGGCGCTGAAGGCTTGCAGATCCAGCAATTGGGCCCACAGGCGCCTGGGCCCGTGCGGGTGGACTTCGTCGAAGGCCAGGCTGCGCACCGGCGCCAGTTTGGCGGTGGCAACGGGCAGATGATCGCCAAGGCGGTCGGCATTGCTCAAGGTGTTCGCCCGCAAGTGCTCGACGCGACCGCAGGGCTGGGCAAGGATGCCTTCGTGCTGGCCAGCCTGGGTTGCCAGATGACCCTGATCGAGCGCCAGCCGCTGATTGCCGCGTTGTTGGAAGACGGCCTGGCACGGGCCCGTGCCGATGAAGAGGTGGGCCCGATCGTCGGGCGTATGCGCCTGCTGACCGGCAATGCCATCGAGCGCATGCGCGCGTGGGAGGGCGAGCCGCCGCAGGTGATCTACCTCGACCCGATGTTCCCGCACCGGGACAAAAGCGCACTGGTGAAGAAGGAAATGCGTGTGTTCCGGCCGTTGGTGGGGGATGACATGGATGCCCCGGCCTTGCTCGAAGCCGCCCTGGCGTTGGCCAGCCATCGGGTGGTGGTGAAGCGCCCGCGCAAGGCACCGATCATCGACGGGCCGAAGCCTAGCCATTGCCTGGAGGGCAAGTCGAGCCGGTATGACATCTACCCGAAGAAAGCGCTGAAGGCCTGATTACGAAGACGCTTGTAGGAGCAGCCTTGTGCTGCGAAGAGGCCGGTGAATTCACCTTGAATCTTCACGGCTTTCACCGGCCTCTTCGCAGCACAAGGCTGCTCCTACCGTACCGGGTTCGTGCCGGTAGGTTGAATGGATCCCGCTAAGGGCGGAACGCCCGCATGAACACCCCCACCACCTCACGCACATGCGCCTCGGCCTCGTCGCCTTCCAACGGCCCGGCGCACCCCAGCAGCAACCGGTAGTCCGGTGCGCCCTTGACCATGCAGAAGAAGTGCTCTGCCGCGCGCAACGGGTTATCGATGCGCAGCAACCCGCGCTCATGCGCTCCGCGCAGCAGTGCTTCCATACCCGCCAGCACGCGTTTGGGCCCGGCTTCGTAGAAGTACTCGCCAAAACTTGGGTCCGAGCTGCCCTGGGCCATGATCAGGCGGCTGAGCTTGACCGCTTCGTCGCTGCTGATCAGGGCCTGGAAGTTACGCGCAATGGTCAACAGCACCTCTTCCATCGGTGCCCCCTCGGGGTACTCGAACAGCAGGTCCGGCAGCTGGATCTGGCAGGTTGCCATGACCGCCGAGCAGAACAGCGTCTGTTTGTCGGTGAAGTGGCTGTACACGGTGAGTTTTGAAACACCTGCCGCCGCAGCGACCGCATCCATGCTGGTGTTGGCATAGCCAAGGCTGAGGAACAGTGTCTTGGCCGCTTCGAGGATCGCCTCGCGCTTGGCCAGGTCCTTGGGGCGACCGGGCCCGATGGGTGCGTCGTTGGGCATTGGAGTCTGCATCTGGTTGAAGAGTCGCCCATCTTAACGGGTCGCACGCCATCCGGCCTCAAGGAATGGCCAAACGTTGATGTTGATTTTCTTTCCGGCGCTGGCTTCCCGGCTTCGGTTTGCTGATTTAATATACCCGTCAGTATAAATATTCGATGTGCTCTTCGCGAAAGGATTCATCATGTTGCGCCATGCCTTGTCCATCGCTTTGCCCGCTACCGTCGCCCTGTTGCTGACGGCGTGTGGCCAGGAAACCGCACCGCCCGCTGCGCCGCGCCCGGCACTGGTGATCCAGCCGCAGCCTGCCGAAGCGGCAGCCGACAGCTACCCCGGCGAAGTGCGTGCGCGCTTCGAGCCGGAACTGGCCTTCCGCATCGCTGGCAAGGTCAGCAAGCGCCTGGTCGAGGAAGGGCAGCGGGTCAAGGCCGAGCAGCCGCTGGCCGAGCTGGACCCCCAGGATGTGCGCCTGCAACTGGAGGCCAATCGCGCCCAACTGGCGGCCGCCGAAGCCAACCTGGCGCTGGTGCGCGCCGAGCGTGATCGCTACCAGAAGCTGCTGGACCGGCAGATGGTCAGCCATTCGCAATACGACAATGCCGAAAACCTCTACCGCGCCGGCATGGCCCGCCTTAAACAAGCCAAGGCCGAGTTCGACGTTGCCGGCAACCAGGCCGATTACGCGGTGCTGCGTGCGCCGCAGGCTGGGGTGATCGCTAAGCGCCAGGTCGAAGTCGGCCAGGTGGTCGCCGCCGGGCAGACCGTGTTCACCCTGGCTGCGGATGGCGAGCGTGAGGTAGCCATCGGCCTGCCGGAGCAGCAATTCGCCCGCTTCGCGGTGGGGCAGGCGGTCAGTGTGGAACTGTGGTCGCACCCTGGTGAGCGTTTCGAAGGGCGCATCCGTGAACTTTCGCCGGCAGCCGACCCACGCTCGCGCACCTTTGCCGCGCGCATCGCCTTCACTTCAGCCAAGGCACCGGCCGAGCTGGGCCAGAGCGCGCGCGTGTTCATTGCCCATGAGGGCCTCATCCCACTGGCGGTGCCGTTGTCTGCGGTGACCGCAGAAAACGGCCAGGCCTATGTCTGGCGGGTCAACCCGGACCACCGCCTGGCGCGCACGGTGGTGCGCCTCGGGCCATACGGCACCGACAGCGTCCCGGTACTCGAAGGCTTGAAGCCGGGCGACTGGGTGGTCGCCGCGGGTGGCCATGTGCTGCGCGAGGGGCAGGAGGTGCGCCCCGTGGACCGCACCAACCGTGTAGTGAACCTGACGGCCAAGGAGTAAGTCCCGATGGGTTTCAACCTTTCCGCCTGGGCGCTGCGCAATCGCCAGATCGTACTGTTCCTGATGATCCTGCTGGCTGCCATTGGCGCCATGTCCTACACCAAGCTGGGCCAGAGCGAGGACCCGCCGTTCACCTTCAAGGCCATGGTCGTGCGCACCCTGTGGCCCGGCGCCACCGCCGAAGAAGTGTCGCGCCAGGTTACCGAGCGCATCGAAAAGAAACTGATGGAGACCGGCGAGTACGAGAAGATCGTCTCGTTCTCCCGCCCGGGCGAGTCGCAGGTGACCTTCATGGCCCGCGATTCGCTGCACTCCAAAGACATTCCCGAGCTGTGGTACCAGATCCGCAAGAAGGTCGCGGACATCCGGCACACCTTGCCACCGGAGGTGCAGGGCCCGTTTTTCAATGACGAGTTCGGCACCACGTTCGGCAACATTTATGCGCTGACCGGCGCGGGCTTTGACTACGCGGTGCTCAAGGATTACGCCGACCGTATCCAGGTCCAGCTGCAGCGGGTCAAGGACGTCGGCAAGGTCGAGCTGGTCGGGCTACAGGACGAGAAAATCTGGATCGAGCTGTCCAACCTCAAGCTGGCAACCCTTGGGGTACCGCTGGAGGCTGTCCAACAGGCCCTGCAGGCGCAGAACGCGGTGAGCACCGCCGGCTTCTTCGAAACCCCCAGCGAGCGCCTGCAATTGCGGGTGAGCGGGCGCTTCGACAGCGTCGAGCAGATCCGCCAGTTCCCGATTCGCGTGGGCGATCGCACCTTCCGCATCGGCGACGTTGCCGAGGTGCACCGCGGCTTTAACGACCCGCCCGCACCGCGCATGCGCTTCATGGGTGAGGACGCCATCGGCCTGGCCGTTTCGATGAAGGACGGCGGCGACATCCTGGCACTGGGCAAGGCCCTGGAGGGCGAGTTCGAACGCCTGGCGCGCAACCTGCCGGCGGGCATGGAACTGCGCAAGGTCTCGGACCAGCCGGCGGCGGTCAAGGCAGGCGTCGGTGAGTTCGTCCAAGTACTGGCCGAGGCGTTGATCATCGTGCTTTTGGTGAGCTTCTTCTCCCTCGGCCTGCGCACCGGGCTGGTGGTGGCGTTGGCCATCCCGTTGGTGCTGGCCATGACCTTTGCCGCCATGCATTACTTTGGCATCGGCTTGCACAAGATCTCGCTCGGCGCCCTGGTGCTGGCGCTGGGCCTGCTGGTGGATGATGCGATCATTGCCGTGGAAATGATGGCGATCAAAATGGAGCAGGGCTACGACCGGCTCAAGGCGGCGAGCTATGCCTGGAGCAGCACGGCCTTCCCGATGCTCACCGGCACCCTGATCACCGCGGCGGGCTTCCTGCCTATCGCCACGGCGGCCTCCAGTACCGGCGAATACACCCGCTCGATCTTCCAGGTGGTGACCATTGCGCTGCTGACCTCCTGGGTCGCTGCGGTGGTGTTCGTGCCGTACCTGGGCGAGCGGCTGCTGCCAGACCTGGCCAAACTGCATGCGGCGCGGCATGGCAGTGATGGGCACGCGCCCGACCCGTATGCCACGCCGTTCTACCAGCGCGTGCGGCGTGTGGTGGAGTGGTGCGTGCGGCGGCGCAAGACGGTCATCCTGCTGACCCTCGCGGCGTTTGTCGGCAGCATCCTGTTGTTCCGTTTCGTGCCGCAGCAGTTCTTCCCGGCCTCCGGGCGCCCGGAGCTGATGGTCGACCTGAAGCTGGCCGAAGGTGCATCGCTGGCCAACACCGCCGAGCGGGTCAAGCAACTGGAAGCACTGCTCAAGCAGCAGGACGGCATCGACAATTACGTGGCCTATGTGGGCACCGGTTCGCCGCGTTTCTACCTGCCGCTGGACCAGCAACTGCCGGCCGCCAGCTTTGCCCAGTTCGTCGTGCTGGCCAAGTCGATGGATGACCGTGAGCGCCTGCGCAGCTGGCTGATCACCACCATGGACCAGCAGTTCCCCGAGCTGCGCGGCCGCGTCACCCGCCTGGAGAACGGCCCACCCGTGGGCTACCCGGTGCAGTTCCGGGTGACCGGCGAGCACATCGAGAAGGCCCGGGCGCTGGCCCGCGAGGTGGCCGACAAGGTGCGTGAGAACCCGCATGTGGTGAACGTGCACCTGGACTGGGAAGAGCCGAGCAAAGCGGTGTTCCTGGAGATCGACCAGGACCGCGCGCGCGCCCTCGGCGTCAGCACCGCGCAGTTGTCCAGCTTCTTGCAGAGCTCGCTGACCGGGACCACGGTCAGCCAGTACCGCGAAGACAACGAATTGATCGAAATCCTGCTGCGCGGCACGCACAAGGAACGCAGCGAACTGGCAAACCTCGGCAGCCTGGCGTTGCCCACCGACAATGGCCAGAGCGTGGCGCTGTCGCAGGTGGCGACCCTGGAGTACGGCTTCGAGGAGGGCATCATCTGGCACCGTAACCGATTGCCGACGGTGACCGTGCGCGCCGACATCTATGACAAGGAACAGCCGGCGACGCTGGTGCGGCAGATCGAGCCGACACTGCAGGCGATCAAAGCCAAGCTGCCGGATGGCTACCTGCTCGAGGTAGGCGGTACGGTAGAGGATTCGGAGCGCGGGCAGAAATCGGTGAATGCCGGCATGCCGCTGTTCATCGTGGTGGTGTTGAGTTTGCTGATGATCCAGCTGCGCAGCTTCTCGCGCACGGTGATGGTGTTCCTGACCGCGCCCTTGGGGCTGATTGGGGTGACCTTGTTCTTGCTGGTGTTCCGCCAGCCGTTCGGCTTCGTCGCCATGCTCGGCACCATTGCCCTGGCCGGGATGATCATGCGCAACTCGGTGATTTTGGTGGACCAGATCGAACAGGACATCGCGGCGGGCATGGAGCGTTGGCAGGCGATCATCGAGGCCACGGTACGGCGCTTCCGCCCGATCGTGCTGACCGCGCTGGCGGCTGTATTGGCGATGATCCCGTTGTCGCGCAGTGTGTTCTATGGGCCGATGGCGGTGGCGATCATGGGCGGGTTGATTGTTGCGACCGCGTTGACCCTGCTGTTCTTGCCGGCGCTGTATGCGGCATGGTTCAGGGTGAAGAAGGATTCCACTGACTGAGCAGCCACTGCCCTGTGTAGGAGCAGCCTTGTGCTGCGAAGAGGCCGGTGCAGGCACCCTTGATGTCAGGTGCTTGCACCGGCCTCTTCGCAGCACAAGGCTGCTCCTACAAAGGGGCTGAGCTGCGCCCCTCATGTTGGACACCCGTCCATTATCTGGGGCGCAGTGCAGGCCAGGTGCGCTTAAAGCACGCCGAAGACCTTCTTGGCCAGGCTGGTTGCAGCCTCGGCCGGGTTCTGGCGAATGCTTTGTTCTTGCTTGCCGATCATCTCGAACAGGCCATCCAGCGCCTTTTCGGTCACGTAGTTCTCGATGCTGGCGCTCTTGGCGTCGACCACGCCCAATGCCACCGCTTGCCCGGCAAAGTTGTTGTACTGCTGGGCCAGGCCCACCTTGTCGGTGGCTTGCTTGACGATCGGCAGGAACTTGGCGCGGATCTGTTCGCGGCTGCTCTTGTTCAGGTACTGGGTGGCCGAATCGTCGCCACCGCTGAGGATGCCCTTGGCATCGGTCACGCTCATGTTCTTGACAGCATCGACCAGGATCGCCTGGGCCTGTGGCACGGCAGCCTCGGCGGCCTTGTTCATGCTGGTTTCCAAGGCGTCGACCTGGTCACCCTTGCCGAACATCTTCATGGCTTTGGCGGCCTTGCCGAGGTTGCCCGGCAGTTCGATGCGCACGTCCGGGTTGTTGTTGAAACCGCCTGGGGTGCTCAGTTGCTTGACGGCAATCTGCGCGCCTTGGGTCAGCGCGTCTTTCAGGCCACCGGTGGCGTCCTTCTGGGACAGGTCGCCCAGCGACAGGGCCAGGGCACTGGCAGACAGCAGCAAGCCGGCGCACAGGGTGGTGAAGCGCAGGGAGGAGCGAATCATGAAGCTTTCCTTCTGAACAGAAATGTACGGGTGTCAGCGAACCTGATCGACCTTGATGCGCACGGGCTGGGTGTCGCTGCCGTCGAGTTTGACGCCGTGGTGTTCGGTGTTGATGAACAGCAGCTTGCCGTCGAGCTCGATACGCGCGCTGATCGCATAGCGGTGGCCGGGCTTGACCTGGGCCGGGTCATAGGTGAGGTGGAACGGCAGCGGTACGTTGCCTTTTACCGGGCCGGCCTGGCTGGCCAGGGTCACTGCGGGTGCGTCCATCAGCGACACGTCCTGCAAGCTCACGCTGAGGGTGGCGGTTGGGGGCAGGGCGATGCGCTGCAGGTAGAAGACTTCGCCGTCCAGGCTGGCCTGGGTCGATGGGGTGTGGCTGGAGCAGGCTGCAAGCAGGGATGCGCAACACAGCATAAAGAGCTTTTTCATGGAATCTCCGTAGTCCTTGGCGCTGGCTTTTGGCCAACCCCAGGGACTTTAGCGGATTTGCGCGTCAGATGAAGCCTCAGAGGGCCGAAGTTTCCAGGGAGTCGTCACGGTGCAAGGCCACCTGGCGGATCGACAAGCGTAACTCCGCCGACAACACGCGCTTGGCGACCGCTTCGGCCACCTCGGCGAGCTTGTCGTGGTAGCCCAGCTTGCCTTGCGCGTCTGCCTGCAGCACGCCTTGCTCGATCAACGTCTGGATGAAGTGGCGGAACAGGGTCTTGTCGAAGAATTCCGGGGCGTTGAGGCCATGCAGAATCGACAGGCGCTGGGCCATCATCACGCAGAGGTCTTCCAGCGCTTCTGCACTCAGGGTGTGCTGGCCGCTGTTGAGCAACAGCGAAGTGGCCATGTAGAAGCGCTGCAAGGTCTGGGTGATGTTGCGGGCCAGCAACGTCAGCAATACGAACGGCCGAGAGCTCGGCGCCGGGCGCAGGTAGACATCGTTTTCCTGACGCAACAGCCCTTGTTCGACCAGTGCTGCCAGCCACTGGTCGATCACCTCGTCCAGTTGTTCCGGCGCCCAGCGCAGGAACAGTTCGGTTTGCAGGTACGGGTACAGCGCGCGGACATACTGGCCAAGCAGTTCGCGGCTCATGCGTGAGCTGCTGAGGAAGAAGCTGGCCAGCAGGGCCGGCAGGGCGAAGATGTGCAGGACGTTGTTGCGGTAATAGGTCATCAACACCGCATCGGCTTCATCCAGGTACAAGATGCGGCCCAAGGCGTCCTTCTGCTCAGACAGCAGCTTCATGCCCTTCACATGCTCGATCAAGGCCAGGCCATCCCCCTCCGGCAAGGTGGTGTGGGGCGAATACGGCACCGTGCGCAACAGCGACAGATACAGGTCCAGTACGCGGCTCAGAGCACGTTCGTCGAGGGCGTGGCGGCTGGTGGACAGCAGCGCCAAGGCCACCAGGTTGACCGGGTTGATCGCCGCGGCCTCGTTGAGGTGGCGCGCCACGGTATCGCCCAGGCGTGAAGTGGCCTGGTTGAGCCAGGCCGGGCGGAACTGTGGGCCGTGGTCCTGTTCACGCCAGCCGGGTTGCTGCTCGTCGAGGAAGCCCGCCAGGCGGATCGGCTCGCCGAAGTTGACGTAGACCTGGCCAAAGCGCTGCTTCAGGGCACTGAAGACCTTGAAGATGTCGAAGATCGACTCCTTCTTCTTGCTCGCGCCGCGCAGTTCGCCAAGGTAGGTGCGGCCTTCGAGCACGCGCTCATAGCCGATGTACACCGGCACGAAGACGATGGGCGTGCGCGACGAGCGCAGGAAGCTGCGCAGGGTGATTGCCAGCATGCCGGTACGCGGTTGCAGCATCCGTCCGGTGCGCGAACGGCCGCCTTCGACGAAGTACTCCACCGGGAACCCTTTGCTGAACAACGTGTGCAGGTACTCGTTAAACACGGCGGTATAGAGCGGGTTGCCCTTGAAGGTGCGGCGCATGAAGAACGCCCCGCCACGGCGCAGCAGGCTACCGACGACCGGCATGTTGAGGTTGATGCCGGCCGCCACGTGCGGCGGGGTGAGGCCGTTGCGGAACAACAGGTACGACAGCAGCAGGTAGTCGATGTGGCTGCGGTGGCAGGGCACGTAGATCACTTCGTGGCCCGGGGCGATGCCTTGTACCTGCTCGATGTGGTTGACCTTGATGCCGTCGTAGATCTTGTTCCAGAACCAGCTGAGCACCACTTCGAGGAAGCGGATTGCGGTGTAGGTGTAGTCCGAGGCGATCTCGTTGCCATAGCGCAGCGCCTGGGCTTCGGCCTTGGCCAGGGGGATGCCCTCGCGCTCGGCTTCGTCGCTGATGGCCTGGCGTACCTGTGGCGCATGCACCAGGCCCTTTACCAGGTTGCGTCGGTGCGAGATGTCCGGGCCGATCACGGCTGTCTTGAGGTTACGGAAGTGCACGCGCATCAGGCGCTGGGCCATGCGCACGGTGCGCTCGTGGCCCTTGTTGTGCTGCACCAGTTCACGCAGGTGGATCGGTGCAGAGAACTGCACACGCGTCTTGCGCCCCAGGATCAGTACGGTCAGCAGCCGGCGCAGGCGCCCGGTGACCGCCCAGCTGTCGGCGAACAGCAACTTCCAGGGGCTGGACTCACTGGCGGGGCTTTGGCCCCAGAACACACTCACCGGAATGATCTGCGCGTCTTCCTCGGCATGCTGGGTCACGGCCGCGACCAGGCGTTCGAGGGTGGGCGGGGCGCCGCTTTTGTCCTGGCGGCCCAGCCAGTCGGGGTCGGGCGTCAGGTAAAAGAACGCGGCCGGCTCGTGCAGGCTGCCCACGGCTACCGGCAGCACCGGGCGTGGCAGCCCTGCCTTGGTGCACTCGCGGTCCAGTACTGCCAGGTCAGTCAGCGAGGGCGACGGCAGGGCATAGAACACCGGGCGGCTGCGGTCGAGCTTGAGCGTCAGCGACGACTGGT
Organism: Pseudomonas sp. LAIL14HWK12:I7; assembly: GCF_000483465.1. Lineage (NCBI taxonomy): Bacteria > Pseudomonadati > Pseudomonadota > Gammaproteobacteria > Pseudomonadales > Pseudomonadaceae > Pseudomonas > Pseudomonas sp. LAIL14HWK12:I7. The sequence continues at coordinate 351,431 of NZ_KI519605.1, forward strand.
TGATGGTCTCGGAGCGCACCCACAGGTACAACAGGCGACGCAGGGCGCCGAAGATCAGGCGGCGCAGGGGGGAACGGGTCATGAGGAGTGGGCCCTGGGAGTGATTTTCAGGTGAGTATCCAGCCAATTAGTCTGCCGTATGTGCGTAAGTTCAGCAAAAACCGGCAAAAATCCGGACCGTCATCAATTTTTTTTAATCTGTGTCATATACTCGGCCTGCCACTTGCAGGATATTTCGGCAAGCGGCGTCGGCACGCGGTGATGACTGCGGGCCTACAAGGCGATCTTCACAATAAAAATCCGGAGTAGTTCAGATGTCGTCTCGTGAGACTGGGAATGTAAAGTGGTTCAACGATGCCAAGGGCTATGGCTTCATTCAGCGCGAAGGTGGTGCGGATGTGTTCGTCCATTATCGGGCGATCCGCGGTGAGGGGCATCGTACCCTGGTCGAAGGGCAACAGGTCGAGTACGCCTGCGTGCAGGGCCAGAAAGGCCTGCAAGCCGAGGACGTAGTAGGGCTCTGAGCCTCATGTGGTAAGCCTCAAGCTGCAAGTCCGTGTCACTTGCAGCCTGATGCGATCAGTTTCCAGCGTATTCAGCTGGTGCGCCAGGTGATTTCCTCTTCACCGTCGGCGCTGATGCGGATCCAGCGATCGGCATCTTCTTCACCGTCTTCCTCGACCCAGCCACCCGGTGCGCAGCGTACTTCGACGCCGAGTGCGGCATGCGCGGCGCGGGCACAGGCGACGTCATCAGCCCACGGCGTCTGGTCGCTTTCCAGGTAAAGGCTGTTCCATTTCCCTACAGCCTTGGGTAACCAAGTGACTGGAATGTTACCGGCCTTGCATTTGAAGGTCTGGCCTTTTTGCTGCCATTCGCTGCACGGGCCGACGGCCTCGGCGAGCCAGGCGGCAATCTGCTTGTGGTCGACGTCGGCGTCCTTCAGGTAAATCTCGATATCAGGTTGGCGCATAAGGGCTCCGGGTGTGCTCAGTCTTGGCGCACGAAATAGTCATAACGCATGGAAACCGTGACCTCGAACGGCTCGGCCTGGTCGATCACCAATGCCCGTTTTTCGGCGCTGGCGCGCCAGCCGTGCGGGGTCATGGCCAGCAGGTCGGCACGTGCCTTGGGCGCAGCCAGGCTCAGGCGGAACTCAAGGGTTTCGCTGTGCGCATGGGCCATGCCGTCCGGCACCAAGGCCAGGTGCTTGTCGTCGGCGTACGGGCGCACTTCATCGTAGAGCACTTCACGCAGCTCCATCAGGTGGCCGCTGGTCGGGCCGACCCGCATCAGGCCACCGCCAGGGCTGAGCAGGCGCTTGGCTTCGGCCCAGTCCAGCGGGCTGAACACGCTGGCAATGAACTGGCAGCTGGCGTCGGCCAGGGGCACGCGGGCCATGCTGGCGACCATCCAGGTGACCGACGGATCACGCCGGCAGGCGCGCTTGACCGCTTCGCGAGAAATGTCCAGAGCGTAGCCGTCGGCATCGGGCAGGGCTTGGGCCAGCTGCGCGGTGTAATAGCCTTCACCGCAGCCGATGTCCAGCCAGGCAGCAGGCTGGCGCTCGGCAGCGAGCTCGGCCAGGCGACCGGCCACGGGGGCGTAGTGCCCGGCGTCGAGGAAGTCGCGACGGGCTTCGACCATGGCTTGGTTGTCACCCGGGTCGCGGCTGTTCTTGTGCTGCACCGGCAGCAGGTTCAGGTAACCCTGGCGGGCGCGGTCGAAGCGGTGGCCGGCAGGGCACACTACGCCATTGTCGAGCCGCGACAGGGCTGCCTGGCAGAGGGGGCAGGCCAACATCAGGCGAGCAACCGGACCAGGGTCTGGTAGTAGATCTCGGTCAGCAGGTCGAGGTCGCTGGCCAGGATGCGCTCATCGACCTGGTGAATGGTGGCGTTGACCGGGCCGAGCTCGACCACCTGGGTGCCCATGGTGGCGATGAACCGGCCATCGGAGGTACCGCCGCTGGTGGACGGGCGGGTATCCCGGTCGGTGACGGCTTTGATGCTGGCCGACACCGCATCGAGCAATTCGCCCGGCTCGGTAAGGAAAGGCAGGCCGGACAGTGCCCAGTCGACGCTCCAGTCAAGCTGATGCTTGTCGAGGATCGCCGCCACCCGCTGCTGCAGGCCTTCGACGGTCGACTCGGTAGAGAAGCGGAAGTTGAACAGCGCAGTCAGCTCACCGGGTACCACGTTGGTGGCGCCAGTGCCGGAATTGAGGTTGGAGATCTGGAAGCTGGTTGGCGGGAAGAACGCGTTGCCTTCGTCCCAATGCTCGGCCGCCAGTTCTGCCAGGGCGGGGGCGGCGAGGTGGATCGGGTTGCGCGCCAGGTGCGGGTAGGCCACATGGCCTTGCTTGCCACGCACAGTCAGTTTGGCGCCCAGCGAGCCGCGGCGGCCGTTCTTGACCACGTCGCCGAGCAGGGTGGTGCTCGAAGGCTCACCGACGATGCACCAGTCCAGGCGCTCGTTGCGTGCTTTCAGGCGCTCGACCACGGCCTTGGTGCCGTGGTGGGCCGGGCCTTCTTCGTCGCTGGTGATCAGGAAAGCGACCTTGCCACGGTGGTCGGGGTAGTCGCGCACGAAGCGCTCGCTGGCCACCACCATCGACGCCAGGCTGCCTTTCATGTCGGCGGCGCCACGGCCGCAGAGCATGCCATCGGCATCGATCAGCGCTTCGAACGGCTCGTGCTGCCACTGCTGCACCGGGCCGGTCGGCACCACGTCGGTATGGCCGGCGAAGCACAGCACCGGGCCGTCCTGGTTGCCATGGCTGGCCCAGAAGTTGTCGACGTCTTCGATGCGCATGGGTTCGAGCTGGAAGCCCACGGCGCCCAGGCGGTTCATCATCTGCGCCTGGCAGTCGGCATCGACGGGGGTGACCGAGGGGCGACGGATCAGGTCGCAGGCCAGTTGAAGGGTAGGCGAGAGCTCGGCAGGGGCCGTCATGGGGAACTCCGGGGCAAGGCAAGGCGGAAAAACGAGGGGCGTTATCTTATATCAAACGAGGGTTGTCGGCACGGGGCAATGGGGCCGCTGGGCGGCCCCGGCCTGTTTCAGGTGGCTTGTGCTTCGACGTTCTTCTCGGCAGGTTTTGGCAACGACGACAGCAACGCCATCACCAATGCCGCCAGGTACGGCAACGACTGCACCAGCAGCATCGCCACCCAGAAGCGCATGTCCGAACTTGGCAGCCCTTGCACCAGATAGATGCCCAGCGCCGCGCCCCACAACAGCAGCATGATGAACAGTTCTTCGCGCGCTTCGGAGAGGGCCACCAGCACACCATGGCTGTCGGCATTTTTGGGCGTGCGGAAGAATGGCATGCTGCTGGTGAAGAACCCATACAGCACCGCCTTGGCGATGGTGTGCGACAACGCCAGCCCCGCCAGCGCGGCGGCGAAGGCATCCTTGAGGTTGACCCCGACCGCCCGGCGGTACAGGAAGATGATCTTGCCCACCTTGAAGAAGAACAGCGCCAGCGGGGGGATGGCGAAGATCATCAGCGGCGGGTCGACCCGGTGAGGCACGATGATCATCGCCGCCGACCACAGCAGTGCGCCGACGGTGAAGAAGATGTTCATGCCGTCGGCGATCCACGGCAGCCAGCCGGCCAGGAAGTGATAGCGCTGGCCGCGGGTCAGCTCGCTGCCCTTTCCGCGCAGCAGGGCGCCGGCATGGTGCTTGATGATCTGGATGGCGCCGTAGGCCCAGCGGAAGCGCTGCTTCTTGAAGTCGATGAAGGTGTCGGGCATCAGGCCCTTGCCGTAGCTGTTGTGGGCATAGGCGGCCGACAGGCCTTTTTCGAACACCCGCAGGCCCAGCTCGGCGTCCTCGCAGATGCACCATTCGGCCCAGCCCAGCTCTTCCAGGACTGAACGGCGGGTCATGGTCATGGTGCCGTGCTGGATGATCGCGTCACGGTCGTTGCGGGTGACCATGCCGATGTGGAAGAAGCCCTTGTACTCGCTGTAGCACAGCTTCTTGAAGGCGCTTTCGTGCTGGTCGCGGTAATCCTGGGGCGACTGCACCACGGCGATTTTCGGGTCGGCGAAATGCGGCACCATGTGCTTGAGCCAGTTGCGGTCGACGCAGTAGTCAGAGTCGATCACTGCGATCACTTCGGCATCTTTAGCGGTGTGCGGGAGCAGGTAATTGAGCGCGCCGCCCTTGAAACCGGCCAGGGGCGCGACATGGAAGAACTTGAAGCGCTCGCCAAGCTTCTCGCAGTGGGCCTTCAGGGGCTCCCACACGGCCGGGTCCTTGGTGTTGTTGTCGATCACCAGCACTTCGTAGTCGGGGTAGTCCAGCGCGGCCAGGGCATCGAGGGTCTGCTTGACCATCTCGGGAGGCTCGTTGTAGCAGGGGACGTGCACCGAGACCTTGGGCCGGTAGGCGCTGTCGGCCTGCACCGGCAGGAATTCGCGACGGCGCTTGTGTATCCATACCGCCTCGGCCAGTTCGTGGGCTTCTGTCAGCAACACGATGAACACGCCCAGCGCACCCAGCGCCAACAGCACGCCCACGGTGAGGCTGAACCAGGTGCTGTATTGCTGGCTGTAGTCGTAGGCAATCCATACCAGCACCGACCCGCACAGGAAGGTGATGAAGGTCAGGAAGGTGCGGCCACGCTGGCGCAGGGCAGAGCCATCGATGAACAGCACCATCAGGGCAATCATCGCCAGCACCACCGAGGCGACCGCCAGGGCACGCCACTGCGGGATGGCGACTACCGGGCCATCGAAGTTGAACTTCTGCTGGCGCTCGGCGTTGAACACGCCCCAGTAAGCCCCCACCGAACCTTCGTCACTGGCTTTCCAGGGCTGGTCGTAGGCCTCGATCACAAAGTAGTTGTAACCGCGGCGGTTGAGCGTGTTCACCAGGGTGCGCAGGTAGATGGCCTGGTCAGCCTGGGTAGCATCGGCACCGCCGCGCATGCGGCCATTGCTCGGCCAGCCGACTTCCGACAGCAGCAGCGGCTTGCGCGGGAACTGCTGCTTGAGGTCGCGGGCGCGGTCGAGCACGAACTCCACCGAGTCCTGCATCGGCACGAATTCCCAGTAAGGCAGGATGTGCGCGGCGATCAGGTCGACGTGCTTGGCCAGTTCCGGGTGTTCTTTCCAGATGTGCCACTGCTCACTGGTGGTGACCGGCACCTTGACGGCGGCGCGTACCCGGTCCAGGTACTGGATCAGTGCCTCGGGCGTGACTTCTTCGCGGAACAGCGCCTCGTTGCCGACCACCACCCGCACCACGCTGCGCGAGGTGTTGGCCAGTTCGATGGCGGTGGCGATTTCGCGCTCGTTGCGCTCAAGGTCCGGGCTGATCCAGATACCCAAGGTCACCCGCAGGCCGAATTCCTCGGCCAGGCGCGGGATATCTGCCTGGGTGCCCTCTACGGTATAGATGCGGATGCTGTCGGTCAGCTTGCTCATCTGCTCCAGGTCTTGGCGCATCTCGTCGTCGCTGGGGTATTGGCCCTTTTGCGGGCTTTCCCCGAGGCGGAAGGGCGAGTACGAGAAACCAGAGATCTGCTCCGGCCAGGCAGGCGCGGAGACGGGGCGGTTGATCAGCGCCCAGAACCCGGTGAACAGCGCCGCGATGGCCAGGACCACGACCAGGTTGAGGCCGAATTTGCGTGATGACATTGTCGTCCAAGTCTGTCGGATTGAGTGAATATTAAAGCAGGATTGGCCGGCACTTTCCTAACCATGGAGGCCAACGGCGCCATTGGCATATAATGCGCGCCGTTTTTAGCGGTATGCGCTTCGGGGTAGCAAGATGAGCACAGAAGATCCACGCTTTGCCGGCGTCGCCCGGTTGTATGGCGATGATGGCCTGCAGCGGTTGAAACAGGCCCATGTGGCGATCGTCGGTATCGGCGGGGTCGGCTCGTGGGCGGCCGAGGCGTTGGCGCGCAGTGGCGTGGGCGAGATTACCCTGTTCGACCTCGACGATGTCTGTGTCAGCAATACCAACCGTCAGGCCCATGCCCTCGAAGGGCAGGTGGGGCGGCCCAAGGTCGAGGTCATGGCCGAGCGCCTGCGGGCGATCAACCCAGCGTGCACGGTGCACGCGGTAGCTGACTTCGTCACCCGCGAGACCATGGCCGAGTACATCACCGAAGGCCTCGACTTCGTTATCGACTGCATCGACAGCGTCATGGCCAAGGCCGCGCTGATTGCCTGGTGCAAGCGGCGCAAGATCGGCGTCGTGACCACCGGTGGCGCGGGGGGGCAGATCGACCCAACGCAAATCCAGGTCGGTGACCTCAACAAGACTTTCAACGACCCGCTGGCTTCGCGGGTGCGGTCCACCTTGCGTCGCGACTACAACTTCTCGCGCAATGTCAGCCGTAACTACGCCGTGCCGTGCGTGTTTTCCAGCGAGCAGCTGCGCTACCCCAAGGGGGATGGCAGCGTTTGCCTGCAGAAGAGTTTCGTCGGTGAAGGCGTGCGCCTGGACTGCTCGGGTGGCTTTGGCGCGGTGATGATGGTGACCGCGACCTTTGGCATGGTCGCGGCCAGCAAGGCCGTGGAAAAACTGGTGGCGGGTGCCAGGCGGCCGTCAGAGCGGGTCAAAGCCGAGTAAGGCGCTGATTCAACTGACCGCACCCAGCTCTGCCATCCGCAGCAACACTGCATGCAGGCCATTGCTGCGCGAGGGGGACAGTTGCCGCTCCAGGCCTAACTGGCTGAACCAGCCCGGTAAATCCACGTTGGCCAGCTCGCTGCTGGCCAGGCCCTGCACCCGCACCAGCAGCAAGGCCAGCAACCCGCGCAACAACCGTGCATCGCTGCTGGCCTTGAATCGCCACTGGCCATCCCGCTGTTCAGCCACCAGCCACACCAGGCTTTCACAGCCATGCACGCGGTTGTGCTCGCATTTGTCGGCCTCACTCAGCGGCTCAAGACGATCACCCCACTGCATCAGCAGCCGCGCACGTTGCTCCCAGCCGCGGGCCTGCTCGAACTGTACCAGCGCCTCGCGGGCAGCTGTCGGCAAACTCATCGCAACATCTCCAGCCCTTGATCCAGCGCGTCGAAAAAGCGCTGCAGGTCATCGCTGTCGTTATACAGCCCCAGCGACACCCGAATCGCCCCCTCAAGCCCCAGCCCTTTGAGCAGCGGCATGGCGCAATGATGGCCGGCACGCACGGCGATGCCTTGCTCGGTCAGCAGATGGGCGATGTCGGCGTTGTGCACCCCTTCGATCACGAAGCTGGCCAAGGCCGTCTGTGGCGAGCCGAGCACGCGGATGCCATCGCGGTCGGCCAGGCCGCGCAGCAAGTGCTGGTGCAAGCTGGCCTCATGCCGTTCGACCGCCTGAGCATCGAGGCTGGCCAGGTAATCGAGCGTGGCGCCCAGGCCGATGACGCCCGCGATCGGTGGGGTACCGGCTTCGAAGCCCAGCGGGGCGGGGCGGAAGCTGGCGCTCTGGTACTCGGCCAGTTGCACCATTTCACCGCCAAATTGCCAGTGGCGCAGCAGCGCCAGCGCCTGGCTGCGACCGTACAGCACGCCAACCCCTTCCGGCCCATACAGCTTGTGGCTGGAAAAGACATAGAAGTCGCACGCCAACTGCTGCACATCATGGCGGCCATGCACCACGCCCTGGGCCCCGTCGACCACAGTCAATGCGCCTTGGGCCCGGGCATGGGCCAGCAAGGCCGACAGCGGCTGCCAGGTGCCCAGCACGTTGGACAGCTGGCTGACCGCCAGTACCCGGGTGCGTGGCCCGATCAGTTGCAGGGCCTGATCGAGGTCGATGCAGCCGTGAATGTCGAGCGGCAAGATGACCAGGCGAAGGTTGCGCCGCCGGGCCAGCTGTTGCCAGGGCAGCAGGTTGGCATGGTGTTCCAGGGCACTGACGGCGATTTCGTCACCGGCTTCGAAGCGGTGCTCCAGGCCATAGGCCAGCAGGTTGAGGGCCGAGGTGGCGCCATGGGTGAAAACGATCTGCCGCGAATCGGCGGCATTGAGCCAGGCGGCAATCTTGTCGCGGCTGGTTTCGAACGCCTGGGTCGCCAGCGCGCCGGGCAGGTGTTGGGCACGGTGCACGTTCGCCGCGCCATGGCCGTAGTAATGGCTCAGGGCATCGATCAGGGCTTGCGGTTTCTGGCTGGTGGCGGCGCTGTCCAGGTAAGTCTGGTGCTGCCGTTGCAGGGCGGCGATGGCGGGGAAATCGGCACGCCAGGGGGAGGGCTGGAACATGGTCGCGGGGCCTGGAATGAAAAACGGGTCTGGCATTACGCCAGACCCGATCTTATCACTTCAAACCGAGGAAGGTTCTCAGTTGTGGGCGTGCAGCGCCTCGTTCAGCTCGATGGCCGACTTGTGGGTCTTGCATTCCACCGCGCCGTTCAGCGAGTTGCGACGGAACAGCAGGTCGGTCTGGCCGGCCAGGTCGCGGGCCTTGACCACTTTGACCAGCTCGTTGTTCTCGTCGAGCAGGTTCACCTTGGTGCCAGCGGTGATGTACAGGCCGGCTTCAACGGTGTTGCGGTCGCCCAGCGGGATACCGATACCGGCGTTGGCGCCGATCAGGCAGCCTTCGCCGACCTTGATGACGATGTTGCCGCCACCGGACAGGGTGCCCATGGTCGAGCAGCCGCCGCCCAGGTCCGAACCCTTGCCGACGAAGACGCCCGCCGAAACGCGGCCTTCGATCATGCCTGGGCCTTCGGTGCCCGCGTTAAAGTTGACGAAGCCTTCGTGCATGATGGTGGTGCCTTCGCCGATGTAGGCGCCCAGGCGCACACGGGCGGTGTCGGCGATACGCACGCCGGCCGGGACCACGTAATCGGTCATTTTCGGGAACTTGTCCACCGAGAACACTTCCAGCAGCTCGCCCTTCAGGCGTGCTTCCAGTTGCAGTTCGGCCAGCTCGCCCAGGTCGACGGCGCCTTGGTTGGTCCAGGCGACGTTTGGCAGCAGCGGGAAGATGCCGGCCAGGCTCACGCCGTGCGGCTTGACCAGGCGGTGCGACAGCAGGTGCAGCTTGAGGTAGGCCTCTGGGGTCGAGGTCAGCGCAGCGTCTTCTGCCAGCAGGGTGGCGACCAGCGGCTTGTGGCTTTCGGCCAGGCGGGTCAGCAGGGCAGCTTGGGCGGCATCGACGCCTTTCACGGCTTCAGCCAACTGCGCCGCTTGCGCGTTGCTGAACGCAATGGCCTGGTTGCCGCCTTCGTAGCCGAGGATCGGGGTAACGGCAGCGATCAGCTCGGCGCTTGGGTTGACCAGCGGTTGTGCGTAGAAGACTTCAAGCCAGGTGCCCTGGCGGTTCTGGGAGCCGACACCGAAGGCCAGGCTGAACAGGGTATTGGACATGGGATTACCTCGTGCGAAATAGGGTGGAAGCGCAGGCGGGCTCAGGCCAGCGCTGCGGCATACGAATCAGGTTTGAAACCAACCAGGGTGCGCTCGCCCAGATCGAGCACCGGGCGCTTGATCATCGAAGGTTGGGCAAGCATCAGCTCGACGGCCTTGGCCTGGTCGATATCAGCCTTGCTGGCGTCGTCGAGCTTGCGGAAGGTGGTGCCGGCACGGTTGAGGATGACTTCCCAGCCGTGCTCGTCGCACCAGCGGTTCAGGCTGTCACGGTCGATGCCTTGGGTTTTGTAGTCATGGAATTCGTAGGCGATGGCTTTGTCTTCGAGCCAGGTACGCGCCTTTTTCATGGTGTCACAGGCTTTGATGCCGTAGAGCGTGTAAGTCATTGTGTACATTGGGGCAAAGGTTCCCCAATTTCTCCATTTTTCGAAAGTCAGCCGCGGGATTATGCTGGATCGATCCGCGCGGCGCCACGCCTGTGGCGCCCGACTTTATTGATCGAGATATGTCTCAAGCGACCAAGCGCTGCACGGATCCGATGATCTCATCACCATGTTGCTGTTCGGCTGTGCGCAAATCGAAGGCGATTTGCAGGTTGAGCCAGAACTCCGGTGTGGTGTCCAGGCAGATGGCCAGGCGCAGTGCCATGTCGGCGGAAATGCCGCCACGCTCGCGCAGGATGTTGTTGACCGTTGGCGTCGCAACACCCAATGCCCGCGCCAGAGCAGCGGCACTGAACCCCATTTCTTTCTGGAAGTCCTCGCGCAGAACTTCACCAGGATGTATTGGACGCATGCCATTCTTGAACATGATGCACCTCAGTGGTAATCGACAATTTCAACATTTGCCGGACCGTTTTCCGTCCAGATAAAGCACACGCGCCACTGATCATTGACTCGTATGCTGTGTTGGCCGGCGCGATTACCGCTCAACTGTTCCAGGCGATTGCCCGGAGGAGAGCGAAGGTCGCGCAGTTCTGTGGCAGCATCAAGCATGGCCAATTTGCGCTCTGCGACAGATTTGATATCTGACCAACGCCGTGTCTTTCCAGTCGTGAAGAGTGCTTCCGTGTCAGCACAGCTGAAGGCTTGAATCATGGGCCTGAACGCTTAACGTTATTCGTTAAGATTGATTATACGTCGACATAGCGTCATTTCAAGCCTGGAGAGTGAACACGCAGCGTTAATGGCGCGTGGTGGGTAGCATCGTGTTACATATTCCCGCCGCACCTGCGACTATCGTGCAGCGGCCCCGCATTGCCATACGCCGCTAACATATTGTTTCAATGGCGATGTTTCGCCTCGCTACAGTTATTGATCCATAAAGGAAGCTTTCACGGATGCAGTCAGCCTATACCGTCCTCATTCTGCTCACGCTGGTCAGCGTGTCGAAGCTGGTCGGCCGGATGATTCCGCTGCCCCTGCCATTGGTGCAGATTGCCGCTGGCGCGCTGCTGGCCTGGCCCACCCTGGGGCTGCACGTGGCCCTGGACCCCGAGCTGTTCCTCTTCCTGTTCCTGCCGCCGCTGTTGTTCGCTGATGGCTGGCGCATTCCCAAGCGCGAGTTGTGGCGCATTCGCGGGCCGGTGGTGGCGCTGGCCGTGGGGTTGGTGCTGTTTACGGTGGTCGGCGCCGGTTACTTCATTCACTGGCTGTTGCCGAGCATCCCGCTACCGGTCGCCTTTGCCCTGGCCGCGGTGCTGTCGCCTACCGATGCCGTGGCCGTTTCGGCCATTGCACAGGATCGTCTGCCAACCCCGCTGATGCATATGCTGCAGGGTGAGGCGCTGATGAACGATGCCTCGGGCCTGGTGACGTTCAAGTTCGCCTTGGCCGCAGCGATCACGGGGGTGTTCTCGTTGGCCGATGCAAGCTTCAGCTTCGTCCTGGTCGCCCTTGGCGGCCTGGCGGTCGGCGTTGCCCTGAGCTGGCTGATCGGCCGTCTGCGCGCCTGGATGATCGCCCGCGGCTGGGACGACCCCGCCACGCACGTGGTGTTCATGCTGTTGCTGCCCTTTGCGGCGTATGTATTGGCTGAGCGCCTGGGGGTATCCGGCATTCTGTCGGCGGTGGCGGCCGGCATGATGCAGAGCTGGCTCGACCTGCTGCCCCGCCAGACCAGTACCCGCTTGCTCAATCGCAGTGTGTGGTCGTTGCTGGAGTTTGCCTTCAATGGCCTGATCTTCCTGCTGCTTGGCCTGCAATTGCCGGACATCATCAAGGCCGTCGTGAGCCACGAGGCCACCGTGTGGCCGACCTTGGCCTGGCGCTGCCTGGATGTGCTGGCGATCTTCGCAGCGTTGATCCTGCTGCGGTTTATCTGGGTGCAGAGCATCTGGCGGGCCATTGGTGTGGTACGCCGCTGGCGGGGCAAGCCGGCGCTGGTGCTGATGCCCACGGCGCGTTCCTGTTGGCTGCTGACCCTAGGGGGCGTACGTGGCGCCGTGACCCTGGCGGGTGTGATGTCGGTGCCGCTGTTGATCAGTGCGGGCCAGGCGTTCCCCGAGCGTGATTTGCTCATCTTCATCGCCGCAGGGGTCATTCTGCTGTCGTTGATCAGTGCCTGCATTGCCTTGCCGATCCTGCTGCGTGGCGTCACCCAAAGCCCGGACGAGCGGCTGCATCAAGAAGTGCTGGAGGCTTGGCGACGCACGGCCGAGGCCGCGATTCATGCCCTGGAGGCGGAAGAGGTGATCGATGCCAGCGCGCCGCAGGATGCCGCGCAGGCGACACTGGCGACCGAGCTCAAGGCGCGGTTGATGGCCGAGTACCGGGACGAGCTGGACAGTTACAACGACACGGCGGAGGCACGGGCCATGGCTGAGCAGATGGACCTGCTTGAGCGGCGTTTGCGCTTGCGTGCGCTGCGGGCGCAGCGGCTGGAGTTGTACAACCTGCATCGCCAGCACCTGGTGGGCGATGAGGTGGTGCGGCAGGTGCTGGGTGAGCTGGATATGAGCGAGGCGAACCTGGGCGCTGTCCGGTAGGTCGCAGGGGCTGCTCTGCAGCCCATTCGCGGGGCAAGCCCGCACAGGGTCCTCACAAGGTCTGAGCCTGCGCAGTTACCTGTAGGAGCTGGCTTGTCGGGGCGCCGAACCGCTGCGATGGGGCGCAAAGCGCCCCCTGCCTAATCAGCGGTTCTGCAGGAACGCGCGAATCCGCTCGGCGGCCTCGATGCACTCGGCCAGCGGCGCAACCAACGCCATGCGCACTCGGCCAGCGCCAGGGTTCACACCATCCACGTCACGCGACAGGTACGACCCTGGTACCACGGTCACATGCTGGGCTTCGAACAGGTCACGGGTGAACGCGGCGTCGCAGCCCGGCACCTTGGCCCACAGGTAGAAGCTGCCATCCGGGCGTTGCACATCCATCACCGGCTGCAGGATATCCAGCACGGCATCGTACTTGGCGCGGTACTGGTCACGGTTTTGGCGCACGTGCGCCTCGTCCTGCCAGGCAGCGATGCTGGCCAGCTGGGTCTGCACGGGCATGGCGCAGCCGTGGTAGGTGCGGTACAGCAAAAATGGCTTGATGATCTCGGCATCGCCCGCGACAAAGCCCGAACGCAGGCCAGGCAGGTTGGAGCGCTTGGACAGGCTGTGGAACACCACGCAGCGTTTGAAATCGCTGCGGCCCAGTTCGGCGCAGGCGCTGAGCAGGCCCGGTGGCGGGGCGTCTTCGTCGAAGTACAGCTCGCTGTAGCATTCGTCGGCGGCGATCACGAAATCATGCTCGTCGGCCAGGGCAATCAGCTTCTTCAGGGTATCCATCGGCACCAGTGCGCCGGTAGGGTTGCCTGGCGAGCACAGGAAGAGGATTTGGCAACGCTGCCAGACATCTGCCGGCACGGCGTCGAAGTCAGGGTTGAAGCCGTTGTTTTCAAGGCACGGCAGGTAGTGCGGGGTGGCGCCTGCCAGCAGCGCCGCACCTTCGTAGATCTGGTAGAACGGATTAGGGCTGACCACCAGGCCATCATCGGCCCGGTTGACCACGGCCTGGGTGAAGGCGAACAGTGCTTCACGGGTGCCGTTGACCGGCAGGATGTGACGGTCGGCATCCAGCCAGCCGGTTGGCACGCCGAAACGGCGCTCGCACCACTGGCCGATGGCCTGGCGCAGCCCTGGCAGGCCGAGGGTGCTGGGGTACACCGCCAGCTTGTCGAGGTTGTCGGCCATGGCCTGGGCGACGAACGCCGGCGATGTGTGCTTCGGCTCACCGATCGACAGCGCGATGGCGCGCTTGTCTGCCGCTGGTTTCACACTGCCCAGCAGGGCGCGCAGTTTCTCGAACGGGTAGGGCTGAAGCTGGGTCAGGGCATGGTTCATCGGCGCAAGGTCTCGTCAATCGTCTAATCGTTAAAAGGTCACGCGGGTCGGGCTGGCGTCACTCGCCTGGCCAGCCTGCAGCTGCTGGACGATAGCCTCCTGCAGGCGGCTGCACAGCTGCGGGTCGGACAGCGGCTGGTTGTCGGCATCGGTGATGAAGAACACGTCTTCCACGCGCTCGCCGAGTGTGGCGATCTTGGCATTCTGCAACGACAGGTCGAACTCCAGGAAGATGCGGCCGATCCGGGCCAGCAGGCCCGGCCGGTCGGGCGCGGTGATCTCAAGGATGGTCACCGGCCGCTGGGCATCGTTGAGGATGGTCACCTGCGGTGGGAAATTGAAGTGCTTGAGCTGGCGTGGCACCCGGCGCTGAATGATCGTCGGGTAGTCCTCGGGGTTGCGCAGCGCTTCGGTGAGGCCGTCGCGAATCTGCTTGACCCGCTGCGGGTTGTCGCCGATCGAGCCGCCGTCATTGTCGAGCACGATATAGGTGTCGAGGGTGAACTGGCTGCTCGAGGTGATGATGCGCGCGTCATGGATGTTCAGGTTCAACTGCGACATGGCCGCCACGGTCACGGCGAAGAAGTCGTGCTGGTCGGGGGCATAGATGAAGATCTGCGTACCGCCCTCGAACTCGCGCTGGGTGGTTTCCTTGATCAGCACCAGCGGCCCGCCGTCGGCCGGCTGCTGGAGGATGGCGTCGGTGTGCCAGGCCACATCGGCCGCGTTGTGCTTGAGGAAGTAGTCGTCGCCCAGCTGCGACCAGAGTTGCTCGACGTCGTCCGGGTCGACGCCTTCGCGCACGAGGATGTCCAGCGCGGCGCTTTGGGTCTGGCGGATCTGCTCTTCGCGGTCCAGTGGGTTTTCCAGGCCACGGCGCAGGGCGCGCTTGGTCTCGGTGTACAGCTGGCGCAGCAGGCTGGCGCGCCAGGAGTTCCATAGGCTGGGGTTGGTGGCGTTGATGTCGGCCACGGTCAGCACATAGAGGTAATCCAGGCGGGTCTCGTCCCCCACATGCAAGGCAAAGTCGTTGATCACCTGTGGGTCGGACAGGTCTTTGCGCTGTGCGGTGGTGGACATCACCAGGTGGTTCAGCACCAGCCAGACGATCAGGCGGCTGTCCCAGGCGGGCAGTTGGTGGCGCTCGCAGAACGTCTGTGCGTCCACCGCGCCCAGCTCCGAGTGGTCACCCTGGCGGCCCTTGCCGATGTCGTGGTAAAGCCCGGCCAGGTAGATCAGCTCGGGTTTGGGCAGGCGGCCCATGAGCTTGCTGGCCAGCGGGAATTTCTCGGAAACCGGCGTGTACTGCAGTTTGCGCAGGTGCTTGATCAGGTTGAGCGTGTGCGCATCGACCGTATAGATGTGGAACAGGTCATGCTGCATCTGCCCGACGATCAGGCCGAATTCCGGCAGGTAGCGGCCGAGGATGCCGTAGCGGTTCATCCGGCGCAGGTTGCGGTGGATGCCGATCTCGCATTTGAACAGCTCGATGAACAGGCTGGTGTTGCGGATATCGTGACGGAAGGTTTCGTCGATCAGGTGCCGGTGCTCGCGCAGCAGGCGCACGGTATCGGCGCGTACCCCTTTGATCTCCGGGTGCTGGGCCATCAGCACGAAGATTTCCAGCATGGCGAACGGCGTGCGTTTGAATACGTTCGGCTTGGCGGCTTCTATATAGCCGTCATGCAGGCGGAAGCGCGCATTCAAAGGTTGGGTGGTGCCGCTGTCATCGTCGGCGAGGATGACTTCCTCGAAGTGCTGGATGATCAGGTCGCACAACTGGCTGATGCTCATCACCACCCTGTAGTACTGCTGCATGAACTGCTCGATCGCGCGCTTGGGGTTCTCGTCGCTGTAGCCCAGCAGGGCGGCGATGCTGCGCTGGTGGTCGAACAGCAAGCGGTCTTCCGAGCGCCCGGCCAGCATGTGCAGGGCATAGCGCACCTTCCACAGGAAGTCCTGGGAGGAGGCCAGCAGTTCGTTCTCGCTTTCCAGCAAAAAACCTTCACCGGCCAGGGCGTGCAGGTTCAGCGTGCCGTATTGGCGGCGCGCCACCCACAACACGGTCTGGATGTCGCGCAGGCCACCGGGTGAGCCCTTGACGTTGGGCTCAAGGTTGTACTCGGTGTCGTTGTACTTGTGGTGGCGGGCCTTGAGCTCGGCGCGCTTGGCCAGGAAGAACTCCTTGCTCGGCCACATGTGCTCGGTGCTGGTGACGTCCAGCATGCGCTGGCGCAAGGCTTCGGGGCCGGCGACGGTGCGGCTTTCCATCATGTTGGTGATGACCGTCAGGTCGGCACGTGCCTGCTCGGCACATTCGTCGACGGTGCGCACACTCTGGCCCACTTCCAGGCCGATGTCCCAGAGCAGGGTGAGGAAGCGCTCGATGGCCTCGCGGTACTGTTCGTGTTCGGCAGCACCTAGCAAAATCAGCAGGTCGATGTCGGAATGCGGGTGCAGTTCACCGCGCCCGTAACCGCCTACCGCGACCAGGGCGATGCCGCGCTGGTCGCCCCAGTCGAACTGGTTCCAGGCCTGCTGCAGGATGTTGTCGACGAGCCAGGCGCGGTCCTCGATCAAACGGCGGATTTCGCGGCCTTCGCGAAAACGCCGGTCGAGCACCTCGCCCGCCTGGCGGATGGCTTTCTTGAAGGCGGCGATAGGGCTCGCCTTGAGGGCCAGTTCCGCCTGGAACTGGCCGCGGTCGAACAGCTCGGGATCCACCTGGGGCATTGCGTCGCGTTCCTGTCGTGGGGTGCCTGGCGCGGACTCAGGCCGAGGTGCGCGCGATAGTGTCGTCCTTGCGCAGGGTGAAGATCTCGTAACCGGTCGCCGTCACCACCAGGGTGTGCTCCCACTGGGCCGAGAGCTTGCGGTCCTTGGTAATGGCGGTCCAGCCATCGCCCAGGACCTTGGTGTCTGCCTTGCCCTGGTTGATCATCGGCTCGATGGTGAAGGTCATGCCTTCTTTGAGTTCCATGCCAGTGCCGGCGCGGCCGTAGTGGAGGATCTGCGGTTCTTCGTGGAACACTTTGCCGATGCCGTGGCCGCAGAATTCGCGCACCACCGAGAAGCCGTTCTTTTCAGCGTGCTTCTGGATCACTTCGCCGATGTCGCCCAGGCGGCAGCCCGGCTTGACCAGCTCGATGGCCTTGTACATGCATTCCTGGGTGACCTTGGACAGGCGCTCGGCCCAGACCGGCACGTTGCCGACGTGGAACATGCGGCTGGTGTCGCCGTGGTAGCCGTCCTTGATCACGGTGACATCGATGTTGAGCGTGTCACCGTCCTTGAGCGGTTTGTCGTTGGGGATGCCGTGGCAGACCACATGGTTGATCGAGGTGCAGATCGACTTGGGGTAACCCTTGTAGTTGAGCGGCGCCGGGATGGCCTGCTGCACGTTGACGATGTAGTCGTGGCACAGGCGGTCCAGTTCTTCGGTGGTGACACCGGGCTTGACGTGCTCTTCGATCATTTCCAGCACCTCGGCGGCCAGGCGGCCGGCGATGCGCATCTTCTCGATGTCTTCTGCGGTCTTGATGGTGACGGTCATTACAGGCTCTCTACGGCGCCGTGCACGGCGCGAACAAACGGGAAAGGCCGGATTCTAGCAGAGCAGGGCGGCAATCGGTCGGGATAAAGCCGGCCATCCTGCTGTCTATAGAGGGCATTTTGGCCTGAAAGCCTGGGTGCTGCAAAAACCGCTGACGGACGCGACAGTATTCGGGTTCCGTTCGCTCGCGGTCTGTGGTATAAAATGCGCCGCTTTCGGGGTCGACCCCGTAAGCCCTAAACCCACACACGTGTCGACACGATGACCTGGGTGCCCCGGATTCTAGAATCTGTGGGTTGGTCATTGGGATGCGTGGAGGCCCAACCCGACTTATCAAGGAACTATCATGTCCCAAGTCAACATGCGCGATATGCTGAAGGCCGGTGTGCACTTCGGCCACCAGACCCGTTACTGGAACCCGAAAATGGGCAAGTACATTTTCGGCGCGCGTAACAAGATCCACATCATCAACCTGGAAAAAACCCTGCCAATGTTCAACGAAGCTCTGGCTTTCGTAGAGCGTCTGGCCCAGGGCAAGAACAAGATCATGTTCGTCGGCACCAAGCGTTCCGCCGGCAAGATCGTCGCCGAGCAAGCTGCTCGTGCCGGTTCGCCATACGTTGACCACCGCTGGTTGGGCGGCATGCTGACCAACTACAAAACCATCCGTGCTTCGATCAAGCGTCTGCGCGACCTGGAAACTCAGGCCGAAGATGGCACCTTTGCCAAGCTGACCAAGAAAGAAGCCCTGATGCGTTCGCGCGATCTGGAAAAGCTGGACCGCAGCCTGGGTGGTATCAAGGACATGGGCGGCCTGCCTGATGCCCTGTTCGTGATCGACGTTGACCACGAGCGCATTGCTATCACCGAAGCCAACAAGCTGGGCATCCCGGTTATCGGCGTTGTCGATACCAACAGCAGCCCGGAAGGTGTTGACTACATCATCCCAGGTAACGATGACGCCATCCGCGCTATCGAGCTGTACATGACTTCGATGGCCGACGCCATCATCCGCGGCCGCAACAACGTTGCTGGCGGCACCGAAGTCTACGCTGAAGAAGCGGCTGCACCTGCTGCTGAGTAATTGACGCCTGGCGTCTACTTGGCACGCAAAAAGGGGGCTTTGCCCCCTTTTTGCCACCTTGAAATCCTGCTGTCAGCAACCGCCCCGCACTATGGGCCTGCTGAGATAAAAACAGCGGATTTGCAGAATTGAACGCCCGTGATGAGCGGGTGGAATGGTTGAAAAACTTTCCAAGAGGATTTTGAAATGGCAGCAATTACTGCAGCGCTGGTCAAAGAACTGCGCGAGCGTACCGGCGAAGGCATGATGGATTGCAAAAAGGCCCTGGAAAAGGCCGGCGGCGACATCGAAAAAGCCATTGACGACATGCGTGCCTCGGGCGCCATCAAGGCCGCCAAAAAGGCTGGCAACGTCGCTGCTGAAGGCGCTATCGCCGTCAAGACCGACGGCAAAGCCGCCGTTCTGCTGGAAGTCAACTCGCAGACCGACTTCCTGGCCCTGCAAGACGACTTCAAAAACTTCGTAGCCGAAAGCCTCGAAGAAGCCTTCGCCCAGAAGCTGACCGACGCTGCACCGCTGATCGCCTCGCGCGAAGCAGCCCGTGAAGCCCTGGTCGCCAAGTGCGGCGAAAACGTCAACATCCGCCGCCTGGCGCGCGTTGAGGGTGACGTTGTTGGTGCTTACCTGCACGGCAACAAGATCGGTGCCGTTGTTGTCCTGAAAGGCGGCGACGTCGAGCTGGCCAAGAACATCGCCATGCACGTTGCTGCTTCGAACCCGGAGTTCCTGGATGCATCGGAAATCTCCGCCGAGGCCATCGAGCGCGAGAAGAATGTCTTCCTGCAGCTGAACGCCGACAAGATCGCCGGCAAGCCGGAAAACATCGTTGAGAACATGATCAACGGCCGTATCACCAAGTTCAAGGCCGAAGCTTCGCTGAAAGAGCAAGCCTTCGTCATGAACCCGGAAGTCAAGGTTGGCGAGCTGGCCAAGAAAGCCGGTGCTGAAATCGTTTCCTTCACCTACTTCAAAGTCGGCGAAGGCATCGAGAAGCCAGTCGACAACTTCGCTGAAGAAGTTGCCGCTCAGGTAGCTGCTGCCAAGCAGTAAGACAGACACGTCTGTCGCCCCAAAGAGGCTGCCCGCTCACGCGCGCAGCCTCTTTGTCAAAGCGGGAGCGGTTTTCCAAACCGCTGTTCGCTGACGCAGTCGCTGCGTCACGTTAGAGTTACACGCAGGCTCAAGCAGCCCGCCAGAATTTTTTTACAAACGCCGCAGGAGAGATTCGCAATGGCTCAGCAGGGCAGTGGTCATCAGGCTCGCTATAAACGCATTCTACTCAAACTTAGCGGCGAGGCCCTGATGGGCTCGGAAGAGTTCGGGATCGACCCCAAGGTCCTGGATCGCATGGCGCTGGAAGTCGGTCAACTGGTCGGCATCGGTGTGCAAGTCGGTCTGGTGATCGGCGGTGGCAACCTGTTCCGTGGTGCGGCGCTCAGTGCAGCCGGCATGGACCGCGTCACCGGTGACCACATGGGCATGCTGGCGACCGTCATGAATGCCCTGGCCATGCGCGACGCGCTGGAGCGGGCAAACATTACCGCCATCGTCATGTCGGCGATTTCCATGGTGGGCGTGACCGATCACTATGATCGCCGCAAAGCCATGCGCCACCTGAACGCCAAAGAAGTCGTAATCTTCGCTGCCGGTACCGGCAACCCGTTCTTCACCACCGACTCCGCCGCTTGCCTGCGCGCCATCGAAATCGATGCCGACGTGGTATTGAAGGCAACCAAGGTCGATGGTGTATACACTGCAGATCCATTCAAGGACCCACATGCCGAGAAGTTCGATCATCTGACCTACGATGAAGTGCTGGATCGCAAGCTGGGTGTGATGGATCTGACGGCAATCTGCCTTTGCCGCGACCACAAGATGCCGCTGCGCGTCTTCAATATGAACAAGCCGGGCGCCCTGCTGAACATCGTGCATGGCGGCGCGGAAGGAACCCTGATCGAGGAAGTTCAAAAATGATCAACGCTATCAAGAAAGACGCCCAGGACCGCATGGGCAAGTCCATCGAGGCGCTGGGTCGCCACCTGGCTGCCATCCGCACCGGCCGTGCCCACCCAAGCATCCTGGACAGCGTCAGGGTCACTGCCTGGGGTAGCGAAATGCCGCTGAACCAGGTGGCCGCGATTACCGTCGAGGACGCGCGCACCCTGAAGATCGTTGCGCACGACAAGAACCTCAGCGCTGCCATCGAAAAAGCCATCCTGACCTCCGACCTGGGCCTGAACCCGTCCAGCGCCGGTACCACCATCCGCGTCCCGATGCCGGCCCTGACTGAGGAAACCCGCAAGGGTTACACCAAGCAGGCCAGTGGCGTTGCCGAAGATGCCAAGGTAGCCGTGCGTAACGTGCGCCGTGACGCACTCGCCGACCTGAAGAAGCTGACCAAGGACAAGGAAATCAGCGAAGACGAAGAACGTCGCGCCGCTGACGAGATCCAGAAGCTGACCGACAAGTTCGTCGCCGAAATCGACGCTGCGTTCAAGGCCAAGGAAAAGGACCTGTTGGCCGTCTAAGGCCGAGGTTTTTTAATGGAAAAGACCAAGCCAGCGGCGCCGTCCTCGGTGCCGCGACACGTCGCGATCATCATGGATGGCAACAACCGCTGGGCGAAGAAGCGCTTGCTGCCCGGCGTTGCCGGGCACAAGGCTGGCGTCGATGCCGTGCGTGCGGTCATCGAAGTCTGCGCCGAATCGGGGGTCGAGGTACTGACCCTGTTCGCCTTCTCCAGCGAAAACTGGCAGCGCCCCGCCGAAGAGGTCGGTGCGCTGATGGAGTTGTTCTTCTCGGCCCTGCGCCGTGAGGCGCGTCGCCTCAACGAGAACAACATCAGCTTGCGCATCATTGGTGATCGCTCGCGCTTTCATCCTGAGCTGCAGGCTGCCATGCGTGAGGCCGAGGCACTGACCGCCGGCAACAACCGCTTCATCCTGCAGATCGCGGCCAACTACGGTGGCCAGTGGGATATCGCCCAGGCTGCCCAGCGCCTGGCGCGGGAAGTACAGGCGGGCCATCTGCGTCCGGACGATATCACGCCGGGTCTGCTGCAGACGTGCCTGTCCACCGGTGAGTTGCCGTTGCCGGACCTGTGCATCCGCACCGGGGGCGAACGCCGCATCAGCAATTTCCTGCTGTGGCAGCTGGCCTATGCCGAGCTGTATTTCTCCGACCTGTACTGGCCGGACTTCAAACACGAGGCCATGCGCAATGCCCTGGCCGATTTCGCTTCGCGCCAGCGCCGCTTCGGTAAGACCAGCGAGCAGGTCGAGGCTGGAGCTCGTGCTTAATGCTTAAACAACGCATCATTACCGCGCTGATCCTGCTGCCGGTCGCGCTGGGTGGCTTCTTCCTGCTCAACGGTGGGGATTTCGCCCTGTTCATCGGCTTCGTGGTCACCCTCGGCGCCTGGGAGTGGGCGCGCCTGGCGGGGTTGATGACCCAGCCACTGCGCATTGCCTACGCCGCAGTCGTCGCCGGAGCGCTGATGCTGCTGCACCTGATGCCCGACCTGGCACCTTGGGTGCTGGGTGCGTCAGTGATCTGGTGGGGGCTGGCCACCTGGCTGGTGCTGACCTATCCGCGCAGCAGCGAGCTATGGGCCAGTGCGGCCTGCCGCTTGCTGATCGGCCTGCTGGTGTTGCTGCCGGCGTGGCAAGGCTTGGTGCTGCTCAAGCACTGGCCGCTCGGCAACTGGCTGATTCTGTCGGTCATGGTGCTGGTGTGGGCCGCCGACATCGGTGCCTACTTCTCTGGTCGAGCCTTCGGCAAGCGCAAGCTGGCGCCGCAGGTCAGCCCGGGCAAGAGCTGGGAAGGCGTCTATGGTGGCCTGGCTGTCAGCCTGGTTATTACGCTGGTGGTCGGTATCAGCCGCGACTGGGGCGTTGGCCAGATTCTGCTGGGCCTGATGGGCGCGGCACTGGTGGTCATGGCCTCGGTGATTGGTGACCTGACTGAAAGCATGTTCAAGCGCCGCTCGGGCATCAAGGACAGCAGCAACCTGCTGCCCGGCCATGGTGGCGTGCTCGACCGCATCGACAGCCTGACGGCGGCCATCCCGCTCTTTGCCGTGCTGCTGTGGGCTGCCGAATGGGGTGTGATGTGAGTACGTTGCAGCGCATTACCGTGCTGGGTGCCACGGGCTCCATTGGCCTGAGCACGCTGGATGTGATTGCACGTCATCCTGAGCGTTATTCGGTATTCGCCCTGAGCGGTTACTCGCGCATCGATGAGCTGCTGGCGCTGTGCGTCCGGCATCGCCCGGAGTACGCAGTAGTACCGAATGCCGAAGGCGCTGCGCGCTTGCGCGACGGCCTGGCTGCCGTCGGCTGCGCTACCCAGGTGCTGGAAGGCGAGGCGGGGCTTTGCCAGGTTGCCGCAGCGCCCGAGGTGGATGCGGTGATGGCCGCCATCGTGGGTGCAGCAGGGCTGCGACCGACCTTGGCTGCCGTCGAGGCGGGCAAGAAAGTGTTGCTGGCCAATAAAGAGGCGCTGGTGATGTCTGGCGCGCTGTTCATGGAGGCGGTGCGGCGCAGTGGTGCCGTGCTGCTGCCGATCGACAGCGAGCACAATGCAATCTTCCAGTGCCTGCCCGGCGACTATGCCCGCGGCCTGAGCCAGGTGGGGGTGCGCCGCATCCTGCTGACGGCATCAGGTGGCCCGTTCCGCGAAACACCGTCCGCCGCATTGGCCGATGTCACCCCGGAGCAGGCGTGCGCGCACCCTAACTGGTCCATGGGGCGCAAGATTTCCGTGGATTCGGCCAGCATGATGAACAAAGGGCTCGAGTTGATCGAGGCCTGCTGGCTGTTCGATGCCTCGCCCGCCAAGGTCGAGGTGGTGGTGCACCCGCAGAGCGTGATCCACTCGCTGGTGGATTACGTGGACGGTTCGGTGCTCGCCCAGTTGGGCAACCCAGACATGCGCACGCCGATCGCCAATGCGCTGGCCTGGCCAGAGCGCATTGATTCTGGCGTCGCACCGCTGGACCTGTTTGCCATCGCACGCCTGGATTTCCAGGCGCCGGACGAACAGCGCTTCCCGTGCCTGCGCCTGGCGCGGCAGGCTGCCGAGGCCGGCAACAGTGCACCTGCCGTGCTCAATGCGGCCAACGAAGTGGCTGTCGAGGCATTTCTCCAGCGGCGTATCCGCTTCCCGGAGATCGCGGGTATGATCGAACAAGTGCTCGATCAGGAGCCTGTAGTGCCACTGGCCTCGTTGGACGCGGTATTTGCCGCCGACCAGCGTGCCCGGGAGCTGTCCCGTGAGTGGTTGCGGCGTCACGGTCGATGATGCAGGCCTGCCAGGGCTTGTGCGAAAAGTCGTTCTGCTGAACGTCATCTGGAGAAAGATATGACTGCGCTCTACATGATTGTCGGCACCCTGGTGGCCTTGGGTGTTCTGGTCACGTTCCACGAGTTCGGCCACTTTTGGGTGGCCCGACGCTGCGGCGTCAAGGTGCTGCGTTTTTCGGTGGGCTTTGGTACGCCGTTGTTGCGCTGGCATGACCGCCAGGGCACCGAATTCGTGGTGGCGGCGATTCCGCTGGGCGGCTACGTCAAGATGCTCGATGAGCGCGAAGGCGATGTGCCGCCTGCGTTGGCCGACCAGTCGTTCAACCGTAAAAGCGTGCGTCAGCGTATCGCCATCGTCGCCGCCGGCCCGATTGCCAACTTCTTGCTGGCTATCGTGTTCTTTTGGCTCTTGGCCATGCTCGGCACCCAGCAGATTCGCCCGGTCATCGGTGCAGTCGAAGCGGGCAGCCTGGCAGCGTCGGCAGGCCTGACCGCAGGTCAGGAAATTGTATCCATCGATGGCAAGGCGACCAGCGGTTGGTCTGCGGTCAACCTGCAACTGGTTCGCCGTCTGGGCGAGAGCGGCACCCTGCAGGTAAGCGTGCGCGACGAAGGCGCCAGTGCCGAGCAGCACTTGCAGATCAAGCTGGACCACTGGCTGAAAGGCGCCGACGAGCCAGACCCTATCCAGTCCCTCGGTTTGCGCCCATGGCGCCCGGTGATCGTGCCGGTGCTGGCCGAGATCGATTCGAAAGGGCCGGCCGCTGCCGCCGGCTTGAAGACAGGTGACAAGCTGCTGGCCCTCGATGGCGTGGCAGTGAACGACTGGCAACAGGTGGTCGACACCGTCCGCGCCCACCCGCAAGCCAAGGTCGTGGTGCGTGTCGAGCGCGATGGCGCTGCGCTGGATGTGCCGGTAACCCTGGCCCGCAAGGGTGAAGGCAAGGCCGCGGGCGGTTACCTGGGCGCGGGGGTAAAAGGTGGCGAATGGCCTGCCAACATGCTCCGCGAAGTCAGCTATGGCCCGTTGGACGCGGTAGGCGAGGGCTTGTCGCGCACCTGGAACATGAGCGTCCTGACGCTCGAGTCGCTGAAGAAAATGCTGTTCGGAGAGCTCTCGGTAAAAAACTTGAGCGGACCGATAACCATTGCTAAAGTGGCGGGCGCTTCAGCCCAGTCCGGCGTGGGGGATTTCCTGAATTTCCTGGCCTACCTGAGCATAAGCCTGGGGGTTCTTAACCTGCTGCCCATTCCAGTACTGGATGGGGGGCATTTGCTGTTTTACCTGGTCGAGTGGGCGCGCGGTCGTCCGCTGTCAGATCGGGTGCAAGGTTGGGGGGTCCAGATCGGTATCAGTTTGGTCGTAGGGGTGATGTTGCTCGCCCTGATCAACGATCTGGGTCGACTATAAAGCTTCGCATTGCGAACCTGCCGCCACTTCGCGGCGGGTTGTTTATTGCCAGTTGGAATAAAAGGACTTCATGAAACGTCTGCTGCTAACTGCGGTCCTCTCCGCACTGATGATCGCTGAAGTTCACGCCGAGTCCTTCACCATCTCCGATATTCGTGTCAACGGCCTGCAGCGGGTTTCCGCCGGCAGCGTCTTCGGTGCCTTGCCGCTCAACGTCGGCGATCAGGCCGATGATCGGCGCCTGGTGGATTCGACCCGTTCCCTGTTCAAGACTGGCTTCTTCCAAGACATCCAGCTGAGCCGCGATGGCAATGTCCTGATCATCAACGTGGTCGAGCGCCCGTCGGTTTCCAGCATCGAGATCGAAGGCAACAAGGCGATAAGCACCGAAGACCTGATGAAGGGTCTGAAGCAGTCTGGCCTGGCCGAAGGTGAAATCTTCCAGCGCGCCACCCTTGAAGGTGTGCGTAACGAGCTGCAGCGCCAGTACGTGGCCCAGGGCCGCTACTCGGCCGAGGTCGACGCCGAAGTCGTGCCGCAGCCGCGCAACCGCGTCGCGCTGAAAATCAAGATCAACGAAGGCACCGTCGCGGCCATTCAGCACATCAACGTGGTGGGCAACAACGTCTTCGACGACGAAGAGCTGTCGCAGCTGTTCGAGCTGAAAACCACCAACTGGCTGTCGTTCTTCAAGAACGACGACAAGTACGCCCGTGAAAAACTCTCCGGTGACCTGGAGCGTCTGCGTTCCTACTACCTGGACCGCGGCTACATCAACATGGATATCGCCTCTACCCAGGTATCCATCACGCCAGACAAGAAACACGTCTACATCACCGTCAACATCAACGAAGGCGAGAAGTACACCGTCCGTGACGTGAAGCTCTCCGGTGACCTCAAGGTGCCGGAAGACCAGGTCAAGTCGCTGCTGCTGGTGCAGCCGGGCCAGGTATTCTCGCGCAAGGTGATGACCACCACGTCCGAGCTGATCACCCGTCGTCTGGGTAACGAAGGCTACACCTTCGCCAACGTCAACGGCGTGCCACAGCCGAACGACCAGGACCACACCGTCGATATCATGTTCGTGGTCGACCCGGGCAAGCGTGCCTACGTCAACCGCATCAACTACCGCGGCAACACCAAGACCGAAGACGAAGTGCTGCGTCGCGAAATGCGCCAGATGGAAGGCGGCTGGGCGTCGACTTACCTGATCGACCAATCCAAGACCCGTCTGGAACGCCTGGGCTTCTTCAAGGAAGTCAACGTCGAGACCCCGCCGGTGCCTGGCACCGATGACCAGGTCGACGTCAACTACAGCGTCGAGGAACAAGCGTCCGGCTCCATTACGGCGTCGGTCGGTTTCGCCCAGAGCGCCGGTCTGATCCTGGGTGGTTCGATCAGCCAGAGCAACTTCCTGGGTACCGGTAACAAGGTCTCCATCGGCCTGACCCGTTCCGAATACCAGACCCGCTACAACTTCGGCTTCGTGGACCCCTACTTCACGGCTGACGGTGTCAGCCTGGGTTACAACGCCTTCTACCGCAGCACCGACTACGACGACCTCGATGTCGACGTTGCCAGCTATGCGGTCGACAGCCTGGGCGCCGGTGTCAGCCTGGGTTACCCGATCAGCGAAACCTCGCGCCTGACCTATGGCCTGAGCGTTCAGCAGGACAAGATCAAGACCGGTAAATACACCGTTGACGAGATCTTCGACTTCCTCGATCAAGAGGGTGACAACTTCCTGAACTTCAAGGCGTCGATCGGCTGGTCCGAATCGACCTTGAACAAAGGCGTGCTGGCGACTCGTGGTCACTCGCAAAGCCTGACCCTGGAATCGACCATTCCGGGCAGCGACCTGTCGTTCTACAAGCTCGACTACCGCGGCCAGCTGTTCAAGCCAATCAACAACGACTACACCCTGCGCCTGCACACTGAACTGGGCTATGGTGATGGCTACGGCAGCACCTCGGGCCTGCCGTTCTACGAGAACTACTACGCGGGCGGCTTCAACTCTGTCCGTGGCTTCAAGGACAGCAGCCTGGGCCCACGCAGTACGCCTAGCCGTGGTGAAGGCAACCCGGGTGGCAAACCGGGTACCATCGCCGACCCGGATCAGGATCCGCTG
Source organism: Pseudomonas sp. LAIL14HWK12:I7 (assembly GCF_000483465.1). NCBI lineage: Bacteria > Pseudomonadati > Pseudomonadota > Gammaproteobacteria > Pseudomonadales > Pseudomonadaceae > Pseudomonas > Pseudomonas sp. LAIL14HWK12:I7. The sequence goes on from NZ_KI519605.1 coordinate 378,571, forward strand.
CCGTTCGGTGGCAACGTGTTGGTCCAGGGTGGTGTCGAACTGCTGTTCCCACTGCCGTTCGTCAAGGACCAGCGTTCGCTGCGCACGTCGGTATTCTGGGACGTGGGTAACGTGTTCGATACCAACTGCGGCAGCAAGCCAGATTGCGAGAAGGTCGGTTTCTCGGGTATGGCCAGTTCGGTGGGTCTGGGTGTGACCTGGATCACTGCACTGGGCCCGTTGAGCTTCAGCCTGGCGATGCCGGTCAAGAAGCCGGACGATGCCGATACCCAGGTGTTCCAATTCTCTCTGGGCCAGACCTTCTAAGGTCGGCCCTTGCATAACGACAACGGTTTATCCAGGAGTGCATCGTGCGTAAGTTGACTCAACTGGCCATTTTGGCCGCGGCGCTGGTCGCCACCCCGGCTTTCGCCGAAATGAAGGTTGCCGTCCTGAACTATCAGATGGCCCTGCTGGAATCGGATGCCGCCAAGAAGTATGCGGTTGATGCAGAGAAAAAATTCGGCCCGCAACTGACCAAGCTGAAGAGCCTGGAAAGCAGCGCCAAGGGCATCCAGGACCGCCTGATCAAAGGTGGCGACAAGATGCAGCAGCAGGAGCGTGAGCGCCTGGAGCTCGAGTTCAAGCAAAAGGCCCGTGACTTCCAGTTCCAGTCCAAGGAACTGAACGAGGCCAAGGCCGTTGCTGACCGTGACATGCTCAAGCAACTCAAGCCGAAGCTGGACGGTGCTGTCGAGGAAGTGATCAAGAAGGGTGGTTTCGACCTGGTTCTCGAGCGTGGCGCGGTCATCGATGTCAAACCTCAGTACGACATCACCCGCCAAGTCATCGAGCGCATGAACCAAGCCCGTTGATATGACCTTGAACATGACGCTTGGCCAGTTGGCCGAAGCCCTCGGCGCCACCCTCAAGGGGCCCGAGGCGCTGCAGATTACCGGGCTGGCCACCTTGCAGGAGGCCGGCCCCGGTCAATTGAGCTTCCTCGCCAACCCGCAGTACCGCAAATTCCTGGATAACAGCCAGGCGGCAGCGGTGCTGCTCAAGGCTGCGGATGCTGAAGGCTTTGCTGGCAATGCACTGATCGTCGCTGATCCGTACTTGGCCTATGCGCGCATTTCCCACCTGTTCGATCCCAAGCCCAAGGCTGTGGCGGGAATTCATCCCAGCGCCGTAGTGGCTGAAGATGCCCAGGTGGATGCCAGTGCGAGCATCGGCCCGTTCGTCGTCATCGAAAGTGGTGCGCAGGTTGCTGCCAATGTCAGCATCGGTGCCCACTGCGTGGTCGGTGCCCGTTGCGTTATCGGTGAGGGCGGCTGGCTGGCGCCACGGGTCACCCTGTACCATGACGTGACCATCGGCAAGCGTGTGGTGATCCAGTCTGGCGCAGTGATCGGTGGCGAGGGCTTCGGCTTCGCCAACGAGAAGGGCGTATGGCGCAAGATTGCCCAGATCGGCGGCGTGACCATCGGCGATGATGTAGAAATCGGCGTCAACACGGCAATCGACCGTGGTGCGCTGTCGGACACGCGCATTGCCGACGGGGTCAAGCTCGACAACCAGATCCAGATCGCCCATAACGTTCAGATCGGTGAGCACACGGCCATGGCCGCTTGTGTCGGGATTTCCGGCAGCACGCGCATTGGCAAGCATTGCACCATTGCTGGCGGTGTCGGCATGGTGGGTCATATTGATGTCTGTGATAACGTTTTCGTGTCCGGGATGACCATGGTGACCCGATCGATCACCGAACCGGGTGCCTATTCTTCCGGCACAGCCATGCAGCCATTGGCTGACTGGCGCAAGAGCGCCGCGCGTATCCGCCACCTGGACGACATGGCCAAGCGTCTCCAGCAGGTGGAAAAGCGCATCGATACCGTGACCTCAGGTGGCCAGCCGGCATCAGAAGGCTGATACCATTCCCTGAGCAAGAGTGAACAGACGCTAGCTGGCTCCTCTTTGGACTGCAAAAGGAGCGCGTGGTCAGCACCTGCGCTCCCTATTCTTATTACAGGCTTCCCCCCGAAATGATGGACATCAACGAGATTCGCGAATACCTGCCTCACCGTTACCCGTTCCTGCTGGTGGACCGCGTGACGGATCTGGACTTCGAGGCCCAGAGCATTCGTGCCTACAAGAATGTCAGCATCAACGAGCCGTTCTTCAATGGCCACTTCCCGGCCCACCCGATCATGCCGGGCGTTCTGATCATCGAGGCCATGGCCCAGGCGGCCGGCATCCTCGGTTTCAAGATGCTCGATGCCAAGCCGGCAGATGGCACCCTGTACTACTTTGTCGGGTCCGACAAATTGCGTTTCCGTCAGCCGGTATTGCCGGGTGACCAGCTTGTGCTGGAAGCCAAGTTCCTCAGCCGCAAGAGCATGATCTGGAAATTCGAGTGCCGCGCCCTGGTCGACGGCAAGCCTGTCTGCTCGGCAGAAATCACCTGCGCGGAACGCTCCCTATGAATTTGATTGATCCTCGGGCCATCATCGACCCGTCGGCCAAGCTGGCCGACGGTGTCGAGGTGGGCCCCTGGTCGATCGTTGGCCCTGGTGTCGAAATCGGGGAGGGCACCGTCATTGGCCCGCATGTGGTGCTCAAGGGGCCGACCCGTATCGGCAAGCACAACCGCATCTACCAGTTTTCCTCGATCGGCGAAGACACCCCTGACCTCAAGTACAAGGGTGAGCCGACGCGCCTGGTGATCGGTGATCACAATGTGTTCCGCGAAGGTGTGACGATTCACCGCGGTACCGTTCAGGACCGTGCAGAAACCACCGTCGGCGATCACAACCTGATCATGGCCTACGCCCACATCGGTCACGACAGTGTCATCGGCAATCATTGCATTCTGGTGAACAACACCGCGTTGGCGGGGCATGTTCATGTGGGTGACTGGGCAATTCTGTCCGGGTACACCCTGGTGCACCAGTACTGCCATATCGGTGCACATGCGTTTTCCGGCATGGGCACGGCGATCGGCAAAGACGTACCGGCTTTCGTCACGGTGTTCGGCAGCCCGGCCGAAGCACGCAGCATGAACTTCGAAGGCATGCGCCGTCGGGGTTTCAGCGACGAGGTCATTCATATCCTGCGTCGTTGCTACAAGATCGTCTACCGTCAGGGCCTGACCGTCGAAGATGCGATCAAGGCGCTGGACGAACTGGCAGCCCAGCACCCTGAGGTCGATCTGTTCCGTCAGTCGATCCTGAATTCTGCCCGCGGCATCACCCGCTGACATGGCCCAGCTTTGCGTAGCCCTGGTCGCGGGTGAGGCCAGCGGCGATATTCTCGGGTCTGGCTTGATGCGCGCCCTCAAGGCGCGCCATCCCGACGTCCGCTTTATCGGCGTTGGCGGCCCCTTGATGGAAGCCGAAGGCCTGCAATCCTACTTCCCCATGGAACGTCTGGCGGTCATGGGCCTGGTCGAGGTACTGGGACGGCTGCGTGAGCTGCTCAAGCGCCGCAAGTTGTTGATCCAAACCCTCATCGCCGAAAAGCCCGATGTGTTCATCGGCATCGACGCCCCGGATTTCACCCTCAACATCGAATTGAAACTGCGTCAGGCCGGTATCAAGACCGTGCACTACGTCAGCCCATCCGTATGGGCGTGGCGGCAGAAGCGCGTGCTGAAGATCCGCGAAGGCTGCGACCTGATGCTGACGCTGTTGCCGTTCGAAGCCCGGTTCTACGAAGAGCAGGGGGTGCCGGTGCGTTTCGTCGGCCACCCACTGGCCGATACCATTCCGCTCGAGGCCGACCGACTGGCAGCACGCACTGCGCTTGGCCTGGGCCCAGGCCCGGTGGTCGCGTTGATGCCTGGCAGCCGCGGCGGCGAAGTCGGGCGCCTGGGGGCGCTGTTCCTCGATGCCGCCGAGCGCTTGCGCGAACGAGTACCGGGTGTGCGCTTCGTGCTGCCCTGCGCCAACGCCGCACGGCGTGCCCAGGTCGAGCAGATGCTCGAAGGGCGCGCGCTGCCGCTGACCCTGCTCGACGGCCAGTCGCACCAGGCCCTGGCGGCCTGCGATGCGGTGCTTATCGCGTCGGGTACCGCCACCCTGGAGGCACTGCTGTACAAGCGGCCCATGGTGGTGGCTTATCGCCTGGCGCCGTTGACCTACTGGATTCTCAAGCGCCTGGTCAAAAGCCCATACGTGTCGTTGCCCAACCTGCTGGCCCAGCGCGAGCTGGTGCCTGAACTGCTGCAGGATGACGCCACCAGCGAAGCCCTGGCGCAAACCTTGGCCCCCTTGGTGGCCGATGGCAGCCAGCAGACCGAACGTTTCGACGAGATTCACCGCACCCTGCGCCGGGATGCTTCCAACCAGGCCGCCGAGGCGGTACTGGCCTTGCTCAAGGACCGCTGAGATGCAAATAGGACTGGATTTCAACCTGGTCGAAGACCTGGTCGCCGGGGTCGATGAAGTCGGCCGTGGCCCGTTGTGTGGCGCGGTGGTGACGGCTGCAGTGATCCTCGACCCGGCACGGCCGATCCTCGGCCTCAACGATTCGAAGAAGCTCACCGAAGCCAAGCGCGAGGCGTTGTTCGACGAAATCTGCGAGAAGGCGCTGAGCTTTTGCATTGCCCGCGCCGAGGTCGAAGAAATCGACCGCCTGAACATTCTTCAGGCCACCATGCTGGCCATGCAGCGTGCGGTCGAGGGGCTGCATGTCACGCCCAAGCTGGCACTGATCGACGGCAACCGCTGCCCCAAGCTGGCGGTACCTGCTGCGCCGGTCGTCAAAGGCGACAGCCAGGTACCGGCCATTGCGGCTGCGTCGATCCTGGCCAAGGTGACGCGTGATCGGGAGATGAGTGCGTTCGAGCTGATCTACCCAGGTTACGGCATCGGTGGGCACAAGGGTTATCCGACGCCGGTGCACCTTGAAGCCCTGGCCCGGCTTGGGCCTACGCCCATTCACCGACGCTCCTTTGCGCCGGTGCGGGCGGCCTGGGAGGCCCGTGAGGGCATTACCGATTCTTTGATCTAGTGCATGGGGCCGCTTTGCGGCCCTTTCGCGACGCAAGGCCGCTCCTACAGAAATCATGCGTTCCTCTGTAGGAGCGGCCTTGTGTCGCGACGGGCTGCGAAGCAGCCCCAAATCCTGCCCTCATTTACGCTACAATCCCGCCCTTGTCGTTCTGCTACAGGATCACCCATGTCGGTTCCCTTCGTTCACCTTCGCGTGCACTCCGAATTCTCGCTGGTCGACGGCCTGGTGCGGATCAAACCGCTGGCCAAGGCACTGGCGGGGATGAACATGCCGGCGGTGGCGATCACCGACCAGAGCAACATGTGCTCGCTGGTGAAGTTCTACAAGACCGCCATGGGCGCCGGGATCAAGCCGATCTGTGGTGCCGACCTGTGGCTGGCCGGGCCCGACCCGGAAGCCCCGTTGTCGCGTATCTGCTTCCTGGCGATGAACCCCCAGGGCTACCGCAACCTCACCGAGCTGATTTCGCGCGGTTGGGTCGAAGGCCAGCGCAATGGCCTGGTGATTTTGCAGCGCGAGTGGATCGCCCCCGCCAGCGAAGGCCTGATCGCTTTGTCCGCTGGCAAGGAAGGCGACATTGGCGCCGCGCTGCTCTCTGGTCGGGTTGAAGAGGCCGAAGCGCTGTTGCGCGACTGGCTGGGCATGTTCCCCGAGCGCTTCTACGTTGAAGTGCAGCGCACCAACCGTGCCCGCGACGAAGAATACGTACACGCTGCTGTGGCCCTGGCCGACAAGGTCGGCGCGCCGCTGGTGGCGACCAACGATGTGCGCTTCATCAAGCAGGCCGACTACGATGCCCACGAAACCCGTGTCTGCATCGGCGAGGGCTGGACCCTGGACGACCCGCGTCGCCCTCGCAACTACAGCGACCAGCAGTACCTCAAGAGCGCGGACGAAATGGCCGAGCTGTTCAGCGACTTGCCCGACGCCATCGCCAACACTGTCGAGATCGCCAAGCGCTGCAACATCCAGGTTCAATTGGGCAAGCACTTCCTGCCCGATTTCCCGACCCCCAATGGCATGGGCATCGACGATTACCTGCGCCATGTTTCCCATGAAGGCCTGGAGGAGCGCCTGGCGGTGCTCTGGCCCAAAGAGACCACGCCAAACTATGAGGAAAAGCGCCAGGTCTACCTGGATCGCCTGAAGTTCGAGCTGGATATCATCATCCAGATGGGCTTCCCCGGTTACTTCCTAATCGTTATGGACTTCATCAAGTGGGCCAAGAACAACGGCGTGCCGGTCGGCCCAGGCCGAGGCTCGGGTGCCGGTTCGCTGGTCGCCTACGTGTTGAAGATCACCGACCTCGACCCGCTGGCCTATGACCTGCTGTTCGAGCGCTTCCTCAACCCTGAACGGGTATCCATGCCCGACTTCGACGTCGACTTCTGCATGGATGGCCGTGACCGGGTCATCGAATACGTGGCCGATGCTTACGGGCGCAACGCGGTCAGCCAGATCATCACCTTCGGCACCATGGCCGCCAAGGCGGTGGTGCGCGACGTGGCGCGGGTGCAGGGCAAGTCCTACGGCCTGGCCGATCGCCTGTCGAAGATGATCCCCTTCGAAGTCGGCATGACCCTGGAAAAAGCCTATGAGCAGGAAGAGATCCTGCGCGACTTCCTCAAGGGCGACGAAGATGCCCGCGAGATCTGGGAGATGGCCCTCAAGCTCGAGGGTGTCACGCGGGGTACCGGCAAGCACGCCGGTGGTGTGGTCATCGCCCCGACCAAGCTCACCGACTTCTCGCCGATCGCCTGTGACGAAGAGGGCGGCGGCCTGGTAACCCAGTTCGACAAGGACGATGTCGAGGCCGCCGGGCTAGTCAAGTTCGACTTCCTTGGCCTGCGTACGCTTACCATCATCAAGTGGGCGATGGAGACGATCAACCGCGAGCAGGCCAAGCAGAACCTGCCGGACTTGAACATCGACTTCATTCCGCTGGATGACCGCAAGACCTACGAGTTGCTGCAAAAAGCCGAGACCACGGCGGTGTTCCAGCTCGAATCGCGCGGCATGAAGGAGCTGATCAAGAAGCTCAAGCCAGACTGCCTGGAAGACCTCATCGCATTGGTGGCGCTGTTCCGCCCAGGCCCGCTGCAGTCGGGCATGGTGGACGACTTCATCAACCGCAAGCACGGCCGCGCCGAGCTGGCCTACCCGCACCCGGACTACCAGTATGACGGCCTGCAGCCGGTATTGGCGCCGACCTACGGCATCATCCTGTACCAAGAGCAGGTGATGCAGATTGCCCAGGTCATGGCCGGCTATACCCTGGGCGGTGCCGACATGCTGCGGCGGGCCATGGGTAAGAAAAAGCCCGAAGAGATGGCCAAGCAGCGCGGCGGCTTCATCGAAGGTTGCGCGAACAACGGCATCGATGGCGATCTGGCAGGTAACATCTTTGACCTGGTAGAGAAATTCGCTGGTTACGGCTTCAACAAATCTCACTCTGCCGCCTATGGCCTGGTGTCCTACCAGACCGCCTGGCTGAAAACCCACTACCCGGCGCCGTTCATGGCCGCGGTACTCTCGGCGGACATGCACAACACCGACAAGGTGGTGGTGCTGATCGAGGAAGTGCGCAGCATGAAGCTGCGCCTCGATGCGCCCGATGTGAACACTTCCGATTTCAAATTCACCGTCAATGACGATGGCCGTATCGTCTATGGCCTGGGTGCGATCAAGGGCGTGGGCGAGGGGCCGGTGGAAGCCATCGTCGAAGTGCGTGCGCAGGGCGGCCCGTTCAAGGACCTGTTCGATTTCTGCGAGCGCGTCGACCTCAAGCGCGTCAACAAGCGCACCCTCGATGCGTTGATCCGCAGTGGTGCACTGGACCGTCTGGGCCCGTACTTCCATGACGAGATCAAGGCCTACCAGGCCAACATCGACCGTAACCGTGCAACCTTGCTGGCGGCGCTGGAAGAGGCGATCAAGTCGGCCGAGCAGACCGCGCGTACCGCCGACAGCGGCCACGTCGACCTGTTTGGCGGCTTGTTCGTCGCGGCAGACTCGGACGTCTATGCCAACCACCGCAAGGTCCGCGAGCTGACCCTTAAAGAGCGTCTCAAAGGCGAGAAGGACACGCTGGGCCTGTACCTGACCGGTCACCCGATCGACGAGTACGAAAGCGAGATTCGCCGTTTTGCCCGGCAGCGCATCATCGACCTCAAGCCGTCCCGTGAGTCCCAGACGATCGCCGGCATGATCATTGCGTTGCGGGTCATGAAGAACAAGAAGGGTGACAAGATGGGCTTCGTCACCCTCGATGACCGCTCGGGGCGCATCGAGGCGTCGCTGTTTGCCGACTCCTTCATGGCGGCCCAGTCATTGCTGCAGAACGACGCCATGGTCGTGGTCGAAGGGGAGGTCAGTAACGATGACTTCTCGGGCGGCCTGCGCCTGCGGGTGAAGCAGGTGATGACCATGGAAGACGCGCGCACGCGCCTGGCCGAAAGCCTGCGCCTGAAAGTCGCCCATGACGCGCTCAAGGGCGACCGCCTGAACTGGCTGGGTGAGTTGATCACCCGTCACCGCGGCGGCTGCCCGATTACCCTGGAATACACCGGCAGTGACGCCAAGGCCATGCTGCAGTTTGCCGATGAGTGGTCAATCGACCCGGCTGACGGCCTGATTCAGGCACTGCGTGACCAGTTCGGACGTGAGAACGTCTTCCTGCAATATCGTTGAATCGACGAATTTTAATCTCGACCTGAATGCGCCCGATCCCTTAAGGTAGGGCGCCAAACGGATCAACCGGCCGGCCGCCTGGCCGTAGACCCAAGACGGATGCCTATGAACCCGAATTTCCTCGATTTCGAACAGCCGATTGCCGACCTGCAAGCCAAGATCGAAGGCCTGCGCCTGGTGGGTAACGACAACTCGCTGAACATCAGCGATGAAATTGCCCGTCTGCAAGACAAGAGCAATACCCTGACCGAAAGCATCTTCGGCAACCTGACCAGCTGGCAGATCGCCCGCCTGGCGCGTCATCCGCGTCGTCCTTACACCTTGGACTACCTGCAGCACATCTTCACTGAATTCGAAGAGCTGCACGGTGACCGCCATTTCTCCGATGATGCCGCAATCGTGGGCGGTACCGCCCGCCTGGATGGCAAGGCAGTGATGGTCATCGGCCACCAGAAGGGCCGCGAAGTACGTGAGAAGGTGCGCCGCAACTTCGGCATGCCGCGCCCTGAGGGCTACCGTAAGGCGTGCCGCCTGATGGAAATGGCCGAGCGCTTCAAGATGCCGATCCTGACGTTCATCGACACCCCAGGTGCCTACCCAGGTATCGACGCCGAAGAGCGCAACCAGAGCGAGGCGATTGCCTGGAACCTGCGCGTCATGGCGCGCCTGAAGACGCCAATCATCGCCACCGTGATCGGTGAGGGTGGTTCTGGCGGTGCACTGGCCATTGGTGTGTGCGACCAGCTGAACATGCTGCAGTACTCGACCTACTCGGTGATTTCGCCGGAAGGCTGCGCCTCGATCCTGTGGAAGACCGCCGACAAGGCTGCCGATGCCGCCGAGGCCATGGGTATCACGGCCGAACGCCTGAAGAGCCTGAACATCGTCGACAAGGTCATCTCGGAGCCGCTGGGCGGCGCCCACCGTGACCCGGCTGCCATGTCTGAAAGCATCCGTGCCGACCTGGTGCAGCAGCTGGACATGCTGGGCAAGCTCGACAATGACGCGCTGCTGGCACGCCGTTACGAGCGCCTGATGAGCTACGGCCTCTGATACACCCCGGGGCCGCTCTGCGGCCCATTCGCGGGCAAGCCCGCTCCTACAGATTGCCCGGTCCCCTGTAGGAGCGACCTTGCGTCGCGAAAGGGGTGCAAAGCGCCCCCGGCGATTCCGAACCGAGTGAGGCTTCGATGATCAACCTCACCCCCTGGCTCCAAGCCCCCGCCTGGCACATCGCCTTCTCTGGCGGCCTGGACTCCACCGTCCTGCTGCACCTGCTGGCCGATTACGCCCGCACCCACCCCGCGCCCCCGTTGCGCGCCATCCATATCCATCACGGCCTGCAGCCCGCCGCTGACGCGTGGCCAGCCCACTGCAAGCACGTCTGCGCCAACCTCGGCGTCGAACTTCGTGTGATCCACGTCCAGGTCGCCCCCGGCGCCAGTCTCGAACAGGCGGCCCGCGATGCCCGTTATGCGGCATTCACGAAGGTAGTCGGCCCCGGTGAGGTGCTGTTCACCGGCCAGCACCGCGATGACCAAGCAGAAACCCTGCTATTTCGTTTGCTGCGCGGTGCCGGGCTACGTGGCCTGACCGCGATGCCGGCGCAGCGTCCGCTGGGGCAGGGCAGCCTGGCCAGGCCGTTGCTGGCGATTGCCCGCCAGCAGCTGCACGCGTATGCCCAGGCCCAAGGCCTGACCTGGATCGAAGACCCCTCGAACAGCGACACCGCCTTTGCCCGCAACTATTTGCGCGGCGAAGTGTTCCCGGTGTTGCAGCAGCGTTGGCCGCAAGCCAGTCAGAGCCTTGCCCGTTGCGCAGAGCACCTGGGCGAAGCGCAGGGTTTGCTGGACGAGGTGGCTCAGGCGGATCTGGCCAAGGCCGAGGAGGGGGCTGCCGCTGCATGGGTGGGGCTGGATTCCCTGGCGCTTGCGGTGCTCGCGGCGTTGTCACCCGCTCGTCAGCGCAATGCCCTGCAATACTGGCTCAGCCATCGCACCCGGCTGCCGGATGCGCGCCACTGGGCGGGCTGGGCCGACCTGCGCGATGCCGCAGCCGACGCCCAGCCGACCTGGCGCTTGGCCGACGGCCGGTTGCTGCGCAGCAACGGCCGCATCTGGTGGCTGAGCGGTGACTGGCTGCAGGCGCCGCAAGGCGAATTCGCCTGGGCAGACTCGGCTTGCGAGCTGGCCTTGCCGGGCAACGGCAGCGTTCGGCTGGCTGCGCCCAAGCCCCTGGCGGGCCTGACTGTCCGCTATCGCCAGGGCGGTGAAGTGCTTGAGCTTGCCGGGCGCGGTCGACGCGACCTCAAGCGCCTGCTCAACGAGCTGCAGGTGCCGCCTTTCGTGCGTTCGCGCCTGCCATTGCTGTATCAGGGCGAGCGCTTGCTGGCCGTGGCCAACCTGCCGGCGCTGGGGCAGGCAGATTGCCAACTGCACTGGCAGTTACCGACGAACGCGCAAGGTTTGAGCTGAAGGGTACATTCCGGTAGACTACCCTCCCTTCTTGATACAACTTCTGTGGGTTCCTCGAAAACACAGCAGTTGCCGATTACCACGCAGTTTTTTGCTGGGCTGATTCTGGAAATGACGAGCGAGCTCCATGCCGGGGATACCCTGGTTTGTACAGACGCGGCAGTTTTTCGAGATGCACTGTGATTGACGCAGGTGATCGGGGGCTTCGGCCTTCCTTCGCTTTCTCCGGCGGCGCTGGCCGCCTTAACGCAGACTTCTAGGGTTTTTCATGACGCGCTACATATTCGTCACGGGCGGTGTTGTTTCTTCATTGGGGAAAGGCATTGCCTCGGCTTCCCTGGCGGCCATCCTGGAAGCGCGGGGACTCAAGGTCACCATGCTCAAGCTGGATCCGTACATCAACGTCGATCCTGGCACCATGAGTCCGTTCCAGCACGGTGAAGTCTTCGTCACCCAGGACGGCGCCGAGACTGACCTTGACCTGGGCCACTACGAGCGGTTCATCCGCACGACCATGACCCAGAACAACAACTTCACCACCGGCCGTATCTACGAGCACGTGCTGCGCAAGGAGCGCCGTGGTGACTACCTGGGCGCGACCATCCAGGTCATCCCGCACATAACCGACGAAATCAAACGTCGCATCATCAAGGGCGCCGGCGATGCCGACGTGGCCCTGGTTGAAATCGGCGGTACGGTCGGCGACATCGAGTCGCAGCCGTTCCTCGAGGCCATCCGCCAGCTGCGCGTCGAAGTGGGCTCCAAGCGCGCCATGCTGATGCACCTGACCCTGGTCCCGTACATCGCTACCGCAGGCGAAACCAAGACCAAGCCGACCCAGCACTCGGTCAAGGAGCTGCGCTCCATCGGCCTGCAGCCTGACGTGCTGATCTGCCGCTCCGACCACCCGGTCGATGCCTCGTCGCGCCGCAAGATCGCCCTGTTCACCAACGTTGAAGAGCGTGCGGTCATTTCGCTCGAAGACGTCGACACCATCTACAAGATCCCGGGCGTGTTGCATGCCCAGGGCCTGGATGACTTCGTCACCGAGCGCTTCGGCCTGCAGTGCGACAGCGCCGACCTGTCCGAGTGGGACAAGGTCGTCGATGCCAAGCTCAACCCAGAGCACGAAGTGACCATCGCCATGGTCGGCAAGTACATGGAGCTGCTGGATGCGTACAAGTCGCTGATCGAAGCGATGAGCCACGCCGGCATCACCAACCGTACCAAGGTCAACCTGCGCTACATCGATTCTGAAGACATCGAGAACCAAGGCACCAGCCTGCTCGAAGGCGCCGACGCCATTCTGGTACCGGGCGGTTTCGGCCTGCGCGGTGTCGAAGGCAAGATCACTGCGGTGCAATACGCCCGTGAGAACAAAGTGCCTTACCTGGGTATCTGCCTGGGCATGCAAGTTGCCGTGATCGAGTTCGCCCGTAACGTGATGGGCTGGAAAGACGCCAACTCCACCGAGTTCGACCGCAACAGCGGCCACCCGGTTGTCGGCCTGATCACCGAGTGGGCCGATTCTACCGGCGCCGTCGAGACCCGTACCGAAGCTTCCGACCTGGGCGGCACCATGCGCCTGGGCGCGCAGGACTGCCAGATCGTCTCGGGCTCCAAGGTTCACGATTGCTACGGCAAGGACGTGATCACCGAGCGTCACCGTCACCGCTACGAAGTGAACAACAACCTGCTGCCACAACTGGTCGATGCTGGCCTGGTGGTTTCCGGTCGTTCCGAAGACGGCGCGCTGGTTGAGGTGGTCGAGTCCAAGGACCACCCATGGTTCGTCGCTTGCCAGTTCCACCCAGAGTTCACCTCGACCCCGCGTGACGGCCACCCGCTGTTCAGTGGTTTCGTCAAGGCAGCCCTGGCTCAGAAGAACAAGGCCTGATCAATGACCCAGAAGATCATTCGCGTCGGTAACATCGAGATCGCCAACGACAAGCCGTTCGTCCTGTTCGGCGGCATGAACGTCCTGGAATCCCGTGACCTGGCAATGAAGGTCTGCGAAGAGTACGTGCGGGTCACCGAGAAGCTCGGTATCCCGTATGTGTTCAAGGCCAGCTTCGACAAGGCTAACCGTTCGTCGGTGACGTCCTACCGTGGCCCAGGCATGGAAGAGGGGCTGAAGATCTTCGAGGAGATCAAGCGCACCTTCAACGTGCCGGTGATCACCGACGTGCACGAGCCTTACCAGGCCGAGCCGGTGGCCAAGGTCTGCGACATTATCCAGTTGCCGGCCTTCCTGTCGCGCCAGACTGACCTGGTGGTGGCCATGGCCAAGACCGGCGTGGTGATCAACATCAAGAAGGCCCAGTTCCTCGCGCCCCAGGAGATGCAACACATCCTGGCCAAGTGCGAAGAGGCGGGTAACGACCAGTTGATCCTCTGCGAGCGTGGTTCGAGCTTCGGCTACAACAACCTGGTGGTGGACATGCTCGGCTTCGGCATCATGAAGCAGTTCGAGTACCCGGTCTTCTTCGACGTGACCCATGCCCTGCAGATGCCGGGCGGTCGCTCGGACTCTGCCGGTGGCCGTCGTGCCCAGGTCACCGACCTGGCCAAGGCTGGCATGAGCCAAGGCCTGGCCGGCCTGTTCCTCGAGGCTCACCCTGATCCGGACAATGCCAAGTGCGATGGCCCTTGCGCCTTGCGCCTGGACAAGCTGGAGCCGTTCCTGACCCAGCTCAAGCAACTGGACGAGCTGGTGAAAAGTTTTCCGACGGTAGAAACCGCGTAAAGCTCATTTCTCGGGTAAAGTACCGCCCGTTCTCTCCCTGACCAAACGGTCAGGGAGCGCTTTCATCAGGCCTGCCTGCTGCATACCCCGCCTGATGAAGTGCAAGGATTTCCTAAGCTGCGTTGTTTTCGTCAATTCTGGAGTGCTTACAACAATGGCAAAAATCGTCGACATCAAAGGTCGTGAAGTTCTCGATTCGCGTGGCAACCCCACCGTGGAAGCCGATGTACTGCTCGACAACGGCATCATCGGCAGTGCTTGCGCGCCGTCCGGTGCTTCCACCGGCTCGCGCGAAGCGCTGGAGCTGCGTGATGGCGACAAGAGCCGTTACCTGGGCAAGGGCGTGCTGAAAGCCGTCGCCAACATCAACGGCCCGATTCGCGACCTGCTGCTGGGCAAGGACCCTTCCGACCAGAAGGCTCTGGACCGCGCCATGATCGACCTGGACGGTACCGAGAACAAAGCCAAGCTGGGCGCCAACGCCATCCTGGCTGTTTCCCTGGCTGCCGCCAAGGCCGCTGCCCAGGACCAGGACCTGCCGCTGTACGCGCACATCGCCAACCTGAACGGCACCCCGGGCCAGTACTCGATGCCGGTTCCGATGATGAACATCATCAACGGTGGCGAGCACGCCGACAATAACGTCGACATCCAAGAGTTCATGGTGCAGCCGGTTGGCGCCAAGACCTTCTCCGATGGCCTGCGCATGGGCACCGAAATCTTCCATCACCTGAAGGCTGTACTGAAGGCTCGCGGCCTGAACACTGCCGTCGGTGACGAAGGTGGCTTTGCGCCGAACCTGGCGTCTAACGAAGACGCGCTGGCCGCCATCGCCGAAGCCGTTGAAAAGGCCGGCTACAAGCTGGGCACCGACGTGACACTGGCCCTGGACTGCGCAGCGTCCGAGTTCTATGAAGACGGCAAGTACAACCTGTCTGGCGAAGGCAAGTCGTTCGACGCCGAAGGCTTTGCCGAGTACCTGAAAGGCCTGACCGAGCGCTTCCCGATCATCTCGATCGAAGACGGCTTGGACGAGTCCGACTGGGCTGGCTGGAAGATCCTCACCGACAAGATCGGCGAGAAGGTGCAACTGGTCGGTGACGACCTGTTCGTGACCAACACCAAGATCCTCAAGGAAGGCATCGAGAAGGGCATCGGTAACTCGATCCTGATCAAGTTCAACCAGATCGGCTCGCTGACCGAGACCCTGGAAGCCATCCAGATGGCCAAGGCTGCAGGCTACACCGCGGTGATTTCGCACCGTTCCGGTGAAACCGAAGACTCGACCATTGCCGACCTGGCTGTAGGCACCGCTGCTGGCCAGATCAAGACCGGCTCGCTGTGCCGTTCCGACCGCGTCTCCAAGTACAACCAACTGCTGCGCATCGAAGAGCAACTGGGTGCCAAGGCGGTTTACCGTGGTCGTGCCGAGTTTCGCGGTTAAGCAAGAGATGGTAAAAAGACAGCAGCCGTAGCTGTAGGAGCTTTCGTACTGAATTTTCCTACACTTGCAAAGGGTTTCTGTCGACGAAGCCTGGCCTCGGCCAGGCTTCGTGCTATTCGAGGCCCCGAAGTGAACAGTAAGCGGCGGTCTTTTTAACCTGGATACCTTGATGCGCAGTCCCTATTGGTTGTTCCTCGTTCTGCTTCTGCTGTTGGGTGGCCTGCAGTACCGCCTGTGGGTGGGCAATGGCAGCCTGGCGCAAGTGACCGAGCTCAAGCAGCAGATCGCCGAGCAGCACGCCGAAAACGAGCGTCTGCTTGAGCGTAACCGCGTGCTTGATGCAGAAGTCCTGGAGTTGAAGAAAGGTATGGAGACCGTGGAAGAACGGGCTCGTCATGAATTGGGGATGGTCAAAGAGGGTGAAACCCTCTTCCAGTTGCCGCAAAAATGACTGACACATTACCGGCCTTCTGGGCCGTGATTCCTGCTGCGGGCGTGGGTGCCCGCATGGCTGCCGACCGCCCCAAGCAGTACTTGCAACTGGGTGGGCAGACCCTTCTCGAGCATAGCCTCGACTGTTTTCTTGGCCATCCAACGCTCAAGGGCGTGGTGGTCAGCATTACCGCAGACGACCCTTACTGGCCCGGCCTGCGCTGTGCCAGCGACCCGCGCATCCAGCGCGCGGCGGGCGGTCGCGAGCGTGCCGACTCGGTACTCAATGCGTTGCTGTTGCTGCATGCCCAAGGGGCTTCGGACAGCGACTGGGTGCTGGTGCACGATGCCGCGCGGCCGAACCTGGCGCGCAGTGACCTGGACAAGCTGCTGTCGGAGCTGGCAGATGACCCGGTGGGTGGCCTGTTGGCGGTACCGGCGCGCGATACGTTGAAGCGTGCCGACAGCCATGGCCGGGTGAGCGCTACCGTAGACCGCAGCACCATCTGGCAGGCGTATACGCCGCAGATGTTCCGCCTGGGGGCCTTGCACCGCGCGTTGGCCGAGTGCCTGGTGTCGGATGTGGTGGTCACCGACGAGGCTTCGGCCATCGAGTGGTCCGGCCAGGCGCCGCGGCTGATCGAAGGGCGCAGCGATAACATCAAGGTGACCCGGCCGGAAGACCTTGAGTGGTTGCGCCAGCGCTGGGCGGGGCGCCGCTGACACTGTAATCCTGTGCTGGCCCTTTCGCGGGCAAGCCCGCTCCTACAGGGAATTGCGATCTCTTGTAGGAGCGGCCTTGTGCCGCGAAAGGGCCGCAAAGCGGCCCCAGTGCACTATCAAGCCACACGATACTCCGGCAACCCCGCCAACCCTTCCTTCAGATAATCCACCAGTCGCCTTACCTTCGGCGAAAGATGCCGCTGCTGCGGGTACAACGCCCACACCGCCGTATTCGGCGGCTGATGCCCCTCCAGCAGCGATACCAGTGCCCCCGTGTTCAGGTGCTCCAGCACGTAATAGTCCGGCAACTGGCACAAGCCCATCCCCAGCAACGCGGCGTCGAGCACGGCCTGCCCGCTGTTGCAGCGCCAGTTTCCCTGCACCCGCTGGCTGATCTCGCGGCCATCCTGCTGCAGTGCCCACAAGTCCGAACTGCCAATCAGGCAGTTGTGCCGCGCCAGTTCCGACAGGCTGTGCGGCCGGCCGTAACGCTCCAGATACGCCGGTGAGGCGCACAGGTACATGCGCCGCGGTGCTAGGCGGGCGGCAACCAGCCTGGAGTCGGCAAGCCGGCCGAGGCGAATGGCCAGGTCCATGCCTTCATGCAGCAGGTCCAGCGTGCGGTTGCTCAGTTCCACTTCCACCCTCAACTGCGGGTACAGCGCCATGAAGCGCGTCACCAGCGGCACGATGAAACGCTCGCCATAGGCCACCGCACAGGTCATGCGCAGCAGCCCCTTGGGCTCGCTGGCCAGGTCGCCCATCGCCCGCAGGGCTTCTTCACGGCCATCTTGCAGGCGTTGGCAATGCTGCAGGAAGGTCTGCCCGGCCTCACTCAGGGTGACGCGCCGGGTGCTGCGGTACAGCAGCCGCGTCTGCAGGCGTTCTTCCAGGCGGGCGATCTGCCGGCTGATGTGCGAAGACGATACGCCCAGGCGCTCCGCCGCCGCGGTGAACTGGCCAGACTCGGCCACCGCCACGAATTCGTCGATGCCTTCCCAGCGGCTACTCATTGATTGTCCCTGTGCAGCAATAATGTTTTGTCTTTGCCTGGATTATTCATCAAAACACCCTGAATTACACTGCAAGACTGAATTGACCCCTTGTCTGGAGAACGTTGATGATCAAGTCCCGTGCTGCCGTAGCCTTCGAAGCCAAGAAACCCCTGGAAATCGTCGAAGTGGACGTGGCCATGCCCAAGGCCGGCGAAGTGCTGCTGCGCGTGGTTGCCAGCGGTGTCTGCCATACCGACGCCTACACCCTGTCCGGCGCCGACCCGGAGGGTATCTTCCCGTCGATCCTTGGCCACGAAGGCGGCGCGATCGTCGAGGCAGTGGGCGAGGGCGTGACCTCGGTGGCCGTGGGTGACCATGTGATCCCGCTGTACACCCCTGAGTGCGGCCAGTGCAAATTCTGCCGTTCGGGCAAGACCAACCTGTGCCAGGCCATCCGTGCGACCCAGGGCAAGGGCCTGATGCCAGACGGCACCACGCGCTTCTCTTATAAAGGCCAGCAGCTGTTCCACTACATGGGCACCTCGACCTTCTCCGAGTACACCGTGCTGCCAGAAATCTCCGTGGCCAAGATCCAAAAGGAAGCCCCGCTGGAGAAGGTCTGCCTGCTCGGCTGTGGCGTCACCACCGGTATCGGTGCGGTCATCAACACCGCCAAGGTCCAGCCGGGTGACACCGTGGCCATCTTCGGCCTCGGCGGCATCGGCCTGTCGGCGATCATTGGCGCCGTCAAGGCCAAGGCCTCGCGCATCATCGCCATCGACATCAACCCAGCCAAGTTCGAGATCGCTCGTCAGCTGGGTGCCACCGATTGCATCAACCCGAAAGAATACGACCGCCCGATCCAGGAAGTGATCGTCGACCTCACCGACGGCGGCGTGGACTTCTCCTTCGAGTGCATCGGCAACGTCCAGCTGATGCGTGCGGCCCTAGAATGCTGCCACAAAGGGTGGGGCGAGTCGGTCATCATCGGCGTTGCCGGTGCTGGCCAGGAAATCGCCACCCGTCCGTTCCAGCTGGTCACCGGTCGCGTCTGGCGCGGCTCGGCGTTCGGTGGCGTACGCGGCCGCAGCGAGCTGCCAAGCTATGTCGAAATGGCCGAGAAGGGCGAGATCCCGCTGGACACCTTCATCACCCACACCATGGGCCTGGAAGACATCAACAAGGCCTTCGACCTGATGCATGAAGGCAAGAGCATCCGCAGCGTGATCCACTTCTGAGGTCTGCCATGAGCCTGGACAACATTTCTTGCCAGAAAAGCTTCGGCGGCTGGCACAAGCGGTACCGGCACCCGTCCAAGGTGCTCGGCTGCGACATGGTGTTCGCGGTGTATCTGCCTCCTCAGGCCGAACAGGGGGCCAAGCTGCCGGTGCTGTACTGGCTGAGCGGCCTGACCTGCACCGACGAGAACTTCATGCAGAAGGCCGGCGCCCAGCGCCTGGCCGCCGAGCTTGGGTTGATCATCGTTGCGCCCGACACCAGCCCGCGTGGCGAGCAGGTGCCGGGCGACCCGGATGGCGCCTGGGACTTTGGCCTGGGGGCCGGCTTCTACCTCAATGCCACCCAGCAACCGTGGGCGCAGCACTACCGCATGCATGACTACGTGGTAGAGGAGTTGCCCGCGCTGATCGAGGCGCACTTCCCGGCCTCGGACCAGCGCAGCATCAGTGGCCACTCGATGGGCGGGCATGGCGCATTGGTGTGCGCCTTGCGTAACCCGGGGCGCTACCGTTCGATCTCGGCGTTCTCGCCGATCAGCAACCCGATGGACTGCCCGTGGGGTGAAAAGGCCTTCAGCCGCTACCTGGGCGAGGACCGTGCGCGTTGGCGCGAGTGGGATGCCAGCGTGCTGCTGGCCGAGACACCCGCGGGCAGCTGCCCGCCGTTGCTGGTGGACCAGGGCGACCGTGATGACTTCCTCGAGAAGCAGCTCAAGCCTGAGGCACTGGAGCAGGCCGCGCGCAAAGGGGGGCATGCACTGACCCTGCGCCTGCAGCCTGGCTATGACCATAGCTACTACTTCATCGCCAGCTTCATCGAAGACCACGTGCGCCATCATGCGAAGGCGCTGGGCCGGGTGTAAGGCGCAGCCCCAATACCGCACAAAGCAGGTAGAATCACGCCCTGACTCAATCAGGGCGTTTTTCTATGCGTATTGGCCACGGCTACGATGTGCACCGTTTCTGCGACGGTGATTTCATTACCCTGGGCGGGGTCCGTATCCCCCACAAACACGGCCTCCTGGCCCACTCCGACGGTGACGTGCTGCTGCACGCCCTGAGCGATGCCTTGCTGGGCGCTGCGGCGCTGGGTGATATCGGCAAGCACTTCCCCGACACCGACCCGCAGTTCAAGGGTGCCGATAGCCGTGCCTTGCTGCGTCATGTGGTCGCTATCGTCCAGGCCAAGGGCTGGAAGGTGGGCAATGTCGACGCCACCATCGTTGCCCAGGCGCCGAAGATGGCGCCGCACATCGAGACCATGCGCCAACTGATCGCCGAAGACCTGCAAGCTGAGCTCGACCAGGTCAACGTCAAAGCGACCACCACTGAAAAGCTGGGCTTCACCGGCCGTGAGGAGGGGATTGCCGTGCATGCGGTCGCCCTGTTGCTGCCAGCATGACCGAACTGGAACTGCTGGGCCCGCGTGCATCGGGTGAAGCGCTGGGCACTGCGGTGCTCAAGGCCGTGGCTGAAGACTTCCAGGTCGACGAGGTGCTGGATATCCCGCTGTCGGGCCAGGGTGAGCACCTATGGCTGTGGGTCGAAAAACGTGACCTCAACACTGAAGAAGCGGCCCGCCGACTGGCCCGCGCCGCAGGCGTCCCGGCCCGTTCGATCAGCTATGCCGGCCTCAAGGACCGCCAGGCCCTGACCCGTCAGTGGTTCAGCCTGCACCTGCCCGGCAAGGCCGACCCGGACCTGTCGCGTGCCGAGGATGCCAGCCTGCGCGTGCTCAAGCAGGTGCGTCACCAGCGCAAGCTGCAGCGTGGCGCGCATTCGGCCAACGGCTTCACCCTGCGCCTGACGGCCCTGGCGGCTGATCACGCTGCACTGGACGCGCGCCTGGAGGCGCTCAAGCAGCACGGCGTGCCGAACTACTTCGGCAGCCAGCGGTTTGGCCATGGCGGCGGTAATGTCCATGACGCGCTCGACTGGGCGGCCCGGAAGGCACTGCCAGAGCAACGCAATGTGCGTTCGCGTTTGCTTTCCGCAGGGCGCAGCTACCTGTTCAACCAGATTCTCGCCGCCCGTGTTGCCGACGGCAGTTGGGCCCGTGCGCAAGTCGGGGACCTGCTGGCCTTCACCGATAGCCGTAGTTTCTTTCCGGCGACCGAGCAGGAATGTTCCGATCCGCGCTTGGCGATTCTCGACCTGCATCCCACCGGTGCGCTGTGGGGCGAGGGCGAAACCCCCGCCGCAGGCGTCACTGCCGCGTTGGAAAGCGCAGTTGCCGCGCGGCAGCCGGCACTGTGCCATTGGCTGGCCCAGGCGGGCATGGATCACGAACGGCGCATTCTGCGGCTCCCTATTGGCGGCCTGACGTGGCATTATCCCGAGCCTGATATCCTGCAACTGGAATTCGTCCTTCCGGCCGGATGCTTCGCCACCGTGGTGGTGCGCGAAGTCGTGGATCTGGTGTCGGCAGGGCAGACGGACAGCCCATGCGTATTCTGATTTCGAACGACGACGGTGTTACCGCACCTGGCCTCGCCGCGCTGCACGCTGCGCTGGTGGATTATGCCGAGTGCGTGGTAATCGCCCCGGAGCAAGACAAGAGCGGCGCCAGCAGTTCGCTGACGCTGGACCGGCCGCTGCATCCGCAGACCCTGGCCAACGGTTTCATCAGCCTCAATGGCACGCCCACCGATTGCGTGCACCTGGGGCTCAATGGCCTGTTGCCGCAGACCCCAGACATGGTGGTGTCGGGGATCAACCTGGGCGCGAACCTGGGCGACGACGTGCTGTATTCGGGCACCGTCGCCGCTGCGTTGGAAGGCCGCTTTTTGGGCAACACGTCGCTGGCGTTTTCGTTGCTCTCGCGCCAGCCGGACAACCTGCCCACGGCGGCCTACATCGCCCGCCGGCTGGTGGAGGCGCAGTCGCGTCTCACACTGCCGCCGCGCACCGTGCTCAACGTCAATATCCCCAACCTGCCGTTGGAGCACATCCGCGGCATCCAGCTCACCCGTCTCGGTCACCGGGCGCGGGCGGCGGCGCCGACCAAGGTGGTCAACCCGCGCGGCAAGGAGGGGTACTGGATCGCCGTGGCCGGCGATGCCGAAGACGGTGGCCCGGGCACGGACTTCCACGCGGTGATGCAAGGCTATGTATCGATCACACCGCTGCAGCTTGACCGCACCTTCAACGATGCTTTCGAACAGCTCGACGGTTGGCTGGAGGGCCTGCTCTGATGCGTGAGGACGATATGTTGCGCCGGGGTATCGGCATGACCTCCCAACGGACCCGGGAGCGGCTGATCCAGCGCCTGTGCGAAGAAGGCGTGGCGAACCCCAAGGTGCTCGACGCGATCCGCCGCACCCCGCGCCACCTGTTCGTCGACGAGGCCCTGGCGCATCGCGCCTATGAAGACACGGCGCTGCCGATCGGCCACAACCAGACCATCTCGCAGCCGTTCATGGTTGCGCACATGAGCGAGCTGCTGCTTGAGGCCGGGCCGCTCGACAAGGTGCTGGAGATCGGCACGGGCTCCGGCTACCAGACGGCGATACTTGCCCAGCTGGTGGAGCGGGTGTTCTCGGTGGAGCGCATCAAGGTGCTGCAGGATCGCGCCAAGGAGCGCCTGGTAGAGCTGAACCTGCGTAACGTGGTGTTTCGCTGGGGCGATGGTTGCGAGGGCTGGCAGGCGCTGGCGCCCTACAACGGCATCATCGTCACCGCGGTGGCGCCCGAGGTGCCACAGGCACTGCTTGATCAACTGGCGCCGGGCGGGCGTATGGTGATTCCGGTGGGCCCGGCAGGCGAGACACAGCAGTTGATGCTGATCGTGCGAGAGGAGCATGGGTTCTCCCGGCGTGTGCTAGGCGCTGTGCGCTTCGTGCCATTGCTCAATGGCCCGCTGGCCTGATCCACGGAATATTTACGCCAGCGACGAATTCTTGCGCCATTGCCCTGTCTATCTGGCGGGGTGATCTGCTATAGCACGAGTGGCCTTTGCAGCCGTCCACCCAATACAGGTGGGCTCGGTTATAATTGCAACAATATTGCATTTCTTATCGTTATTTCGGTATTCGGCACCATGAGGGGAGCGCGGGTGGGTCACACAGTCATTCGGCAGCGCAAGGATTGGGCGGGTTTCAAGCTTCTGGTGATTGCACTGGCCATGGGCACCTTGCTGGCGGGTTGTTCCAGCACCAGCTCGACAAGCGCGCGGGTGGTCGACCGTAACAATGCAGCGCCCAAGCGGCCGACGGTGACTTCCGGTCAGTACATCGTCAAGCCGGGCGATACGTTGTTCTCCATCGCCTTCCGTTACGGCTGGGACTACAAGGAGCTGGCCGCCCGCAACGGCATCCCGGCGCCTTACACCATTCGCCCTGGCCAGCCGATTCGCTTCAGCAGCGGCGCCACGGGTAGCACCACGGTGGTGTCCAACCCTTCGTCCTCGAGCAAAACCACGGTCATTCGTCGCCCCGTTGGTAGCACCAGCACCGCCCCCAGCGGTAGCACCAAGCCGGCTACAACGGCCCCGACAACCAGTGCGCCGGTGGTCGCCACCGTGCCGGCCGCAGAGCGCGCGGTAGGCGGTTGGACCTGGCCGGCCAATGGCGTGCTAATTGGAAAATTTGCTTCAAACGGTAGTTTGAATAAAGGCATTGATATCGCCGGTGATTTGGGACAGCCTGTTTTTGCTGCGTCTGATGGTGCAGTGGTCTACGCCGGGAGTGGCTTGCGGGGCTACGGCGAGCTGATCATCATCAAGCACAGCGATACCTACGTCAGTGCCTACGGTCACAACCGCAGGCTGTTGGTTCGGGAGGGGCAGCAGGTCAAGGCTGGGCAGTCGATTGCTGAAATGGGGTCCACGGGCACTGATCGGGTGAAGCTGCATTTCGAGATTCGCCGCCAGGGCAAACCCGTCGATCCGCTCCAGTTCCTGCCACGTCGTTGATTGTTGTACCTGGCCTGTTCCTCTGATGTAGAGGGGACAGGCTCCAGCGCTGCCAGGGATACAGGTGCCGCTCGAGTCTGAGTTCGAACTCAGCAAAGGACTATAACAATGGCTCTCAATAAAGAAGCGCCGGAGTTTGACATCGACGATGACGTCCTCCTGATGGAGACGGGCATCGTTTTGGAAACGGATGTGGTGTCAGACGAACCTGCTGTATCTTCGGTTCGGACAAGGGCCAAGACCGGCTCTTCGCTCAAGCAGCACAAGTACATCGATTACACTCGGGCACTTGATGCTACTCAGTTGTACCTCAATGAGATTGGATTCTCGCCTCTGCTGTCGCCAGAAGAGGAAGTGCATTTTGCGCGCCTGTCGCAAAAAGGCGACCCCGCCGGCCGCAAGCGCATGATCGAAAGCAACCTGCGCCTGGTTGTGAAAATTGCCCGACGTTATGTAAACCGTGGCCTGTCGTTGCTCGACCTGATCGAGGAGGGCAACCTGGGGTTGATTCGTGCGGTCGAGAAATTCGACCCGGAACGTGGTTTCCGTTTCTCGACCTATGCGACCTGGTGGATTCGCCAGACCATCGAAAGGGCGATCATGAACCAGACCCGTACCATTCGCCTGCCGATCCATGTGGTCAAGGAGCTCAACGTCTACCTGCGCGCTGCGCGGGAGCTGACCCAGAAGCTCGATCACGAGCCCTCGCCAGAAGAAATCGCCACCCTGCTTGAGAAGCCTGTCGCTGAGGTCAAGCGGATGCTGGGGCTGAACGAGCGGGTGTCTTCGGTGGATGTTTCGCTCGGGCCGGACTCGGACAAGACCCTGCTCGATACCCTTACCGATGACCGCCCGACCGACCCGTGTGAGCTGCTGCAGGACGACGACCTTTCGCAGAGCATCGATCAGTGGCTGGGTGAGCTGACCGACAAGCAGCGTGAGGTGGTGGTGCGCCGCTTTGGCCTGCGCGGGCATGAGAGCAGCACCCTGGAAGATGTTGGCCTGGAGATCGGCCTGACGCGTGAGCGTGTACGGCAGATCCAGGTAGAGGGGCTCAAGCGCTTGCGCGAGATCCTCGAGAAGAATGGCCTGTCTAGCGAGTCGTTGTTCCAGTAACAAGCTGTTCGCCAGCATAAGACGCCCCGATAGCCTCGGGGCGTTTTTGTGTGCGCGGTGCAGCCAGAATAACGCGCCTCCCTGTAAACGCGCCCCCCTGGGGTGATGCACGGGTCAGAAACGCAGATTCGCCATCCAGCATTTGTGTACCGCGCCACCCCAGTAACATCGCGTGTAAGAGATCGCTTACTTGTTTTGTAAGCTATCTATGCAACCAACAGTAAATCATTGTCGTTTTCAGCTCCGCCGTAATCCTAACTCACTGAAAATCATGGATTATTTGGATGTGAGGAAAAGTGTCCGCGGTAATATCTTGAGAGGTGCCTCGGTTGTCTCGCCCGCTGAAGTCGCTAGTATTCGAACTGTGCACACGGACATGCACAGGCTTTCAGGGAGAAGGCCAAGGACATCGCAAGAAGCGATTTCATCAGGATGATGTTTGGGACAATCAGGGACTACGGAAAAAATGTGGGCGGGTCATACCGCCCCTTTTTTTGCCTGCTGAAAATGAAAAAAGGCCCGAATGGGCCTTTTTCGTATCCGCGCGCTATCAGCGCTCCAGATCTGCAATCTTGCCAGTCTTGCCATCCCACTCTTCAGCGTCCGGCAGGGCGTCCTTACGCTCGGTGATGTTTGGCCAGATTTCCGCCAGTTCGGCGTTCAGCTCGATGAAGTTTTCCATGCCCGATGGCACTTCGTCTTCCGAGAAGATGGCTTGCGCTGGGCATTCCGGCTCGCATAGTGCGCAGTCGATGCACTCGTCCGGGTGGATGACCAGGAAGTTCGGGCCTTCGTAGAAGCAGTCCACCGGACAGACTTCCACGCAGTCGGTGTATTTGCATTTGATGCAGTTGTCGGTGACGACGAAGGTCATTTCTAGTTCTCTCCTCAGGCGACGGCGGCGGCCCTTCCTCTCGGGGCCGCGCGGTTTACGGGTATGTGGCTGCAGGCCAGGCTAATAACCTGCAGCACCAGCAAACCGCGGCGGATTCTACCAGCTTGTAGTGGGCGCCGTTATAACAGGTTCTTTAGTTGATATAGCATTTCGATAGCTTGGCGCGGGGTCATGTCGTCCAGGTCCAGCTTGCCCAGCTTCTCGATGGCCGGGTGTGGCAGGCTGGCGAACAGATCGCTCTGGTGCGGGACGTGTGGCTCATCCTTGGCCTGCTTGCCCAACGGCTGCTCGTGCGGCAGGCTCGCGGTTTCCAGGCGGCCCAGGTGCTCGCGGGCGCGCTGAATGACCGGTGTGGGCACGCCGGCCAGTTGGGCCACGGCCAGGCCGTAGCTTTGGCTGGCAGGGCCTGGCAGCACATGGTGCAGGAAGACGATGCGCTCGTTGTGCTCGGTGGCGTTCAGGTGCACGTTGGCCACCAACGGCTCGTTTTCCGGCAGTACAGTGAGCTCGAAGTAGTGCGTGGCGAACAGCGTGTAAGCACGCAACTGGGCCAGGCGCTCGGCGGCGGCCCAGGCCAGCGACAGGCCATCGAAGGTGCTGGTGCCGCGGCCGACTTCGTCCATCAGCACCAGGCTGCGGTCGGTGGCGTTGTGCAGAATGTTGGCGGTTTCACTCATCTCGACCATGAAGGTCGAGCGCCCGCCGGCCAGGTCGTCACTGGAGCCGATGCGGGTGAAGATGCGGTCGACCAGCGACAGCTCGCACTGGGCTGCCGGCACGAAACTGCCGATGTGCGCCATCAGCACGATCAAGGCGGTCTGGCGCATGTAGGTAGATTTACCGCCCATGTTCGGGCCGGTAATGATCAGCATGCGGGTGCTGTTGTCCAGGTTCAGGTCGTTGGCCACGAACGGCGTGGTCAGCACCTGCTCGACCACCGGGTGACGGCCCTGGTCGATGCGCAAGCACGGCTCGTCGACGAAGCGAGGGCAGTTCAGGTCGAGGTTCAGGGCACGCTCGGCGAGGTTGCTCAGCACGTCCAGTTCGGCCAGGGCGGCGGCGCTGTCTTGCAGCGGTGCCAGGTGGCTGATCAGGGTTTCGAGCAGGGCATCGTAAAGCATCTTCTCGCGGGCCAGGGCGCGGCTCTTGGCCGACAGTGCCTTGTCCTCGAACGCCTTGAGCTCTGGGGTGATGAAGCGCTCCGCACCCTTGAGGGTCTGGCGGCGAATGTAGTCGCCCGGGGCTTGTTCGGCCTGCTTGGTCGGCAGCTCGATGAAGTAGCCATGCACGCGGTTGTAGCCGACCTTGAGATTGGCCAGGCCGGTACGGGCTTTTTCACGGGCTTCCAGGTCGATCAGGAACTGGCCAGCGTTCTCGCTGATCGCCAGCAACTCGTCCAGCTCATTGTCGTAGCCGGCCTTGAGCACGCCGCCATCACGGATTACCGCGGGCGGGTTGTCGATGATCGCCCGCTCCAGCAGGCTGGCCAGCTCTGGGTAGGTGCCGGTAATGGCGGCCAGGCGCGCCAGGTGCGGGGCTTCCAGCTCGGCCATGGCGTTTTGCAGCTCGGGCAGGGCGCCGAGGGCATCACGCAGGCGTGCGAGGTCGCGTGGGCGGGCATTGCGCAGGCCGATACGGGCGAGGATCCGCTCGATATCGCCAATTTCCTTGAGCTGCGGCTGCAGTTTTTCGAAACGGTAGCCGTCGAGCAGGCAACGGATCGAATCCTGGCGCGCCTGCAGGACTTTGAGGTCACGCAGTGGGCGGTTCAGCCAGCGGGTCAGCAAGCGGCTGGCCATGGCGGTCTGGCAGCGGTCGATCACCGACTGCAGGGTATTGTCGCGCCCGCCCGCCAGGTTGACGTCCAGCTCCAGGTTGCGGCGGCTGGCGCCATCCAGGATGA
The DNA here is from genome assembly GCF_000483465.1 of Pseudomonas sp. LAIL14HWK12:I7. Taxonomy (NCBI): domain Bacteria; kingdom Pseudomonadati; phylum Pseudomonadota; class Gammaproteobacteria; order Pseudomonadales; family Pseudomonadaceae; genus Pseudomonas; species Pseudomonas sp. LAIL14HWK12:I7. The sequence goes on from NZ_KI519605.1 coordinate 406,134, forward strand.
CCGTGTCGTCCAGGCGCTCGTGGCGCAGGCTGCGCAGGTGCGGCAGGGCGGTGCGCTGGGTTTCCTTGGCGTAGGTCAGCAGGCATCCGGCGGCGCCGATGGCCAGGGTCAGCTTGTCGCAGCCAAAGCCTTTGAGGTCCTTGGTCGCGAATTGCTGGCACAGGGCCTTGCGCGCCGAGTCGCGGTCGAAGTCCCACGGGGCGCGGCGGCGCGCGCCAGGGCGTTTTTCGGCCGGCAGGTCGCGTGGCCAGTCGTCGGGGATCAACAGTTCGACCGGGTTGAGGCGGTCGAGCTCGGCCAGCAGGTTTTCCCAGCCTTTGATCTCTTGCACGCCGAAGTTGCCACTGGTGATGTCCAGTACCGCCAGGCCAAACAGGCGCTCATCGCCCAGCAGCGCGGCAATCAGGTTGTCGCGGCGCTCGTCGAGCAGTGCTTCGTCGCTGACCGTGCCGGGGGTGATGATGCGCACCACCTGGCGCTCCACCGGGCCCTTGCTGGTTGCCGGGTCGCCAATCTGTTCGCAGATCACCACCGATTCGCCGAGCTTGACCAGTTTGGCCAGGTAGCCTTCCAGCGAATGGAACGGAATGCCGCACATGGGGATGGACTGGCCGGCCGACTGGCCGCGCGCGGTCAGGGTGATATCCAGCAGTTTTGCGGCTTTCTTCGCATCTTCGTAGAAGATCTCGTAGAAATCGCCCATGCGGTAGAACATCAGCTGGTCCGGGTGCTGGTTTTTCAGCTTCCAGTACTGCTGCATCATCGGGGTGTGTGCGGAGAGATCTGACATTCAGGGCCTTACAGCGGGTGATCTGGTTGGCGATGGTAAAACCGGCAATGGTACAGGCTTTTTCATCCAGATGCAGGCGGCCGCAATGGGGCATGTGCGCGCAGTTCGGCGGGCCATCATGGAGCTTCGTCCTTGACTGCACTAGAATGCGCGGCCTTTTTGAATGCCCCTAGCCGTGACGTAGTGATGAACCTGTCCAGCCGTATCCCTTATGTAAAGCAGCAATTGATCTACCTCCTGTACGGTGATCGGCGGATTTACCAGCTGGAAGCCAAGCTCAGCATCCTCACCGCCCTGGCGCGCTGCAAGCCGGCGGAGCTGCCGGTGATTCGTGTGTTGACCGACCAGCCGCAGGCGTTCGCCGGTTGGCCGGTTGAGGTGATCGCGCTGGATGACGCGACCCTGCAGGCCTGGACCGGGGAGGGCGGCTACACCCATCGGCGCAAGGCCTGCGCCATTGCGCAAGCTGGGCAGTGGGCGGACAAGACAGTGTTCATCGACACCGACACGGTGTTCCTGCAGTCACCGCTGAAGCTGTTTGGCCAGGTGGATGCCGGGCAGTACCTGGTAGACGAGGTCGAGATGCGCTGGGCCGAGGCGTCGCACCGTGAGGACTACCTCGGCTTCAGCGCAGGGCTTGCGCGTGCGGGCGCAGTGCCGAGCGACGACCTGCGGCTGTGCAACAGCGGTGTCCTGGGCTTCACCCGTGAGAATGCCGGCATTGCCGAACGTGCCATCCAGCGCATCGATGCGTGGACGCCTTACGCCCGTGAATTGCACACCATCGAGCAGATCGCCTTTTCGTTCGAGTTGCAGGGCGCGCAGATCAACCAGGCGCGTGGCGTGATCAGCCACTACTTTGCGATGAAGCAGTACATCCACGCCATTCTGGAAATTTTCTTCGCCCGCCACGGCGAGCGCTTTACGGCGAAGATGCCTGGCCTGGCCTTGAAGGTGCCTGCGCATCGCCCGGTGCCATCCTGGCTCAACCGCCTTTCGGTCAAGTGGAGCCTTACGCGCGTGCCCCCAGAGCTCCGGGGTGTCGGCCGCAAGCTTTTATATGGCAGTGTCATCGGCAGCGACGATTACCAGCGCGCCTGCAAGGTGGTCTGGTGGCGTTCGGCGATTGAGGACATGCGCCATTTGCGTGGCCTGGACTGGACCCAGGGCTGGCCAGCCGGCCTACCGCGTCTTGGGCGGCGCGACGAGCGTGCGTTCAGCGCCATTGCCCGCGATAGCCTGAAGGTTTCCTGAAGCCGCGCCGCGCATGGGGTGGTAGGGTAGTGCGCAGTCTTCAAGGAGCCTGACATGGACCCGATCACCGCACTTTCCGCCCGCCTGGGCGAGCACCTGCGCCGCTTCAATGCCCAGGTGACCACCGCCGAATCCTGCACGGGCGGTGGCATCGCCGAGGCCATTACCCGCATCCCCGGCAGTTCGGCCTGGTTCGAGGCCGGGTACGTGACCTACTCCAATGCCCAGAAGACCCGCCAGCTGGGGGTGCCCGCGGTACTGTTCGGCCAGGTGGGTGCGGTCAGCCAGGAGGTGGTCGAAGCCATGGCCCGGGGGGCGCAGGCGGCCAGCGGCGCGCGCTTTGCGGTGGCGGTGAGCGGTGTGGCCGGGCCGGACGGTGGCTCGCCGGCAAAACCGGTGGGTACCGTGTGGCTGGCCTGGGCCGATGGCAGCCGTGTCTTCAGCGAGCGCCGCCAGTTCGACGGCGACCGTGATGCGGTGCGCCGACAAACGGTGATCGCCGCGTTAGACGGCTTGTTACAGCTTGGTGCCGAGTAAATCGACGACAGGGGTTTGCGCGCGCGCTTCGCTGTGGAATAATACTGGCTACTTATACAGGTATTCCGGCCATCAGGGCCAAGTCGAACACGTGAGGGTTTCAATGGACGACAACAAGAAACGCGCCTTGGCTGCGGCCCTGGGTCAGATCGAACGCCAATTCGGCAAAGGCGCAGTCATGCGCATGGGCGACCACGAGCGCACCGGCATTCCGGCTATCTCCACCGGTTCCCTGGGCCTGGACATCGCCCTCGGCATTGGCGGCCTGCCAAAAGGCCGTATCGTCGAAATCTACGGCCCGGAGTCCTCGGGTAAAACCACGCTGACCCTGTCGGTCATCGCTGAAGCGCAGAAGAACGGCGCCACCTGCGCCTTCGTCGACGCCGAGCACGCCCTCGACCCGGAATACGCCGGCAAGCTGGGCGTCAATGTCGACGACCTGCTGGTGTCGCAGCCAGACACCGGTGAGCAGGCGCTGGAAATTACCGACATGCTGGTGCGCTCCAACGCGGTCGACGTGATCATCGTCGACTCCGTGGCAGCCTTGGTGCCCAAGGCCGAGATCGAAGGCGAGATGGGTGACATGCACGTGGGCCTGCAGGCTCGTCTGATGTCCCAAGCGCTGCGCAAGATCACCGGTAACATCAAGAACGCCAACTGCCTGGTCATCTTCATCAACCAGATCCGTATGAAGATCGGTGTGATGTTCGGCAGCCCGGAAACCACCACCGGCGGTAACGCCCTGAAGTTCTACGCCTCTGTGCGCCTGGACATCCGCCGTACCGGCGCGGTCAAGGAAGGCGACGAAGTGGTCGGCAGCGAAACCCGCGTCAAGATCGTCAAGAACAAGGTCTCGCCGCCGTTCCGTCAGGCCGAGTTCCAGATCCTCTACGGCAAGGGCATCTACCGCAACGGCGAAATCATCGACCTGGGTGTTTCTCAGGGTCTGGTGGAGAAATCCGGTGCCTGGTACGCCTACCAGGGCAACAAGATCGGCCAAGGCAAAGCCAACGCCGCCAAATACCTGGCTGAGAACCCGGCCATTGGTGCCGAGATCGAGAAGCAGATCCGCGAGAAGCTGCTCAAGGCCGGTGCTGCCGCCGAAGCGGGCAAGGCTGCCGCTGCTGAAGCCAGTGCCGACGACGTGGCTGATGCCGACGCCGGTTATTGATCACTGTTGTAGATAGCGACTATGTCCGCCGTACTCGACACCCCCGTCGCCATTCGGCGGACAGCCATGGACCTGCTCGCGCGACGTGAGCATGGTCGCGTCGAGCTGACGCGCAAACTGCGTCAGCGAGGCGCTCTGGATGAGATGATCGAGCCTGAGCTCGATCGGCTCGCCGAAGAAGGGCTGCTCAGCGAAGCCCGCTACCTTGAAAGCTTCATCAGGTACCGCTCCAATTCCGGCTATGGCCCTGCGCGTATACGCGAAGAACTGGGCCAGCGTGGCCTGGACCGTGGCGATATCGATCAGGCGTTACGGGAAAGCGGTGTGGATTGGGCACAGCGTTTGATGGATGTCTGGCAACGCAAGTTTGCCGGGCAACGCCCGCATGACCCCCGCAGCCGTGCCCAGCAAACCCGATTCCTTGCCTACCGTGGGTTCTCCCTGGAAATGATCGGCCGCCTGCTCAGTGGTCGGGATCTCGACGACTACTAAAACGGTGTGAGAGCCGGCTTCGCCGGTGAACGAGGGCACGCCAGTCCCCACAGGTGCGCCGCTAGACTTGGAGGTTACACAGTTCGGGTGGGAGCAACTGTCTTGCGCATTTTCTAAAAATTGACGCACGTGGGAGCGGGCTTGCCCCGCGAACACCGGCGAAGCCGGTGCCATGCACCGCGTAGCCCCATTCGCGGGACAAGCCCGCTCCCACAAGGTAGCTGTAAGCCTCAACTAACCTTCAACGCCTCCCTGGCCCGCTGAGTCGTGTGCATAGGCTGAGGCTTGGCCCAGTTTTCCGGCAGGTTGATAAAGTCCACCAGTTCGCGCAGGCGGCCCTGGTCGCGGCCGTTGAAGGCGAACGACAATCGGGTCAGATGGCTGAAATTACCCACCTCGTGTTCCGCGCCGCTGTCGGCGTGCTGGTGGTATTTGCCGCTCAGGCGCAAATCGGCGAAGCCCTCCTGGATGTCGTACAGCGCCGCCTCGCTGAGCGGGTGATGCATGCGGATCACGAACTGGTTTTTCAGCCAGCGGCTGGAGTGGTAGTTGCTGTAGAACTGGTTGATTTCCTCCACCGCCTCATCGGCGCTGTGCACCAGGCGCACCAGCTTGAGGTCGCTGGGCAGGATGTAGCGGTTTTCTTCGAGCTGACGGCTGATGAAGTCGAGGCAGTCGCGCCAGAAGGTGCCCCCGGGTGAGTCAAGCAACACCACCGGCACCAGCGGGCTCTTGCCGGTCTGTATCAGCGTGAGCACTTCGAGTGCTTCATCCAGCGTGCCGAAGCCGCCAGGGCAGAGCACCAGCCCATCAGCCTCCTTGACGAAGAACAGCTTGCGAATGAAGAAGAAGTGGAACGGCAGCAGTTTGTCGGTGCCGTCCACCGTGGGGTTGGCATGCTGTTCAAACGGCAGGGTGATGTTGAAGCCCAGGCTGTGATCGCTGCCGGCCCCTTCATGCGCTGCCGCCATGATGCCGCCGCCAGCGCCGGTGATGACCATCAGGTCGGAGCGTGCCAGGGTGGCGCCCAGTTCACGGGCCAAGGCGTACATCGGGTGTTCCAGCGGGGTTCGGGCCGAGCCGAACACCGTGACCTTGCGACGGCCCTTGTAGCGCTCAAGGGCGCGGAATGAATGATCAAGCTCGCGCAGCGCCTGCAGGGTGATCTTGGCGCTCCAGCGATCCGTGTCGTCGTGGGCCATGCGCAGGATGGTCAGCATCATGTCCCGGTACAGCGGCAAGTTGGGGCTGTTTAGTGCAACCAGTTGCAGCTGTTCGTCAATCTTGCTCAGGTCGATGTTGTTGTCCCTGAAGTGATTGAACAACAGCTCGTTGGGTTGGTAAGGCATTCAACGTCTCCTTCTGCAGCAAAACCTCTGACCGGGTCGATGGTGTGTCCCGGCCGCGACACTGCGTGCGTCGCTGGCTGCTCAGGCTCGAGTGTGTACCCCGAGCGTTGCAGTAGGCCTTCAAGGCCATGGTGCAGTGGCAAAAATCCATCTGGGCGTTTTTTGGCGCTCTCGCTATCAATCTAGACCGTTGCGCCTGATCGTGCCGAAGTGATGGCGAACGCCGCTCGTCGGCGCGCAGCCTATGGGGGTGAGGGTTTGATTAACTGGGAAAGCGAATCGTATCGATGCAGGAGGTGGCGGTATGCATCGCTTGACCATCGAAGTGGACCGGCAGCTGTATCAGCAGCTGGAACATGCAGCTCAGGTGCATCACCTGAGCCTTGAGGCAGAGTGCCGTCGCAGGCTTTCGGGGCTGGAGTGCCAGTCACGCTACCTGCAAGCGCTTCTGGCAGAGTTGCGCGCCGATGCCGAGGAGGAGCAGTGGCGCGCCCCTGATGACCACTCCGTGGTCTAGGTTTACTTCTTCTTGCTGCCAGCAACGCAGCTGGCGGCGTCAAATGCCTGGTCCATGACTGGCTGGTTGGTCTTGTAGACCGTGAAGCGATAGACCATGACGGCGCCCTTGGACATCAAATTGCGGAAGCCGCTGTTACGGCAGACGCTGTCGCCCAACTGGCTGCGCACTTGCTCGGGGTTGGCCTGCATGCGCTCGGCGTGGCTCTGGCGCACGCTCAGGTGGTTGACCAGCGCCTTGCCTTCGACGGTATAACCTTGGTCGAGGATGTCTTCGTTGATGGCGCGCGGCGTGCCGACGCTGCTTTCCGTAGCGACCTTCTGCAGCATCTTGTTCAGGTCGTAGTCCTGTTTGGACGCCGCCTGGGCCGCCAGGGGCAGGGTGAGCAAAAGGCTCAGGGTCGGGACGATAAGACGCAGCATGTATCTCTCCTGGTTCAATGACTGGCGGTTTGACATGCGCCGGCAGGTGGCGTTCCCTGATGCGCGCTTTTGCGCGTGTCAGGCTCGCCAAAGTGTCGATTATAAGGGGCCAGCCCGTCCCGCTGCACGGCAAATGACGCCTGCTCTGGTAGACTTGCGTTTTGTGTATCCGAGCCGTCGCAGTGTGCATTTTCAACCTGTTCAAAGGCCTGCCAGCATGAGCCACGCGGTAGCGCGCTTGCGCGCCGAACGCCTGGCCCGCAGCAACAAGCCGTTCATTGCCCGTGGTTCACGGGCCGTCCGTTGCCCGCATTGCCGGGTCATTGCCAGCCATTGCCTGTGCGCCTGGAAGCCCCGGGTGCCGGCAGAGTCGGGCGTGTGCCTGCTGATGCACGACACCGAGCCACTGAAGCCGACCAACACCGGCTGGCTGATCGCCGACCTGGTCGAGGACACCTCGGCCTTCGGCTGGCAGCGTACTGCAGTGGACGACAACCTGCTGGCGCTGCTCGAACAGCCCCAGTGGCAGCCCTATATCGTCTTCCCTGGCGAGTTCGTTGCCCAGGAGCGGGTGGTCAACGAGGTGGTGCGCGAACCCGGCAAGCGGCCGTTGTTCATCCTGCTCGACGCCACCTGGACCGAGGCGCGCAAGATGTTCCGCAAGAGCCCCTACCTGGACCGCTTCCCGGTGTTGAGCCTGGAGGCCGAGCAGATGTCGCGCTATCGCCTGCGTCGTTCCAAACGTGACGATCACTTCTGCACGGCGGAAGTGGCGGCCATGTGCCTGGAACTGGCCGGCGACCAGCGCGCCTCCCAGGCCCTGGACGCTTACCTGGACGTGTTCAGCCTGCACTACCTGAGCGCCAAGCGGCATTTGCCGCTGGATGAACAGGACGACGCGCATCAGCGTTTGCATACCTTCCTATAGTCCAAGGGGCAGTCGGGCCGGTTTGGTTCATAATGTCGGGGCTGGCAGCCAGGGTGGGCGAGTGCGGCAGGGCAATTGGCTTGACCACCCCGACCGTGCTCGGCATCCTTGGCGCCGATTCGGGCACGCCGAAGGTGCCGTTACCCCGGACTTCGCCGTGCCTTTCCGCCAAGCGCCCTTACTACCCCGCAGCGCCTGGCACAGAACAGGATCCTTAGATCGATGGCCACTTACGAAATCCTGATTGCCGATGACCACCCACTGTTTCGTGGCGCCCTGCGCCAGGCTGTTACCCTCGGCCTTGGCGCCGATGTACGCCTGGTTGAAGTGGCGAGCATTGCCGAACTGGAAACCCGACTGAGCGAAAAAGCCGACTGGGATCTGGTCCTGCTGGACCTGAACATGCCGGGCGCCTACGGGTTCTCCGGGCTGGTCCTGCTGCGTGGGCAATACCCGCAGATCCCCGTGGTCATGGTGTCGGCGCAGGAAGAGGCAGCCGTCGTGGTGAAGTCCCGCGAGTTTGGTGCCAGTGGTTTCATTCCCAAATCCAGCCCGCTGGAAGTGATTCAGGACGCCGTGCGCAAGGTGTTGGACGGTGAGGTCTGGTGGCCGCCGCAAGCCTTCGAGAAAGTTGACGTTTCGGCTGAAGCCAAAGCGGCCAGCGAAGGCCTGGCCAGCCTCACGCCGCAGCAGTTCCGCGTGCTGACCATGGTCTGCGAAGGCTTGCTGAACAAGCAGATCGCCTATGAGCTGAGTGTCTCGGAGGCCACTATCAAGGCCCACGTGACGGCGATCTTCCGCAAGCTGGGCGTGCGCACGCGCACCCAGGCGGCCTTGCTGCTGCAACAACTTGAATCGGTTGCCAGCCACTAACTGGCTGCTTCTTCACGCTTTTTTGACCCCAGCTGGACTAGTCTGCCGGCCTTTCATCGGTGAAGTGACGCACATGTCGCCATTCAAAGGCCAGACCGGCCTCAAACGTATCTTCAACGCCGCCGGCTACTCGCTGGATGGTTTGCGCGCCGCCTTCAAGGGCGAGGCCGCGTTCCGTCAACTGGTACTGCTCAATGTGCTGCTGATCCCGACCGCCTTCTGGCTGCCGGTCAGCCGCGCCGAGCGGGCGATCATGATCGCGGTGTGCCTGCTGGGCTTGATCGTCGAGCTGTTCAACTCGGCGGTAGAGGCTGCCATCGACCGCATTTCGCTTGAGCGTCACCCCTTGTCGAAAAACGCCAAGGACATGGGCAGTGCCGCGCAGTTGGTGGCGCTCACCATGGTTGCGCTGGTCTGGGGCGTGATTCTGCTCTAGGCAATAGGCGGCAAGACGATCTCATCACTGCGGGTGAAGCCCGCGGTGAAGTTGCGGCATAGCTCCAGAAACTCGCGCATGGCCGAGGTCTGGTACTTCTGCTTGTGCCAAATGAAATAGAACTGACGCATCAGGTCCAGCTCCGGGGTTTCGACCGGTACCAGGCTGCCGCGGCGGAAGGCATCGCGCAGGGCTAGGCGCGAAATGCAGCCGATGCCCAGGCCAGATTCCACTGCACGCTTGATGGCCTCGGTGTGTTCGAGCTCCAGGCGAATGTTGAGGTTGGCGCGGTGGTGGCGCATGGCTTGGTCAAAGGTCAGGCGCGTGCCGGAGCCTTGCTCGCGAAGGATCCAGGCCTCCTGCGACAACGTCTGAATGTTCGCGCTGCCCAGCGTTGCCAGTGGGTGCTGGGGCGCGCAGAACACGACCAGCTCGTCTTCGACCCAAGGCTGAACCTCCAGGTCCGGGTGGTTGCAATCACCTTCGATCAGACCCAGATCAATTTCGTAATGGGCGACCTGTTGCACAATATGCGCAGTGTTCTGCACATGCAGCTTGACCTGGCTTTCCGGGTGCACCTGCATGAAGCTGCCGATCAGCAGGGTCGCCAGGTAGTTGCCGATGGTCAGCGTGGCGCCCACCGCCAACGAGCCGAAGGCGGACTTGCCGTTGAGCAGGTCTTCGATTTCCTTGGCCTGGTCGAGCAGGGCGACAGCCTGTGGCAGCAGCTGATGGCCCAGGGCGTTGAGGCTCAGGCGTTTACCGGCGCGGTCGAACAGCTGGCAGCTGGATTGGCGCTCGAGTTCGGTGATGGACGTGCTGGCGGCCGACTGCGAGAGCGCAAGCAGGCCAGCGGCCCGAGAGACACTTTGATGCTGGGCTACGGCGACGAACACCTGAAGCTGACGGAGAGTGAATCGCATATCTATATAACCGATAACACATATCTTGATAATTCAGTTAACAGATATTGTCGCTGCCCCTAAACTATCGCGCAACTGCGCGTCTTGCGCGCGCTGCGTCTTTCTTCAGGAGCCCCATCGATGAGCAACATGAACCACGAACGTGTCCTCAGTGTGCACCACTGGAACGACACCCTGTTCAGCTTCAAGTGCACCCGTGATCCGGGCCTGCGCTTCGAGAACGGTCAGTTCGTGATGATCGGCCTGCAGCAGGAAAGCGGCCGCCCGCTCATGCGCGCCTATTCCATCGCCTCGCCGAACTGGGAAGAGCACCTGGAATTCTTCAGCATCAAGGTGCCGGACGGCCCGCTGACTTCCCAGTTGCAGCACCTGAAGGAAGGCGACGAGATCATCATCAGCAAGAAGCCTACCGGCACCCTGGTCCTCGACGACCTGAACCCGGGCAAGCACCTATACCTGCTGAGCACCGGCACTGGCCTGGCGCCGTTCATGAGCGTCATCCAGGACCCGGAAACCTACGAGCGCTTCGAAAAAGTGATCCTGGTTCACGGCGTGCGTTACGTGAACGAAGTGGCCTATCGCGAGTTCATCACCGAGCACCTGCCGCAGAACGAGTTCTTCGGTGAGTCGGTGCGTGACAAGCTGATCTACTACCCGACCGTGACCCGCGAGCCGTTCGAGAACCAGGGCCGCCTGACCGACCTGATGCGCAGCGGCAAGCTGTTCAGCGACATCGGCCTGCCGCCGATCAACCCGCAGGACGACCGTGCGATGATCTGCGGTAGCCCAAGCATGCTGGACGAAACCAGCGAAGTGCTCGACAGCTTCGGCCTGAAAGTCTCTGCCCGCATGCGCGAGCCGGGTGACTACCTGATCGAGCGCGCCTTCGTCGAGAAGTAACCCGCAGACGGGTACGAAAAGGCGACCCTCGGGTCGCCTTTCTTATGCCTGGGATCACTGCATTGTCTGTACTGGCCTATTCGCGGGTAAACCCGCTCCCACAGGTGGTGCGTAGGCCTCAGGCAATGCATGGCCCTGTGGGAGCGGGTTTACCCGCGAATAGGCCCGGTCATTCGACACGCGTCTCGCCGCTGTACTCCAATATCGCCCGACACCGCCTGCACAGGTAGCGCCGCCCCTGGCGCACCAGCTTGTGCCGCTGCGCAGTAAACGGAAAGTCGCTCTGCGGGCAGGGGCAGCGGTAGATGTAGCGCGTGACCACCCGGCGTTGCACTGCGTAGTTATGGCAGCGGTTGGGCGGCAATTCATATACCCCGCGCATGATCAATTGCCATTCCTCGCCATGGGCCTGGATGCGCTCGCCAAACAGCTGGTGAGCCACCAGGTGCGCCACCTCGTGGGCCACGGTCTGGCGCAGGAAGTCCTCCTGGTTTTCGCGGTACAACTGCAGGTTGAAGCGCAGCAGGTTCTCGTGCAGGTGAGCGACGCCGGCCTTCTGGCCGCGCAGCTTGAAGCTGATTTCCGGGCGCGGGAAGGGGCGTTTGAAGAAGGTTTCGGCTTGCTGGTAACAGGTTTCGACGCGTTGTTTGAGCAGCTCGGGCATGGCGGGGTAATTCTCCTGACCAGGCATTATGCCGCAAGCCCTGGCGGCTTGCCGAGCCACCGGTCAGCACACAGCCAGAAGCCGCCTTGCGGCGGCCTCTGACTTGATGCCCCAGTGTTGGTTCTGTGTAGTTATCGCGCTAGTTGGTATAGACGGGCCCCACGCCCAGTCCCCAGATGATCACGGTAGCGGCCATGATCGCTACCAGCACCACAAGGCCCACCGCCAGCACCGAGCTGGAAAACAGGAAGCCTTCATCGGACGGAATGTTCATGAACGTCGGCAAGCCGACATACAGCAGGTACACGGTATAACAAATGGCCGCAGTGCCGATCAGCATGCCCAGCCACAGGTGCGGGTAAAGGGCTGCCAGGCCGCCCAGGAACAACGGGGTGGCGGTGTAGGTGGCAAAGGCAATGCACTGCGCCATGGAGGGGTTGGCATCGTAGGTGCGGGCCATCCAGTGGATGAACGCGCCCATTACCGCCACCCCGGCGAGCATCGCCAGGTAGGACATGATGCTCATCCAGATTGCGCTTTCCATGGTCAGCATCACTGCCGGCCGGTCGCCAATCACCCAGCCCACCTGGGTAGTACCGATAAATGCGGAAACGGCAGGGATCGCCGCCAGGATCAAGGTGTGCGTCAGGTACATGTGGCTGATGGTTTCTTCTTCGCCACGAATCTCCCGCCACTCCTGATCGGGATGGGTAAACAGCCCCACAACGTGATGAATCATGCCGATCACTCCTCTCAATGTTGCCAAACGCCCCCCAGATGGAGCGCAAGCGGCCCGAGGCCCGAACACCGATGCAAGCGGTAATGTGGCCTTATGTCGCAGTATAGGAAGCGGTTACCGGCACAAACCGTGCTTTTTAGAGCAAATTGCGCTGTCAGGCGTGCTGTTGATTACAACGAAGTCTTTATCGGAATGCCTACAGCGCCGCGTAGTTTGTGCGTAAAATAGCCGGCTTTTGTCACACCTCGCGGATCCAAGCGCTATGGGCACCCTCTCGGTCAACCAGAACAAACTGCAAAAACGCCTGCGTCGTCTCGCCGGCGAAGCCATCACCGACTTCAACATGATCGAGGATGGCGACAAGGTCATGGTCTGCCTGTCCGGCGGCAAGGACAGCTACACCATGCTCGACGTTCTGTTGCACCTGCAGAAGGTGGCACCGATCAAGTTCGAGATCGTGGCGGTGAACATGGACCAGAAGCAGCCGGGTTTCCCCGAGCACGTGCTGCCGGCCTACCTCAAAGAGTTGGGCGTCGAGTACCACATCGTCGAGAAAGACACCTACTCGGTGGTCAAGGAACTGGTGCCCGAGGGCAAGACCACCTGCTCGCTGTGCTCGCGCCTGCGCCGTGGCACCCTGTACACCTTCGCCGACGAAATCGGCGCGACCAAGATGGCCCTGGGGCACCACCGCGACGACATCGTCGAGACGTTCTTCCTCAACATGTTCTTCAACGGCTCGCTCAAGGGCATGCCGCCCAAGCTGCGTGCCGACGATGGCCGTAACGTGGTGATTCGCCCGTTGGCCTACTGCAGCGAGAAGGACATCCAGGCTTACTCGGACATGCGTGAATTCCCGATCATCCCGTGCAACCTGTGCGGCTCGCAAGAGAACCTGCAGCGCCAGGTGGTCAAGGACATGCTGGTGGAGTGGGAGCGCAAGCACCCGGGCCGCACCGAAAGCATCTTCCGCGCGCTGCAGAACGTCGCGCCGTCGCAGTTGGCAGACCGCAACCTGTTCGACTTCACCAGCCTGAAGATCGACGAAAACGCCACGCCGCGTTTCCTCGATGTGCTGAACATCTGACCCTATGCGCGATTATCAGTGGCTGCATGAGTACTGCCTGAACCGCTTCGGCTCGGCCCAGGCCCTCGAGGCTTTTCTGCCGCAGCCACGCACGCCTGCGCAACTGCGCAACATCAGCAACGACCGCTACCTGTCGACCCTGGCACTGCGCGTGTTCCGCGCCGGGCTCAAGCACAGCCTGGTGGATGCCAAATGGCCGGCGTTCGAGCAGGTGTTCTTCGGTTTCGACCCGGAGAAGGTGGTGCTGATGAGCGCCGAGCACTTGGAGCGGTTGATGCAGGACGAGCGCATCATCCGCCACTTGGGCAAGCTCAAGAGTGTGCCGCGCAATGCGCAGATGGTGCTGGATGTGGCGAAGGAGAAGGGCAGTTTCGGTGCGTTCATCGCCGACTGGCCGGTGACCGATATCGTCGGCCTTTGGAAGTACCTGGCCAAGCATGGCAACCAGCTGGGTGGCCTATCGGCGCCGCGGTTCTTGCGCATGGTCGGCAAGGACACGTTTATCCCGACGGAGGATATGGCGGCAGCGTTGATTGCGCAAAAAGTGATCGACAAACAGCCGACCAGCCAGCGTGACCTGGCGTTGGTGCAGCAGGCGTTCAACCAGTGGCATGCCGAGAGTGGGCGACCCCTGTGCCAGCTGTCGGTGATGCTGGCGCATACCGTCAACCATTGAGGTTGCCGCGGCCGCGTTGCGGCCAAATCGCCGGCAAGCCGGCTCCCACAGGTATTGTGCAGGCTTCAAGAACTGCGCGCATCCAGTGGGAGCTGGCTTGCCAGCGATTGGGCTGCAAAGCAGCCCCTGAATCAACTCCCTTCGCCCGCCATGCGCCGCTCATGCTGGAACTTCCAGCGCACAAACAGCAGCCCGCTGACGAACAAGCCCAGGCTTACCATCACCTCGACCCAGCCAAACAGCGCCCGTGCCGGGTCGAACGCCGCCAACACGCCCTTGATGAAATAGATATTCACCACAAAGCAGGTCCAGGCATGCGCCCGGGCGCTGCCCTTCAGCATGCCCGGCAGCAGCAACAGCAGCGGCACCAGTTCGATCGCCAGAATCACTTCGACGCGCGCCCCGTGCAGGTTGGCGAACCACAGGTTGTTCACCACCAGCAACGCGATCAGGCCAAAGAAAAACGCCAGGCTCAGTGCCCGCGTCAGGCGCAGGCGCGGTGCCAGCCATTGCAGCGGCGGCAACACCTTGGGCTTTTTAGCCACGCGCGGCCTCCAGGGCCTTGGCGGTGCTCGCCAGGCGTTGGCCGAGGGCACGGCACAGGGTGATTTCGTGGGGGTCGAGCTCGCGCTTGCCATCGGCGCCGGCGTGGTGGCTGGCGCCATACGGTGTGCCGCCGCCGCGGGTTTCGAGCAAGGCCGATTCGCTGTAGGGCAGGCCCATCACCAGCATGCCGTGGTGCATCAGCGGCAGCATCATCGACAGCAGGGTGGTTTCCTGGCCGCCATGCAGGCTGGCGGTGGAGGTGAACACCCCGGCGGGCTTGCCCACCAGTTCGCCACCCAGCCACAGGCTGCTGGTGCCGTCGAGGAAGTACTTAAGCGGCGCCGCCATGTTGCCGAAGCGGGTCGGGCTGCCCAGCACCAGGCCGGCGCAATGGCGCAGGTCGTCGAGGGTGGCGTACAGCGCGCCGCTGGCCGGGATGTCCGGGGCCACAGCTTCGCACTCAGTGGAAATCGCCGGCACGGTGCGCAGGCGCGCCTCCATACCGGCCATCTCGACACCGCGGGCAATGTGCCGGGCCATTTCGCTGGTGGCGCCATGGCGGCTGTAATACAAAACCAGGATGAAGGGCTGGCTCACGGCAGGATCTCCAGCACCTTCTCGGGTGGGCGGCCAATCACGGCTTTATCGCCGGCCACCAGAATCGGCCGCTCGATCAGCTTGGGGTGTTGGGCCATGGCGTCGATCAATTGCGCGTCGGTCAGGGCCGGGTTGGCCAGGTTCAGGTCTTTGTATTCGTCTTCGCCGGTGCGCAGCAGCTGGCGCGGGGCGATGCCCAGCTTGCCGAGCAGGGCCGTCAGGGTGGCGGTGTCTGGCGGGGTTTCGAGGTAGCGCACGATGGTCGGCGCCAGGCCGCGTGCTTCGAGCAGTTCCAGCGCGCCGCGGGATTTCGAGCAGCGCGGGTTATGATAGAGCGTCAGGTCAGTCATGTCGGGTCGCATCCAGCTGGGTGTGGCGGCTATTCTAACCGCAGCGACTGAACCATTTGCTTGAAACTTCGAGAAGGATTGACCCATGGCAAGGCGTTTGGCAGCAGTACTGGCCATCACCGCGGGCCTGTTGCTCGGTGGTTGCGGTGCCGACTACGGCGTGGACCAACACGGCAATACGGTAAAGGCCGAGCAGATCGAGGGGCACTGGGTAGTGCTCAACTATTGGGCCGAATGGTGCGGACCGTGCCGTACCGAAATCCCTGAGTTGAATGCGGCGGCCAAGCAATGGGCGGCCGAGGGGATCAAGGTGGTCGGGGTGAACTTCGACGGCTTGCAGGGCCAGGACCTGAAGCAGGCGGCGGACACCTTGGGCATCGGCTTTACCGTGCTGGCGCAGGACCCGGCCGAGCGTTACGAGCTGCCCCGCAGCGAGGCGCTGCCGGTGACCTACATCATCGATGACAAGGGTAAGGTGCGTGAGCAACTGATGGGTGAGCAGACCCTGGAAGGGCTGCAGGCCAAGATCAAGGCCCTGAAGGGCGCATGATGCCTGTTGGGGCTGCTTTGCGGCCCTTCGCGGCACAAGGCCGCTCCCACAGGTGACCGCGTCATCCCAGCGTACGCGGTTATCTGTAGGAGCGGCCTTGTGCCGCGAAGGGCCGCAGAGCGGCCCCGGCAGTCCTCAACCTTCTTCAGGCCAGAACCGCAGCGGCTTGCCCTCGGCCGGCCAGAAGCGCATCTGCTCCACAGGCGAGACATCCCAGCGTTGTACCGTCTCCAGCGCCTGCAGGAAGCGTTTTTCCTGTTCCATCAATGCCGGCGCGCACAGCTTGCGGGTCTTGCCGACCTTGCCGAAGCTCAGGTGCTTGCCTTCCAGCGTATACGGGGCAAACCAATGGTTGCAGCCGCCATTACCGTAGGCGCGGCCATCGCTGGCCAAGGTCAGGGTAAGGTGGCTGTAATCGATCAGCGGGCGTTCGCCAATCCACTCCAGTACATAGCTGCGCTCCTGCTGCAGCTTCGACGGTTGCGCGGCGCAGCCGAGCAGGCCGGTGGCAATCAGCACGCCGGTCAGCAGCTTTTTCACTCAGCGCTCTCCTGGCAACGCGGGCACAGGTGCTTCTCGCCACGGCTGGCCCAGCCCAGCTCCGCGATACGGGCGCTGGCCGCCGGCTGGCGGGCTTTCTTGCCCAGCTTGGCATCGACTGCGAACTCGAAGTCCAGCACGGCGTCGCACTGGTCGCACTCGACCTGCCAAGTGAGGATTTCCAGTTCGCTGAACACCGGGCCGCTGGCCACGGCAACCCACTGGCCGCGCGGGTTGATCAGGTGACGCACGCTTTCCACGGTCAGTCGCATGGACAAGTCCTTGCTGCCCTTGAGGGTCACCAACAGCGTGTCGCCCTTGTGCATCGAACCGCCGTTGCCGGTCACCTGATAGCGGCCGGGTACCAGGGCGCGGCACTCGATCAGGGTGTGTTGCGGGTTGAAAAGGGTGTAGCGGAAATCGTGCTCGACCATGGGTCCTCCAGAAATGCCGCGTATCCTAGCATTAACCCGATACCAGATTCTGGGGTTTGCCTGCCATCCAGCGGTTGATGTTGTCCAGCGTGGTGGCGGCGATGGCGTCCAGCGCCTCGCGGGTGAGGAAGGCCTGGTGGGCGGTGATGATCACGTTAGGGAAGGTCAGCAGCCGGGCCAGCACATCGTCTTGCAAAGGCTGGTCGGAGCGGTCCTCGAAAAACAGTTGGGCCTCTTCTTCGTAGACGTCCAGGCCCAGGTAGCCCAGCTGGCCGCACTTGAGTGCGTCGATCAATGCCGGGGTGTCGACCAGGGCGCCGCGGCCGGTGTTGATCAGCATGGCGCCAGGTTGCAGTTGAGCCAGGCTTTGCGCATTGATCAGGTGGCGGGTGTGTTCGGTCAGCGGGCAATGCAGGCTGATGATGCGCGCCTCGCGCAGCAACTCGGGCAGGGGCAGGTAGCGGGCGCCAAGGGCCAGCAGGTCCGGGTTGGGGTAGGGGTCGTAGGCCAGCAAGTGGCAGCCGAAGCCGGCCATGATGCGGGCGAACGCAGCGCCGATCTGGCCGGTGCCGATCACACCGACGGTCTTGCCGTGCAGGTCGAAGCCGGTCAGGCCATGCAGGGTGAAATCACCTTCGCGGGTGCGGTTGTAAGCCCGGTGCAGGCGCCGGTTGAGGGCGAGGATCAGCGCCACGGCGTGCTCGGCCACCGCGTGTGGCGAATAGGCCGGCACCCGCACCACGGCCAGGCCCAAGCGCTGGGCGGCCGCCAGGTCGACGTGGTTATAGCCCGCCGAACGCAGGGCAATCAGACGCGTGCCGCCAGCGGCCAGGCGCGCCAGCACTTGGGTGTCCAGCTCATCGTTGATGAAAGCGCAGACGACTTCGTAACCGCTGGCGAGGGGCGCGGTGTCCAAGGTCAGGCGGGCGGGCTGGAAGTGCAGCTCCAGGGCAGTGCCGGCGGCGGCGTGGGTGAAGCTTTCCTGGTCGTAGTGCTGGCTGCTGAACAACAGGGCGCGCATGGTCGGGCTTCCTTTGCGAATGTCTGGGGATTGTAGCTGGCCGTCCTGTGTGGCCGTTGTAGGAGCAGCCTTGTGCTGCGAAGAGGCCGGTGACAGCACAGTAAATCTTCGCTGCTGTCACGGGCCTCTTCGCAGCACAAGGCTGCTCCTACAGCGGCGCAAGGCTGCTTCTACAGCTGGGGCAAGGCAGCGCTGTCAGGCATTGATGTGTGCCTGTGTCGCCAGCCGGCTGATCGCGCTGTCGAGTTCATCCAATGCCTGCTGCGCGTGGGGGTGCTCCTGTTTGAGCAAGGTCTCGCTGCGCTGGCATGCCGCCCGCAGTTGCGGCACACCGCAATAGCGCGAGGCTCCGTTGAGGCGGTGCACCTGCTCGATCAAGGTGGTGTGATCCTGCGCTTCGCGGGCGGCGCGTATTGCCTGGCGGTCGGACTCCAGTGACGCCAGCAGCATGGCCAGCATGTCGGCCGCCAAGTCGGATTTGCCGGCGGCCAGGCGCAAACCTTCGTCGGGGTCGAGCACCTTCAGTTCGTCGCTGTTGAGCCGCTGTTCGGCCAAGCGCTCTTGCTGCGGCACGCCCAGGCTCAGGCCGGTCCACTTCATCACCACCTGGGCCAACTGCCGCTCACTGATCGGTTTGGTCAGGTAGTCGTCCATGCCGGCATGCAGCAGCGCGCGTTTCTCGTTGGCCATGGCATGCGCGGTGAGGGCGACAATCGGCAGCGGGCTGCCGCTTTGGGCGTTTTCCCAGAGGCGGATCTGCTCGGTGCAGGCGCGGCCATCCATGCCGGGCATTTGCACGTCCATCAGCACCAGGTCGAAGGGTTCATCCTGCACCGCTTGCACCGCCGCATAGCCGTTGTCGACGGCCAGCACCTGGGCACCCAGGTCTTCGAGCAGGGTCTGTACCAGCAGCAGGTTGGCCGGGTTGTCGTCGACGCACAAAATCTTCGGCTGGCGCTGGCCGCTGAGGATGTTCGGCTCGCCCAGCGGGCGACGCGGTTGGATCAGCTCCAGCAGCAGCCGACGCAACTTGCGCGTGCACGTCGGCTTGGACAGGAGTTGGCCATGGCCATTGGGCAGGTAGGGGTGGTACAGCGCCTGTTCGGTGGTCGGGCACAGCACCACGCACTGGCACTGGTAGCGGTCCAGTTGCAGGTGGTACTCACCGAGCTGCTCGGGCGTCAGGTTGCCCAGGTTGGCGCCGAGCACTGCGAAGTCGAACGGGTGGCCCGCCTGGCTTGCGGCCTGTACCGCATGCAGAAGCTGGTCGTACGAGGCAAACAGGCTGACGCTCAGGCCGCAGTCTTCGAGCTGGTGCTCCAGCGCCTGGCGCGCCAGCTCATGGCTGTCGACGATGGCGGCGCGGCGGCCCAGCAGGGGCTGCAGCGGCAGCTCTTCGGCATCGTCGTGAGCCTTGGGCAGGTTGAGGCTGATCCAGAACTGCGAGCCTTCGCCCGGCGTGCTGTCGACGCCGATCTCGCCGCCCATCTGCTCGATCAGGCGCTTGGAAATCACCAGGCCCAGGCCGGTACCCCCAGGCTGGCGCGCCAGTGAGTTATCGGCCTGGCTGAAGGCCTGGAACAGCGTGCGCACATCCTGCGGCGACAGGCCGATGCCGGTGTCTTGCACGCTGATGCGAAGCTGCGCGCTGTCTTCGTGTTCGTCTTCAAGCATGGCGCGCACGACGATGGTGCCTTCGCGGGTGAACTTGATCGCGTTGCTCACCAGGTTGGTGAGGATCTGCTTGAGCCGCAGCGGGTCGCCGATCAGCGATGATGGGGTGTCGCGGTAGATCAGGCTGAGCAGTTCAAGCTGTTTGGCGTGCGCGGCCGGGGCGAGGATGGTCAGGGTGTCCTGGACCAGGTCGCGCAGGTTGAACGGAATGCTGTCGAGCACCAGCTTGCCGGCCTCGATCTTGGAGAAGTCGAGGATCTCGTTGATGATCCCCAGCAGGTTGTCGGCGGACTTCTCGATGGTGCTCAGGTAATCCAGCTGGCGCGGCGTCAGCTCACTTTTCTGCAGCAAATGGGTGAAGCCGAGGATGCCGTTGAGCGGGGTGCGGATCTCGTGGCTCATGTTGGCCAGGAACTCCGACTTGATGCGGCTGGCCTCCAGGGCTTCCTTGCGGGCCATGTCCAGCTCGATGTTCTGGATCTCGATTGTCTCCAGGTTCTGGCGCACGTCTTCGGTGGCCTGGTCGATGCTGTGCTGCAGCTCTTCGTGGGCGCTGTGCAGGGTTTCGGCCATGCGGTTGATGCCGCGGCCCAGCTCGTCCAACTCGTGGCTGCCCATGGCCGGCAGGCGCTCGTCCAGGTGGCCGTCCTTGAGCTGATTGACCGCATGCTTGATGCGTTTTATCGGGTCGTTGATGGTGCGGCTCATGCGCAGTGCCAGCAGGCCACTGAGGGCCAGGCAGGCGAGGATCAGCAACAGGCTGGTGAACAGGTTGCGGTAGCCACGCAGCAAGGTGCCGTCGTGCGACAGTTCGATTTCGACCCAACCCAGCAGGCGCTCGGCTTCGGCCGGCACGGCATCGGTGGCCAGGTCGCGGTGGTGGCCGAAGACCGGCATCAGGTAGCGGGTGGCGTCATTGCCGGTGCGTTGCAACAGTTGCGTGCCGGTACCGCCCGTGGGCGGCTGGTTGAGCATGCTCGGGCCTGCATGCGCCAGGCGCGTGCGGTCTGGGGCAAGAAAGGCGACCGCGCGCACGTCGGTTTGCTCCAGGGTCTGCGCGGCAATCCGTTCCAGCTGCCCGGGGGCCCGCTTGGCCATGGCAGGTGCAGCCAGCGGCGCCAGTTGCTCGGCGATCATCTTGCCGCGTTGCAGCAGCTGGGTGCGCAAATCGCTTTGCTGCAGCCAGGTGAAATAACTGCCCAATACCAGCGCCATCAAGCCGGCAGGCAGCAGGGCCAACAGCAGGACCCGGCTTCTGATTCCCAAACGATCGAGCACACTTGCCTCCTGTCATGTGCCTGGACGCCGTCAACTGCGTGACGGACCAAGCCGGGAAGTTACTCCGCCTGCTCGGCTAATGCACCCATTTGTCTGTCTTTTCGTGGCCATGTCGAGGCATTGGTCGCAGGGCGGTTGCCTAGAGCAGAGCGGATGCTCAATAATCGCGCAATTGAGAATGCATGGCAGTTGCCAATGAATCCCGTAGCTATTCATACCTCCACTATCCTCGCCATCGAGGACGACCCGGTGCTGGGTGCCTACCTGCACGAGGAGCTGCAGCGTGGCGGCTTCCAGGTGACCTGGTGCCGTAATGGGCTCGAAGGCCTTGAAACCGCAGGCCGGCAGGCATTCGACGTGGTGTTGATGGACATCCTGCTGCCAGGGCTCAACGGCCTGGATGCACTGGCTCAATTGCGCACGCGCAGCACCACGCCGGTGATCCTGATGTCTGCGCTGGGCGCAGAAGCCGACCGTATCAGTGGTTTTCAGCGCGGCGCCGACGACTACCTGCCCAAGCCCTTCAGCATGGCCGAGTTGCAGGTACGCATCGAGGCGATCCTGCGGCGCGTGGCTCTGGAGCGGCGCCATCAGCCGCAGCAAGAGGCCGCCGGAGGTGGGTTGCAGTTCGACGAGGGGCTCAGCGACGTCAGGCTCGAAGGGCGCCTGGCAGGCTTGACCCCCAGCGAATACCGCCTGCTCGAGATCCTCAACCGCAACCTGGACGAGGTGCTGAGCAAACCCTTCCTTTATCAGCAGGTCTTGCAGCGCGGTTACTCGCGGCATGATCGCAGCCTGGACATGCATGTCAGCCAGATCCGCCGCAAGCTCAAGGGCATCGGCTACCACGAACGGCAGATCCGCACGGTCTGGGGCAAAGGTTACGTGCTTAGCGCCAGCGAGATGGAGTGAGCCATGCTCGACCGCCATTCGCTGTTCTGGAAGCTGGCCATCCTGCTGGTGGGCTTCTGCCTGCTGATGATCGGCCTGAGCTACACCTGGGGCCGGCACATGGAAACCCAGAACGCCTTCCTGTCCGAACCGGCCCGCCAACTGCTGCGCGGTTATGCGGCTGAGGCCGAGCAGGCCTGGCGCAGCGATGGGCGCGCGGGGCTGGACCGTTGGGTGCAGGCCATGCACCAGCGCGAGCGTGGCTGGGTCGGCGTGCTCGACATCAGCCTGCGGCCGCTCGACAGCGCCACCCTGAACCCCCAGATCATGCAACGGCTAACGCGCCTGCGCGGCGTCGATTGGCCGATGAGCCTGCGCAGTGTCGACCAGCCGTGGTTGCGCATTCCGTTCCCGGGGGCGCCGGAGCAGGGCATGCTGGTGATCGAACTGCCAGAGCGCCTCAACCCCGGCCAGTACCGCATGCTGTGGCGGGTGCTGACCAACGGCATTATTCCCGCTCTGTTCACCTTGCTGCTGTGCGTTGGGCTGTACCGCATGCTGATCGTGCCGCTCAACCAACTGCGTGAGCAGGCCAATGCCTGGCGCGCCGACCAGCTGTCGGCCCGCCTCGATTCGCGCACCATCGCCCGGCATGACGAACTCGGCGAGCTGGCCCGCGCGTTCGACCAGATGGCCGAACGGCTGCAGGGTACGGTGGCCATGCAGCAACAGATGCTGCGCGACCTGTCTCATGAAATGCGCACGCCGCTCAGCCGGCTACGCGTGGCCTGCGATGGCGAAACCGACCTGCTGCGCCTGCGCGAACGCCTGGCGCGTGAAGTGGACTGCATGCAGCAGTTGGTCGAGGGCACCCTGCAATTGGCCTGGCAGGATGCCGAGCGTGCGCCGATGAACCTTGAGCCCATCCAGGTTCAGGCGTTGTGGGACCTGCTCGCCGAGGATGCCAGCTACGAAAGCGGCTGGTCGCCCGAACGCCTGCGCTGCGAACTGCCCGCCAGTTGCTGGGTGCAGGGCAACCTCAACCACCTGGCCCAGGCGCTGGAGAACATGCTGCGCAATGCCATCCGCCACTCGCCGACTAACGGCGTGGTGCGCTTGGGTGGGCAGCGCGACGGCAACCACTGGCGGCTGTGGCTGGAAGACGAGGGCGGTGGGGTTGCAGAAGAGGACCTGGAACGGATCTTCGCGCCGTTCTCGCGGCTGGACGGTTCGCGGCCTGGGGACGGCGGTTTCGGGCTGGGTTTGAGCATTGCGCGCAGTGCCATCCAGCGCCAGGGCGGGACCTTGTGGGCAGAAAATAGCAAGCGCGGGCTGCGTCTGTGCATGCGCTTGCCGCTCCATGTGCCAGCCCCCGCCAAGGACAACCCACGGCCGCAGGTTGCCGCGTTATAGCTTGTAGCTATATGCATCACAGATTGCGTGATATGGCGCGCAAAGGATTGCCGGTATGATAGGCGCCCCTGCCGTCCGGATTGTGAAATACGCCATGACCTTGCAGTACCCAACCATCGCCGATTGCGTCGGCAATACGCCCCTGGTTCGCCTGCAGCGCATTGCCGGAGAGACCAGCAACACGCTCCTGCTCAAGCTCGAAGGTAACAATCCCGCCGGTTCGGTCAAGGACCGCCCGGCGCTGTCGATGATCGCCCGCGCCGAACTGCGCGGCCAGATCAAACCGGGTGACACGCTGATCGAGGCGACCTCGGGCAACACTGGCATCGCCCTGGCGATGGCGGCAGCGATCAAGGGTTACAAGATGATCCTGATCATGCCAGACAACTCCACCGCCGAGCGCAAGGCCGCCATGACGGCCTATGGTGCCGAGCTGATTCTGGTGACCAAGGAAGAGGGCATGGAAGGTGCCCGCGACCTCGCCGAGAAGCTGCAGGCCGAGGGCCGCGGCCTGGTGCTCGACCAGTTCGCCAATGGCGACAACCCGATCGCCCATTACAACAGCACCGGCCCGGAAATCTGGCAGCAGACCCAGGGCACTATCACCCATTTCGTCAGCTCGATGGGCACCACCGGCACCATCATGGGCTGCTCTCAGTACCTCAAGGAGCAGAACCCAGCCGTGCAGATCATCGGCCTGCAGCCGATGGAAGGCTCTGCCATTCCGGGCATCCGTCGCTGGCCTGAGGAATACCTGCCGAAGATCTTCGACGCCACCCGCGTCGATCGCGTGGTCGACATGTCCCAGCAGGAAGCCGAAGACACCACCCGCCGCCTTGCCCGTGAAGAGGGCATTTTCTGCGGCGTGTCTTCCGGTGGTGCGGTCGCGGCGATGCTGCGCCTGTCCCGCGAGGTGGAAAACGCGGTAATGGTCGCAATCATCTGCGACCGTGGTGACCGATACCTGTCCACTGGCCTGTTTGATCCGAGCTAAATGTCCAAGAAGAAAAGCAACAGCGGCCTGCGCTTCCAGCCAGCCGGTGGCAACCGTAGCCCCCAGGTTCCCGTGGGCAAGAAACAGCGCCTGGATATCGAGCGCCTGGCCGGTGACGGCCGTGGCATCGCCTTCCATGAAGGGCGTACCTGGTTTGTCAGTGGCGCGTTGGCCGGTGAAGCCGTCGAGGCCCGTGTACTCAATGCCCGCGGCAAAGTCGTGGAGGCGCGCCTGGAGCGCGTGCTGCAGGCCAGCCCCGAGCGGCGCGAAGCACCTTGCCGGCACTATGCCCGCTGTGGCGGCTGCAACCTGCAGCATCTGCCCCATGAAGCGCAGCTGGCGCTCAAGCAACGCACCCTGGCCGACCAGCTGCAGCGGGTTGCCGGCGTGCAACCCGAGGCCTGGGCCGCCCCCCTGAGCGGGCCGGAATTCGGCTACCGGCGCCGGGCGCGGGTGGCTGTGCGCTGGGACATCAAGGCGCGTCAGCTGGAGGTCGGGTTCCGTGCCGAAGCCAGCCAGGACATCATTTCAATCGACGACTGTGCAGTGCTGGTACAGCCCTTGCAGTCGATTCTGCGCCACTTGCCGACGGTGCTGCGTTCGCTGAGCAAACCGCAGGTCATCGGCCATGTGGAACTGTTCAGCGGCACCGCTGAGGCGCTGCTGGTGCGCCATGTCGCGCCGCTGCCGGGGGATGACCTGGCCCGCCTGCAGGCATTTTGCGACGAGGCCAAGGCACAGCTCTGGCTGCAGGGCGAGGGTGAACCGGCGCCGGTAGACGCGGCCACGACCCTGGGCTTTACCCTCGAACCCTGGCAGCTGGAATTGGCCTGGCGCCCCGGTGATTTCGTGCAGGTTAACGCCCAGGTCAATACGGCGATGATCGAGCAGGCGTTAGCCTGGCTCGCACCGCAAGCCGACGAACGTGTGCTTGACCTGTTCTGCGGCCTGGGTAATTTTGCCCTGCCGTTGGCGCGGCAGGCGCGTGAAGTGGTGGCGGTGGAAGGTGTACAGGCCATGGTCGATCGGGCCGCGGCCAATGCCCGAAACAACAATGTGCATAACGCACGGTTTTTTCAGGCCGATTTATCGCAGCCTTTGGCAGGTGCCGAGTGGGCCGCCGAAGGCTTTTCTGCGGTACTCTTGGACCCACCGCGCGACGGTGCTTTCGAGGTGGTGCAAGACATCGCACGCCTCAAGGCCAAGCGGCTGGTCTACGTATCGTGCAACCCGGCCACGCTGGCGCGAGACGCCCAGGTGCTGGTCGGACAGGGGTACCGGTTAAAAAGGGCCGGGATTCTCGACATGTTTCCTCAGACGGCGCATGTCGAGGCCATGGCGTTATTCGAAGCGGGCTAGCAGACTGGCCCGTTGGTGCGGTTGCCAGGGAATGGCGGCCACACGGTGGAAGCCTGCGCACCCGCGTGGTGCGCTGTATGGAAAGGTAAAACAAAGATGGTACAGGTGAGAGTGCACCAGCCGGTCAACACTGACGGCAGTATCAATCTCGAAGCATGGCTGGATCATGTGGTAAGCGTCGATTCAGCCCTGGATCGCGCAGCGCTGAAAGAGGCCTGCGAATTCGCTCACGAAGTCGAGAAGAAGGGTAACCCTGCCAAGCATTCCTGGGCCGACGGTACGTCCAGCTTCCAAGCGGGCCTGGAGATCGCCGAGATTCTCGCCGACCTCAAGCTCGACCAGGATTCGCTGGTAGCCGCCGTCATTTACCGTTCGGTGCGTGAAGGCAAGGTGACCCTGGCTGAAGTCAGCCAGCGTTTTGGCCCGGTGGTGTCCAAGCTGATCGACGGCGTGCTGCGCATGGCGGCCATCAGTGCCAGCCTCAGCCCGCGCCAGTCGCTGGTGCTGGGCTCCCAGGCGCAGGTCGAGAACCTGCGCAAGATGCTCGTGGCCATGGTCGACGACGTGCGCGTTGCACTGATCAAGCTGGCCGAGCGCACCTGCGCGATCCGTGCGGTCAAGGCCGCCGACGACGAAAAACGCCTGCGCGTCGCGCGCGAGGTGTTCGACATCTATGCCCCCCTGGCGCATCGCCTGGGCATCGGTCACATCAAGTGGGAGCTGGAAGACCTGTCCTTCCGCTACCTTGAACCCGACCAGTACAAACAGATCGCCAAGCTCCTGCACGAGCGCCGGCTGGACCGCGAGCGCTTCATCAGCGACGTGATGAACCAGCTGCAGAACGAGCTGCTGGCCACCGGCGTGAACGCCGACATCAGTGGCCGGGCGAAACACATCTATTCGATCTGGCGCAAGATGCAGCGCAAAGGCCTGGAATTCAGCCAGATCTACGATGTGCGTGCGGTGCGTGTGCTGGTCCCGGAGATCCGCGATTGCTACACCGCGCTGGGTATCGTGCATACCCTGTGGCGGCACATCCCCAAGGAATTCGACGACTACATCGCCAACCCGAAGGAAAACGGCTACCGCTCGCTGCACACGGCGGTGATCGGCCCCGAGGGCAAGGTGCTGGAGGTGCAGATCCGCACCCACGGCATGCACGAGGAAGCGGAGCTGGGGGTTTGCGCCCACTGGCGCTACAAGGGCACCGACGTCAAGCCGAGCTCCAATCACTACGAAGAGAAGATTTCCTGGCTGCGCCAGGTGCTCGAGTGGCATGAAGAGCTGGGTGACATCGGCGGCCTGGCCGAGCAGCTTCGCGTCGACATTGAGCCGGACCGGGTCTACGTGTTCACCCCGGACGGCCATGCCATCGACCTGCCCAAGGGCGCTACGCCGCTGGACTTCGCCTACCGCGTGCACACCGAAATCGGCCACAACTGCCGCGGCGCCAAGATCAACGGGCGTATCGTGCCGCTGAACTACAGCCTGCAGACCGGCGAGCAGGTCGAGATCATCACCAGCAAACACGGCAACCCCAGCCGTGACTGGTTGAACTCCAACCTGGGTTACGTCACCACCTCGCGGGCACGGGCCAAGATCGTTCACTGGTTCAAGCTGCAGGCACGCGACCAGAACGTCGCCGCCGGCAAGACCTTGCTCGAGCGCGAACTCAGCCGCCTGGGCCTGCCGCAGGTGGACTTCGAGCGCCTGGCCGAGAAGACCAACGTCAAGACCGCCGAAGACATGTTCGCCTCGCTCGGCGCGGGTGATCTACGCCTGGCTCACCTGGTCAACGCTGCCCAGCAGTTGCTGGAGCCTGAGCGTATCGAGCAGATCGAGCTGGTGCAGCGCAAGCCCACGGGCCCGCGTACCGGCAAGCGCGGCGATATCCAGATCCAGGGTGTCGGCAACCTGCTGACGCAGATGGCCGGTTGCTGCCAGCCGCTGCCGGGCGATGCCATCGTCGGCTACATCACCCAGGGCCGCGGCGTGAGCATCCACCGTCAGGACTGTGCCTCGGTGCTGCAACTGGCAGGCAAGGAGCCAGAGCGGATGATCCAGGTGAGTTGGGGGCCGATCCCGGTGCAGACCTACCCGGTCGACATCGTCATCCGTGCCTACGACCGCCCAGGCTTGTTGCGTGACGTGTCGCAGGTGCTGCTCAACGAGAAGATCAACGTGCTGGCGGTCAACACCCGCTCGAACAAGGAAGACAACACGGCGTTGATGTCGCTGACCATCGAGATTCCGGGCCTGGATGCGCTCGGGCGCTTGCTGGGGCGGATCTCGCAGTTGCCGAACATCATCGAGACGCGGCGTAACCGTACCCCTTGAACCCTGTGAGTTGGGGCCTCTTTGCGGCCCATCGCTGGCAAGCCAGCTCCCACAGCTATCCCACTGGCTTCAAGGCCTGTGCAGTACCTGTGGGAGCCGGCTTGCCGGCGATCGGGGGCAAAGCCCCCGCCAAGGAATAGCCCTATGACCTACACCCTCGAAGACCTGCTGCACCTCATGGCCCGCCTGCGCGACCCGCAATATGGCTGCCCGTGGGACTTGAAGCAGGACTACGCCAGCATCGTCCCGCACACTATCGAAGAAGCCTACGAGGTTGCCGACACCATCGAGCGCGGCGATTTCGAGCACTTGCAGGGTGAGCTGGGCGATCTGTTGTTCCAGGTGGTCTATTACAGCCAGCTGGCCCGGGAAGAGGGGCGTTTCGAGTTTGACGGGGTGGTCGACAGCATCACCCGCAAGCTGATCCGCCGCCACCCGCACGTATTCCCGACCGGCGAGCTGTATGCACCGGTAGACACGCCCAGCTTGAGCGAGACCCAGGTCAAGTCGCGCTGGGAAGAGATCAAAGCCGAGGAGCGCGCCGAAAAAAGCGAACCCGAACAGCTGTCGCTGCTCGATGACGTGCCAACGGCATTGCCTGCATTGTCGCGGGCAGCCAAACTGCAAAAGCGTGCGGCCACGGTCGGTTTCGACTGGCCTGACGCATTGCCGGTGCTGGACAAGGTCCGCGAGGAGCTGGACGAAGTCCTGCAGGCCATGGCCGACGGTGATGCCGATGCGCTGGAAGATGAGGTCGGCGACCTGTTGTTCGCCACCGTCAACCTGGCCCGCCACCTCAAGCAAGACCCGGAACATGCCCTGCGCCGTGCCAATCGCAAGTTCGAGCGACGTTTCCGTTTTATCGAACAGGCATTGCGCGACAGCGGTCGGCCCATCGAAGACTGTAACCTTGACGAGCTGGATGCCCTTTGGGGTGAAGCCAAACGTCAGGAAAAGAACCTGCCCAGCTGCGGCTGAGCTGTTAAGTGAGTGAACATTCATGAGCCTTTCCCTTCGCGACCAATTGCTCAAAGCCGGTCTGGTCAACCAGAAACAGGTCTCGCAGACCAACAAAGCCCAGAAGAAACAAAAGCGCCTGGAGCACAAGGGCCAGGTCGAGGTGGACGACACCCAGCAGCGCTTGGCCAAGGAAGCCATGGCCGAAAAGGCCAAGCGTGACCAGGAGTTGAACCGCCAGCAGCAGGAAAAGGCCGAGCAAAAGGCCCGCGCCGCGCAGATCAAGCAATTGATCGAAGCGACCCGCCTGCCCAAGCTCAACAGTGAGGACTACTACAACTTCGTCGACGACAAGAAGGTCAAGCGCATTGCCGTCAATGCCCTGATGCGCAGCAAGCTGAGCAATGGCTCGCTGGCGGTCGTGTCGTTTGCCGGCGGCTACGAAGTGATTCCGCGTGAGGCGGCGGTGAAGATTCAGGAGCGCGACCCGCATCGCGTACTGCTGCTCAACACCCATGTCGAGGAAGCCGACGACGATGACCCGTACGCGGCTTACAAGATCCCTGACGATTTGATGTGGTAAGCATGAAAAACCCCGCCTAGGCGGGGTTTTTTGTTCAAAGACTGTGGCATTGCAGGGTCATTGTGTAGTGCGCTGACTTTCCAGGTCCTCAAGCTCTACACGGTACTGATGGGCTTCATGCTCATTGTGGAACATCCCGACCAATTGGCCTTGCTGGTGCACATCCCAGATCCGCACGCCAGCGGCCAGGCCTTCGTGGGACATTTTCGATTCGTCGCGTTCGGTTACTTGGACTGTCATCGGTAAACTCCACTGCTAGGTTGGTTGCGACACTGTGTCGCACACCTCCTTTATAGGGTTTGTTAGCAGGCTAAGTAAATAAAACAGGGATGAAACAAGTTTCATGAAGCTCAGGGGCTGCGATTTGCTTGGCTTGGGGTTTGAGTGGGAGCGCAAATCGAGCGCCGCCGCGCGGCGCTTCGCAGCACAAGGCTGCTCCTACATTTGTTTCGGGCCAATGAATCCTGAGACACAGGCGCGCGCCCCTCATGCAGAACAAACAAGGCGGTCGCGCGCGTTGGTATAGGCGTGACTGGCCCGAAACAGATGTAGGAGCAGCCTTGTGCTGCGAAGCGCCGCGCGGGCGGCGCTCGATCTCATAGGCGCTGAAGATGCTGTGGCGAGCACCTCAAAAAACGAAGCCCCGCACAAGGCGGGGCTCCGGGTGCTTCAGGCTGCGGATCAGTTACCCTTCACCGGCTTGCCATCGACCGTGCCATCCTGCAGCACGATCACGTACTCCTTGCCATCGGTTTCGACCTGGCGCAGTTGTACCAGCAGGTAGTCCCAGCTCTTGGCGAACCACAGCTCGGTGATGCGCTTGCTCTGGCTAGGGTCGCGCACGCGCTCGACCTTGACCGCATCGACCTGGCCGGTCTTGGTGGTCACCTTCTCGGTGCCCAGGACGCGGAAGTCGTAGGTGTCGATCTCGTCACCGTCGACCACCTGGTAGGTCATGCTCTTCTTGCCGGCCGCCACATCATGCTGCAGCGCCAGTTGGTAGGACGACTTGTCCAGCACGCCGCGGTTGAGCGGCAGGTTGATCGCATCGCCACGGTCGCTGCCGGTGACTTTCTTGCTGGTCCAGTCGAAGTTCAGGTCGACCTTCTTCGCCTTGCCCAGGCCGCCACGCTCGAAGTGGTACTTCTGCGGCAGCAGGGTGTCGTTTTCCAAGCGCAGGGTGCTTTGCTCGGTCAGGCTGGCGATCATCATGGAAGCCTTGAAATTAAGGTCCCAGGTACCGTTGGCATTCTTCACCAGGCTGCGCTCGGCGGTGCCGCTCATGGGCAGCTGCTTCCAGTCGGCGGTGTAGCTGGCCGAAAAAGGCTTCAGATCAGCTGCCTGGAGGGGCAGGGCGAGCACGGCGAGAGCCAAGAGCAGGGCACGACGCATAAAGTCTCCTAGGATCGAATCAAATGACCGCTGGCCGCCAGGGGCTGGCCATCCAGTAAGGCACCGTGCTCGTCCAGACGCAAGCGCCCCTCGGCGAACCAGTGCACGGCCAACGGGTAGATCAGGTGTTCCTGGTGGTGAACCCGCTGGGCCAGGCTTTCAGCGGTGTCGTCCGACGTCACCGGTACCACAGCCTGTACGACCAGTGGGCCGCCATCGAGTTCCTCGGTGACGAAGTGTACGCTGCAGCCATGCTCGGCGTCGCCTGCCTCCAGGGCCCGTCGGTGGGTGTGCAGGCCCTTGTACTTGGGCAGCAGCGACGGGTGGATATTGAGCAGGCGGCCCTGATAGTGGCGGACGAAGCCGCCACTGAGGATACGCATGAAGCCGGCCAGCACCACCAGGTCTGGCGCAAAGCCGTCGATGCGCGCCATCAGCGCGGCATCGAAAGCTTCACGACCGTCAAAGGCGGTGTGGTCCAGTACGGCGGTGTCGATGCCAGCGGCTGCGGCGCGTTGCAGGCCGTAGGCATCGGCGCGGTTGGACACCACCGCACGGATGCGCACCGGGCTGTCTTCACCGCGGCAGCTGTCGATCAGGGCTTGCAGGTTGCTGCCGGAACCCGACAGCAATACCACTACATTGCAGGTCTTGCTCGGCATCAGTGTGCCTTGAGGTTCTGCAGCTCGACCTGGGCGGCGCCTTCGGCGGCCTCTTCGATGCGGCCGATGACCCAAGGCTGCTCGCCTTCAGCGCGCAGAACGTTCAGGGCGTTTTCGACCTGGTCCTGAGCTACGCAGATGACCATGCCGACGCCGCAGTTCAGCACGCGGTGCATTTCATGCTCGTCAACGTTGCCTTGCGCCTGCAGGAAGTCGAATACCGCTGGACGCTGCCAGCTGGCCACGTCGACCACGGCCTGGGCGTTTTTCGGCAGTACGCGCGGGATGTTGTCCAGCAGGCCGCCACCGGTGATGTGGGCCATGGCCTTGACTGCGCCCGTCTGCTTGATCAGTTGCAGCAGCGGCTTGACGTAGATGCGGGTCGGCGCCATCAGCAGGTCGGTCAGTGGCTTGCCGTCGAGCTGGGTGTTCTCGATGTCGGTGCCGGACACTTCGAGGATCTTGCGGATCAGCGAGTAGCCGTTGGAGTGCGGGCCGGAAGACGGCAGGGCGATCAGCGCGTCGCCGGTGGCAACCTTGGAGCCGTCGATGATCTCGGCTTTTTCTACCACGCCGACGCAGAAGCCGGCCAGGTCGTAGTCTTCGCCTTCGTACATGCCAGGCATTTCGGCGGTTTCACCACCGACCAGCGAGCAGCCCGCCAGTTCGCAGCCTGCACCGATACCGGTGACCACGGTGGCGGCGACGTCGACGTTCAGTTTGCCGGTGGCGTAGTAGTCGAGGAAGAACAGCGGCTCGGCGCCGCACACCACCAGGTCGTTGACGCACATGGCGACCAGGTCCTGGCCGATGCTGTCGTGCTTGTTCAGGTTCAGGGCCAGGCGCAGCTTGGTGCCGACGCCATCGGTGCCGGAGACCAGAACCGGCTGCTTGTAGCCGGCCGGGATCTCGCAGAGGGCGCCGAAGCCACCCAGGCCACCCATGACTTCAGGGCGTGCGGTGCGTTTTGCCACGCCCTTGATGCGTTCGACCAGTGCTTCGCCGGCGTCGATGTCTACACCGGCGTCCTTGTAGCTCAGGGAGGGTTGCTTGCTCATTGATCCAGGCCTTTAGGAGGGAGGGATTCTAAAAAAACGACCGTGACGGCCAAGGCCGGCTTTACTGCGGCGGCTGCCTGAAACGTCAGAGGTCTGTGAAGGCGCGCGATTTTATCAGGGTTGCCGTGCAGCGGCCATCCTCAGGCCGACGGGCAGGGCTTGAAAGCGTTAAAAAGGTGAGTGGGGAGGGTGTGGGGTGAGGGTTGTGTCGCCTGGGAGATCGAGCGCCGCCCGTGCGGCGCTTCGCAGCACAAGGCTGCTCCTACAGTTATTAGGGCCAATTACTCCTGCAAACGTCACTGGCCCGAAGCAAATTGTAGGAGCAGCCTTGTGCTGCGAAGCGCCGCGCGGGCGGCGCTCGATCGTGAAAACACCCTAAATCCCGAGGCCTGCGCCTGGCAGTCATGCGCGCCCCTGTATAAGGTGTAAGCCATATAGGAGCATTTTTCGTTCCACCGCGGTCACAGCCTGCATGACAACGGCCGTTCCACCTTGTTTCTGGACAGGAATCCTCCATGCGTCTTTTCAACACTCTGGCAGCAGGTTGTCTTGCCCTGATCTCGCTAGCCGCGCAAGCCGAGACCGTCTCCGGGCTTTATCAGGTGCGCGAGCCGCTTCAGGGGCAGGGCGCTGAAGCCCGTACCCAGGCCACCGGCAAGGCCCTCGAGACCTTGGTCCTGCGCCTGACCGGTGACCCGAAGGCGGCGCAAAGCCCGGCATTGGCCGAGCTGCGCAAAGACCCGCAGCAAATCATCAACCAGGTCGGTACCGAAGCCGGCCCGCCCGAGTCCGTGCTGGTCGAGTTCGACCCAGGCAGCACCGAACGAGCCTTGCGCAAGGCCGGCCTGGCCCTGTGGGGCAGCAACCGGCCATCGATCCTCGGCTGGTGGCTCAACGAAAACGCCGAGGGCAGCAACCTGGTGGGTGACGGCCAATCCGCCGCCCAGCCCTTGCGCCGTGCAGCCCAGCACCGGGGCCTGCCATTGCGGCTGCCGCTGGCTGACCTGCAAGAGCAGTTGGTGGCCAATGCCAAGCAGGTCGAAGGCAATGACCCAAAACCGCTGCGCGAAGCTTCCGAGCGTTACGCGGCCGATGCCCTGCTGGCGGTACACGCCCAAGAGGCGGATGGCAAATGGCAAGGCAAATGGCAGCTGTGGGTAGGCGACCAGCACGAGCAGGGCAGTGCCGAGGGCGCCGACCAGGCGGCGTTGGCCGACGCGGTGATGCTGGCGGTTAGCAGCCGCCTGGCGCCGCGCTATGTGACCCGCCCAGGCGCCAGCAGCCAGCAGCAGGTTCAGGTGCAGGGGATGAACCTGCAGCGCTACGCCGAACTGAGCCGCGTGCTCGAACCCTATGGCCCGCGGCTTAAAATGGTCGAAGGCAGCACGCTGACTTACGGTGTCACGGCCAACCGCGACCAATTACGTGCCCAACTCGGCCTGGCCAAGTTGCAGGAGGTACCAGCTGAACAGGCGCCCGTTGCCCCCGCCGTGCCTGCCCCTTCAACGGGCGTGAGCCCCGAGCAACCTGATGTACCCAAGCCGTTCGACGGCCTGCGTTTTCGCTGGTAAGGAGTACCCATAGTGACCGATATGCGCCGCTGGATCTGGCTGGGCGCAGCACTGCTGATCGCCGTGCTGTTATATAGCCTGCACAACATCCTTACTCCCTTTCTGATCGGCATCCTGCTGGCGTACCTGGCAGACCCGCTGGTAGACCGCCTGGAGCGCCTGGGGCTGTCCCGCACGTGGGGCGTGGTGGTGGTGTTCGGCCTCTTCACCCTGATACTCATGGCCTTGCTGCTGGTGCTGGTGCCAATGTTGGCCAAACAGCTGGTGCGTTTGTACGAACTGGCGCCACAGATGCTCGACTGGCTGCAGCACGTGGCGCTGCCCTGGGTGCAACACCGCCTTGGCCTGGCCGACGGCTTCTGGAAGTTCGACAAGATCAAGGCTGCCATTGGCGAGCACATGGGCCAGACCACCGACATCGTCGGTATTGTGCTGTCGCAGGCCACGGCATCAAGCCTGGCCTTGATCGCCTGGCTGGCCAACCTGGTGTTGATCCCGGTGGTGGGCTTCTACCTGCTGCGTGACTGGGACCTGATGATGGCCAAGCTGCGCAGCCTGCTGCCGCGCCACCGCGAACCGCAAATCGTGGAATTGGCGGGGGAGTGCCATGAGGTACTGGGCGCGTTCGTTCGCGGCCAGCTGATGGTCATGCTCGCACTGGGCGTCATCTACTCGGCTGGGCTGATGCTGGTGGGGCTCGAGCTCGGCTTGCTGATCGGCATGCTGGCGGGGTTGGCAGCGATCGTGCCGTACATGGGCTTTATCATTGGTATCGGCGCGGCGCTGGTGGCCGGCTTGTTCCAGTTTGGCGGCGACTTGTATCCGATGCTGGGCATCGTTGCGGTGTTCATGGTCGGCCAGGCGCTTGAAGGCATGGTGCTGACGCCCTTGCTGGTGGGTGACCGCATCGGCCTGCACCCGGTGGCGGTGATCTTCGCCATTCTCGCCGGTGGCGAGCTGTTCGGTTTCACCGGGGTGCTGCTGGCGCTGCCGGTGGCGGCGGTGATCATGGTGCTGCTGCGGCATGCGCACGATTTGTACAAAGAGTCGGACATGTATGGCGCAGATGTCGATCCAGAATTGTGAGGTGGGGCCGAAAGGCCCCCATAAAGAGCCGCAACTTGTTGATTTTGTTTGCGCTCTTCTGCTCACTGATTGTGCCGCCCGCGCTCCGGGTATAGACTTTGCACACTGTTCACCAAAGGCCCCCCGTGGTCCTAGCGACCGCCCGCGAGCATGAAACCACCGATCCAGTTGCCCCTGGGTGTGCGCCTGCGCGATGACGCCACCTTCATCAACTACTATCCGGGCGCCAATGCTGCGGCATTGGGCTACGTCGAGCGCCTATGCGAAGCTGACGCCGGCTGGACCGAGAGCCTCATCTACCTGTGGGGCAAGCAGGGTGTCGGCCGCACTCACCTGTTGCAGGCCGCAACCCACCGTTTCCAGCAATTGGGCGAGCCCGCCGTCTACCTGCCGTTGGCGCAATTGCTCGAGCGCGGTGTCGAACTGCTCGACCACCTCGAGCAATACGAGCTGGTGTGCATCGATGACCTGCATGTAATTGCCGGCAAGGCCGATTGGGAAGAGGCCATGTTCCACCTCTTCAACCGCCTGCGCGACAGTGGCCGCCGCTTGCTGCTGGCGGCCTCCAGCTC
The DNA here is from genome assembly GCF_000483465.1 of Pseudomonas sp. LAIL14HWK12:I7. Lineage (NCBI taxonomy): Bacteria > Pseudomonadati > Pseudomonadota > Gammaproteobacteria > Pseudomonadales > Pseudomonadaceae > Pseudomonas > Pseudomonas sp. LAIL14HWK12:I7. The sequence continues at coordinate 441,757 of NZ_KI519605.1, forward strand.
GCCGCGTGAACTGCCCATCAAACTGGCCGACCTCAAGTCGCGGCTGACCCTGGCGCTGATCTTCCAGATGCGCGGCATGTCTGATGAAGACAAGCTGCGTGCCCTGCAGTTGCGCGCGTCGCGCCGTGGCCTGCACCTCACCGATGAGGTTGGCCATTTCATCCTCACCCGCGGTACCCGCAGCATGAGCGCGTTGTTCGACCTGCTTGAGCGCCTCGATCAGGCATCGCTGCAAGCGCAACGCAAGCTGACCATCCCTTTCCTGAAGGAAACCCTGGGATGGTAAGCCCCTGAAATCCTTGGGCCAGAGCGGAAAAACGAAAAAGTCACATCTTTTTCGATAAAATTTGCAAATGGCCATGATAGAGGGCATAGTTTCCCCCTTCTAAAGGATTACTGACACGGTCGTGCCCATGCTAAAGCGCTTCGCACCCCTCGTGCCCCTCGCACTCGTGACCCTGCTTTTTGGCTGCGCGGCACAAGCCCCGGTATCTCAGCCCCAGGATCACACCCCGATCGCCGCACAGTCGGCGTTCAAGGCCAAAGCCTCGCCTTCGTCGGTATTCGGCGAACCGGAAGAGCTGGCCACTGAAGATGACCTGGAGGCCTTCTCCAGCAGCAGCAAGCCTTACCAGCTGCCCGTTCTGGCTGACAGCATTCTCGAGCGCGGCATGTCGTTGATCGGCACCCGCTACCGCTTCGGCGGTACCTCGGAGAAGTCCGGCTTCGACTGCAGCGGCTTCATCGGTTACTTGTTCCGCGAAGAAGCCGGCATGACCTTGCCGCGTTCGACGCGTGAAATGATCAACGTCGATGCCCCGAAAGTGGCGCGCAACAAGCTCAAGCCAGGCGATCTGCTGTTCTTCAGCACCAATGGTCGTGGCCGTGTGAGCCATGCGGGCATCTACCTGGGTGACAACCAGTTCATCCACTCCAGCAGCCGCCGCAGCGGCGGTGTGCGCATCGACAGCCTCGGTGATCGCTACTGGAGCAAGACCTTCATCGAAGCCAAGCGTGCCTTGGCGATGGCGCCGACCAACATCGCGCGCAACTGATAGCAAAATGATTTACCCTGCCACGGCGGCGATGCTTTGAAAAAAAGCTCGCCGCCGTGCGCATTTACAGAAAGCGTCTAATCTAAATTCTCAACACTTTTCGGCTGCGGTCCAGCGGTCTCAGACAGGATGTTCTGGCCATGGTAATGATGGCGCGCTTCGCATTCCTTTCCCTGGTGGCATTGCTTGCTGCCTGCTCCAGCCGCGCGCCTGCGCCGGCCCCTGTGGTTCAGCCGCAGGTTACCTACAGCCAGCCAGAGGGTTCGCCGATTGCCGACGACGTGTTGATCCGTGCGATCGGGCTGGTGGGCACGCCTTATCGCTGGGGCGGCAATACGCCCGATTCCGGCTTCGATTGCAGCGGCCTGATCAAGTATGTCTACCGCGATGCCGCCGGCATCAGCTTGCCGCGTTCGACGCGGGAGATGATCGTCATGCGCGCGCCTACCGTGGATGCCAAGGCACTGCAGTCGGGTGACCTGGTGTTCTTTGCCACCAGTGGTGGCTCGCAAGTCAGCCATGCCGGTATCTACGTCGGGGAAGGGCGCTTTGTGCATGCGCCGTCCACCGGCGGTACGGTGCGCCTGGACTACCTGTCGAACAGCTACTGGGCCAAGGCTTACCTACAGGCCAAGCGCGTGATTCCGCAGGGGCACCTGGCGCAGAATCCCTGAGGCACTGTGCAGTCAGCAGTTGATCGCTGACTGTGTAGGAGCAGCCTTGCGCTGCGAAGAGGCCGGTGCACAAGTCTTAGTGGTAAGGGGCCTTCACCGGCCTCTTCGCAGCACAAGGCTGCTCCTACAAGGCCTTGCTCACCCGCCAGATCACGTTCCCCACGTCATCCGCCACCAGCACACCGCCGCGCTTATCATTGATCACCCCCACCGGTCGCCCCATGGCCTTGCCTTCGTCATTCAGAAACCCCGTCAGCAGGTCGACCGGCTTGCCGGCAGGTTTGCCTGTTGCATCGAACGGCACGAAGATCACCTTGTAGCCACTGTGCGGCTTGCGGTTCCACGAGCCGTGCTGGCCCACGAATGCCCCCTGCCCGAACGGCGGCGGCAACACGCCAGGCTCGGCGAACGTCAGCCCCAGCGATGCCGTGTGCGGGCCCACCGCGTAGTCCGGCATCAGTGCCTGGGCAACCTTCTGCGGGGCCTGGGGCTCGACACGCTGGTCGACGTGTTGCCCGTAATAGCTGTAGGGCCAACCATAGAAGCCGCCATCCTTGACTGACGTGATGTAGTCCGGCACCAGGTCGCTACCGATCTCGTCACGTTCGTTGACCGCCGTCCACAGTGCGCCGCTGTGGGGCTCCCAGGCCAGGCCGTTGGGGTTGCGCAGGCCGCTGGCAAACACGCGCTGCTGGCCGCTGGCAGGGTCCACTTCCCAGATCGCCGCACGGCCCTGTTCCTTGTCCAGGCCGTTTTCCCCTACGTTGCTGTTGGAGCCCACCGTCACGTAGAGCTTCTTGCCGTCAGGGCTGGCGATCACGTTCTTGGTCCAATGATGGTTAAGCGGCCCGCCAGGCAGTTCGACCACCTGCTGGCCCTCGCCGCGAATGTGCATGGCCCCGGGCTCGTAGTGAAAGCGCAGCAGTTTGTCGGTGTCGGCCACGTAAAAGTCCTTGCCCACCAGCGCCATGCCGAAGGGCGAATTGAGCCCTTCGATGAAGGTGGTGCGCACTTCCGCAACCCCATCGTGGTCGGCATCGCGCAGCAGAGTGATGCGGTTGGCGCTGGGTACGCCGGCGCCGGCGCGCTGCATTGCCTTGCCCATCACCCAGCCACGCAGGCCTTTGCCATCTTCAGGCTTGGGCGGGGCGTTGGTTTCGGCCACCAGCACATCGCCGTTGGGCAACACATAGAGCCAGCGCGGGTGGTCGAGCTTGTCGGCGAAGGCCGTTACCTGCGTGCCGGCTGCAGCTTGGGGCTTGGCGCCCTGGGGCCAGCCAATGGCCGGCGCGATGTTCACCGTGGGGACCAGCGACTGGCTGGGCGCGGGCAGTTGCGGCGAAGGGCCGCTGCCGTCCATCACGTCCAGGTGGGCTGTGTCGCTGCATCCTGCCAGGCCGGCAGCCAACACCCAGGGTAAGACAATGCCGATGCGCTTCATGGTCGCTGCTCTCCGAAAAGGAACACTCAATATTCAGAGCAGGGTTGTGCGCACGGGGTTCAGCGGCGGGAGGCATACATCTACCACACGGCAATGATGCAGGCCGCCAGGATGAACGCCCGATTTCTAGTGCCTGGAGTGGGCCATGACGGATATAAAAGCAAGGGTGATTCGCAGCCTCGAGGCATTCGATGCTGCGCGGCCGCTGGTCCGGCTGGTGGATGACGTGGTACGGGATTACCCCGACCCTTACGCGCTGGCGAGCCAGCAGGCTGCGCGCATTCTGCAAAAACACACGGGCAGGCGAATTGACCCTCGCTTCGTCTGGTGGCACCAGTTCAATAACGAGAACTCCAGCAGCCTCAGTAAAACCGGTTGGCAACACAGCCATCCGCCGCAGAAGTCGATGTTGATGCACGAACTGGTAATCGACCGCTTCGACCTGTACTTCCAAGATGCCAGTGACGAGCTCGACATGCGTGGCGGGTTTTACCGGCAGGGGCCCCATGCGCCGTTTTACGACGAGCGCAACGAAGTGCCGATGCTGGGCAGTGACGTGCAAAAAGACCTGTGGGCGCTGGACTTCGCGGTTTCCTATGGTGCGCAAGTCCAGCGCTTCTGGTCCCATTATGGCGATCATTTCCGGGTGCTGGCCAAAACCAATGTGTTAGGGCAGGGTGCAGTGGCATTGGCGGATGGCGCAATCTCGCATGCAGATTGGCTGCGCTTGCGGGGGATGGTGACTGACGCCTTGCCTAATGGTGAATTGCCGACCCTGGAGGTTCTCGAACAGGACGCCACGCGCAGCGAGATAACGGTCCACCGCTATGTGTTCGGTGAAACGGATCGCTGGTGTTTGTTCAGCCTGAGTGCGCCCGATGGGCGCGTCATGGCCTATATGCCGTGGGCAGAAAGGAGCCTCAAGGGCTTTGACTCCGAATTCGCGATGGTGAGTTGGATACGCACGCAGTTGCAGTCGAAGGACACCCTCGATGCCTTCGTGGCGGGTGCTCATAGCAATCCGCGTGATACCACCGCCAGGCGGTTGATCAAGGTGCACCTGCAAGGTATTGCCGACAGCCGTTCGAACGAAGCCGCATTGATCGCTCTGACGCTGTTCAAGCGGCCGCTTGGCACGACCCTGTTTGCTTACCTGGCCGAGCAGGCCAGGCTCGAAATGCAGGGTAATGCGCAACTGATGCAAACCAATGCCGGGCTGCGCAAGGCCATGTGTAGCGGCTACCTGGCGGCGTTCCTGGGGGTGTTTGGTGGTTTTGCGCCGTTGGGCTGGCCGGTCACGCTGATGCTGCTGGGGGCCAGTGTGGGCAAGGTGGCGCTGGATGTGGACGCTGCTTTGCACGCGGGTGATGAACAGAGCCGCAAGGATGCCCTGCGCTCGGCCATGCTCGAAAGCGTATTCGCCAGCATGAACCTGGTCGATATCAGCTTCCAGGCGAGCTTCGCCTCGCTGGCGTATCAAGCACCGCCCCATGAAACGAACCTTTCATTGGGGCGCTGGCAACCGACGACTGCTTTGGCCTTGCCGGAGGAGTTGCAGGGCGCCAATACCGTGCTGAGAGGGGAGCCGGGCGAGGAGGGCCGCTTGCGCGGCATTCACGTCAATGACGACGGCAGTTGCTGGATCAATGTGCAAGGTTTGCCCTATCGCGTGCGTTACAGCCATGAGCTGGCCGTGTGGCTGGTGGTTTCGGCAGATAACCCGTTTGCATTCAGCCCGCTGCACCCGGTGCGTCTGAACCAGGCCGGGGAGTGGGAAGTGCTGGCGCCGCCCCGATTGCTCGGGGGGACACCCTTGGCCGTTGAAGGGATGCCGAGCACAAATTCACCGTTCTGGGATACCTATACGTTGGCGAACGGCCCGCAGAGCAAGAAGCTGGGTGAATTCGCGCTTGAGCGGCAGAAGGCGTTATTGGCGTCCTGGCCGGTCGTCGAACTGCCCCGCGGGCGCGCCCCCGACCTCGATGAGCGCAACCTGGACTGCGTGAAAATCGCGGGCCGCACGCACTACTCGTATCACTACGGCCCGGAGTACTTCAATGCACTGGTCGACTACTACACCAGCGATGAGTCGAAAGTGAACGATGTGTTCCGTTCGGGAAGCTACCGGTATGGCGATGAGGATGACTATATTGCCGACCTTGCCGATAGCCTCGAACAGTTGCCCAAAAACAACCAGGTGAGGTTGTACCGAGGGGGGCATCGCTCGCGGCGTACCGGTGGTGAGCGTTACCGCAGCGGTGAGCTGCGGGTTGGCGATGTGCTGGTCAATACCGACTTCACCTCGTTCACCGAAAACCCCTACATGGCCGCAGAGTTTGCCTGCTTGCGTTACCCGAACGTGCCGGGCGGCGTGCCAGGCTTGTTCGATGACAGTTCGGTGGTGTTCGAGCTGCCTGCCGGGGACTACCACAGCGCAACGCCGATCAGCGCCTTTTCGTCTTACCCCGAAGAGGCCGAAACGCTGTTCCAGCCTGGCAACTACTTCCGCATCGATGCCTTGCAGCAGGTCTATGGCGAATACTATCGCTTCATCAAGGTCACCCTGAAGCAGACCATCAAACCTGCACTGGGGCCGGTTTACGACCTGCGCACAGGGCTTGCCTTCGACCTGGCGGCCTACACGGCGAACATCAGGACGCCGGCGCTGGTGACGCGGTTCTTTCCTGAATAATGTCGCAAATTGAGCCCCACCGCTGCGCCAAAGGCGGGCGCGTTCGATTGACGCTCCCGCCCCAACCCTCTAACCTTCGCGCGTGTTTCAGGTGCCCTGCCAGCCCCGTCTGGGCAGGGTGAAACTGGGAAGCCGGTGGGCGCCAGCAAAGGCGCGAGCCCGGCGCTGCCCCCGCAACGGTAAGTGAGTCAAATGTCGCGCACAGCCACTGGATGCCAGCATCCGGGAAGGCGCGCAGGCGTGGGCCAAGGCCCGCTCATAAGCCCGGAGACCGGCCTGATTCAGCCAACGGCATCACGGAGGGTGATGCGCGGTGCACCGTGGCGTCCAGCCACGGCTCCTGCGCGTTCTCCGTCTGCCTGCCTATCGACCTGTCGCCGCTTCTCGCGTGGCGTCAGCCTGCGGAGAACCCTGATGAGCGAACCCACCGAACGCGACGAACGTCACCTGGCGCGCATGCAGCGCAAAAAGGCGGTCATCGACGAGCGCATCGCCAATTCCCCTAATGAATGCGGCCTGTTGCTGGTGCTGACCGGCAACGGCAAGGGCAAGAGCAGCTCGGCCTTCGGCATGCTCGCCCGCGCCCTGGGCCACGGCATGCAGTGCGGCGTGGTGCAGTTCATCAAAGGCCGCAACAGCACCGGCGAAGAGCTGTTCTTCCGGCGCTTCCCGGAGCAGGTGCGCTACCACGTGATGGGCGAGGGGTTCACCTGGGAGACCCAGGACCGCCAGCGCGACATCGCCGCCGCCGAAGCCGCCTGGGCCGTGTCGCGCCAGCTGCTGCAAGACCCGACCGTACAGTTCGTGGTACTCGATGAACTGAACATCGCGCTCAAGCATGGCTACCTCGACCTCGATCAGGTGCTGTCCGACATCCAGGCTCGCCCGCCGATGCAGCACGTGATCGTTACCGGCCGCGCGGCCAAGCCTGAAATGATCGAACTGGCCGATACCGTCACCGAGATGGGCATGCTCAAGCACGCCTTCCAGGCGGGTATCCGTGCGCAGAAGGGCGTTGAACTGTGAGTGAACTGCGACATTGCCCGGCCGTGTTGATCGCGGCGCCGGCTTCCGGCCAGGGCAAGACCACTGTGACCGCAGCCTTGGCCCGGCTGCACCGTAACCTCGGGCGTAAGGTCCGGGTGTTCAAGTGTGGGCCTGATTTTCTCGACCCGATGATCCTGGAGCGTGCCAGCGGCGCACCGGTCTACCAGCTCGACCTGTGGATGATCGGCGCGCAGGAAAGCCGTCGCCTGCTATGGGAAGCAGCCGCTGAGGCTGACCTGATCTTGATCGAAGGGGTCATGGGCCTGTTCGACGGCACCCCGTCGAGCGCCGACCTGGCGCGTCATTTCGGCGTGCCGGTGCTGGCGGTGATCGACGGCACGGCCATGGCCCAGACCTTTGGCGCCCTGGCCCTGGGGCTGGCGCGTTACCAGGCCGACCTGCCATTCGCCGGCGTGCTGGCCAACCGGGTCGGCAGCTTGCGCCATGCGCAGCTGCTAGAAGGCAGCCTGACCGAAGGGCTGCGCTGGTACGGCGGCCTGTCGCGTGAGCGCGGTATCGAACTGCCCAGCCGCCACCTGGGCTTGGTCCAGGCCAGCGAGCTGAACGACCTGGATGCCCGCCTGGATGCTGCGGCCGAAGCGCTGGGCGCCAGTTGCGATGCCGCTTTACCACCGCCCGTGGCGTTTGCCGAGCCGGAACCGCAGCCGGCCGCCGCTTCATTGGCCGGTGTGCGCATTGGCGTCGCGCGGGACGAGGCGTTCGCCTTCCTTTATGGTGCCAATATCGACCTGCTGCGCAACCTCGGCGCGCAGTTGGTGTTCTTCTCGCCGCTGCACGACTGCGAACTGCCCGCTGTGGACAGCCTGTACTTGCCGGGCGGCTACCCGGAACTGCACCACCACGCACTGGCGGCCAACACGCCGATGTGCGCGGCGATCCGTGACCATCATGCCCAGGGCAAGCCGTTGCTGGCCGAGTGTGGCGGCATGCTTTACCTGCTCGACGCACTGACCGACGTAGCGGGTGAGCGTGCCGAACTGCTCGGCTTGCTGACGGGCGAGGCGACCATGCAGAAGCGCCTGGCCGCATTGGCCTTGCAGGCAGTGGAACTGCCCGAAGGCACCCTGCGTGGCCACACCTACCATCACTCGCTCACCAGCACCGAGCTGGCGCCGATCGCCCGGGGGCTGAGCCCTAATGGCGGGCGTGGCAACGAGGCGGTGTATCGCCTGGGCCGCCTGACGGCTTCCTACGTGCACTTCTACTTCCCCTCCAACCCGAACGCGGCGGCGGCGCTGTTGCGACCATGAGCGAACACGCTTTCAGCGACGCCGAACGCGCCGCGCTGTACCGGGCCATCGGCGAACGCCGCGACATGCGCCATTTTGCCGGTGGCGAGGTGGCCCCGGCGTTGCTCGCCCGCCTGTTGGCTGCGGCGCATCAGGCACCGAGCGTCGGGCTGATGCAGCCCTGGCGGTTCATCCGCATCACCCAGCGCGACCTGCGCACGCGCATCCAGGCGTTGGTCGAAGAAGAGCGGCTGCGCACGGCCGATGCACTGGGCGAACGTGCCGATGCGTTCATGACGCTCAAGGTCGAAGGCATCAACGATTGCGCCGAACTGCTGGTGGCCGCGTTGATGGACCAGCGCGAGCCGCACATCTTTGGCCGCCGTACCTTGCCGGAAATGGACCTCGCCTCGCTGGCCTGCGCTATCCAGAACCTGTGGCTGGCGGCGCGTGCCGAGGGCCTGGGGATGGGCTGGGTATCGCTGTTTGACCCCGTGGCATTGGCCGAACTGCTGGGCATGCCGGCGGGGGCCAAGCCGGTGGCGGTGCTGTGCCTGGGGCCTGTGACCGAATTTTACCCGGCACCGATGCTGGTGCTGGAAAACTGGGCAGAAGAACGCCCCTTGAGTGACCTGCTGTATCACAACCAATGGGGAGAGCAGCCATGAGCGTTGCCTTGCTGACCGTGGCCGGGGTGGCCCTGGATGCCTTGCTGGGCGAGCCACAGCGGCGTCATCCACTGGTGGCGTTCGGCAACATGGCCGCCAACCTGGAGCGTCGCCTGAATGCCGGAGGGCGCGGTTGGCGCAGCCATGGCGTGAGCGCCTGGTTCCTCGCGGTGGTGCCGCTGACCCTGGTTGCACTGATCCTGTCCTGGCTGCCGTACATCGGCTGGCTGGTCGACGTGCTGGCGCTGTACTGCGCGTTGGGCCTGCGTAGCCTCGGCGAGCACGTGCTGCCGGTGGCGAACGCATTGCGCCAGGGTGACCTGGAAGAGGCGCGGCGACGCGTCGGCTACTTGGTCAGCCGCGAAACCCGCGAGCTGGACGAGCCCGCCGTGGCCAGGGCAGCCACCGAGTCGGTGCTGGAAAACGGCAGCGATGCGGTGTTCGCCGCACTGTTCTGGTTCGTGGTGGCGGGCGCGCCTGGCGTGGTGTTGTACCGCTTGAGCAATACCCTGGATGCCATGTGGGGCTATCGCAACGAACGCTTCGAGCGGTTTGGCTGGTGCGCGGCACGCATCGACGATGTGCTCAACTATATTCCCGCAAGGCTGGTGGCGCTGACCTACGCGCTGCTCGGCAAAACCCGCCTGGCCCTGGCCTGCTGGCGCAACCAGGGGCCCCTGTGGGACAGCCCCAACGCCGGCCCCGTGATGGCGGCAGGTGCCGGCGCGCTGGGGGTCGAGCTGGGCGGCCCGGCGGTGTATCACGGTGAGCTGCACGAGCGGCCGCGCCTGGGCGAAGGGCCCATGGCCGATGCCGATGCTATCGAGCGTGGCTGGAGCCTGGTGCAGCGGGGCGTGTGGCTGTGGGTACTGCTGATTTGCCTGGGAGCTTACTGGAATGCTTGAACACGGTGGTCGTCTGCTGCGTGCGGTGCGTCACTACGGGATCGCGCGCGAACATTGGCTCGACCTGTCCAGCGGCATTGCCCCTTGGCCTTACCCGATCCCGCCGATTCCACTCGACGCCTGGGCGCGTCTGCCAGAGACCGAAGACGGCCTGGAAGAAGCCGCTCGGCAGTACTACGGCACCCGCCAGCTGTTGGCGGTGGCCGGCTCGCAGGCCGCGATCCAGGCCTTGCCATTGCTGCGCCCGGCGGGCCGGGTCGGTGTGTTGACCCCGTGCTATGCCGAGCACCCGTATGCCTGGCAGCGGGCAGGGCACACATTGCTCGAACTGGATGAAGCCCAGGTGGAAGGCGCGCTCGACAGCCTCGATGTGCTGGTGCTGGTCAACCCCAACAACCCGACCGGCCGTCAGGTCAGCCGGGAGCGCCTGCTCGACTGGCATGGGCGACTGGCGGCGCGTGGGGGCTGGCTGGTGGTCGACGAGGCGTTCATGGACAACACCCCCGCCCACAGCGTGGTCGACTGCGCCGAACGGCCTGGCCTGATCGTGCTGCGCTCGTTCGGCAAGTTCTTTGGCCTGGCCGGTGTGCGTTTGGGGGTTGTTGCGGCGCAGCCCAGCGTGCTGCAGCGGCTGGCTGAGTTGCTCGGCCCTTGGACTGTCAGCGGCCCAACGCGGGTGCTGGCACAAGCCTGCTTTGCCGACCACATTGCCCACCGGGTGCAGATCGAGCGCTGCGCCGCCAGCAGCCAGCGCCTCGCTGCGTTGTTGCACAGCACCGGGCTGGCGCCGAGCGGCGGCTGCGACCTGTTCCAGTACGTGCGCAGCGAGCGTGCCGCGCACCTGCATGACTTTCTTGCCCGGCGCGGCATTCTGGTGCGCCTGTTCGAGCAGCCCGCCGCCGTGCGCCTGGGCTTGCCTGCCAGTGCGGCGGACGAGCAGCGCCTGGCCCAGGCCCTGACCGACTATCAAAAGGAAACGGCATGACCACGCTCATGGTGCAAGGCACCACCTCCGATGCCGGCAAAAGCACGCTGGTGACCGCGCTGTGCCGGTGGCTGTTGCGCCAGGGTGTCGGCGTGGTGCCGTTCAAGCCGCAGAACATGGCGCTGAACAGCGCAGTGACCGCCGACGGTGGCGAAATCGGCCGGGCCCAGGCTGTGCAGGCCCAGGCTTGCCGGCTGGCGCCGCACACCGACATGAACCCGGTGCTGCTCAAGCCCAACAGCGACACTGGCGCCCAGGTGATCATCCACGGTCGCGCGGTCACCAGCATGAATGCAGTGGCTTATCACGACTACAAGGCCATCGCCATGCAAGCGGTGCTGGTGTCGCACCAGCGCCTGAGCGCCGCGTACCCGGTGGTGATGGTCGAAGGTGCGGGCTCGCCGGCAGAGATCAACCTGCGTGCCGGCGACATCGCCAACATGGGCTTTGCCGAAGCGGTCGACTGCCCGGTGATCCTAGTGGCCGACATCAACCGCGGTGGGGTATTCGCTCACCTGGTGGGCACGCTGGAGCTGCTGTCGCCGAGTGAACAGGCGCGGGTCAAAGGCTTCGTCATCAACCGCTTCCGCGGTGACATCGCCTTGCTGCAGCCTGGGCTGGACTGGCTCGAAGCGCGTACCGGCAAGCCGGTGCTGGGCGTGTTGCCGTATGTCACCGACCTGCACCTGGAGGCCGAGGACGGCATCGACGTGCGCCAGGTGGCCAAGGGGGAGCGCGTACTGAAGGTGATCGTGCCGGTGCTGCCGCGCATCAGCAACCACACCGACTTCGACCCGCTGCGCCTGCACCCGCAAGTGGATTTGCAGTTCATCGGGCCCGGCCAGCCGATACCGCCTGCCGACCTGATCATCCTGCCCGGTTCCAAGAGCGTGCGTGGCGACCTGGCGCAACTGCGCGAGCGGGGTTGGGATACCGCCATTGCCCGCCACTTGCGCTATGGCGGCAAGCTCATCGGCATCTGCGGCGGCCTGCAGATGCTCGGGGCTAAGGTGCACGACCCGCTGGGCCTGGAAGGGCCGGCGGGCTCCAGCCCTGGGCTGGGCCTGCTGGACTACGCCACGGTACTGGAGGCCGACAAGCAACTGCGCAACGTTGCCGGTACCGTGACCCTGGAAAACGCGCCGGTTTCTGGCTACGAGATCCATGCCGGCGTCACCCAGGGCCCGGCCCTGGAACGCCCCGCCGTGCAGCTGGACGATGGCCGCTGTGACGGCGCCATCAGCGCCGATGGGCAGATCCTCGCCACCTACCTGCATGGCCTGTTCGAAGGCAGCCAGTCGTGCGCCGCGTTGCTGCGCTGGGCGGGGCTGGCCGATGCAGAGACTATCGACTACCAGGCCCTGCGCGAGCGTGATATCGAACGCCTGGCGGACCTGGTGGAAAAACACTTGGACACCGCGCACCTGCGCACGCTGTGTGGAGTCGCCTGAAATGCTCAACCTGATCCTCGGCGGCGCCCGCTCTGGCAAGAGCCGCCTGGCCGAACAGCTGGCCAGCGACAGCGGCCTGCCGGTCACCTACATCGCCACCAGCGAGCCGCTGGACGGCGAAATGAACGAACGCGTGCGCTTGCATCGCCAACGCCGGCCCGCTGACTGGGGGTTGATCGAAGAACCCCTGGCACTGGCGGCGGTGCTGCGCCGCGAAGCGGCCGAAGGGCGCTGCCTGTTAGTGGATTGCCTGACCCTGTGGCTGACCAACCTGCTGATGCTCGACAACGACCAGCGCCTGGCCGAGGAGCGCGATGCGCTGCTCGACTGCCTGGCGCAGTTGCCTGGCACGGTTATCTTGGTCAGCAACGAAACCGGCCTGGGCGTGGTGCCCATGGGTGAACTGACCCGGCGTTATGTCGACCAGGCCGGCTGGCTACACCAGGCCGTTGCTGAACGCTGTCAGCGCGTGGTGCTGACCGTGGCTGGCCTGCCCCTTATGATCAAAGGACCTGCACTATGACTCAAGCCTGGTGGCGTGATGCCTGCCAACCCCTCGACAACGCCGCCATGGACCAGGCCCGCGCCCGTCAGCAACAGCTGACCAAACCTGCCGGTTCGCTCGGCCAGCTGGAGGGCCTGGCCGTGCACCTGGCGGGCCTGCAAGGCCGTGAGCGGCCAGCGGTGGACCAGCTGGCAATCACGATCTTCGCCGGTGACCACGGTGTGGTAGAGGAGGGCATTTCGGCCTACCCGCAGGCCGTGACCGGGCAAATGCTGCGCAACTTCGTTGGCGGCGGCGCGGCGATCAGCGTGTTGGCGCGCCAGCTGCAGGCCAGCCTGGAAGTGGTCGACCTCGGCACCATCGACCCCAGCCTGGCGCTGCCCGGTGTGCGGCATCTGCACCTGGGCGCCGGCACCGCCAACTTCGCCCGCCAGCCGGCGATGACCGAGGCCCAGTTACAGTCCGCCTTGCAGGCCGGCCGAGACAGCGCGTTGCGGGCCGTCGAACAGGGCGCGCAGTTGTTCATCGGTGGCGAAATGGGCATCGGCAACACGACCGCTGCTGCCGCCCTGGCCAGTAACTTGCTGGGCTGCCCAGCGCGAGAGTTGAGCGGCCCAGGCACTGGCCTGGACAACGCCGGTGTGCGGCACAAGGCCGAAGTCATCGAGCGTGCGCTGATCCTGCATGGCCTGCGTGCTGACGACCCGCTGCAGGCGCTGGCCTGTGTCGGCGGTTTCGAGATCGCCGCCTTGGCGGGCGCTTACATCGCCTGCGCGCAAGAGGGCGTCGCGGTGCTGGTGGACGGTTTTATCTGCAGCGTTGCTGCGCTGGTGGCGGTACGCCTCAACCCGCAATGCCGGGCATGGCTGCTGTTTGCCCACCAGGGCGCGGAGCCAGGGCACAAGGCCTTGCTCGAAGCGTTGCAGGCCGAGCCGTTGCTGGCGCTGGGCCTGCGCCTGGGCGAGGGCAGCGGTGCCGCCCTGGCGGTCCCGTTGTTGCGCCTGGCCTGCGCGCTGCACGGGCAGATGGCGACGTTTGCCGAAGCGGCCGTGGCGGACCGCCCGGCATGATCCTCGACCTGTTGCGCCACGGCGAAACGGAGCAGGGCGGCCTGCGTGGCAGCCTTGATGATGCCCTGACTGAAAAAGGCTGGGCGCAGATGCGCAGCGCGGTCGCCGAAGCGGGCCCTTGGCAGGTGCTGGTCAGCTCGCCGCTGCAGCGCTGTGCGCGTTTTGCCGATGAGCTGGGTGCACGCCTGCACCTGCCGGTACAGCGTGAGGCCGCTTTGCAGGAGCTGCATTTCGGTGACTGGGAAGGCCGCAGCGCGGCGCAGATCATGGAAGACCAGGCCGATGCGCTGGGGCGCTTCTGGGCCGACCCTTATGGCTATACCCCGCCCAATGGCGAACCGGTCAGTGCGTTTGCCGAACGTGTACTGGCGGGCGTCGAGCGCTTGAGCCAGCAGCATGCCGGCAAGCGCGTGCTGCTGGTCACCCACGGCGGGGTGATGCGCCTGTTGCTGGCCCGTGCACGTGGCCTGCCAAGGGAGCAGTTGCTGCAGGTGGAAGTTGCCCACGGCGCATTGGTGCGCCTGGTGCTGCGCGACGACGGTCAATTGGGCGAGGCGCACTGACATGCTGCCGTTCTGGATTGCCCTGCAGTTTCTCAGCAGCTTGCCGGTGAGCTTGCCGGGCATGCCGGCGCCGCAGCAAGTAGGCCGCTCGCTGTTGTGCTACCCACTGGTCGGGCTGCTGTTCGGCCTGCTGTTGTGGCTGGCCAATCACCTGCTGCACGGCACGCCCGCGCCTTTGCACGCGGCGTTGCTGCTGGCGCTGTGGGTGTTACTCAGCGGCGCCCTGCACCTGGATGGGTTGGCCGACAGCGCCGATGCCTGGCTGGGTGGCTTCGGCGACCGAGAGCGCACGCTGCGGATCATGAAAGATCCGCGCAGCGGGCCGATCGCTGTTGTGACCTTGGTGCTGGTGCTGTTGCTGAAGTGCTGTGCGTTGTGGGTACTTGTCGAGCGTGGGGCAGGGTTTGAGCTGCTGCTGGCACCGGTGGTGGGGCGTGCGGCGATGCTGGGCCTGTTCCTCTGTACACCTTACGTACGCCCCGGTGGCCTGGGGCAGGCGCTGTCCGAACATCTGCCGCGCGCTGCTGCTGGGTGGGTATTGCTCGCCAGTGCAGCCCTGTGCCTTGCAGTGGGCGGTTGGGGCGCGATCTGGGTGCTGGTTGCAGCCGTGGCTGTGTTCGCCTGGTTGCGGCGCCTCATGTGTCGGCGCCTGGGCGGCACGACCGGGGACACCGCCGGGGCGATGCTCGAGTTGCTGGAGCTGACCGTGGTGCTGGGGTTGGCGCTGGGCCTCTGAATCACCTGCAAGCGATCTCGCACGCCGCTGTCCGTCATGATGAAACTTCTTGCAACACCCCTGACGCGGGTATATACACGTATCCATGCTGACCAGTGAATGCATCTGTACCCATCTGCGTCGTGCCGCCCGTGGGGTGAGCCGGCATTATGACGAGGCCCTTGCCGGCTTCGGCATCAATGTCGCCCAGTTTTCCCTGTTGCGGCACTTGCAGCGGCTCGACCGCCCGAGCATCACCACCTTGGCCGAGGCCATGGGCCTCGAACGCAGCACCTTGGGGCGCAACCTGCGGGTGCTCGAAGCCGATGGCCTGGTGGCCTTGGCTGACGGCGACGACCAACGCAACCGCGTGGTGCTGCTGACCGAAGCCGGTAAGGCGCTGCTGCAAGCAGCTTACCCGGCCTGGGAGCAGGCCCAAGGGTTGCTGGTCGAGCGCTTGGGCGTAGGGCAGCGTGACGAGTTGGTGCGCTTGCTGGAACAACTGGCTTGAGCTGATGCGACTATAAGCGGGTATATACCCGCAAAACCTTGCGATGTGCTGGAGATAACGACAATGACTTCGGTGTGGCGAACCAGCGGGTGGGTGCTTGTGGGGGCAGCGTTGATACTGGCGCTGTCCTTGGGTGTGCGACACGGTTTTGGCCTGTTCCTGGCGCCGATGAGCGCCGACTTTGGCTGGGGGCGTGGTGTGTTTGCCTTCGCCATCGCTTTGCAGAACCTCATCTGGGGGCTGGCACAACCGTTCGCCGGCGCCTTGGCTGACCGCGTGGGCGCGGCGCGCGTGGTGATCATCGGTGGCATTCTCTACGCCGCCGGGTTGATGTTCATGGGGATGGCCGACTCTGCCTGGTCGCTGTCGTTGAGCGCTGGCCTGCTGATTGGCATTGGCCTTTCCGGTACCTCGTTCTCGGTCATCCTGGGTGTGGTTGGGCGTGCCGTGCCGGCCGACAAACGCAGCATGGCGATGGGTATTGCGAGTGCGGCCGGTTCATTCGGCCAGTTCGCCATGCTGCCCGGCACCCTTGGCTTGATCGAGTGGCTGGGCTGGTCCGCGGCGTTGCTGGTCCTGGGCCTGATGGTGGCACTCATCGTACCCCTCGTCGGCCTGTTGCGTGACCGCCCGCTGCCCAGCCATGGCGCCGAACAGACCTTGGGCCAGGCCCTGCGTGAAGCCTGCTCGCATACCGGGTTCTGGCTGCTGGCGCTGGGCTTTTTCGTCTGCGGGTTCCAGGTGGTGTTCATCGGCGTGCACCTGCCGGCCTACCTGGTCGACCAGCACCTGGCTGCGACCACGGGCACCACGGTGTTGGCACTGGTGGGCCTGTTCAACATCGTCGGCACCTTCACCGCCGGCTGGCTGGGCGGGCGCATGTCCAAGCCGCGCCTGCTCACAGGGCTTTATCTGCTTCGCGCAGTCGTGATCGTGTTGTTCCTCTGGGCGCCTGTGACCCAATTCAGCGCCTACCTGTTCGGCATCGCCATGGGCCTGCTGTGGCTCTCTACCGTCCCGTTGACCAACGGCACAGTGGCGACACTGTTTGGTGTGCGCAACCTGTCGATGCTGGGCGGCATCGTGTTCCTCTTCCACCAGCTGGGCGCCTTCCTGGGCGGCTGGTTGGGCGGGGTGGTCTACGACCGCACGGGCAACTACGACCTGGTCTGGCAGATTTCGATCCTGCTCAGCCTGCTGGCCGCCGCCCTCAACTGGCCGGTACGTGAACGCCCGGTCGCCCGCCTGCAGGCCCAGGCCGCATGAAGCGCTACCTGGCCCAAGGCTTGCTCGCCGCTGCCGCGATCGTGCTGCTGGCGCTGGTGTGGTGGGGGTGGCACCAGGGTGGGTTGGCGTTGATGCAACTGGGCATGGGGGTTTGTTAAGCGCTACCCTGCAAGTTCAAGGATTGTCTTGCGGGAGAAACGAACGATGCGTGCACATTGGTTGACGGTGCCTGTGCTGGCCCTGCTTGCCGCCACGTCGAGCTGGGCTGCGGATTGCCCGGCCGTGTTGCAGGGCAGCCTGCCCGAACTGCGTGGCAAAGGGCAGGTTGATCTGTGCCAGCGCTTTGCCGGCAAGCCGCTGGTGGTGGTCAACACGGCCAGCTATTGCGGGTTTGCGCCGCAGTTCGAGGGGCTTGAGGCGACGTACAAGGAGTACCACGAGCAGGGCTTGGAGATGCTCGGTGTGCCTTCTAATGACTTCAAGCAGGAAGATGCCGACAGCGAGAAGATTGCCAAGGTCTGCTACGCCAATTACGGGGTGACCTTCACCATGACCAAGGCCCAGCCGGTGCGTGGCAAGGATGCGATCCCGCTGTTCAGCGAGCTGGCGAGCCAGAGCAATGCGCCGAAGTGGAATTTCTACAAATACGTAGTGGATCGCAAGGGCAAGGTGATTGGCAGCTTCTCTAGCCTGACCAAGCCGGACGACCCGGCCTTCAGGGCAGCGATCGAGAAGGCCATCGCATCGCAGCCATAGTGCCGCTTTTTTTGTAGGAGCAGCCTTGTGCTGCGAAGAGGCCGGTGCAGGTATCTGCTATGTCTGTTGCCTGTGCCGGCCTCTTCGCAGCACAAGGCTGCTCCTACAAAGGGTGTGGTGATCAATGAGGGGGGCGTTAATGGGGGTGAACGGTAATCGCCACCAGCCGTAGCACCACCGGCCTGACCATCAGCACGCAGAGGAACGCCACCGGCATGGCCAGTTGGTAGGCCTTCAATACGTTGCTCAGATACTGCGGGTTCACCCCGGCGTTGGCCGCAGTGATCACGAAGCACATCAATAACGCCATGATCGACGACATGTAGAAGGCGAACACGTACGGTGTGGCACTGGGGCGCAGTTTGCGCCGGCTGCGCGTAGGGGACAGGTTGCTCATGCGAACTCCAGAAAGATGAGTGGAGGCGCAGGTTAGCAATCGTCGGTGGCAGGGCTGTAGACCATCGTCATTGAGTTCTTTATAAAGAGATTCTTACGAATCCCAAGGGCTCGACATGGACTTGCTCAATGCCATCCGCAGCTTCATCAAGGTGGTAGAGGCCGGCAGCATCGCTGCCGGGGCGCGCAGCCTGGGGCTCAGCCCGGCGGCGGTGAGCCAGAACCTCGCACGCCTCGAAGCGCATCTGCAGGTGCGCTTGCTCACCCGCACCACGCGCAGCATGGCTTTGACCCCCGCCGGCACGCTCTACTACGAGCGGGTCAGGCAGGTGGACCGAGACCTTGCCCAGGCCGAACTGGCCGTCACAACCCCCGACAGCGAGCCCCAAGGCCGCCTATGCATTGCCTCGACCTCGGCCTTCGGTCGCCATGTGCTGGCGCCCTTGATCCCGGCATTCAGTGCCCGTTATCCCCAGCTTTCGATAGAGTTGGTAACGACTGATCGACGGGTCAACCATGCACGCGAGGACGTCGATGTCAGCCTGCGCATCGCCCCGCAGCTGGAGGACCACCTGCTGGCGAGGCACATTGCCCGTTTTCCGTTCATCTGCTGCGCCTCTCCCGGTTACCTGGCAAGCGCCGGCGTGCCTGCCACGCCCGAGGCGTTGCGCGAGCACCGCTGCCTGGTGTTCCGCTACCCGGTCGACGGCCGCTTCCTGCGGTGGGGCTTCATGCGCGACGGGCTGCGTTTTGAAGCGGATTTCGGCACTGTGCTGATCAGTGACGATATCGACGCCCTGACGCAGATGGCCCTGCACGATGGCGGCATCACGCGTCTGGCTGAGTTCATCGTGCGGCCTTACCTGGCGTCCGGCGCGCTGGTGCCTGTGTTCGAATACAGCGACAACGGCCAGGCCTATGCCCAGACCGAGCCGATGGATATCTACCTGTGCCTGGCCGATCGTTTTGCCATGACCGCGAAGGTGCGCGCATTCATGGACTACCTGCATGAATGCCTGGGTGACAGCTGGAAGATCCAGGCATGAAAAAACCGCCACGAGGGCGGTTTTCCATACTGCGGGTGCGACTCAGAAGCGGTAGGTGAGGGATGCACCGACGCCGTGAGCGCTGTTTTCGTACTTGGCCTGGTAGCTGCCTTTGGTCGCGCTGACCTGGTTGACCTTGGTGTCCTCTTCCCACAGGTAGGAATACGCCACGTCGATGGTCATGTCTTCGCTTGGGCTCCAACCGGCACCCAGGCTGAACACCTTGCGATCGCCAGTCGGGATGCGCGGTGAACGGTCGTGGTTGTTGGTTGGCGACTGGTCGACGGTGAAGCCGGTACGCAGTACCCACTCCTTGTTGACCTTGTACGACGCGCCAATGGCGTGTGCCCAGGTGTCGTGCCAGTTCTGCTCTTCGGTGATGGTCTGGAACGCCGAACCTGCCAGCGGTGCCGGCACATCGTTCTGCACGGTGATGTCTTCCAGGCGGCTCCAACGGGTCCAGGTGCTGCCTGCGTACAGGGTCCACTGGTCGTCGAGTTCGTGGGTGACCGAAAGATCGACAGACTCAGGCGTCTTGATCTTCAGGGTGGCATCGAACTTGTTGCCGTTGAACGGACCGATCAGCGGGGTGCTGACGCGGGTCTTGCCTTCGAGCTTGTAGTCGACCATCGAGTGGTAGGTCAGGCCGACGCGGGTGCTGTCGGTGGCCTGGACCAGGATACCGATGTTGTAGCCCACGGCGGTGTCATCGCCCTTGATCTTCACTTCGCCGTCGTTGCGGCCAGGGCTGAACGGGTTGATCAGGCTCGAGCCCAGTTCACCCTTGATGCGGTTGATGGTTGGACCGAAACCGATCGAAACCTTGTCGTTGAAGGCGTAGCTGACGGTTGGCTGGAAGGTCACCACCTCGACGTGGCTCTTTTTGCCCCAGTAGCGAGCAGCATCGTCGCTGCCGTAGTCGGTCACCAGGCCGAAGGGCACGTAGACGCCGAAACCGACGCTCCAGTGATCATCGATCGGCTTGACGTAGTAGCCCATGGGTACGCCAACGACAGGCACCATGTCACCATCGGTTTCCCCCCCGAGGTTGCTGCCACGGCCCGAGATATCGGACTTGGCGATGACGGCGGCGCCGCCCACGGTGATCTGTTCGCGCTTGAGGCGGGACATGCCGGCTGGGTTGCCAAACACGGTGCTGGCATCTTCGGCAGAAGAAGAACGTCCCGCGAAACCTGTCCCCATGCTGCTGATGCTCTGTTCGTTCAGGGCAAAGCCGCTGGCGAGCAGTTGGCTGGAAGCAAGCGCAACGGCTACACCGAGGGAGGTTTTGAGCATTACTTTTTTCATTATTAGAAACTCCTTGGGATCTCCGGGGCGAAAAGCTACCAACAAATTGCCCGCCGCGCTATAGCCTCAATCACAGGAGATAGAGCGGTTTTGTAGGACAATCCGACCAAAATTCCATTTTTTCCGGTAAAGCTGTAGGGCGTTTCTTAAGATGCCTGAGGCAATCTCTGATCTATGCAGGTATGCCAGGCGTGGGTGAAGTCGCGCAGGCGACCCTGAGGGTGGAAAACCTGGCGCCAGATGCGTGCCAGGCCCAGCAAGTCGTCAGCGGCAGGCAGGGGCGTGGCTTGCGCCTCGACCAACATCCAGGCGATGGCGGTGGAATAGCGAAGGTTTACCGTGAGTTCCAGGTGGGGGCCGCCAAGAAAGGCGTGTTGGCTGGCCAGGCCGCGGACCAGGCTGGCGAGGTCAGGGTCGCGGGCGAGATACTCGTCCCAGAGCGCCTGGTGACGGGTTTCGCCGATGCGGTAGAGGCCATGGCCACGCCGGTCGTGCAAGGCTGAGCCGAGGGCCGACTGGCTGGCGGCGATGCCCAGTAGCAATGCTTCAGCGCTAGGGCAGTGTCGGTCCAGGTAGACCAGGGTGGGTCGGATCACATACAGACACAATTCATTCGCCGCGATACCCATGATGCCCTCGAGCAAGTAAGGGCCGGACGGGCGCTGGAGCTTGGCAGCTGGTGAATGATCAGGCCCGCCGGAAGCGGTTAGCACCGCTCGAGTTGAAGTGTAGTGTGATAATCGTGGTGTAAAGAGCTGTTTTTAAATCGATTGCTGCCTGACGTTCGAGGCTATATGCCATGGGGCAATTACGCCAAGAACGATCAGGCAGGCTACCTGGGCAATGATTCAGCGCCTGAATGCCGCCGTATTCGCCGCTCACGCGGTGAGCGACTGACGGGTCCGGGCGATCACTGCCTGCAGGGGTTCCTTGCGGCTGTACTGTTCAGGGTACAGGCGTTCGGTGTGGCAGGCGACGCCGTGTTCGTCCACCAGGGTAAAGCTGAAGCTGCCCTTGCGAGGGGCAACGATAAGGCACTTCAACGGCGAGAAGGCCTGGGAAAGGGTGCCAATGGCAGCCTGAATGTGTGGATGAGTTTGCATATTATTGGAGGTTCCTGCTTTAAACACGGAGGGTATGATCCATGCATGATAGAAACGTTCCAGTGACGCCTTTATTAAGGGACGAAACGAACCTGACTGGAACAAAGCAGCCAGAGAGAGCGCAATCAAATGTGGGCGCTTGGGCTGACTGGTAGGTACTTAAGAGGGCAGGCAGCACGCCGGGGCCAAGGTTCTAGGCCGTCGGGGTGGAATCCTGATCAATCTGCAAGGTGATTCGTGCTTGGGCAGCGTTTGGCTGGCGAGGGAATCATCGAGTGTGGCCGGTCCTGGTTTCAGCAATGCCTGCTTTTGGGAGAGCAGCGTTGCAAGGACGCTTCTGGCCAGAATTGACTTTCAGCTTGGTACTAACGAGGCGCACCTTACCGCAGATAAAGTGCTTTGGCAAGTGTTTGTGCACCTGCCCAGGCTAGCCGAGCAGTATGGCGCTTCTTTCGCGGGCTGGGAAGGGGGGCAAAGGGCTGTCATTACCGAGGATGTGCTGTTTTTGTGCACCCAAATGAAGGCGTGAGGGGCAGTTGTTCACATTTGGCGCGCACGCTGTAACACACCCGCAACAGCCCTCTACAGCGTCGCCAATGCCTTGACTGGTGAGTTAAGTCAATGAAAAAAAACACTAATTTTAGCTGGTGAAAAAATCGTCAGTTTGACTGGAGGCCCCATTTCACGGGGGTTTAAGGGCCACCGAAGGGGGTTGTCCACCGAGTTATCCACAGGAACTGTGGATTGTCCCAAGCGCTTGCTCTAGGACGGGTGTGCCAGCAACCCAAGGAACTGTCGGACAATCTTCGGGCGCCGCTAGACCGGTTGGTCATCCACTCGAAAACGTCAAGAAAAGATCATCGAAATTTTTTTTCAATCCTCCAGAAATCGACAGGCCATGCCAGGAAAAATGGAGTAGAGTGGCGCGCCTTTCGAGTCACCTTGCCTGTTGCTCATGAAGTTTCGCGGTAAACACCTCGCCAACCCTGCTGACGCCTCCTCAGTGCCTCCACCCAAACGCTTCTCCCTGAAAGTGGCCCTGTGGTTGCTCGACAGCCCGCGCCTGGGTGACAAGCCTCAGGTCAAGCACTTGGCAGGCCGCTTGCTGAAACAGCCAGCGCGCCAGGGCGTGGTGGTGGCCCAGAGCCGGCTGGGGCAGATGCTGTGCCGTGATTGCGGCAATGCCCGCGACCGGCGTATCGGCCACGCGCTGCTGCGCCAGGCTGCCCGCGCCGGTGATCGCCGCGCACAGCTGGAATATGCCCGGTTGTGCCAGGCCAACGAGCCGGACCAAGCCCGCTACTGGCTGGAGCTGGCCGCTGCGCAGGGCTCGCAGGAAGCGCGGCGGCTGCTGGGGCAGTGGTTTTCCGGTTGATGGTGACGCGTGAAAAGGCGCAAGGCCAGTTCCCAGGCTGATAAGCTGCGCAGCATTCATCATGTTCGATCGGGGTAACCATGACAGTGGATCTGGCCAGCATTTTGCTGGGCTTGGTGGTAGGTGCGTTGCCCTGCCTGGTGTGGGTCATGCAGGTGCAGCGTCGCCAGGGCGCCCGACAGGGTGAACAGGCCCTGCTCGAAGAGCGCCTCAACGCTGCCCAGTTGTCCCTGGCCGGGTTGCAGGCGCAACTGGACGCCAGCCGCGACGAAGTCAGCGACCTCAGCGAAGCCAACACCGTCAAGCAAGCCCAGCTGGCAGCCCAGGGCCGTGAGCTGGAGTTGCTGCAGATCGACCGCGACAATGCCCGCGATGCCGCCCACGCCTGGAGCCTCGAACGCGCCAACCGTGAAGCCGAGTTGCGCCGTCTGGAAGCCCAAGGCGCACGCCTGGAGGCGGAGCTGCGCGAGCAGCAGGAAAACCACCAACAACGCCTGGAAGACCTGCAAGAGGCCCGCGACACCCTGCGCGCCCAGTTCTCCGACCTGGCCACGAAAATCTTCGACGAGCGCGAGCAACGCTTTGCCCAGACCAGCCAGCAGCACCTGGGCCAACTGCTCGACCCGCTCAAGGACCGCATCCAGGCCTTTGAGAAGCGCGTCGAGGAAAGTTACCAGCAGGAGTCACGCGAGCGTTTCTCCCTGGGCAAGGAACTGGAGCGCTTGCAGCAGCTCAACCAGCGCCTGTCCGACGAAGCTACCAACCTCACCCAGGCCCTCAAGGGCCAGAAAACCCAAGGCAACTGGGGCGAGATGATCCTGGAGCGGGTACTGGAGCACGCGGGCCTGGAGAAGGGCCGCGAATACCAGACCCAGGTCAGCCTGAAGAGCGCCGATGGCGAGCGTTTCCAGCCCGATGTACTGATCATGTTGCCCGGCGACAAGCAGGTCGTGGTCGACGCCAAGGTCAGCCTCACGGCTTACCAGCAGTTTGTTGGCAGCAATGACGAGGCCGCGCTCAAGCAGCATGTGCAGTCGTTGCGCAGCCACGTCAAAGGCCTGTCAAGCAAGGACTACAACCGCCTCGAAGGCCTGCACAGCCTGGATTTCGTCCTGCTTTTCGTGCCCATCGAGGCCGCTTTTTCGGCGGCCCTGCAGGCCGAGCCCAACCTGTTCCAGGAAGCCTTCGACCGGCACATCGTGATTGTCAGCCCGACCACGCTGCTGGCCACACTGAGGGTGATCGACAGCTTGTGGAAGCAGGAACGCCAAGGCCAGAACGCCCGCGAGATCGCCGAGCGCGCCGGCTGGCTGTATGACAAGTTCGTGCTGTTCATCCAAGACCTGGACGAGCTAGGCAACCGCTTGCAGCAGGTGGACAAGGCCTACGCCGCGGCGCGCAACAAACTGTGCGAAGGGCGTGGCAACCTGGTCAGCCGCAGTGAGCAGCTCAAGCTCTTGGGTGCCCGTGCCAGCAAGAGCCTGCCGGCAGACTTGCTGGAGCGGGCGCTGTCCGATGAAGCCCTGCCGGACGAAGCGGTTACTGAACCAGGCTCAGATGCCGATTGAGCAGGGCGCGCAAAGCTGCTGGCTTGACCGGCTTGGCCAGGTAGTCCAGGCCTGAGGCATGCACCAGGGCGATGGTCTCTTTGCTGCCGTCGGCGCTGATCACCACCCCAGGCACCGGCTCGCCCAGCCGGGCGCGTAGCCAGCCCATCAGCTCGGTGCCGGTTTCGCCGTCGTCCAGGTGGTAGTCCACCAGCGCCAAGTGTGGGCGCATACCGTTGGCCAGCAAGGCCTCGCATTCGGCGCGGTTGCGGGCGGTCCAGACCTGGCAGCCCCAACGGCTGAGCAGGCTGTTCATGCCAATCAGGATGCTGTCTTCATTGTCGATGCACAGCACCTGCAGCCCGGCCAGCGGTTGGCCCGTCTGCTCCGCCGGCGCGCTGGGCGCGGGCGCCGCCTGGCGGGCGATCGGGACGCTGACGCGGAACACCGTGCCTTTGCCGGGCCATGAGCGCACTTCCAGGCTATGGCCCAGTACCCGGCACAGGCCGTCGGCGATGGCCAGGCCCAGGCCCAGGCCTTTTTCGGCACGGGTCTGGTGGCTGTCCAGGCGTTTGAACTCCTGGAAAATCTCTTGCAGCTTGTTGTCGGCGATCCCCGGGCCGCGGTCCCACACTTCCAGCCACAGGCGTTCGCCCTGGCGGCGGGCACCCAGCAGAATCGGGCTTTTGCCATAGCGCAGGGCGTTGGTCAGGAAGTTCTGCAGCACGCGGCGCAGCAACTTCATGTCGCTGTCGACCCGCAGGCGGCTGCCGCGCAGGCGGAACTCCAGCCCTTTCTCGGCGGCCAGTACCTTGAACTCGGCGCCCAGGGTGTCGAACAGCTCGTTGAGGGCGAACGGCTTGGCGTCCGGGGTGATCTTGTTGTTCTCCAGGCGCGAGATGTCCAGCAGGTCGCTGATCAGCTCTTCGGCCGAGCGCAGCGAGCTGTCCATGTGCTGCACCAGTTGCTGGGCCTCCTCGTTCATGCCCTCGGCCTGTTGCGACAGGGCGGCGGAGAACAGCCGCGCGGCGTTCAGCGGTTGCATCAGGTCGTGGCTGACCGCGGCCAGGAAGCGGGTCTTGGACTTGCTCACCGCCTCGGCCTGGCTCTTGGCTTCGGACAATGCCTGGTTGAGCTGCGACAGCTCATGGGTACGCTCCGCCACCCGCTGCTCCAGGCTCTCGTTAGCATCGCGCAGCGCCTGTTCGGCTTCGCGGAACGGGGTGATGTCGGTGAAGCTCATGACGAAGCCGCCACCGGGCATTGGGTTGCCGATCAGCTCGATGACCCGGCCGTTGGGGAACAGCCGCTCGGAGGAATGCGCGCGGCCTTGGCGCATCCAGTGCAGGCGCCGCGCCACGTGAACCTGCGCCTCGCCCGGGCCGCACAGGCCGCGCTCGGCGTTGTAGCGGATGATGTCGGCAATCGGCCGGCCGACGCTGATCAGCCCGTCGGGGTAGTTGAACAGCTCCAGGTAGCGGCGGTTCCAGGCCACCAGGTGCAGGTTCTGGTCGACCACGCTGATGCCCTGGTTGATGTTCTCGATAGCCCCTTGCAGCAGCGCACGGTTGAACTGCAGCACTTCGCTGGCTTCGTCGGCGATGCGCACCACGTCTTCAAGCTGCATGTCGCGGCCTTCGATGGCGGCCTTGACCACGGCTCGGGTCGACGACGTGCCGAGCACCCCGGCGAGCAAGCGTTCTGTGTGCTCGATCCAGTCACCGTCGGCGTTCTGGTTGGGGTTGAAGCCTTTGCCCTGCCGGTAGGCGAAGCGGATGAAGCTCTGCCGCGCACGTTCTTCGCCGACGAAGCGCGAGGCCAGTGTCAGCAGGTCATCGATCTGCACCGCCAGCAGCGGTTTGCTGCTAGGGCGGGCGCTGGTCTGCTGGCCGATGAAGCGGCCAGCCTGCCAGTGCTCTGACACCCGCGTGCGCGACAGCACCGACACCCAGGCAAACAAGGTGAAGTTACCCGCCAGCGACAGCACCACGCCTTGGGTCAATGGGCTGATTGGCAGGTTCAGCGGGTTGCCATGCAGCCACGCCAGGCCCGGGAACAGCTCGAGCGACCAACCCACGCTATGGGCGGCAATCGGCAGCACCAGGGTGTAGAACCACAGGAAGATGCCGGCGGCGAGGCCGGCGAACACGCCGCGCCGGTTGGCTTGCTTCCAGTACAGCGCGCCGAGCATGGCCGGCGTGAGCTGGGTCACGGCGGCGAAGGCGATCTGGCCGATGGTCGCCAGGCTCGCGGTCGAACCGAGCAGGCGATAGCTGACATAGGCCAGCAGCAGGATCACCACGATGGTCACCCGGCGTACCGAGAGCATCCAGTGGCGGAACGCTTCGAACGGGCGCTCGGCATTGTTGCGGCGCAGCAGCCAGGGCAGCAGCATGTCGTTGGAGACCATGGTCGACAGCGCCACGGCTTCGACGATGACCATGCCAGTGGCCGCCGAGGCGCCACCGATGAAGGCCAGCAGGGCCAGGCTCGGGTGGGCCTCGGCCAGGGGCAGGCTGATGACGAACGAGTCGGACATCACCGTGCCCGGCAGCAGCATCTGCCCGGCCAGGGCGATTGGCACCACGAACAGCGCAGCCAGCACCAGGTACATCGGGAACACCCAGCGGGCCAGGCGCATGTCCTGCGGTTCGATGTTCTCCACCACGGTGACATGGAACTGCCGTGGCAGGCAGATGATCGCCATCATGGCCACCGCGGTTTGCACCACCATCGACGGCCAGTTGATGGTCTCCTGCCAGTAGCTTTCCAGCTGGATCGACTGGCGCGCCTGGCTGAACAGGTCGTCAAAGCCGTCGTACAGGTTGAACACCACGAAGATGCCCACGGCCAGGAACGCCAACAGCTTGATCAACGACTCGAAGGCAATCGCCAGGACCATGCCGCGGTGGTGCTCGGTCACGTCCAGGCTGCGCGTGCCGAAGACGATGGCGAACAGTGCCAGCACCAGCGATACCACCAGCGCGGTGTCCTGCACGCGGGTGCCGGTGGCGTCGGCGTTGGCGCCGATCAGCAGGTTGACGCCGAGCACGATGCCTTTGAGCTGCAAGGCGATGTAGGGCAGCACGCCGACCAGGCAGATCAGCGCCACTACCACGGCCAGGGTCTGCGATTTGCCGTAGCGCGCGGCGATGAAGTCGGCGATCGAGGTGATGTTCTGCTGCTTGCTGATCAGCACCATCTTCTGCAGCACCCAAGGTGCGAAAATCAGCAGCAGTACCGGGCCCAGGTAAATCGGTAGGAACGCCCAGAGCTGTTCGGCAGCCTGGCCGACGGCACCGAAGAAGGTCCAGCTGGTGCAGTACACGGCCAGCGACAGGCTGTACACCCAGGCACGCAGCTTCGGCGGCAACGGTGTGCTGCGTCGGTCGCCGTAAAAGGCGATGGCGAACATGATGGCCATATAGGCCAGGGCGACCACGGCGATCAGCCCACTGGACAACGACATGAAAACTCCGGAGCAAAAAAGGTAACGCGGTCCCGATCAATCAGTCTGGCACGCAGGCGCAGGTTCGTCAGCGCCGACGATGGTCGCAGTGGCGAGTCGTCGCAGGGATCGGCCTACACCTGTACTGGCCTCTTCGCGGGTAAACCCGCTCCCACAGGAACACCACCGGCTTGAGCGCTGCGCAGTACCTGTGGGAGCGGGTTTACCCGCGAAGAGGCCGGTACAGACAACATCAATACCTGCGGGTACCCCGCCAGTAAAACACCCCCGCCAGTATCACCGACAACACCAGCAGGTAGAAGATTACCCCCGGCCACCAGTGCCCGAGGGCAAACCCGACCATCACCGGCCCCAGCGCCGCGCCCAGGTTGGACAGGTTCTGTGCGCCGTAATACACCCCGCGCAGGTGCTCTGGGGCGATCAGGTCGATGAACATGTACTCGGCGGGTATCACGATGATTTCTCCCAGGGTGAACACCAGCATCGCCAGGCACCACATCGGCACCGTGCTTGCCCATGAAAACCCCAGCAGCCCGGCGATGAACAGGCCCATCCCGGCCAGCAGCCAAGGCATCAGGCGCTGGCGACTGATACGCCGGCCGATCAGGTATTGCAGGGCAATCACCGTGATCGCGTTGGTGGTCACCAGGTAGCCGACCAGGCGCGCCGCCTCGGCCGGGCTGGTGGTCACTATCAGGTACTGCGACAGGTAGGCCCCGAACTGGCCGAACACCACGGCGCTGAGCACACCGCCCAAGGTGAAGTACACCAGCCGCCGGTCACGGGCCAGGCCTAGCGCTACTTGCGCGAAAGTGGCCCCCGGTTGCGCCAGGGCCGCGGCCTGTAGGCCACGGTCGCCCAGGCGCTGATAGGTCAGGCCCGTTCCCAGGCCGATCAACGCCGACGCTATGAAGGGCAGGTGGTCGTCCAGCTCCAACATGGCCACCCCCAGCAACGGGCCGGCGGCGTAGCCGACGTTTCTCAAGGTGTAGTTGATGGCGAACACCTCGGCGCGTTCAACCACCGGCAACAGCGCGCAAAAGCCGGCTTTGGCGGCAATGTCGACCACGGCCAGGGCCAGGTTGATCAGTACCAGGCACAGGAAGAACAGCGCAGCCGAGGGGCTGGCCATGGCGCCGACGAACGCCAGGGCAAACACCAGGGTGCTGACGACCACCAGCGTGTGAGTGCGTACGGTGTCCACCAGGTGGCCGCCGTACAAGCTCAGCAGCGAGGCGATGATCAGCGCGCCGCCAATCAACAGGCCGATCTGGCTCACCGGCAGCTGGAAGTTGTTTGCCAGGTATACCACCAGAAAGGGCAGGGTAAGGGCGCGGGCCAGGGTCAGGGTAAAGGTGGTAGCCAGCAGCAGGCGTACGGCCGCTGGGTAGCGCTTGAGGGCGGCGATCATTGCCACTTCCTTGTCGTTGGGGGTTGCCGGGTATCAGCATAAGTCCGCAGAGGGCTTGTCAGCAGTAAGCTTTACCCTGCAGATTTGTGGCTTTTCGCGCCCTGCGCGCCTCCAACGCTAAAAGCCCCTCAGGGAACAAGGACGATGAGTCACACCTCGCAATTCACCTTGCTCGGCAAGCGGCGCTTCCTGCCGTTCTTCATCACCCAGTCGCTGGGTGCGTTCAACGACAACCTGTTCAAGCAATCGCTGATCCTGGCGATCCTGTTCAAGCTCAGCCTGGGGGACGGTGACCGTTCGATCTGGGTCAACCTCTGCGCGTTACTGTTCATCCTGCCGTTCTTCCTGTTTTCGGCGCTGGGCGGGCAGTTTGGCGAGAAGTTCGCCAAGGATGCGCTGATCCGTGCGATCAAGCTGGCCGAGATCGGCATCATGGCCATCGGCGCCTTGGGCTTTATCACCAATCACCTTGCGTTGATGCTGGTGGCGTTGTTCGGCATGGGTACCCATTCGGCGCTGTTCGGGCCGGTGAAGTATTCGATCCTGCCCCAAGCCCTGCGTGAAGAAGAGCTGGTGGGCGGTAACGGGCTGGTCGAAATGGGCACCTTTTTGGCGATCCTCGCCGGCACCATCGGCGCCGGGGTGATGATGTCGTCGGCCAGCTATGCCACGGTGGTGGCCGGGGGCGTGGTGGGCACTGCGGTGCTGGGCTATTTGGCCAGCCGCTGGATCCCGCGCGCCGCCGCGGTGTCGCCGCAGATGCGCCTGGACTGGAACATCTTCAAGCAGTCCTGGGCGATCCTGCGCATGGGCCTGGGGCAGACGCCTGCGGTGTCGCGCTCGATCGTGGGCAACTCGTGGTTCTGGTTCGTCGGCGCCATCTACCTGACCCAGATCCCGGCGTACGCCAAGGACTGGCTGCATGGCGACGGCACTGTAGTGACCCTGGTGCTGACCCTGTTCTCGGTGGGCATCGCCCTCGGCTCGCTGCTGTGCGAGCGGCTTAGCGGGCGCAAGGTGGAAATCGGCCTGGTGCCGTTCGGCTCGTTCGGCCTGACCCTGTTCGGCCTGCTCTGGTGGTGGCATTCCGGCGATGTGCCGGCGGCGGCGCTGCCGCACGACTGGCTGGCGCTGCTGGGCATGAGCCAGGCCTGGTGGATCCTGGTGTCGATTGTCGGGCTCGGGGTGTTCGGCGGCTTTTATATCGTGCCGCTGTATGCCTTGATCCAGGCGCGCACGGCCGAAGATCAGCGGGCCCGGGTGATCGCCGCCAACAACATCCTCAATGCGTTGTTCATGGTGGTTTCGGCAATCCTCACCATCGTCCTGCTGGGGTTGGCCGAACTGACCATCCCGCAGTTGTTCCTGGTGGTGTCGTTGCTCAACATCGCGGTCAACGCCTACATCTTCAGGATCGTGCCCGAGTTCACCATGCGCTTCCTGATCTGGCTGCTCAGCCACTCGATGTACCGCGTGGAGCACCGCGACCTGGAGCGCATCCCGGATGAAGGGGCGGCGCTGCTGGTGTGCAATCACGTTTCGTTCGTTGACGCGCTGCTGCTCGGCGGTGCGATTCGCCGGCCGATCCGCTTTGTCATGTACTACAAGATCTACAACCTGCCGGTGCTCAACTTCGTGTTCCGCACCGCAGGTGCCATCCCGATTGCCGGGCGCGGTGAGGACGAGGCCATTTACGAGCGTGCCTTCGCGCGTATCGCCGAGTACCTGGCGGCGGGTGAGTTGGTGTGTATCTTCCCGGAGGGTAAGTTGACCGGTGATGGCGAGATCGATGTGTTCAAAGGCGGGGTCAACCGCATTCTCAGCGAAACCCCGGTGCCGGTGATTCCCTTGGCGTTGCAGGGGCTGTGGGGCAGTTTCTTCAGCCGAGACCCGGGCAAGGGGTTTTTCAAGCGCTTGTGGTCGCGGGTGACCATCGTGGCTGGCACCGCCATCCCGGTGGAGGCGGCGCAGCCGGATGCGTTGCGTGAGCAGGTCAGCCGCTTGCGCGGCGACCTGCGTTAGCGCGCGGGGGTCAGCTGGCGCTGACTTTCAGGCCGATCAGGCCACAGACGATCAGCGCCACACTGACCAGCCGCACCAAGGCCATGGATTCGCCAAACAGGATGATCCCGGCGATGACCGTGCCCACAGCGCCGACGCCCGTCCAGATGGCATAGGCGGTGCCCAGCGGCAGCTCCTTCATGGCCAGGCCCAGCAGGCCGAGACTGATGACCATGGCGCCGACGGTGAGTACGGTGGGGATTGGCTTGCTGAAACCGTCGGTGTATTTCAGGCCGACGGCCCAGCCGACCTCGAACAGGCCGGCGAAGAAAAGAATGATCCAGGACATGCTGTGTCTCCATCGTTGTAAAGGATGGGGCCGTCCCCGGAATGGTCACGCGGTGCGTCGTGAGGTCGTCCTCACAGTGGGCACTAGGGTGCACATTTTCTGAATACTGGGCAAGCCTGTGCCGGCCTCTTCAGGTCCCACAAGTACTCCACAGCTCTCAGGGAATGTGGGGTACCTGTGGGAGCGGGCTTGCCCGCGAAGAGGCCAGGCCAGGCAGCATCAATCCCTGGCTGGCTCGCCATTCTCAACGGCTGACGAAGGCGCTTCCAGGCGCCGGAACCAGGTCGACAGCAACGCCCCGGAAATATTGTGCCAAACGCTGAACAACGCACTCGGCACCGCGGCCAATGGCGAGAAGTGTGCCGCCGCCAGTGCCGCCCCCAGCCCGGAGTTCTGCATGCCCACCTCCAGCGCCAGCGACTTGCGTTGGGCCAGCGGCAACTTGCACAGCTTGCCGGTGAGGTACCCCAGCAAATAGCCAAAGCTGTTGTGCAGCATCACCACCGCCATGATCAGCAGCCCCGACTCGGCGATCTTCGCCTGGCTGGCCGCCACCACCGCGCAGACGATCATGACGATGCTCACCACCGACACCAGCGGCAACACCTGCACGGCGGCCTGCACCCGAGCGCCCAGCAGGCGCTGGGCCAGCACGCCGAGTACGATCGGCAGCATGACCAGCTGCAGGATCGACCAGAACATGTCCATGAACGAGACCGGCAGCCAGGCCGAGGCCAGGAACCAGATCAGCGCTGGGGTCAGCAGCGGGGCGAGCAAGGTGGTGACCGCAGCGATCGCCACCGCCAGCGCCAGGTCGCCCTTGGACAGCCAGACCATCACGTTCGAGGCGGTGCCGCTTGGGCAGCAGCCGACCAGAATCACCCCGACGGCGATCTCGGCGGGCAAGTGGAACAGCTGGCAGAGCAGCCAGGCCATACCCGGCATGATCACGAAATGCGCCACCACCCCCAGCATCACGCGCCAGGGTTGGCGGGCGAGGGCAGCGAAGTCGTCGAGCTTGAGGGTCAGGCCCATGCCGAACATCACCAGCCCCAGCAGCGGCACAATGGCCACTTTCAAGGCGATGAACCACTGCGGTTGCAGGAAGGCCAGCACGGCGAACACCAACACCCAGAGGGCGAAGGTATTGCCGACGAAGCGGCTGAGGGCGGCGAGGGCGCGCATGGGAAAGTCCTTGTACTTATATATAGAGGTGAGTTTCCGGGGCCCTTTCGCGGGCAAGCCCGCTGCCACTGGGTGAGCAAGCACCTGTGGCAGCGGGCTTGCCCGCGAAAGGGCCGGTACTGGTCAACGATTAACGATCAGGCCAGCACCGGCAAAGCATGAAGGTTAGACCCCTTGCGGAATCTCCTCCCCACCCAAGGCCTCGAACAGCACCGGGAGGAATTCGGTAAAGGTCATCATCATCAGCAGGAAGCTGGCATCGAACTGCTGCTGGGCCTCATCACCGCCATCCTGTTCGGCCTGCTCTTGCAGCAGCTCCTCGAACTTCAGGCGCTTGATGACCATCTTGTCGTCGAGCACGAACGACAGTTTGTCCTGCCAGGCCAGGGCCAGCTGGGTGACCACCTTGCCGGTGCTCAGGTGCAGCTGGATTTCTTCGCTGGTCAGGTCCTGGCGCTTGCAGCGCACGATGCCACCGTCTTCGGCGGTGTCGCGCAGCTCGCACTCGTCCAGTACATAGAAGCCTTCGGCCGCTTGCTGCGACTTGACCCAGTCGGTCATGGTGGCCGCTGGCGCGATCTTCACGGTAGCGGGGCGTACCGGCAGCGAGCCCATCACTTCACGCAGGGTCGACAGCAGGCCTTCGGCACGCTTGGCGCTGGCCGAGTTGACCAGGATCACGCCCAGGCGCGGAGCGATGGCGGCGAAGATCATCGAGCGACGAATGAAGGCGCGCGGCAGGAAGGCCTGGATGATCTCGTCCTTGATCTGGTCGCGTTCCTTTTTATAGACCTTGCGCATCTGCTCGGTCTCGATCTCTTCGACCTTCTCCTTGACGGCGTCATTCACCACGCTGCTTGGGAGGATACGTTCTTCCTTGCGCGCGGCGATCAGCAGGAATTCGCCGCTGACGTGCACCAGGGGAGCGTCTTCGCCCTTGCCGAATGGCGCGACGAAGCCATAGGTGGTCAGCTCCTGGCTGGCGCAGGGACGGGCCGGCTTGCTGGCCAGGGCGGTTTCCAGTGCTTCGGCTTCGAATGGAACATCCTGGGTCAGGCGGTAGGTCAGCAGGTTCTTGAACCACATGAGGGGCAATCTCTCCTTAATGCATAAGGCGGGCATTATTCTCCGAGCGGTGGTTCCCGTCCAACCCTGTCAGAGGGCCAGCACCCTTCTATAAAGGAAGAAAAGCCCAGCGTTGCTAGGTCTTTGAAAGGCTTCGAAAAAATTTTTAAAAAAGTCGAAAAAAGTGCTTGCCAGGGTGGGGGCTCATCCGTAGAATGCGCGCCACACCGAGACGAAAGGGTGATTAGCTCAGCCGGGAGAGCATCTGCCTTACAAGCAGAGGGTCGGCGGTTCGATCCCGTCATCACCCACCACTCGATGTATAGCGCAGCGGTAGTTCAGTCGGTTAGAATACCGGCCTGTCACGCCGGGGGTCGCGGGTTCGAGTCCCGTCCGCTGCGCCATATTCAACTTCCAGGGCCCACTGAACACCCGGAAGTTACAGAAAAAGCGACCTTAGGGTCGCTTTTTTTGTTTGTGCAGAATTTTGCTGCGCCAAGCCTATCGTATTCAGTCAGCCGGGGCCTGTGGGAGCGGGTTTACCCGCGAAGAAGGCGACGCGGTGTATGGCACCGGCTTCGCCGGTGTTCGCGGGTGAACCCGCTCCCACAGGGTCTGTGCCGCGCTGCGGTATCAACGCTTGCGTTCTTCCTCCCGCAACGTCAGCACCTCAACCCCCGCCTCCGTCACCGCCACCGTATGTTCCCACTGCGCAGAAAGCGTATGGTCGCGGGTGATCACCGTCCACCCGTCCTTCAACGTCCGTGTCCCACGCCCGCCCTGGTTGATCATCGGCTCGATGGTAAACACCATGCCAGGCTTGAGCGCCATGCCCATGCCGCGCTGCCCGTAATGCAGCACCTCCGGCTTTTCATGCATCTGCTGGCCAATGCCATGGCCACAATATTCGCGCACCACGCTGTAGCCCGCTGCTTCGGCATGGGCCTGGATAGCATGGCCAATGTCACCCAGCGTCGCCCCCGGGCGCACTTGCTCGATGCCTTTCCATAGCGCGTCATAGGTGGTGTCGACCAACCGCCGGGCCTCATCGCTGATCACGCCAAGGCAATACATCTTCGACGAATCGGCGATATAGCCGCCTTGTTCGAGGGTGATGTCGACATTGATGATCGACCCTTCCTTCAGCACTTCATCAGCTTTCGGCATGCCGTGGCAGACCACATGGTCCACTGACGTATTGAGCGCGTAGGGGAACCCATACTGGCCCTTGCTCGCCGGGCGTGCCTTCAGGCTGTCGACGATGAACGCCTCGGCAAGGTCGTTGATCTGCATCGTGGTTACGCCAGGGCGTATGAAACGGTCGAGCTCTGCAAATACCTGGGCCAGTAGCTGGCCGGCGTTGCGCATCACGTCGAGTTGGGCGGGGGTTTTGAGGATCACCTGGGACATGGGGGAAGGGCAGTAACTCTGGCTGAAATGTGCCCCAGCATAGCGCTGCCAGCCTGCGAGATGCCACCGCATGGTGCGCCAAACCTTCCCTGATAGCGCAGGCCCTGTAGGAGCGGGCTTGCCCGCGATGAGCCCAGTAGAGCTGGCCCGGTAATTGCTGGCTTGCCTCTACCCAGGGCAATCAATGCCGATTGCCCGCACATTTTCACGACAAAGGCGCCGTGTTGCCCCGCTTGCCATGCAAGCCGGGGCAGCCGGCGCCTTTTGTGTTTTTACCAGGAGACCGGCCCATGAGCAGCAGCGAAGTACGCAGTGTCTGCCCGTATTGCGGCGTCGGCTGCGGCATTGTCATGAGCGTGGCCGATGGCAAAGTCAGCAAGATCAGCGGCGACAAGCAGCACCCCAGCAATTTTGGCCGCCTGTGCACCAAGGGCCTGACCGCGCACGTACCGCTGAGCGCGGCCGGGCGCATGGAAGACGCCTACCTGCGCCAGCAGCGCAGCCAGCAACCGGCGCGCACAGGCCTGGACCAGGCCATCGCCCAGGCCGCCGAGCGCCTGCGCGGCATTATCGACCAGCACGGCCCCGATGCTGTGGCCTTGTATGTGTCGGGGCAGATGTCGCTAGAGGCGCAGTACCTGGCCAACAAACTGGCCAAGGGTTTTATCCGCACCCGCCATATCGAGTCCAATTCACGGCTGTGCATGGCCAGCGCTGGCAGCGGCTACAAGCTGTCATTGGGCGCCGATGGCCCGCCCGGCAGCTACCAGGACTTCGAGCACGCGGAGGTGTTTCTGGTGATCGGCGCCAACATGGCCGACTGTCACCCGATCCTGTTCCTGCGCCTGCTCGACCGGCTGAAAGCCGGCGCCAGGCTGATCGTCGTCGACCCCCGGCGCACGGCCACCGCAGACAAGGCCGACCTGTTCTTGCAGGTACGCCCGGGCACCGACATGGCCCTGCTCAATGGCTTGCTGCACCTGCTGCACCAGAACGGCCACACAAACGCTGACTTCATCGCCCGTCACACCGAGGGATGGGAAGACCTGCCTGCATTCCTGGAGGACTACAGCCCCGCCCGCGTTGCCGCCATCACCGGCCTGAGCGAAGCCGACATCCGCACCGCCGCCGAATGGCTCGGCGGTGCCAAGGACTGGATGAGCTGCTGGACCATGGGCCTTAACCAGAGCATCCATGGCACCTGGCACAGCAACGCGATCTGCAACCTGCACCTGGCCACCGGCGCCATTTGCCGCCCTGGCAGCGGGCCGTTCTCCCTCACCGGGCAACCGAATGCCATGGGCGGCCGCGAGATGGGCTACATGGGGCCGGGCCTGCCGGGGCAGCGATCGGCGTTGGTGGCGGCCGACCGCGCCTTTGTCGAAAACCAGTGGCAGCTGGCCCCAGGCAGCCTGCGCAGCGAAGGCGGCGAGGGCACCGTGGCGCTGTTCGAGCAGATGAAGCGCGGCGAGGTAAAGGCGTGCTGGATCATTTGCAGCAACCCGGTGGCCAGCGTCGCCAACCGCCAGCAAGTGATCGACGGCCTGCGCCAGGCTGAACTGGTGATCACCCAGGATGCGTTTCTCGACACCGAGACCAACCGCTACGCCGACATCCTGTTGCCGGCCGCGCTGTGGGCCGAAGGCGAGGGCGTGATGATCAACAGTGAACGCAACCTGACCTTGATGCCCCGCGCCGTGGCACCCCCAGGCCAAAGCCTGCCGGACTGGCAGATCATCGCCCGCATCGCCTGCGCCATGGGCTATGCCGAAGCCTTCGACTACCCCGATGCCGAAGCGGTGTACGAAGAAATTCGCCGTTTCCACAACCCGGCAACCGGCTACGACCTGCGCGGTATCGGCTACACCGACCTGCGCGCGCAGCCGCGCCAGTGGCCCTGCGCGCCAGGCCATGAGGCCCCGCGCAGCCCGCAGCGTTACCAGAACGACGGCAGCAGCCAGCCGCTGTTGCTCGACGCCCAGGGCAAGCGCCCGGCGCTGGCGTTTCCGACGGCCAGTGGCAAAGCGCGCTTCTTCGCCCGCCCTTGGCTGCCTGCGCCCGAGCTGCCTGACGCGGACTACCCAATGGTGCTCAACACCGGCCGCGTGCAGCACCAATGGCACACCTTGACCAAAACCGGCAAGGTGCCTGCGCTGAACAAACTCGAGCCCGGCCCCTTTGTCGAGCTGCACCCTGACGATGCCACGCGCCTGGGTATTCGCGACAAGGACCAGGTGGCCATCCGCTCGCGGCGGGGGCAGGCGCTGTTGCCGGCACGGGTCAGTGATCGGGTCATGCCGGGCAACTGTTTCGCCCCCTTCCACTGGAACGATGTGATGGGCGAGCAGCTGGCGATCAATGCCGTGACCTGCGATGCCGTCGACCCGCTGTCGCTGCAGCCGGCCTTCAAACACTGCGCCGTGGCCCTGCAGCGGGTTGCCGGCGAACGTATCGACGCCGTTGACCTGAGCGCCGCCACTGCCATCCCGGAGCCTGCCCGCATGCCGACCGCCACCCTGTCCCGTCTGCTTGGCCTGGACACCCTGCCAGCCCCGGTGCTGGCCGAGGAGGAGCGTCATTACTTGCACGGCTTTTTGCTCGGCCTGGACCAGGCCCGCGCTGAAGGTGTGCCCAGCCTGCCGACCAGTGCGCCGCTGGCCGCAAGCCGGCGGCTGTTCGTCGATGGGCTATTGGCGGGGTTGTTCGCCCAGCCTTCGATACTGCCCAGCTCGGCGCTTGCGGCGCCCCAGCATCGGGTGCTGTGGGCCTCGCAAACCGGTAACGGTGAGGCACTGGCCGAACGCTGTGCCGAACGCCTGCGTGGCGCCGGCCTCGCGGTGCAGCTCAGTTGCATGGCAGCGGTCAGCCCGCAGCAGTTGCACGGCGCGGCCAGTGTCGTACTGATCGCCAGTACGTTTGGCGATGGCGATGCGCCCGACACTGCGACGGCATTCTGGCAAGCCCTGCAAAGCGAGGAGGGCGCACATTGTGCCGACGTGCCTTACGCCGTGTTGGCCTTGGGTGACTCCAGTTACGACCAGTTTTGCGGGTTTGGCCGCAAGCTCGATCAGCGCCTGGCGGAGCTGGGCGGGCGGCGGTTGTTGCCACGGGTGGACTGCGAGCCGGACTTCGATGAGGCATTCGCCACCTGGCTCGACGCCTTGTCATCACAGTTGGGCAGCGCCGCCGCGCCCCAGGCAAGCAGCGCACCCGCGCTCGTGGAGGCCTACAGCAAGCAGCAACCCTGGTCGGCCACCTTGTTGGAAAACCGCGTGCTCAACGCCCCAGGTGCCAGCAAGGAGACGCGCCAACTGGTGTTCGACCTGTCGGGCAGCACGTTTACCTACCAGCCGGGCGATGCCTTGGGCGTATGGCCGCGCAATTGCCCGGCGTTGGTCGAGGAGTTGCTGGCACTGATGCGCCTTGATGGCCAGGCCCTGGTTGAGGTCAAAGGCCAGCCTGCGCTGCCGTTGGCCGTTGCCATGCAAGCCCACCTGGAAATCGCCAAGGTCACCCCTGCGCAGTTGCAGGTGTTCAGCCAG
The DNA here is from genome assembly GCF_000483465.1 of Pseudomonas sp. LAIL14HWK12:I7. Classification (NCBI taxonomy): domain Bacteria; kingdom Pseudomonadati; phylum Pseudomonadota; class Gammaproteobacteria; order Pseudomonadales; family Pseudomonadaceae; genus Pseudomonas; species Pseudomonas sp. LAIL14HWK12:I7. Next base: position 480,479 of record NZ_KI519605.1, read on the forward strand.
ACGGCGGCGGACCTGCGCCGGCTGCTTCAGCCTGAGCACAAGGCAGAGCTGCAGAGCTGGTTGTGGGGGCGACAGTTGGCGGACGTACTGCGCGAGTTCCCGCAAGACCTGCCATTGGCCACCTGGCTTGACCTGCTCAAGCCGTTGCAGCCGCGCTTGTACTCGATCAGTTCCAGCCCGTTGGCGCACCCCGGCCAAGTTCACCTGACGGTCTCGACGGTGCGTTACGGGCAGCGCAAAGGGGCCTGCTCGACCTTTCTGGCCGACCGTGCGCAAGGCATCAAGGTGGCGATCTTCCCGCAGGCATCGAAGCATTTTCGCCTGCCTGAGGACGACAATGTGCCGGTGATCATGGTCGGCCCAGGCACGGGTATCGCGCCGTTTCGGGCGTTTCTGGAAGAACGCGAAGCGCGTGGGGCCAGTGGGCAGAACTGGCTGTTTTTCGGTGAGCAGTCTGCGGCCAGTGACTTCTATTACCAGGCGCAGTTGCAAGCTTGGCAGGCGACCGGCCATGTGCGCCTGGATACCGCTTTCTCGCGCGACCAGCCCGAGAAAATCTATGTGCAGCAGCGCATGCACGAGCAGGGCGCTGACCTCTGGCGGTGGCTGGAGGCGGGCGCGTTCTTCTATGTGTGCGGCGATGCCCAGCGCATGGCCAAGGATGTGGACAGCGCCTTGCGCGCGATCGTCGCGGAGCATGGCGGTATGAGCGAGGCTGCGGCGGATGCGTATGTAGAGGCATTGAGCAAGGCCAAGCGCTATCGGCGCGATGTGTATTGAGTGCACCGGGATGGGGAGGGGTGCACCTTGGCTGTGCGGTTTGGGGTGCCTGTACCGGCCTTTTCGCAGCACAAGGCTGCTCCTACCGGTTCTGCACACTCCCTGTAGGAGCAGCCTTGTGCTGCGAAGAGGCCCAAAAGGCAGTATTTGGCACACTCCCTGCTTTACCAGCTTCACAACACGCCCCACTGATCAACGGCGATCAACCAGGGGCACACCCTGATGAGTACAGGCAAAGGCGCCTGGAGCTTCGGCTCCAGGCGTTTTTTTTTGATCGAGGATCGGCTATGAAGGCAACAGCGAACGGCGGACAACGCGAGAAACTGGTCATTGTCGGCAACGGCATGGTCGGCCACCACTGCGTCGAGCAACTGATCGAGCGGGGCGCCTTGGAGCGGTTCGAGGTGCGGGTGTTCGGCGAAGAACGCCAACGTGCCTACGACCGTGTGCACCTGTCCGAGTACTTCGGCGGCAGCTGTGCCGAAACCCTGGCCCTGTGCGAGCAAGGCTTCTATACCCGCCAAGGCGTGCACCTGCACTTGGGCGAGCCTGTGCTGGAGATCGACCGCGCGCGCTGCGAAGTGGTCACCGCCGAAGGCCGCTATGGCTACGACCAGTTGATCCTGGCCACCGGCTCATACCCCTTCGTACCCCCGATCGAAGGCTCCAGCGGCAATGCCCGCCTGGTCTACCGTACCCTCGACGACCTCGACGCCATCCGCGCCGCCGCCCAGGGTGCCCGCCGAGGGGTGGTGGTCGGCGGGGGCTTGTTGGGCCTTGAAGCCGCCAATGCGCTGAAGTCGCTCGGCCTGGAAGCCCATGTGGTGGAGTTCGCCCCTCGGCTGATGCCGGTGCAGTTGGACGGCGAGGGCGGCGCGGCGCTCAAGGCGCAGATCGAGGCCTTGGGCGTGGGCGTGCACCTGTCCCGCGCCACCCAGTCGATCAGCGCCGGTGAGGCGTATCGCTACCGCATGAACTTCGATGGCGGCGAGCACCTGGAAACCGACCTGATCGTGTTCTCTGCCGGTATCCGCCCGCAGGATGCCCTGGGCCGCGCGTGCGGGCTGGAGATTGCCGCCCGTGGCGGGGTGGTGATCGACAATCACTGCCGCACCCATGACGCCCGCATCTTCGCCATCGGCGAGTGCGCTTCATGGAATGGCAGCGTGTTCGGCTTGGTCGCGCCGGGCTACAGCATGGCGCGCAACCTGGCGGCGCTGCTGGTGGGCGATGACGCGGTGCCGTTCACCGGCGCCGACATGTCGACCAAGCTCAAGCTGCTGGGCGTGGATGTCGGCTCGATCGGCGATGCCCATGGCGCTACGCCGGGCTCACGCAGCTACCGCTTCATCGACGAAGCCAATGCGGCCTATCGCCGGCTGGTGGTGGATGCCAGTGGCAAGCATGTGCTCGGCGCGGTGCTGGTCGGTGACAACAGCTACTACGACACTCTGCTGCAGTACGCGCAAAACGGCATCGCCCTGCCTGCCGACCCGGCCGCCCTGATTTTGCCGCAAACAGGCGGCGCGCCGGCCTTGGGCGCCGATGCGCTGCCCGACAGCGCGACCATCTGCTCGTGCCACAACGTCAGCAAGGGCGCAGTCTGCGCCGCTATCGACAGCGGCTGCAGCGACCTCGCTGCGGTCAAGGGCTGCACCAAAGCGGCCAGCGGTTGCGGCGGCTGCGCGGCCCTGCTCAAGCAGGTGTTCGAGCACGAACTGACCGCTCGCGGCGTGACCGTCGACAAAAGCCTGTGCGAACACTTTGCCTACACCCGTCAGGAGCTTTACGGGCTGGTGCGGGTTGGCGGCATCCGCACCTTCAATGACCTGCTCGCGCGCCATGGCAAAGGCCATGTCGGTTGCGATATCTGCAAGCCGGCGGTGGGCAATATCCTCGCCTCGTGCTGGAACCAGCCGATCATGGACCCGGCGCTGGTACCGCTGCAGGACACCAACGACACCTTCATGGCCAACATGCAGAAAAACGGTACCTACTCGGTGGTGCCGCGCATACCTGGGGGCGAAATCACCCCCGACAAGCTGATCGTGATCGGCCAAGTGGCAAAAAAGTACGACCTCTACACCAAGATCACCGGTGGCCAACGCATCGACCTGTTCGGCGCCCAGCTGCACGAGTTGCCGCTGATCTGGGGCGAGTTGATCGAAGCCGGTTTCGAGACGGGCCATGCCTACGGCAAGTCGACCCGCACGGTGAAGTCGTGCGTGGGCAGCACCTGGTGCCGTTACGGTGTGCAGGATAGCGTCGCCATGGCCCTGCGCCTGGAAGACCGCTACAAGGGCCTGCGCAGCCCGCACAAGCTCAAGTTTGCGGTGTCTGGCTGCACCCGCGAATGCGCCGAGGCGCAGAGCAAGGACATCGGCGTGATCGCCACCGACAAGGGCTGGAACCTGTACGTGTGCGGCAACGGCGGCATGCGCCCGCGCCACGCCGAGCTGTTTGCCACCGACCTGGACGACGAGACCCTGGTGCGCCTGATCGACCGTGTGCTGATGTTCTACATCCGCACTGCCGACAAACTGCAGCGCACCTCGGTCTGGCGCGAAAGCCTTGAGGGCGGGCTGGACTACCTCAAGCAGGTGATCCTCGACGACAGCCTGGGCCTGGCCGCCGAGCTTGAGGCGCAGATGCAGCATGTGGTCGACCACTATGAATGCGAATGGGCCAATGCCCTCAACGACCCGGAGAAGCTCAAGCGCTTCCGCACCTTCGTCAACGACCACCGCGCCGACCCGGACGTGCACTTCGTCCGCGAACGCGATCAGCGCCGCCCAGCGGCACCGCTGCACCTGATCCCCACTGCCGAGGAGGCTGTCTGATGAACCTGACCAATACTGCTGTAGCCCACAAGACGAACTGGCAGACAGTCTGCCAAGCGCGCGACCTGGTAGCCGATTCCGGCGTGGTGGTGTGGCACGAGGGGGCCCAGGTGGCGCTGTTCTACTTGCCGGATCAGGAACAGCCACTGTATGCGCTGGACAACCGCGACCCGCGCTCGGGTGCCAACATCATTGGCCGCGGGTTGGTGGGTAGCTTGCAGGGTGAGTTGGTGGTGGCGGCGCCGCTGTACAAACAGCATTTCAGCCTGCACAGCGGGGAATGCCTGGAAGATGCCGGGCAGCGGCTGCGGGTGTGGCCGGTGCGGCTGAACGGGGAGGCTGTGGAAGTGGCGGTGGCCTGATCTGCATCGTGCAACTGTACCGGCCCTTTCGCGGGCAAGTCGGACCGCGAAGGGGCCGGTACAGGCCGCTTAGATAACCAACCCCTGTGGCGTACGCCCGGCAAACACATCCACCAGGCTTGCCACCACCATTTCGCCCATGCGCGTGCGGGTCTGCACGGTGGCGCTGGCTCGGTGCGGCTGCAGCACCACATCCTCGCGCTCGAACAACGCCTCGGGCACCCGAGGTTCATCGGCAAACACATCCAGCGCCGCCCCGGCGATCTCACCCGCTTCAAGTGCCGCGATCAACGCAGGCTCGTCCACCAACTTGCCACGGGCGATATTGATCAGGTAGCCGTCTGGGCCAAGCGCCTGCAGCACCTTGCGCCCCACCAACGCCTCGCCCTGGTCGGCGGCCGCCGCCAGAATCAGCGCATCGCTGTCTTTGGCCAATTGCTGCAAGTTCGACTCGAAGCCATAAGGCACGTCCTGTGGCTGCAGGTCGGTGTAGCGAATCGGGCAGCCAAACGCCGCCGCCCGCTGGGCCACCGCGCGGCCGACGCGGCCCATGCCGACGATACCCACACGCATGCCCGACACCTGCCGCGCCAACGGCAATGGCGCCAGCGGTGTGGCGCTGGTGGCCCAGTGGCCGGCGCGGACGAACCGGTCACCGCTGCACAGCCCTCGGCACACGCCAATCAGCAAGCCGATCGCGAGGTCGGCGACATCCTCGGTCAGCGCGCCGAGGGTTGCAGTCACCTGGATACCCCGATCACGCGCATAGGCCAGATCGATGGCATCGGTGCCGACGCCATTCACCGCGATCACTTCCAGCTTGGGCAGGCGCGCCATCAGCGCTTGGCTGATACCGGTATGGCCGCCGGTGACCACGGCGCGGATGCTGTTGCCATGCGCGCTGACATAGGCGTCCTTGTCGGCTTGCTCGTAGTACCGGTGCACGGTGAACAGCGCTTCCAGGCGCTCGCGGACTTCTGGGATGAGGATCGGGCTCAGTTGCAGGACTTCAGGTTTCATCGGTCACTCCTTAAAAGGCAAGGTGTCAGCCACGGCCGACGAAGGGCATGTTGCTGGCCATCACGGTCATGTTGAGCACGTTGGCGTCCAACGGCAGGGCGGCGATGTAGCGCACGGCATCCGCCACATGGCGCACGTCGAGCATAGGCTCGGCGGCAATCTCGCCATTGGCCTGGCGCACACCGCGGGTCATGCGTTCGGACAGTTCGGTCAGGGCGTTGCCGATGTCCACCTGGCTGCACACGATGTTGTAGGGGCGGCCGTCCAGGGCCAGGGCTTTGGTCAGGCCCAGCACCGCGTGCTTGCTGGCGGTGTAGGGCGCAGTGAAGGGGCGTGGGGTATGCGCCGAAATCGAACCGTTGTTGACGATTCGCCCGCCCTGCGGCTGCTGCCTGCGCATCAGGCCAAAGGCCGCACGGGCGCAGAGGAACACGCCGTCGACATTGGTGGCGATGACATTGCGCCAGTTCTCCAGCGGCAGTTCGTCGATGGGCACGGCAGGCGCATTGACCCCGGCATTATTGAAGATCAGGTCGAGGCGGCCATGCACCTCCTCGATGGTGGCGAACAGCTGGGCGACGCTCTGTTCATCGCGCACATCGGTGGGCACCGCGAGGGCCTCGCCACCGGCTGCACTGGCCTGTTCTGCCAACGCCTGCAAAGGTTCGGCACGCCGACCGGCGAGGACCAGGCTGAAGCCATCAGCCAGCAGCCCCAAGGCGACGGCGCGGCCAATGCCGCTGCCGGCACCGGTGACCAAGGCGATTTTCTTGTTGTGTGTTTGGCTCATCTGTTTGCTCCAGAAATTCAGGCGGCGTGGGCGGTGTGGCGTGCAGGACGAGGGCCAACGCGCAGTTGCAACTCGCCGATGCCGTCGATGCCGGCATGGATCACATCGCCAGGGTTGAGCGGGGCCACGCCAGGCGGGCTGCCGGTCATGATCAGGTCACCGGGGCGCAGCGGCAGTTGCCGGGACAGGCGGCTGATGACCTCGGCCAATGGCCAGGTCTGCTGGCTCAGCCGGGCGCGCTGGCGCTCCTCGCCGTTGACCTTCAGCCACAGCGCAGCGTCCAGTGGCCAGCCCAGTTCGCTGGCCGGCACCAGGGCAGTCATCGGGGCTGAGGCTTCGAATACCTTGGCGCCCTCCCAGGGCAGCCCTTCGCTTTTGGCCTGGCGCTGGCGATCGCGCAGGGTCAGGTCCAGGCCAGCGGCAAAGCCATAGACGTGCTCCAGAGCGTTTTCTGGGCTGATGTCGGCACCGCCTTTGCTGATCGCCACCACCCACTCGATTTCATGGCAAAACTCTTCGGTCTGCGGCGGGAAGGGCAGTTCGCCCTGTGCCTCGACCACGTTGCTGGCCGGCTTCATGAAAAAGACCGGCTCACGGGGCGCTGGGTCGGTGGCCTGCGGCCAGGGGTAGTTGCGGCCCAGGCAGAACACGCGGCCAACCGGGAAGCGCGCGTCGCTGCCTTGGATGGGCAGGCTGACGATGGCTGGCGGGTCGAACAGGTAAGTCATGGGTCAATCCTCTGTGCTGGAGTGGCCAGCCTAGCCAGCGGCTGGCGGGCAAAGTTGGACGATAAAAGGGACGGTTTGGATAAAAACGGGGGATCTGCGGTGGTGCTTCCGGCACTCACCGCGCCTGCTTATGCCGCGGTCTTGAGCTCGATCCGGTACAGCTTGCCGAGCAACAGCGAGTAGGACAGGGTGCCCATCAACGCCACCCCGCCGATAAACCAGAACGCCAAGGCGAAGGAGCCACTGGCCTGCACGATCGCGCCAATCACGATCGGGGTGACGATGCCGCCGATGTTCGCGGCCAGGCTGGTGACCCCGCCGGTCAGCCCGATCAGTTGCTTGGGTGCCACTTCCGAAACCGCTGCCCACGACGACGAGGCGATGCCCTGGGCAAAGAACGCCAGCGTCAGCACGGCGATACACAGCACGTTGGAGTCGGTGAAGTTGACCAGCACGATCGACATGCCCAGCATCGACCCGACCACCAGCGGCAGCTTGCGTGCAAAGGACAGCGAGTAGCCCCGGCGGATCAGCAGGTCGGAAACGATCCCCGCCAGCAAGATGCCGACCGTGGCGCCAATGAACGGCATCACCGCGAAGATGCCGACTTTGATCAGCGTCAGCTGGCGCTCTTCGATCAGGTAGGTGGGGAACCAGGTGAGGAAGAAGTACAGCGCTGAGGTGCTGGCGAACTTGCCCAGGCAGATGGCCCACACCTGGCGGTAGCGGAACAGTTCGGCGACCTGGCGCCAGTCGAAACGGGTGCGCTCCTGGCTGCTTCTGACCAGCCCGCCGCCGTCCTCGATGTAGGCCAGTTCTTCCTTGCTGACCTTCTTGCAGTTGAGCGGGTCGCGGTACAGGAACAACCACACCACGCCAAAGACGATACCAATCAGGCCGGTGCTGTAGAACACATGGCGCCAGTCATAGGTGGTCGCCAGCCACAGCAATGCCCCAGTGAACAAGGCTGTGCCCAGGTACTGGCCGCACACGTAGATGCTGCTGGCCATGCCCCGTTCGCGGGCAGGGAACCACACGGTGACAGCGCGGCTGTTGGCGGGGAAGGCCGGTGCCTCCATGGCACCCACGGCCAGGCGCAGGCCGAACAGCGAGGTGAAGCCGCTGGCCAGGCCCTGGGCGACAGTGACAGCCGACCAACTGATCAGCGAGACGCCGTAGGTCAGGCGCGAGCCGAAGCGGTCGGCAATGAAGCCGGCTGGCACCAACGCCAGGGCGTAGGTCCAGGCGAAAGCGGAGAAGATCAAGCCCATCTCGACTTTGTCCAGGCCCAGGTCCTTGGCCATGAAGGGCGCCGCGATGGAGATGTTGACCCGGTCGACGTAGTTGATGATGGTCGCCAGCAGCAGCAGCGAGAGCATGAACCAGCGACGGCGGGTGGGTAGGCGTTGCGATGCGACCGCGTCCACTGCGAACGCAGGCGCCGCAGTGCGGGAAGTAGGCGTGCTCGACATGAGTCGACCTCGTTTGTTGTTGTTGGTAGAGGTTGGGCTGCAGTCCCTTTTTTAAGGTGGTCGTACAACATCGGAAAATCAACGGCGGTTTTAGACCGTTTTTTTCACTTGGAACGGGGTAGGGCTGCGCTGTCCAAAAAACTCAGCGGGCGGGGTTTTGTCTGCTTTTTTTGCTTTGGATGGCGGTTTTAAAGGGCTGCGTCAATTTCTGCCGGATACGTTTTTTGCAGTGGGCTTCAAAATTATGAGTTTCGACGTCGTACAACTCATTGCCAGGCAAGCCGCTTGCCGTTCAGAATTCCCGCATGGCAGGCAACGTCAGCGCCAAGCCCCCAGAACGGAGACCCCCATGCCCCCCAAGCGCGAAGTCCCGACCTACGTCATGCAACAGCGCAGCGAGCTGATGGATTTCTACATCCGCGACCAGCGCGGCCGACCGGCCGAAACCGCGCCACACCGACACGAGTATTTTCAGATCCAGGTCAATTTCGGCGGCGATACGGTGCAGCACATCGGCAGCGTGCAGCGCCCGTTCAAACGCAACACCCTGGCCTTCATCCTGCCGCACCGGGTGCATGTCATCCCGCACCCGGACGACAGCGATTTCGTGGTCATCAACTTTTCCCAGACATTCCTGCTGCCGCACCTGCCTTGCGACCCCATGGACTTGGAAGAAGTGTCGATACTGCAGGCCCCTGAACTGTCACCGTTCCGCTTCCAGGAACACCTGGATTTCCACCTCGCCGAGGCCGATTTCAGCGAGGTGCGGCGTATTCTCGGGCAGATGCGTGAACTCGATGCCAACCGCCGCTTCGGCAGCCGTGAAATCCTCAAGGGCCTGTTGCTGCAACTGATCGGCCAGGTGTGCGGCTTGTACGCCGACCCCCTGCGCGAGCTGGCCGAGAGCAATGCCGCGCAACTCAGCCGGCGCGCCGCGTTGGGGCGCATGAGCGAGTACCTGCGCAGGCACATCGACGACCCCGACCTCAACCTGCAGAAGGTCGCCGCCGCCACGTACCTGTCGCCCACCTACCTGACCCATTGGCTGCGCAAGGAAATCGGCAAGACCTTCAGCGAATTGGTGCTGGAGCGGCGCATGCACGCCGCGCGCAATTACCTGCTTAACGGCAGCCGCCCGGTCGGTGAGGTGGCTCGGCTGTGCGGCTTTGCTGATGAAGCGTACTTTTCGCGGCGTTTTCGGCAGATCCATGGCTTGCCGCCGGGGCAGTTCCGCCGCCAGCAGCGCGACCCGGATACACCGCAGGTAGCCATGCGGTAAGCTTGAGGCCATGAACCTCGACACCCGCATCAAGTACCGCCACCTGCTGTGCTTCCTGGAGATTGCCCGGCAGGGCAGCCTGGCCAGGGCCGCAGACATCCTCGCCATCAGCCAGCCCGCGATTTCCAAGACGCTCAAGGAACTCGAAGCGCTGCTGGAAACACGCCTGTTCGAACGCAGCCGGCAGGGCGTCGAGCTGACCCCGGCCGGCACCCGCTTCATGCGGTATGCCGGGCCCAGCGTGCAGGCGCTGCGCGATGGCGTCAGCAGCCTGCGCGGCGAGGCGCGGGCACCGTCGCAGGTGCGCATTGGCGTGCTGTCCACGGTCGAGGGCTTGTTGATGCCCGAGGTGCTGTGCCGCCTGCATCAACGCCATGAGGCGTTGCTGATCAGCGTGGTGACCGGTGCCAGCGCGCAGTTGCTGGGCCAGCTACGCCTGGGTGAGCTGGAGCTGGTGGTGGGGCGCATGACCGACAGCCCCCAAATTCAGGGCCTGTCGTTCGAGCACCTGTACAGCGAATCGATGAGCCTGGTGGTGCGGCCGGGGCACCCGTTGCTAGCCAACACGCCTGTCGAGCGGTCACAGGTGGGGCGTTACCCCTTGGTGTTGCCGCCCCCTGGCACCACCATTCGCCAGCACGCCGATAGCCTGTTCGTCCAATGCGGTATCCAGATGCCCGCGCAACGCCTGGAAACCCTGTCGCTGGCCCTGAGCCGCCGCTACCTGCTGGGCAGTGATGCGGTGTGGGTGGCGCCACGGGATGCTGTGCTGATCGACCTGGGCCGTGGTGAACTGGTCGAGCTCGACTTGGGCGTGCGCGAGCCGGGCGGGTCGGTGGGCCTGTGCCGCAACGCGGCGCTGGAGCAGAGCGTGCCAGGGCAGTGGGTGTGCGAGGTGCTGCGTGAGGTGGCGGGGCAGTACCGAGAGGGGCAATACCCCTGACAACTCAGAACGAAGTGAAATTTTTGGCGCGTAAACCCAGGCGAATTCGGCATAAAGGGTCAATACTGGCCAGTGGCTCTAATGCGTCAGATGAATAACCCTTTAAGTACTGAACTTCCTTAGCAAAACCCGCTCCTATGCCGGTAGCCATTGGTCATGGCCGCCTGCTAAGCTCGCGGCTTTACCCTGATTGCCCTTATGGCGCATGAACAAGGAAATAGCATGAAACAGCATCGTTTGGCGGCTGCGGTTGCCCTGGTAGGCCTGGTATTGGCTGGCTGCGACCAACAGGCCAGCAGCCCCGAGCTGAAGACTCCGGCACAGAAAGCCTCCTACGGTATCGGCCTGAACATGGGCAAGAGCCTGGCTCAGGAAGGCATGGAAGACCTTGATTCGAAAGCGGTCGCCCTCGGCATCGAAGACGCCGTCAGCAAGAAAGAGCAGCGCATCAAGGACGAAGAGCTGGTAGAAGCCTTCACCTCGCTGCAGAAGCGCGCCGAAGAGCGTCTGGCCAAGGCCAGCGAAGAAGCCGCCTCCGCCGGCAAGAAGTTCCTCGAAGAAAACGCCAAGAAGCCGGGTGTTGTCACCACCGCTTCGGGCCTGCAATACGAAGTGATCAAGAAGGCCGACGGCCCGCAGCCTAAGCCGACCGACGTAGTGACTGTTCACTACGAAGGCAAGCTGACCGATGGCAAGGTGTTCGACAGCTCCGTCGAGCGCGGCAGCCCGATCGACCTGCCTGTCAGCGGCGTGATCCCAGGTTGGGTCGAAGGCCTGCAACTGATGCACGTCGGCGAGAAGTACAAGCTGTTCATCCCGGCCGAACTGGCCTACGGTGCCCAGAGCCCGAGCCCGCTGATCCCTGCCAACTCGGTACTGGTGTTCGACCTTGAGCTGATCGCCATCAAAGACCCGGCCCAGCTGCAGGGTGCCGAGCCAGAAGCGCCAGCAGAAGAGCCTGCCAAGTAACACTGGCTGGTTTGCGTAAAACGCCCCGTCTTGACGGGGCGTTTTCGTTTGGGGCAATCGGCTGAGAAGAACCTCTGGCGGCTGATACTGTCCGAGCAATAGCAGCGTGATGAAGTAGGATGCTTCTGACGCAAATCGTTTGCGAATCTGAAACGACTGTGTAAAAAACGCCCGATCTGACCGGGACCCTTGCCTAGTGGGCACCTGACGTCAGAAACTTCGCCCTGTTCACAAGGTTATCCACAATAAATGTGGATAACCTGTCCCTCTCGGAGGCTCCATGAGCGCACCCTGGAATTTCGCCCGTTTTCTGCCGTTGGCCGAGCGCCTGCTCAGCCGCGGGCGGTTGCCGGCCTTGCTGTTCGCCGTGGCCCGCAAAGGCCCGCGGATCGGCCAGCTGCGCGAGGATGTAAAGCTGCTGCAGTCGCTGTGCCTGGCCTGGTGGCGCGGCGAGTACCGCGCCATCAGCCCCAAAGCGCTGGTGACCATCGTTGCCGGCCTGTTGTACTTCGTCAGCCCTATCGACGCCATCCCCGACTGGCTGCTGGGCGTGGGCTTTCTTGACGACATCGCCGTGCTGGGTTGGGTGTTGAAGACCGTGGCCGATGAGCTGGCACGTTTCAAAGCCTGGCGCGACAGCCAGGCCCCAGAGCGCTTGCGCGTGGTGGAACGCTTGCCGGATACCCCCGAAGCCCTGCGCCTGGAACGCAATACGCAGTGAAATCAGCCTGAGCTGCACAGACTCCCGTACTTGGTAATATAATTGGCATAAGGATTATGCCTACGGATTACATGCCGTAATCCTAAGTAAGGGGGTTGTAATGGGTATTCAGGTTATTAGCCGGGACGGTCAGCCCGAGTACGCCGTCGTTCCCTGGGAGCAATACCAGGCACTGCTGAAGGCAGCGGGGCAGCCGCCCGTCGAGGCGGGTGTCAGTGAAGTGCAAAGCGATGCTGCCAGTGCTGCACCTTTACCGGCGTTCAGCGAGGTGGCACAGATTCGTGAGGCGAAGGGCATCGCCCCTGAGCTTTTGGCGCGCAATGTGGGTGTGAGCCCCGCGTACCTGGCCATGATCGAGTCAGGCGAGCGACAGCCGGACGCTGCCATCCGCCGCGCCCTGGCCTGGCACCTGGGTGTGGCGGGTTGGAGCGAACACTCATGAGCCAGGTCAGGATCAGCCGCCAGCACTGGCAGAGCCTGCTGGACGAGCTTGACCTGGCCCGTCGTCAACGTCATCTGCTGACGTACCGTGCGCTTATCGAGCGCTTGCAATTGCCCAGCCCGGCCATGCAGACGCTGACCGCCGCGCTGGAGTACCTGGCGGTGCTCGACGCCCGCGCCGAGCAGCCTTTGCGCAGTTCGCTGGTGATCAGCCAGGGTGCCAGCCGCCTGCCGCGCACCGGTTTTTTCGAGTGTGTAGAGCGGCTCGGGCGTTTTGCCGGGCCGGTCGATGGCATGGAAGCGGCGTCCTGGCATGCCTCGGAAGTGGTTCGGGTGTTCGAGTACCGTTACCCCGAAGAAGCCTGATTCAGCCGAGCGCAGGACGTTGTAGGAGCAGCCTTGTGCTGCGAAGAGGCCAGTGAAAACACCAAAGATCTGCGGTGTTTTCACTGGCCTCTTCGCAGCACAAGGCTGCTCACATACAAAGAAAAGGGCCGGGTGCTTTCACACCCGGCCCTTTTGGTTAACGCATGCCTAACCTCAGTGCTTGGCCACCTGCGAGCTTGCGCTCAGGTAGTCGAGCAGAATGCGCCCTGTCTCGGACAGGTAGGCATCATCTTCCGGCTTGGTGTTTTCATCTTCAGCCGGCAATGCGTCTTCATCTTCCTTCTTCAGCTCTTTGAGCGGCTCTTCGCCTTTGGCCTTGCGGCGGATGTTTTCCAGGGCCAACTGCTTGCCCTCGATCTCATCGTGGCGGGCACGGCGTTCTTGCTCGTTGAGGCTGACGGTCTTCTCGTTCATCAGCTTCTGGGCCAGGGCCAGGCGGTCGCGGATGTAGGTGAACTCGGCATCCTTGGCGCTGCGCGCTTCATGCTGTGCCTTGAGCTGGGTCAGGTACGGCTTGAACGGGTCGGCCGCTGGCTTGACCACCGGGCGGATGGTGTCCCACGGCATCGCCTCGGGCAGGGCGCTCTCGCCGATTTCCTTGGTGTCGATGATCGATGGGTAGTCGATGTCCGGCAGCACGCCCTGGTGCTGGGTGCTCTGCCCAGACACCCGGTAGAACTTGGCCAAGGTCAGTTTCAGCTCACCATGATTGAGCGGCTGGATGGTCTGCACAGTGCCTTTGCCGAAGGTCTGGCCACCGACGATCAGTGCGCGGTGGTAGTCCTGCATGGCACCGGCGAAGATCTCCGAGGCCGAGGCCGACAGGCGGTTGACCAGCAGTGCCAGCGGGCCTTTGTAGAAGGCGCCCGGGTTTTCGTCCTCGAGCACGTCGACACGGCCGTCGCTATTGCGCACCAGCACCGTCGGGCCCTTGTCGATGAACAGGCTGGTCAGCTCAGTGGCTTCCTGCAGCGAACCGCCGCCGTTGTTGCGCAGGTCGATGACTACGCCATCGACTTTCTCTTTTTGCAGTTCGGTGAGCAGCTTCTTCACGTCGCGCGTGGTGCTCTTGTACTCCGGATCACCGGCACGGTAGGCCTTGAAGTCCAGGTAGAAGGCCGGGATCTCGATGATGCCCAGCTTGTAGTCACGGCCGTCCTGCTTGAGCTTGAGCACCGACTTTTTCGCCGCCTGCTCTTCAAGCTTGACGGCTTCGCGGGTGATCGAAACGATCTTGCTGGTCTGGTCGCTCGGGGCATTGCTGGCCGGGATGACCTCCAGGCGCACCACCGAGCCTTTCGGGCCACGGATCAGCTTGACCACTTCGTCCAGGCGCCAGCCGACCACGTCGACCATTTCCTTGTTGCCCTGGGCCACGCCGATGATCTTGTCGGCCGGGGCGACCTGCTTGGTCTTGGCGGCAGGGCCTGCCGGCACCAGGCGGACGATCTTGACCTGGTCGTTGTCGCTTTGCAGTACTGCGCCGATGCCTTCGAGCGACAAGCTCATGTTGATGTCGAAGTTTTCTGCGTTGTCCGGCGACAGGTAGTTGGTGTGCGGGTCGTAGGACTGGGCGAAGGTATTGATGTAGGCCTGGAAGATATCCTCGGCACGGGTCTGGTCCAGGCGTGCCAGCTGGTTCTTGTAGCGCTTGGTCAGGGTTTCCTGGATCTGCTTGGGCTCTTTGCCAGCGATCTTCTGGCGCAGCACTTCGTCTTTGACACGCTTGCGCCACAGGTCGTCGAGCTCGGCCTGGTTTTTCATCCACGGGGCGTCCTTGCGGTCGATCAGCAAGGTTTCCTTGGTGGTGAAGTCGATCTTGTCGACGCCTTTGTTCAGCTCGGCCAGGGCAAAGTCCAGGCGCTGCTTGACGCGGTCAAGGTAGCGTTTGTAGATGGTGAAGCCCGGGTCGAGGTTGCCGCTTTTGAGGAAGTCGTCGAACTGCGTCTTCCACTTGTCGAACTCGGCGATGTCGGCCGCGGTGAAGTAGCTGCGCGCAGGGTCCAGCAGCTTGATGTAGCTGTCGTAGATGATCACCGAGCGGGCGTCATCGAGCGGTGGCTTGCTGTAGTGGTGGCGCTTGAGCAGTTCCACCACATTAAGGCTGGCGACGATTTCGTCGCGGTCCGGCTGCAGGCTGTCCCACTTGTTGGCGGCCGCCGCATTGCCGCCGAGCGTAAGGCTGCCGAGGCCAATCATCAGGGCCAGGGCGGTGCTTGGGAGGAAATGCTTCATGCTGATTCGACGTGGAGGCAATTGATCACGCATAGTAGGCCGTCTTTTCCGTTGCCGGTTCCATGGAGCCGGACAAATACTGCAAAAAGCCCGGGGCGAGGGTTCCCCAGGCTCAGTCATGATTCAACTATGGAGGCACTGTGAAGGCATTGCAAGGCGAAGACGGACATGTGGAGTGGGTCGAGGCCGAGCGCCCGGCCCTTGACGCGGGCCAAGTACGCATTCGCGTGGCTGCTGCGGGGCTGAACCGCGCCGACCTGTTGCAAATGAAGGGGCTGTACCCGCCACCGCCTGGCGCCAGCCCTTATATGGGCCTGGAGTGCGCCGGCATTATCGAAGAAGTTGGGCCGGGCGCCGATTGGCGTGTGGGCGAGCGGGTGTGTGCGTTGCTTGCCAGCGGTGCGATGGCGGAAGAAGTGGTGGTCGATGCCCGCCATGTGCTGCCGGTGCCTGAAGGCCTGAGCCTGCACGAAGCGGCGGCGCTGCCTGAGGTGTACGCCACGGCGTGGTTGAACATCTTCCAGTTGGGCGCCGTCAAAGCCGGCGAGAAAGTGCTGGTACACGCAGGGGCCAGCGGCGTGGGTTCGGCGGCGATCCAGTTGTGCAAGGCGTTTGGCAACCCGGTGTATGTGAGTGTTGGCTCGCAGGATCGCCTGGCCTACTGCGAAGCGCTGGGTGCTGCCGGTGGCGTGGTACGTAACGAGAACCTTGATGCGCTGGAAGGCGTTGGGCCCTTCGACGTGATTCTTGACCCGGTGGGTGCCAGCTATGGGGAACTCAACCTCAAGCTGCTGGCGCGTGACGGGCGTTGGGTAATCATCGGCCTGATGGGCGGACGCAAGTTCGAGCTGGACCTGGCACAGGTGCTGGGTAAGCGCCTGGAAATCACCGGCTCAACGCTGCGCAACCGTGACGACGGCTTCAAGGCCGAGTTGCTGCGTGAGTTGCTGCAGCAGGTGTGGCCGCTGTTCACCGAAGGGCGCTTGTCGGCGCAGTTGGTGGATACCTACCCGGTGGAATTTGCCCAGGCGGCGTATGCCGAGCTTGAGACTAACCAAGTGTCGGGCAAGCTGGTGATGGTGATCGATCCGAGCCTGGTGTAAGCAGGCTCGGCCTCTTCGCGGGGCAAGCCCGCTCCCACAGGTAAATCACTGATCCTGAGCCTGTGATATTCCTGTGGGAGCGGGCTTGCCCGCGAAGAGGCCAGTAGGTTCAGCGCCAATATCAGCTCCAGCTCAAGATCGGCCACCCATTGACCTCGGCATGCTCGCGCAACACCGCATCTGGGTTCACCACAAACGGATGGTCCACCTTCAACAACAACGGCAGATCGTTCCGCGAATCGGAATAGAAACTCGCCCCTTCCAGGTTCTCCTGCTCCTGATCCAGCCACTCCAGCAACCGGGTGATCTTGCCTTCACGGTAGGTCAGCACCCCATGGGTCTTGCCGGTGTACACCCCATTCACCGCCTCCAGCTCGATCGCCAGGTACTCGTCCACGCCCAACCGCGCCGCAATCGGCCCGACCAAGTGCGTACCCGAAGCGGAAATGATCAGAATACGGTCGCCACGCTTGCGATGCTCAGCGATGCAGCGGCAAGCGTCGCCGAAAATGATCGGCTCGATAACGTCCTCCACCCACGGCTCCACCAGGTGCTCGACCTCTTCCAGGGTGCGCCCGGCAATCGGCTCCAGGCTGAAGGCCATGTAGTCCTCCATCGCCAGGTGGCCCTTGCCATAGGCCTCCATCAATTCATGGTCGCGACGCAGGAAGTCCTTGCCGTCGACCCAGCCCAACCGGGCCATCTGCTCGCTCCACAGTGACGCGCAGTCGCCGTGAATCAGGGTTTCGTCCAGATCGAAAATTGCCAGTGCCATTGTGTTGAATCTCCTTAAGCCACTTCCCGCAGCGCCGTGGGGTCGATCGACAAGGATACCCGCTGGCCGTCCGGATGCAGGTCGGCAGACGAGCGGTTGAGCACGTCGACTACCAGCTCCACCTCACGCACCCGCACCCGGTAACGGATGACGTTGCCAAGCAGGCTGTGGCTGCGCACTTCACCGTCCAGTTCGCCATTCAGGCCCAGGGTGATGGATTCGGGGCGAATGGCCAGGCGGCTGGCCACCGGGCGTTGCAGCAGGCGGCTGGCGCTTTCCGGGTCGAGCAGGTTGTAGTTGCCGATAAAGCCCGCAGCAAACAGGTCCACGGGCGCGGTGTAGAGGGTTTCGGCATCGCCGCTCTGGACGATGCGGCCCTGGTTCATCAGGAAAATGCGGTCTGACATCGTCAAGGCCTCTTCCTGGTCGTGGGTGACGAAGATGGTGGTCAGCCCCAGTTCACGCTGGATCGCGCGAATCTGCTCGCGCAGGTGCTTGCGAATGCGCGCATCCAGCGCCGACAGCGGCTCGTCGAGCAGCAGCAGGCGCGGGCGGGTCACCAGTGAACGGGCCAGGGCCACGCGCTGGCACTGGCCACCCGACAGCTGGTGCGGATAGCGCCCGGCGAAGCTGCCCAGCTCCACCAGGTCGAGCACCTCACGCACCCGCGCCTGGCTCTCGTCGGCCTTGACCTTTTGCATGCGCAGGCCAAAGGCAACGTTCTGTTCCACGGTCATGTTGGGGAACAGCGCGTAGCTCTGGAACACCATGCCGATGCCGCGCTTCTGCGGGCTCAGTGGCACGATGTCCTGGCCATCGAGCAGGATGCGCCCCCCGTCCACCGGGGTCAGCCCGGCGATGCAGCGCAGCAGAGTGGACTTCCCGCAGCCGGAAGGGCCGAGCAGGGTGACGAACTCGCCGCGTTCGATCTGGCAGTCAATGTTTTCGAAAACCGGTGTGCCGGCATAGCGTTTGTGCAGTTGCTGTACGCTGACGAAGCTCATGTCAGGTCTTGTCCTTGTTCAGGCGGTTGGCGACCCAGGTGAGTACCAGCACGAAGGCGAAGTAGGAGATCACCAGCGCGCTGTTGAAGTGGCCGCTGCTGTTGCGCATGTTGTTCAGGTACACCTGCAGCGTCTCGTAGCGGGTGCCGACCAGCAGGTTGGCGAACACGAACTCGCCGAACAGGAACGAGAACGACAGCAGCAGGGCCACCATCAGGCCTTTGCGCAGGTTCGGCAGCACCACCAGAAACGCCGCTTGCCAGGTGCTGGCCCCGAGCAGTTGGGCGGCGTCCATCAGGTCGCGCAGGTTGATCGCCTGCAGGTTGTTGGTGATCGCCCGGTACATGAACGGCAGGGCGATGGTGAAATAGCAGCCGATCAGAATCCACGGGGTGCCGACCATGGCCATGGGCCCGCTGCCATACAGCTGCAGCAACCCTACGGCGGACACCACCGGCGGCACCGCGAACGGCAGCAGGATGAGGATGTTCATCAACGCGTCGAGCTTGGGGAAGTGGTAGTGCACCACGAACAGCAGCGGCAGGATCAGCACCACCGACAGTATCAGTGCGCCCACGCACACCAGCAGCGACTGGCCGAACGCCGCCAGAAAGCGCGGCTCGCTCCACAGCGCCACGTACCACTTCAGGGTCAGGCCGCTGGGCAGCAGGCTGGCCGACCAGCTCGTGGCCACGGAGTAGAGCAGGGTGCCGGCCAGCGGCAGCAGCAGAATCAGGAACAGCAGGTACACCACCAGGCGGTGGTAGAGGCTGCTGGCGTTGGTTTCAGCGCGCATGGTAGCTCCTTTTCAGCAGCCATTGATGGACCACCGTGACCAGCGTCATCAGCCCCACCAGCACCATGGCCAGGGCACTCGCAAGGTTAGGGTCGAGGCTGATGTCACCGGCCACCAGGCCAGCGATGCGGATCGGCAGCACGTTGAAGTTGCCGGTGGTCAACGCGTACACCGTGGCATAGGCGCCCAGGGCATTGGCCAAGAGGATGACGAAGGTGCCGAGCAACGCCGGGGTCAGCACCGGCAGGCCGATATGGCGCCAGAATTGCCAGTGGTTGGCGCCGAGCAGGGCGGCCGACTCACGCCAGTCTTCACGCAAGGCATCGAACGCCGGGTACAGCAACAGCACGCCCAAGGGGATTTGGAAGTAGGTGTACACCAGGATCAGCCCGCTTTTGGAGTAGATGCTGAAGTCTTCCAGCAGGCCGATCTGTTTAAGCAGCAGGGTCAGTGCGCCATTGAAACCCAGTAGGATGATGAAGGCGAAGGCCAGTGGCACGCCGGCGAAGTTGCTGGTCATGTTGGCGAAGGCACTGACAAAGTCGCGCAGCCGCGAATCCACCTGGCGCAGCGAGTAGGCCCCGAGGGTAGCGATGACGATACCGAACAGGCTCGACCAGAAGCTGATCTCCAGGCTGCGTTGCAAGGCCTGCAGGTAGAACTTCGAGGCGAACACCTTGCTGAAGTTTTCCAACCCCCAGCCCGCCTCGGACTGCACGCTGTTGATCGCCACCCAGGCCAGCGGGGCGATCTGGAAGATGATGAAGAACACGGCGAATGGCAGCAGGCAGAGCAGGGCAAGGTAACGGCCGCGATGGCTGGCATTCACTTGAGCAGCTCCCGGCACACGGTCTTGTCGTGGGCCACGCCAAGCAGCTCGCAGATGGTGCCGCACAACTCGGTTTGCAGCGGCTTGGCAGCAGGGTCGAGGCTGAAGCCATCACCAAAGACAAACAGCGGGACCTCGCGTTCCTCGGCCAGCAGGCCATTGTGCGAGCGGTCGTTGTTCATGCCGTGGTCGGCGGTGACCAGCACCTGATAACCCTCTTCGAGCCAGCGCGGCAGGTAGTCGGCCAAGAGGATGTCAGCGCTGCGTGCCGCGTTGCGGTACTGGCTGCTGTCCAGGCCATGGCGGTGGCCGACGTCGTCGATGCTCATCGGGTGCACCAGCAGGAAGTTCGGCGCATGCCGGCGGCGCAGGTATTCGGCGTCGGCCAGCAGGTGTGAATCGGGGTAGCGGTCGTCCCAGTAGAACAGGCCGTGCTGGATCGGCAGCTTCGGCGCATGGGTGTGGCGGTCGCGCTGCGCATCGAACGGCGAGCGGTTGTACAGCTCGCTCATCCAGTGATAGGCCGCCGCCGCAGTACCCAGCCCCGCTTCGCGGGCGTAGTGGAACACGCTGCGCTGGTTGGACAGGCGGTTGACGTTGTTGTGCACGATGCCGCTGTCGATCGGCGTGACGCCGGTGAGGATGCATTCGTACAACGGGCGCGACAGTGACGGTAGCTCGCATTCCACGCGGTACAGCGCGGCGCGATCGGCCTCGACGTAGGCGTGCAGGTGGCCCATGGCATGGTGGGCGACCTGGTGGTTGAGGCCGTCGAGCAGGACCAGGATGACGTTGTGTTGCATGGTGGCTCCAGTCAATA
This sequence comes from Pseudomonas sp. LAIL14HWK12:I7, assembly GCF_000483465.1. NCBI lineage: Bacteria > Pseudomonadati > Pseudomonadota > Gammaproteobacteria > Pseudomonadales > Pseudomonadaceae > Pseudomonas > Pseudomonas sp. LAIL14HWK12:I7. The sequence continues at coordinate 500,773 of NZ_KI519605.1, forward strand.
ACCGCGTTGTCCTCTTCGCGGGTAAACCCGCTCCCACAAAGTTATCGCTATCCCCGAGGGCTGCGCTGTATCTGTGGGAGCGGGTTCACCCGCGAAGAGGCCGGTTCAGGCGCTAGAGATCTAGCCCCTTACTCCATCTCGATGATCACTTGCTCCTGCCACTTCTGCGGCAGTGCCTTCGAAGTCGTTTCCCAAACAGCGGCATCCTTGATCGGCTGGGCAGCACCATACTGCTCGTTAGGCAGTAGCTTGGCCTGCACATCGGCCGGCAGCTTCAGGTGCTCGGCGCGGATCGGCCGGGCGTGACCGATGGCAAGGTTAGTCTGCCCGGCATCGCTGAAGATGTACTCACGCGCCAGCTTGGCTGCGTTCGGGTGCTTGGCGTACTTGTTGATGATGGTGGTATAGCCCGAGATCACCGAACCGTCCGAGGGGATCAGCACTTCGAAGCGCTTGGGGTCGATCTGCTCGCGGTAGCTCAGGCCATTGAAGTCCCACACCACACCCACTTCCACTTCACCTTTTTCCAGGGTCTGGATGGTGGGGTTGGCGAGCGACAGGCGCTTCTGCTGGGCCAGCTTGGTGAACAGTTGCAGGCCTGGCTCAATGTTGCTTTCGCTGCCTTTGTAGGCGATGGCCGCGGCCAGTACACCATTGGCGGCCTGGGCGGCGGTGCCGACATCGCCGATGGCAACCTTGTACTTGCCTTTCTCCAGGTCATGCCAGGTTTTCGGGCGTTCTTCTTCTTTCACCAAATCCTTGTTGATGATGAAGGCGATGGTGCCGGTATAGGCCAGCGCCCAGTGCCCGTCCTTGTCCTTGGCCCATTCGGGTACCTGGTCCCAGGTGCTCGGCTTGTACGGTTGGCTCACGCCCTTGGTCACGGCAATCGGGCCAAAGGCGGCGCCGACGTCGCCGATGTCGGCACTGGCGTTGTCTTTCTCGGCCTCGAACTTGGCGATTTCCTGGGCCGAGCTCATGTCGGTGTCGCTGTGCTTGAGGCCATATTTATTGGCCAGGTCCTCCCAGGTGCCTTTCCAGTTGGCCCAGGCATCGGGCATGCCCACGCTGTTGACGGTGCCTTCCTTGCGGGCGGCGTCTTCCAGGGCCTTGAGGTCGGTGCCGGCGGCCATGGCCGTGGTACACAGGGCGATGGCCGAACCGAGCAGTGACGCCATGAAGAACTTTTTCATCCGAAGCTCCTTGGGTGGGTGCCTGTTGCGATCGTTGTCGTGAATGAGGCAGTTGTCAGCGACCTTTGGTCTAGGTCAGCAAACCTTGAGCCAAGGTAGGCCGCTTGCGTGACAGTTTGATGTAGGGGGAGGCTTCAACCGGGGGTTCCGGCTACCTGAAAATACAGCGTAGACCAGATCGCAGGCCCTGATTTAGCGGGCTTGGCCCGAAACTGGCAAAGCCCGTGCGGTGCCTTTGTCACAGGATGTTCATCAGCCCTGCCTAGGCTTGCACTACTCTCCAATTGCCCCGTCATGGGGCTGGCCTAGTCCAGATAGGTAACCTTTGATGCAACCGATGCCCCCGCGTGCGGTAACAGCCATCTGCCACGCCCTGCAGGAGCAGATCGAACACGGCCTGCTGGCGCCGGGTGGCAAGCTGCCGGCCGAGCGCAAGCTCAGCGAGGTGTTCGATACCACGCGCATTACCCTGCGCGAGGCCTTGGCACAGCTGGAGGCCCAGGGGCTGATCTACCGGGAAGAGCGGCGCGGCTGGTTCGTCGCCCCACAGCGGCTGACCTATGACCTGATCGAGCGTAGCCACTTTCATGCGATGGTGCGTGACCAGGGGCGGGTGCCGAGTACCGAGCTGTTGTCGGCGCGGCTGCAGCCGGCTTCTGCCGTTGTCTGCGCACGGCTGCAATTGCCGGCGTTGTCCAGTGTGGTGCGGATCTGCCGGCTGCGGCGTATCGATGGGCGGGCGGTGCTGTATGCCGAGCACTACCTGAACCCGCGGTATTTCCCGGGCATTCTCCAGCAGGACCTGGCGCAGTCGCTGACCGAGATTTATGGGCGGGTATACGGCATCGGCTATGGGCAGGTGTGCTTCGAGATTCTGCCGACGGCGTTGCCGATCGAGGCAGCGGCCGCGTTGAAGGTGTCGGTCGGCAGCCCGGGGCTACACATCACCCGGGTCAACAGTGACCAGCAGGGGCACCTGATCGACTGTGACCTGGAATATTGGCGGCATGATGCAATCCGCATCCGCGCCCAGGCGGGGTAATGGGGTGGCTTCTTCGCGGGCAAGCCCGCGAAGAGGCCCTAACTGGAGGAACTGGTTTCGCTCATACCGCCCCCGCCCGCCGTCACCACCTGCACCGACAACCGCGGCGTCGCCAGGTCCAGCCCCGCTTCATCCAGCTGGCGTTTCAACGCCAGGTTGAACGCCCGCGACACTTCCCATTGCTTGATCGGCGCAGTCTTGAAGCGGGCCCGCAAAATCGCCGAGCCCGACTCGAAGCTCTCTACGCCCTGCAGTTCCAGCGGCGACCAGATATTACGGCGCATCAACGGGTCGTTACGCAGTTTCTGCCCCACCTCGCGGATCAGTGTGATGGCCTGGTCGATGTTCATGCTGTGCGGGATCGCCACGCGGAAAATCGCGTAACCGAACTCCCGCGAGTAGTTCTTGATGCTCTTGATCTCGCTGAACGGGATGGTGTGCACGATGCCGTCGATGTCGCGCAGGCGCACGGTGCGGATGGTCAGGCCCTCGACCGTCCCCAGGTGCCCACCGACATCCACGTAGTCGTCGATGGCCAGCGAATCTTCGATGATGATGAACAACCCGGTGATCAGGTCGGCCACCAGGGACTGGGCGCCAAAACCGATGGCCAGGCCGATCACACCGGCACCGGCCAGCAACGGGGTGACGTTCATGCCCATGTTGGCCAGGGCAACGATCACCGCGATGATGAAGATGGCCACGAACATGACGTTGCGGATCAGCGGCATCATGGTTTGCGCGCGGGCGTTGGCCAGCCCGCGGCGCGAGCGCACCAAGGCGTGGTGCACGGCCGTGTCGGCCAGGATCCACACCAGCCAGGCGGCGATCAGCGTGCCGGCCAGGCCCAGCAGGCGCAGGCTCACCTCGTGGCCGTCGCCTTCGGCAAAGGTGATCATCGACAAGCCCCACACGCGCAGCCCCAGCTCGATGAACAGCAGCCAGATGAACAGGTGCACCAGGGCATAGGCGAAGTTGCGCAAGCGCTCGGTGTACACCGCTTGGCGCTTGTTGGCGCGTTTGGGGTTGGCCGCGTGGCGGCGCACCAGGCCGTTGAGCACCATGCACACCACCACCAGCACCGTGCACATCAACGACTGGCGAAGGGCGGTACTGGTGTCGCCGGCCGAGACGAAGGTCGCGAACAGCGAAATACCCACCAGGATCAACGCGGGCGCGAACCAGAAACTGCCAAGGATCTCGATGGTGTCGCTCAGGGTGCGCCGGGTCAGGCGCCGGTCCAAGGGTTGGTTGCGGATCAGGTGGGCGATCGGGCGGCGGAACCGCAGGATGAACAGCCCGGTGCAGATCGCCGCGATGACGTTGGCCAAGGTGGCCAGGGCATGGGCCAGGTGGGTGCCTAGTGCGACGGTCAGCCTAGGGTCGCTCATGGCCTCACCGAAGGCGGCAAAGCTGCCGATCAGCCACAGCGGGCGGAAGGCCTGGTGCCGCAGGATATGCAGGGCGCGGTGGCGGTGCGGGCCGTCGAGCAGCGAGAAGGCGATCACGCAGATGGCCGAGAAGCAGGTGCCGACCACCAACGCATACGCCAGCACCATGGCCATCGACTTGCCCAGCGACGAGGGCAGGGCGAAGCTCAGGTACACGGTGAACACCAAGGCCACCAGCCAGGGCCCGAGCTTGCGCAGGGCAAAGCGCACCAGGTCCCAGGTGCGCGGGTGCTGGGGCAGCTCTTCAGTGAGGCCGAAGCGTAGCCGCACCCGGTGGCCAATCCAGTTGAAGGCGTATGCCAGCAGGCTCCAGACCGCGATGATCGCGGCAAAGCCGAACAGGATCGCCGGCCACTGGTGCACCGGGACCACCAGTTCGGTCAGTTCTGCCTGGGCTTGCTCGATTTCCGCCGCCCAGCGGTGGAAGGGGCTGGCATCGCCACTGAACTGCTGTTCGAAATCATGCAAAGCGCCACCGATCAGGCCTAGCACGCCCTGTTCGACGGTGGGTTGTGATTGCTTGGTGGCGTCGCGCAGTTTTTTCAGGTCGGCCAGCAACTTGGCGCGTTGCTGGTCGTTTTCGAGGTTTTTGATCACCTCGTCCAGCGACTTGCCCAACGGCTCGGTGGCCTCAGGCTGCGCAGGCGCGCTGGAGCCGAGCAGGCTCGGCAGGCCCGCGGCCTGAACCGGGGTGATGAACAATAACAGCAGCAGGGACAGGCAACGCAGAAGGGCAGGCACCGGGAAATCTACCTCAGGTCAAACGATGGACCGAGTGTAGAGGTTTATGTGGGCAGTTTCTCCAGGATCTTCCAGCAGGTGAGGCCGAAGATGCCCAGTGTGCCGATCCACATCATCAGCACACCGATGTTGCGCTCGCGCAGGCTGAAGCCGATGGTCAGCAGCAGCAGGAACAGAAACACCGGCACGAACAGGGACAGAAAGGGGGACATGGACAGCAATCCTTTTGCAGTGGGGCCATGTAGTAAGCATAGCGGGTAGCAGGCGAAGCGGGTTGATCCGTGGCACTAGTAGTGCCTGTGCTGGCCCATCGCCGGCAAGCCGGCTCCCACAGGTACGCCACAGTTCTTGAGGTTTGTGCTGTTCGTGTGGGAGCCGGCTTGCCGGCGATGAGGCCAGTGCGGACTTACGGCAGGTCGCGGCTGCGGTAGAACGCCGTCAGCACTTTCACCAGGTGCGCCAGGTCATGGCTGCCGCACAACTCGCGGATCGAGTGCATGGCAAAGGTTGGCAAGCCGATATCGACCGTGCGCACACCCAGGTTGCTGGCGGTGATTGGGCCGATGGTCGAGCCGCAACCCATGTCGCTGCGCACCACGAAGCTCTGCACCGGCACTTCTTCGGCCATGCACAGGTGGCGGAAGAACCCGGCGGTTTCGCTGTTGGTGGCGTAGCGCTGGTTGTTGTTGACCTTGATCACCGGCCCGGCGTTGAGCTTGGGCCCGTGGTTGCCGTCGTGCTTGTCGGCATAGTTGGGGTGCACGCCATGGGCGTTGTCAGCCGACACCATCAGCGAGCGCTGAATGGTCCGCACATAGCTGTCACCCTCGGGCAGCAGGCGTTGCAAGGTCTGCTCGAGCATGGGGCCGTCGGCGCCACAGGCCGAGCACGAGCCGACTTCTTCGTGGTCGTTGCACACCAGCACGCAGGTTTCGTCGCTGTCGGCAGCCAGCAGCGCTTGCAGGCCGGCATAGCACGACAGCAGGTTGTCCAGGCGGGCACCGGCGATGAAGTCGCGGTTGATGCCGATCAGCGCAGCATCTTGGGTGTCGTAGAAGCTCAGCTCGTAATCCAGCACCACGTCGGCGTTGAGCTCGTGCTCACGGGCCAGCTGTTCGGTGAGCAGCGCGCGGAAGTCGATGCGCTCGTCGCCGGCGACCTGGGCCAGGATGGGCGGCAGTTCGTTCTGCGGGTTGATCTGCCAGCCTTCGTTGGCGGTGCGGTTGAGGTGGATCGCCAGGTTGGGGATCACCGCGATGGGCAGCTTGAAGTCGATCAGCTGGCTTTCGACCTTGCCGTCACGGCGGAAGGTGACTCGGCCGGCCAGGGACAGGTCGCGGTCGAACCAGGGTGCCAGCAGCGCACCGCCGTAAACCTCGACGCCCAGCTGCAGGAAGCCTTGGCGCTGCAGTTCGGGTTGCGGCTTGACGCGCAGGCACGGGCTGTCGGTGTGGGCACCGACCATGCGGATACCGCCAAGCAGGGGCGCTTGCTTGCCCAGTTTGATAGCGATGATCGAGGAGTCGTTGCGGGTGACGTAATACCGACCACCCGGCACCGTTGACCAGCTGTCGCGCTCGTCCAGGCGCTGGTAGCCGGCGGCCTCGAGGCGCTGGGCCAGGCTGGCGGTGGCATGGAAGGGCGTGGGGGAGGCCTTGAGGAAATCGATCAGGCCAGTGTTCAGTGCTTCGCGCATAACTCACTCCAGACAGCAGTGGCGCGAGTTTAACGCAGATAGATCACAAATTGTGTCGGCCTCTTCGCGGGGCAAGCCCGCTCCCACCTGTGGGAGCGGGCTTGCCCGCGAAGAGGCCGGAACTGCCACCCATCAATCAGAACGGTGCCGGGCACTCGAACTTCAACCGCTCCCCGCTGACCGGGTGGGTAAAGCTCAGCATTGCCGCATGCAGGCACAACCGGTCATAGGCCGCCAAGGCTTCAGGGTTGGCATACAAGCGGTCACCCAGCAGCGGGTGGCCGATCGACAGCATGTGCACGCGCAGCTGGTGCGAGCGCCCGGTAATCGGCGTCAACTCGACCCGGCAGTGGTCGCCGCAACGCTCCAGGACGCGCCAGAAAGTCAGGGCATGCTTGCCTTGCTCATGGTCCACCACATGCCGTGGCTTGGTCGGCGGGTCGTAGCGCAGGGGCAGGTCGATGCTGCCGCTGTCCAGCGCCGGCTGGCCCCAGCACAGGGCGGTATAGGCCTTTTCGGTCTCGCGGTCGTGGAACTGGCGCGACAGCTCGCGGTGGCTGTCGGCATCGCGGGCCAGCAGGATGATGCCGGAGGTTTCCCAGTCCAGACGGTGCACGATCAGCGCATCGGGGTAGCCGTTTTCCTGCAGGCGGGTGATCAAGCAGTCCTTGTTGTCATCGGCACGGCCGGGCACTGACAGCAGCAGGGTTGGCTTGTTGACCACCAGGATGGCGGCGTCTTCGTGGAGGATCTGGACGTTTGACAGCGGCATTGCGTGGTCTCGGTTAAATCGGGGAAAACCATTGGGGCCGCGTTGCAGCCCATCGCCGGCAAGCCAGCTCCTACAGGTACAGCGCGGACCCTGTAGGAGCTGGCTTGCCGGCGATGGGCTGCAACGCAGCCCCAATGATCACGCCAGAACGCTGAATCAGCGATCTGGCAAGGTAATGTTCAGCTCCAGAATCGAGCAGCTGCCCTGGTTTTCCAGCTCGATGTGCACATCATCGTTGCCGATGTTCACATACTTGCGGATCACTTCGAGCAGTTCTTTCTGCAGTGCCGGCAGGTAGTCCGGTTCGCTGCGCTGGCCGCGCTCATGCGCCACGATGATCTGTAGACGCTCTTTCGCCACCGACGCGCTGGTCTGTTTCTGTCTGCCACGAAAGAAGTCAAAAAGGTTCATGGTTTACTTGCCTCCAAACAGGCGCGCGAAGAATCCTTGCTTCGGCACTTCGATGAACCGCAGGGGCTTTTCTTTGCCCAGCAGACGGTCGACGGTGTCGCTATAGGCCTGGCCGGCATCGCTCTGGTCGTCGAGGATGACCGGGATGCCCTGGTTGGAAGCCTTGAGCACTGCCTGGGACTCGGGGATCACGCCCTTGAGCTTGATCGCGAGGATATCGGTAACGTCGTCGATGCTCAGCATCTCGCCTTTCTCGACGCGCTCAGGGTGGTAGCGGGTGATCAGCAGGTGTTCCTTGATCGGCTCTTCGCCGTTCTCGGAGCGGCGCGACTTGCTCGACAGGATGCCCAGCATGCGGTCCGAGTCACGTACCGAGGAAACCTCAGGGTTGGTCACGACGATGGCTTCGTCGGCGAAGTACATCGCCAGGTGCGCGCCTTTTTCGATACCGGCCGGGGAGTCGCAGATGACGTACTCGAAGTCATTCTTGAGTTCCATCAGCACTTTCTCGACGCCTTCCTGGGTCAGCGCGTCCTTGTCACGGGTCTGGCTGGCGGCCAGGACGTACAGATTCTCGAGGCGCTTGTCCTTGATCAGGGCTTGCTGCAGGTTGGCTTCGCCGTTGACCACGTTGACGAAGTCGTACACCACGCGGCGCTCGCAGCCCATGATCAGGTCGAGGTTACGCAGGCCCACGTCGAAGTCGACGATGACTGTCTTGTGGCCGCGCAGTGCGAGGCCGGTGCCGATGGCGGCGCTGGTGGTGGTCTTGCCCACACCCCCCTTGCCGGAAGTAACGACGAGAATCTTGGCCAAGGTGTTTCACCCCTAAATAAGTCGGGACAGGTGTCCCAGCAATATGCAAAAAACGGCAACAGGTAAAAAAGTTGCTCTAAAAATGACGGCAAGTATCCGTTAAAGACGGGTGATGTTCAACACGTCACCAGACAGGCTGACTTGCACGCCGAAGCCCCACAGCGGGTCGCGGCGCAGGTCTTCGCAGACCTTGTACTGGCCTGCGATCGAGACCATTTCCGCCGTCATCTGCTGGCAGAAAATGCGTGCTTTGGTGTTGCCTTTGATGCCCGCCAGGGCGCGGCCGCGCATGGCGCCGTACACATGGATGTTGCCATCGGCCAGAAGTTCCGCACCTGGGCTGACCGACGCGGTCACCACCAGGTCGCCGCCTTGGGCGTAGATCTGCTGGCCGCCACGCACCGGCGAGGTGATGATGCGGGTCGGGCGGATTTCCGGTTCGGCTGCAGGCGCAGGCGCCGGCTCGGGCTTTTTCACCTCGGGCTCGGGTTCCAGCGGCCGTTCGCGCGCGCCGGACGGCGGCAGCACCGGCAGGTCGATGGCGATCGCCGCGGCGATGTCCTCGATGCGGTTGGCGCGGATCGCCAGGGTACGCAGGCCATGGTGGCGGCAGATACGCATCAAGCCGGGCAGGTCGATGGCGCCTTCGCTGGCCGGCAGCTTGTCCAGCGCCAGCACCAGCGGCGTGTTGCTGAAAAAGTTGGGTGCCTGCGCGACTTTGGCCGCCAATTGGCGGTCGAGGGCTTCAAGGTCATTGCGCGCCAGTTCCAGCACAGTGATGGCGAGCATGCTGCCCTTGAGCTGGAACACGGAGGCGGTGTCGGGGGTCTGGTTTAGGCTCATGGTCTGCATAGACGGCTTGTTGCGAAAAAAGTGCCCTGACTTATAACGAGAACACCCGTTGCCCGCAACATGCGCTGATCCGTTGTAGAATGCGCGGCCTTTGTCTTTCCGGAAGCTTCAATGGAACGCCCGCGTTTTCGCCCCTATTTCCTTCACCCCAGATTCTGGGGCCTGTGGCTGGGCCTGGGCCTGCTGTGGCTGATCGTCCAGCTGCCTTACCGGGCCTTGCTGTGGGTCGGCACTGCCCTGGGCGCAGTGATGTACCGGGTTGCCGGCGAGCGTCGACGCATCGCCGCGCGCAACCTTGAACTGTGTTTCCCTGAAATGTCCGACGACGAACGGCAGCGTTTGTTGAAGGCCAACTTCGCCTCCACCGGCATCGCCTTCTTCGAAATGGCCATGAGCTGGTGGTGGCCCAAGGCCAGGTTGGCACGCCTGGCACATATCGAAGGCCTCGAGCACCTGCAGGCTGCCCAGCAGGCAGGGCAGGGCGCGATTCTGATGGCCGTGCACTTCACCACCCTGGAAATCGGCGCCGCGCTGCTGGGCCAGCAGCACACCATCGATGGTATGTACCGCGAGCACGGCAACCCGCTGTTCGACTTCATCCAGCGCAGCGGCCGTGAGCGGCACAACCTCGACTCGCTGGCGGTGGAGCGTGAAGACGTACGCGGCATGCTCAAGCTGCTGCGTTCGGGCCGGGCGATCTGGTATGCGCCCGACCAGGATTACGGCGCCAAGCAGAGCCTGTTCGTGCCGTTGTTCGGCATCCCGGCGGCGACCGTGACCGCCACCACCAAGTTCGCCCGCCTGGGCAAGGCGCAGGTCATCCCCTTTACCCAGAAACGCCTGGAAGATGGCAGCGGCTATCGTTTGGTGATCCATCCGCCGCTGGCGGACTTCCCCGGGGAGAGTGAAGAAGCGGACTGCCTGCGCATCAACCAGTGGATCGAGGGTGTGTTGCGTGAGTGCCCCGAGCAGTACCTGTGGGCGCACCGGCGCTTCAAGTCGCGGCCCGAGGGTGCGCCTAGGCTGTATGACAAGAAGAAACGCTGATGCCAGGCCCGGCCTCTCCTTGTAGGAGCAGCCTTGTGCTGCGAAGAGGCCGGGGAATGCTGCCCATTATCTTTAGGGCTGCACCGGCCTCTTCGCAGCACAAGGCTGCTCCTACAGGAAGGATGCCATGACCCCACCTCCGGTAACTGGTCTGATCCTCTCTGGCGGCGGCGCCCGAGCCGCTTATCAGGTCGGCGTATTGGCCGGCATCGCTGAACTGCTGCCCCCGGGCGCGCCCAACCCCTTCCCGGTCATTGTCGGCACGTCGGCTGGCGCTATCAATGCGGTCACCCTCGCCAGCGGTGCCACCCGCTTCACCGAAACCGTGCGCAACCTCACCGCTTTCTGGCAAAACTTTCGCAGCCACCTGGTGCTGCGCAGCGACTGGCCGGGGGTAATCCGCCAGGCCAGCCGCTTCGTCAGCCACAGCCTGCTGGGCCTGGGTGGCCATGCACCGGTGGCGCTGCTCGACAGCAGCCCCTTGCGCGGCCTGCTGCAAGCGCACCTGGACCTGGACGGCATCGACCACGCCCTGGCCACCGAACAACTGCGCGCCGTGGCGGTGACTGCATTCGGCTACGAGTCGGGGCAGGCGGTGACCTTCTACCAGGGCCGCGGCACCATCGAGGCGTGGTTGCGCCACCGCCGCATTGGCGTACCCACGCCGTTGAGCATCGACCACTTGCTGGCCAGTGCGGCGATCCCGCTGTTGTTCGCGCCGGTCAGGCTGGGCGACGAGTACTACGGTGACGGCGCGGTGCGCCAGTCGGCACCGATCAGCCCGGCGTTGCACCTGGGGGCCAGCCGGGTGCTGGTGGTCGGGGTCAGCGGCAACCCGCAGCGGCCATCGCCGCCGCGACCCACCCAGCGAGTGTTCAGTGGCCAGCAGCCGAGCCTGGCGCAGATTGGTGGGCACATGCTCAACAGCACCTTCATCGACAGCCTGGAAGACGACATCGAACTGCTGCAGCGGCTCAACCACCTTAGCCACTTGCTGCCTGCCCACCTGGATGCACGGCGCCTGGGGCTGGCGCCGGTGGAAGTATTGGTGGTGGCGCCCAGCCAGCCGCTGGACGAAATCGCTGCGCGGCACCGGCGTGAATTGCCGGCGGCGTTGCGGCTGTTCTTGCGCGGGCCGGGGGCGACGCGGACCAGTGGGGCGGGGGTGCTGAGTTATTTGCTGTTCGAGGCGAGTTATTGCAGTGAGCTGATCGAGCTGGGGCGCAGGGATGCTTTGGTCAAGCGGCGCGAACTGGAGCAGTTTCTGGGGATTTGATGCAAGCAGTGCTGGCCTCTTCGCGGGCAAGCCCGCTCCCACAGGGGTATCACTGGCCTGAGCGCAGTGGGGTACCTGTAGGAGCGGGCTTGCCCGCGAAGAGGCCAGTAGCTATTTACTCAGCAATCTGAAGCTTGCGCGCCTGGGTATACACATACCGAACCTTCTCATACTCGAACGGCGAGTTGAGCTGGCCATAGCGGAATTTGGTGGTATAGCGCTTGTCCACCACCTGCAGGGCAAAGATTTCCGGGTGATCGGTACTGGTTTCCGGCACATTGAGGAAGTTGACTGCCTGCTCGCCCGCATAGTCCACCGCCAGCCCGGTGGTATCGCGCAGGTTCGAGGGGCCCAGCACCGGCAGCATCAGGTACGGCCCGTCCGGCACACCATAAAAGCCCAGGGTCTGGCCAAAGTCTTCACTCTGGCGCGGCAGGCCCATCTTGGTCGCTGGGTCCCACAGCCCACCAACCCCGATCAGCGTGTTGAACATCAACCGTGCGGTGATTTCCGCCGAGCGCTTGGCTTTCAGTTGCAACACACTGTTGAACAGGTTCGGCACATCGCCGAGGTTGTTGAAGAAGTTGCTCACCCCGGTGCGCACGAAACGCGGTGTTACATACTGATAGCCGCTCACCACGGGCAGCAGCACCCATTGGTCGAGGCGGTAGTTGAAGTGGTAGATGCGCCGGTTGATTGATTCCAGTGGGTCGTAGACGTTCAGCGCCTCCAGGGTGGAGCGTTCGAACTCGCGCTGGTCCAGGCCTGGGTTGAATTTCAATGCCCGCAACGGGTCGATGAAACCATCGGCCTCCGGTGGCAGCGGCGCGGCGGTAACCTGCGGGTCGGCCTCGACCACGCTGGCGCGCGGTGCGACCTCCGCGGCCAGGGCGTTGCCAGCGACGAGCAGGGCAGTGGCGAAGAGAAGTTTGTTAACCACGGAAGAACTCCAGCATGGCGTCGCTGTTGACGCGGTAGTTGAGGTTGCCGCAATGGCCGCCATGGGGGTAAAGGGTCAGGCGGTCGCCGAACACCTTGCGCAAGAAGCCGATATCGCCTGGGCCGAGGATGACGTCGTCGGCGTTGTGCATCACGGCAATTTTCGGGCTGTCGCGCAGGTAGTCTTCCAGCGCATACAGGCTGACCTGGTTAACCAACTGCAGGATGCTGTTGCCATCGGTGCGGGCGCGCCACATCGGGATCACCTGCTCGGTCATGTAGCAGTCGAAGTCGCACTGCAGGGCACGCTTGAAGAACGGCGTGAGGCTGCTGCCCTCGGTGATCGGGAACTTCGGCGGAATGATCAGCCCGCGGCGGTTGATCAGGTCGGAGGTAAAGGCGATATCGGCTGCCGAGAAGCGGAACGAGGTGCCGATCAGCATGGCCATCTGCTCGTTGGACAAGTGCTGGCGCGACTGCTGGAAGTCGTACAGCAGGGCTTCGTTGAGGTCGATGTAGCCCTTGTCCTGGAAGTAACGGGTCAACTTGGTGAGCATCAGCTCGTAGAACGTGGTGCTGCGGTCGATGCCTTTGACCTGGGTTTGCACCAGTTTGTCGAGGTTGTTGATCGAGGTGTACAGGTTGACCGGCGGGTTGAGCAGCAGCACACGCTTGAAGTTGAAGCTGCGCCGGGTCTCGTCCAGGTGGCTGACGAACGCCGCGTCCAGCGCGCCGAGGCTGTAGCCGGTGAGGTAGAACTCGCTGATCGGCAAGCGCGGGTGCTGGGCGCGCACGGCCTGCATCACCCGGTACATGTCTTCAGCGTCATCCTGGCTGATACCCGGGGTGGCGAAGCGCGAGGCCGCACTCATGAAGTCGTAGCTGGTGGGCGAGGACAGTTGCACCACGTGGTAGCCGGCTTGGTAGTACAGCTTTTTCAGGTATTCGTTGATGCTGCTGGAATAAGGTGCACCGGTGCCAGCGATCAGGAAGATCAGCGGCGCCTTGTGGTCCTGACGGGCCAGGCGGTACTTGAGCTTTTTTACCGACCAGAAGTTGTCGGGCAGGGTGAACTCACGCTCGGGTCGCAGGTTGAGGCTGTAGTCGTCCTGGTCGATGTCCTCATCGCTGGGCAAGGTTGGGCGTTGCTCCGGCGGCGTGGTGGCGATGGTCGCCTCGAACGGGTTGGTCAAGGGGTAGCCATAGCTCGCGGCGTCGATATCCCGCGCCGAAGCGGCCACAGCCATGAGCAGGCCGCCGAGCAGGGCAGCGAGGCGCAAAGATCGGTGCATGTAACCCCCAAAAAGAAATACAAGGTGTTGCGGTGTGCAGGCTAGGACCACGGCAGTATGGGCAAAGTTGCCAAGTGCGGTGGTCTTTGGTGTGCTTGTTATCTGCAACATAGCTGCAGGAAGGTGATTTTGCCTTACAACCGGCCTTGGGCGATCATGCACGATTTCGATTTCCGCTATTGGAGAACTGGATGTCTCGTTCGCTGCCGGTCATTGCCTTGCTGTTATTTCTGCCTGCGTGGCTGGCCGCCAGCTATGGCGTGCGTTATGGGTTGATGGAAGATGCGCAGTGGGTGGGGCTGTGTGCGGCGCCCGAGGCGTTCTGGCAGTGCCAGGTGCGCTCGCTGCTGGGGCTGGGTATTCATTTTCAGGTCATCGCCTGGAGTGGGCTTGGCCTGGCGCTGGTGGCGCAGGTGGTTGCGGGTCGGGTTGGGTGGTGGCTGGCAGGTTTGGCGTTGGTGTTCGCGATACCGGCGCTGGTGCTGTATACCGCCAGTATTGCGGTGTTTGCCGTGGTGCTGGCGGGGTTGCGGCTGGTGCGGCAACCGCGTCGCGGCTGACAGGGTCCGCTGTGCGGCCCATCGCAGGCAAGCCAGCTCCTACAGGTACAGCGCAGACCCTGACACCAGCGCGGTACCTGTGGGAGCTGGCTTGCCGGCGATGGGCTGCAAAGCAGCCCCTGTCAGCCTGCACGCAATCCTAGGCTCCGCCACAACGCCGCGGCCATCAACACGCTCACCACCGCCCAGCCCCAGGCCTGCTGATTCTCCAGCCCTTCCAGAAACAACTGCGGCGCCACCCCCGCCCCCACGATAAACGCCAGCAATGCCACCTCGGCCCGCCGCGCCAGCACCGGCCGCACCAGGTAAACCACTGCCGGCAACGCCAGTGCAGCCGTGGGGAAACTGCGATAACGCGGGTCGAACACCAGCGCCAGCATGCTCACCGCCGCCGCAAAGCCCGCTGCAAGCAACAGCCAGCCAGCACGGGCCTCAAGCCAGGCAAAAACACGCTCACGCCAGCCATCGCGGCGGGCCAAGGCCAGGGCGGCGTGGGCCAGCACCAGCAGGTTGAGCGCCGCCAGCAGCCCGGCCCACAGCCACTCCCCAGCAAAGCGTGCATGGCTGCGCATCAGCTCGCCCCACAGCCCCAGGCAACCCGCGCCAAACGCGGCCAGCAACGGCAACAGCAGGGCCGCCATGGGGGTAGCGGGCTGCCCGGCCACCAACAGCATGACCAGCATCAACACCGCGCTGGCCAGCAGCCACTGCGGCCAGTAGTGCAGGTTGCTGACGGGCCCTTCGAGCACGCCTTTGTCCTGCCGGTCGGCGTCGTAAAGCCCCCAGTAACCGCCCACGGCGCCTTCGCTGGCGCGCTTCCACGGCTGGTCGAAGGCCTCGATCAGGTTGTACCGCCAGCCATTGCTTTCGGCCATCGCCACAAAGCCACGGATAAAGCGCGCCTCGTTGGCCCGGCTGGGCACGGCGGTTTCCCGTTGGCGGCCTTCGCTGGGCCAGCCGGTCTCGCCGATCAGAATGTCCTTGGGCGCAAAGCGCGTCCCGAACTCACGGCGCACATCGGCGACATGGGCCAAGGCATCGTCGATGCCGCGCGGGTCATCCTCCCAGTAAGGCAGCAAATGGATGGTCAAAAAATCCACCTCCGGGGCCACCTGGGGGTGTTGCAGCCAGAATTCCCAGACGTCGGCATAGGTCACCGGCACCTTGACCTGGCGCTTGACCTTGGCGATCAGCTCGGCAAGGCGCGTGCCGGTGACTTCCTTGCGCAGCAGCGCCTCGTTGCCGACGATCACCGCGCTGACGACATCGGGGTTGGCGTTGGCGGCGGCAATCAGCAGGTCCACTTCCTTCTCGGTGTCCACCGGGTTGGCGTTGACCCAGGCACCGAGCATCACCTTCAGGCCATGTTTGCGTGCCAGTTGCGGTATCGCCTCAAGGCCGGTCATCGAATAGGTGCGAATGCACTGAAAACGCTCCGCCAGCAAGGCCAGGTCGGCATCCATGCGCGCCGGGCGCAGGCGAAACGGCTGGTCGAACGGCGACTGGTCCTTGTCGAAAGGGGTGTAAGAAGCGCACTGCAGTTTGTGCGTGGGGCTGGCCGCATCGGGCAGGTGCACCGGCTTGCCAAGCCCGTACCAGAGCGTTGCCAGCCCGATCAGGGCAAGCAGGCAGGCTAGCAGGTACAACGGCAGGTGCAGGCGGGTGGGGCTGGGCATCGGGCGGTCCATCGTCAGGCGCAAAAGGGTAGATAGTAGCCCGGCGCCAAACCTTTGGCATGCAAGGATCGCGCAGACTGGCGTGAGCCCATGGCGCTAATGGCACAGTGCTGTCGCCTATGGTTGGTTACATGTCGTACAGGGAGCAGGTCACAAGTTGTTGCAGGAAGATGATGCAATCTCCGAGACCTGACGAGGGGATGCTTTGATGGCAACTTTGAACAAGATGCGACGTTTACTGGGTGTGGGCACCGCCCTGGTAATGGCCATGAGCGCTGCACAGGCAATGGCCAAAGAAGTAAGCATTGGTTACGTGGATGGTTGGGCCGACAGCGTGGCGACCACCAACGTGGCCGCCGAAGTGATCAAGCAGAAGCTCGGCTACGACGTGAAGTTGCAGGCCGTGGCCACGGGCATCATGTGGCAGGGCGTGGCGACCGGCAAGCTCGATGCGATGTTGTCGGCCTGGTTACCCGTGACTCACGGTGAGTACTGGACCAAGAATAAAGACAACGTGGTCGACTACGGTGCCAACTTCAAGGATGCCAAGATCGGCCTGATCGTCCCTGAATACGTGAAGGCGGTAAGCATCGCCGACCTCAAGACCGACAGCAGCTTCAAGCAGAAGATCGTCGGTATCGACGCCGGCTCCGGCGTAATGCTCAAGACCGACCAGGCCATCAAAGACTACGACCTGACAGGTTACAAACTGCAGGCCAGTTCCGGCGCTGCGATGACCGCCGAACTGGGCCGTGCCTATGCCAAGCAGCAGTCGATTGCCGTGACCGGTTGGGTGCCGCACTGGATGTTCGCCAAGTGGAAGCTCAAGTTCCTCGAAGACCCGAAAGGCGTGTATGGCGCTGCCGAAACCGTCAACAGCATCGGCAGCAAGGAACTGGCGACCAAGGCGCCGGAAGTGGCGGAGTTCCTCAAGAAGTTCAGCTGGCAGTCCAAGGACGAGATCGGCGAAGTGATGCTGGCGATCCAGGAAGGCGCCAAGCCTGAAGCGGCGGCCAAGGACTGGGTGGCCAAACACCCGGACCGGGTCAAAGAGTGGACCGGTAAGTAACCGGCAACACGCTCACCTGTAGGAGCAGCCTTGTGCTGCGAAGAGGCCGGTACAGCCCCAGAAAAACGGGGCAATCTGTACCGGCCTCTTCGCAGCACAAGGCTGCTCCTACAGGTGTTTTGTTACTTAATCGGTAAAACACTGTTGCATCTAAGACTAAGGTCGTCTGGTTGGCGTCCAACGGCAGCATAAAGTGAGGGTGTGGGTTTCATCCCCTATCTGTGCTGCTAGGACAAAAACAATGAACGACAGCATTTACCTCTCGATACAAAACAGCCCGCGCTTCAAGGAGCTGGTTACAAAACGCGAACGGTTCGCCTGGATTCTCTCGGCGATCATGCTCGGTCTCTACTGCGCCTTCATCCTCCTGATCGCCTACGGTCCTCATGTACTGGGCGCCAAGCTCAGCCCAGAGTCGTCGATTACCTGGGGCATCCCCCTGGGCGTCGGCCTGATCGTTTCGGCATTTGTCCTGACCGCCATCTACGTGCGCCGTGCCAACGGTGAGTTCGATGAGCTGAACAAGGCCATCCTGAAGGAGGCGCAACAATGATTCGCCACGCCAAAGCCCTGGCCGTTCTGGCCTGCGGCGTTTTCGCACCCGCCGTGTGGGCCGCCGATGCCCTGACCGGCGAGGTGCAGAAACAGCCGCTGAACGTGTCGGCGATCGCCATGTTCGTGGCCTTCGTCGCCTTCACCCTCGGGATCACCTACTGGGCCTCCAAACGCAACAAATCGGCGGCGGACTACTACGCAGCCGGCGGCAAGATCACGGGCTTCCAGAACGGCCTGGCAATTGCCGGTGACTACATGTCGGCGGCCTCGTTCCTGGGGATTTCCGCCCTGGTGTTCACCTCGGGTTACGACGGCCTGATCTACTCCATCGGCTTTTTGGTCGGCTGGCCGATCATCCTCTTCCTGATCGCCGAGCGCCTGCGCAACCTGGGCAAGTACACCTTCGCCGACGTGGCCTCGTACCGCCTCGGGCAGAAAGAAATCCGTACCCTGTCGGCCTCCGGTTCGCTGGTGGTGGTGGCGTTCTACCTGATCGCGCAGATGGTCGGCGCCGGTAAGTTGATCGAGCTGCTGTTTGGCCTCGACTACCACGTGGCGGTGATCCTGGTCGGTATCCTGATGTGCCTGTACGTACTGTTCGGCGGCATGTTGGCCACCACCTGGGTACAGATCATCAAGGCCGTGCTGCTGCTGTCCGGTGCCAGCTTCATGGCACTGATGGTGATGAAACACGTCAACTTCGACTTCAACACCCTGTTCTCCGAAGCCATCAAGGTGCACGCCAAAGGCGAGGCGATCATGAGCCCTGGCGGCCTGGTCAAGGACCCGATCTCGGCGTTCTCCCTGGGCCTGGCGCTGATGTTCGGTACCGCTGGCCTGCCGCACATCCTGATGCGCTTCTTCACCGTCAGTGACGCCAAGGAAGCGCGCAAGAGCGTGCTCTACGCCACCGGCTTCATCGGTTACTTCTACATCCTCACCTTCATCATCGGCTTTGGCGCGATCCTGCTGGTCAGCACCAACCCGGACTTCAAGGACGCCGCAGGCGCCTTGCTGGGCGGTAACAACATGGCCGCGGTGCACCTGGCCAATGCCGTAGGTGGCAGCGTGTTCCTGGGCTTCATCTCGGCGGTGGCCTTCGCCACCATCCTGGCGGTGGTTGCTGGCCTGACCCTGGCCGGTGCCTCGGCGGTGTCCCACGACCTGTACGCCAGCGTATGGCGCAAGGGCAAGGCCAACGACAAGGACGAGATCCGCGTGTCGAAGATCACCACCATCGCCCTCGGCGTGCTGGCGATCGGCCTGGGCATCCTGTTCGAGAAACAGAACATCGCCTTCATGGTGGGCCTGGCGTTCTCGATTGCTGCCAGCTGCAACTTCCCGGTACTGCTGCTTTCGATGTACTGGAAGAAACTGACCACCCGCGGCGCCATGATCGGCGGCTGGCTGGGCCTGGTGAGTGCAGTGGGCCTGATGATCCTAGGCCCAACCATCTGGGTACAGATCCTCGGCCACGAGAAGGCGATCTACCCGTACGAGTACCCGGCGCTGTTCTCGATGCTGATTGCCTTCGTCGGTATCTGGTTCTTCTCGGTCACCGACAAGTCCAAGGCGGCTGAGAACGAACGTGCACTGTTCTTCCCGCAGTTTGTACGTTCGCAAACCGGCCTGGGCGCTTCCGGTGCGGTTTCGCACTGACCGCTGAGGCCTAAAAAAACCGCGATACGGGTGATGCCCGTATCGCGGTTTTTTCATGCTTGGCCGGCTAGATCATGCCTAGCAGCAACAGCACCAGCAGAATCACCAACACCACGCCGATAATGCCGGAAGGGCCATAGCCCCAGCTGCGCGAGTGTGGGAAGACGGGTAAGCCACCAATCAGCAGCAGGATCAGGATGATGATGAGGATCGTGGTCATGGCGGAGTCCTTGCGTGGTTAGGGGTCAAGGGCCTCGGACTGCTGGCCTCTTGTTAAATCGGACCGGTGCGCTTGGCTAAAGATTCCATTTGTTCGGTACTGACCGCTTGGTCATGCCCTTTCATTCACTACCCTGATGGACCCTCCCTCTCGGCAATGCCTTGATTAGACTCGCCTGACAACCCATCAGCACAAGGCCTGCCACCATGCAAAACCGCATCATGATCACCGGCGCCGGGTCCGGCCTCGGCCGCGAGATCGCCCTGCGCTGGGCACGCGAGGGCTGGCGCCTGGCGTTGGCCGATGTCAACGAGGCCGGCCTGCGCGAAACGCTGGAACTGGCCCGGCAAGCCGGTGGCGACGGGTTTATCCAGCGCTGTGATGTGCGCGACTACAGCCAGCTCACGGCGCTGGCCCAGGCCTGCGAAGAGCGCTTTGGCGGCATCGATGTAATCGTCAACAACGCCGGTGTCGCCTCGGGCGGCTTTTTCGCCGAGTTGTCGCTTGAGGACTGGGACTGGCAAATCGCGGTCAACCTCATGGGCGTGGTCAAGGGCTGCAAGGCCTTCCTCCCGCTGCTGGAGCGCAGCCAAGGGCGGATCATCAACATCGCCTCGATGGCCGCGCTGATGCAGGGCCCGGGCATGAGCAACTACAACGTCGCCAAGGCCGGTGTGCTGGCCCTGTCGGAAAGCCTGCTGGTGGAATTGCGCCAAGTGCAGGTGGCGGTGCACGTGGTGTGCCCGTCGTTCTTCCAGACCAACCTGCTGGATTCGTTCCGTGGCCCGAACCCGGCCATGAAGGCCCAGGTCGGCAAGCTGCTGGAGGGCTCGCCGATCAGCGCGGTCGATATCGCCGAGTACATCCACCGGCGAGTGGCTGTCGGCGAGTTTCTGATCTTGCCCCACGAGGCCGGGCGCCAGGCGTGGCAGCTCAAGCGCGAGGCACCTGAGCGGCTGTATGACGAGATGGCCGACATGGCGGTGAAAATGCGTGCCAAGGCGCCTGCGCGATGATCTGTCTGTAGGGGAAATTACCCATGGATGTAGGTTGCTTCTGAATTGCCCTGGAACTATTGAGTAGCCTTAAGTACCCGAGGCACGCTCCGGTTTTCCCTTACGCTGGAGGATCGGATCATGCTGGTAATAGGGCGCGAAGTAGGCGAAGTCATCACCATTGGCGATGACATCCGCATCATGGTGGTCGAGACGCGGGACGGGATGGTGCGTTTTGGGGTGAGTGCGCCCCGCGAGGTGCCGGTGCACCGCGCCGAGGTGTACAAGCGCATCAAGGAGGGGGAGGTGCGCAAGGGGCGTGGCGCGTGAGGGCGTCAGTCGAGCAGCTCGCGTGGCACATCATGTTTGGCCAGGAGCTGGCATTGCTGGCTTTCCGGGTCGAACAGGATGAACGCCTGGCCCTTGGCCAACGCCTGGCGCACCCGCAATACGCGGGTTTCGAGGGGGGTGTCGTCGCCGTTGTCGGTACCGTCGCGGGTGACGAAGTCCTCGATCAGCAGGGTCAGGGTGTCGGCTTGCAGTTGGTCGTAGGGGATTAGCATGGCGGGCGATTCTGGGGGTTGAGTGTGGGCATGCTACGCGAAACGTTCGCGCATTTGGGGCCGCTGTGCGGCCCCAAACTATCAGCCCTTATTCCCAACCAAGCTATCCACCGCCGGCACCCGCGTATCGCTCTCCATCTGCGCATCGTGCTCCAGCTGATGGCTGAAGCGCTCGAGCGAGGCATTGGCTGGCTGCGAATCACTGGCAAACACCGGTGGGCTCAACAAATACGCTGACAGCAACCGGCTCAGCGCCGCCAGGCTGTCGATATGCGTGCGCTCGTAACCGTGCGTGGCATCGCAGCCAAACGCCACCAGCGCGGTCCGGATGTCATGCCCCGCCGTCACCGCCGAGTGGGCATCGCTGAAGTAGTAACGGAACAGGTCGCGCCTGACCGGCAAATCGTGGTCGCCGGCCAGCTTCAGCAGGTGACGCGACAGGTGGTAATCGTAAGGCCCCGAAGAGTCCTGCATGGCCACGCTCACCGCATGCTCGCTGGAGGCCTGGCCTGGCGCCACCGGGGCAATGTCGATGCCGACGAATTCGCTGACGTCCCAGGGCAGGGCACCTGCCGCGCCGGAGCCGGTTTCTTCGGTGATGGTGAACAGCGGGTGGCAGTCGATCAGTGGCTGTCGGCCACTTTCCACCACTGCCTTGAGCGCCGCCAGCAATGCGGCTACGCCCGCTTTGTCGTCCAGGTGGCGGCCGCTGATGTGGCCGCTTTCAGTGAACTCTGGCAACGGGTCGAAGGCGACGAAATCGCCGATCGAGACCCCCAGGGCTTCGCAATCGGCGCGGGTCGCGCAGTAGGCATCCAGGCGCACTTCGACGTGGTCCCAACTGATAGGCATCTGGTCGATGGCGGTGTTGAACGCATGCCCGCTGGCCATCAGCGGCAACACGCTGCCGCGGAACACGCCGGTGTCGGTGAACACACTGACCCGGCTGCCCTCGGCAAAGCGGCTCGACCAGCAGCCCACCGGCGCCAGCGCCAGGCGGCCGTTGTCCTGCAACTGACGCACGCTGGCGCCGATGGTGTCCAGGTGCGCGGAAACGGCGCGGTCGGGTGAGCTTTGCCGGCCTTTGAGGGTGGCGCGGATGGTGCCACGGCGGGTCAGCTCGAAGGGGATGCCCAACTCATCCAGGCGTTCGGCCACGTAGCGCACGATGGTGTCGGTGAAGCCGGTGGGGCTGGGGATGGCGAGCATCTCCAGCAGGACGCGTTTGAGGTAGTCGAGATCGGGTTCGGGGTGGTGTTCGGACATGGGTACTCCTTACTGGCCTCTTCGCGGGGCAAGCCCGCTCCCACACGTAAACCTGAAACCTGTGGGAGCGGGCTTGCCCCGCGAAAGGGCCATCATTGATTTACGCCAATCCCCGGCTATGCGGGAACAACAAGTCGATGAACCGCTCAGCCGTCGGCTGCGGTTCATGATTGGCCAGGCCGGCGCGTTCGTTGGCCTCGATGATCACGTACTCCGCCTGTTCGGCATCACGCACCATGAAGTCCAACCCCACCACCGGAATTTCCAGCGCCCGTGCCGCGCGCACCGCCGCATCGGCCAGCACGGGGTGCAGGCGCTCGGTCACGTCCTCAAGGGTGCCACCGGTGTGCAGGTTGGCAGTACGCCGCACCGCCAGGCGTTGGCCGGCAGGTAGCACGTCGTCATAGCCCAGCCCCGCCGCGCGCAGGGTGCGCTCGGTTTCATCGTCAAGCGGGATGCGGCTTTCACCGCCGGTCGCGGCCTGGCGCCTGCGGCTCTGGGCTTCGATCAGCGCGCGGATGTCGTGCTTGCCATCACCCACTACCTGGGCCGGGTGGCGTATGGCAGCTGCCACCACTTCAAAGCCGATCACCACGATGCGCAGGTCAAGGCCGGCATGGAAGCTCTCCAGCAGTACACGGCTGTCGAACTGCTTGGCGTGGGCCACTGCGTGGGTGAGCTCTTCAAGGGTGGTGAGGTTCACCGCCACCCCTTGGCCTTGTTCGCCATCCACCGGCTTGACCACCACTGCGCCATGCTCGTCGAGAAACGCCAGGTTGTCGTCGGCGTTGCCCGCCAGTTGCTGCGCTGGTACACGCAGCCCGGCGTTGCTCAGTGCTCGCTGGGTCAGGCACTTGTCTTGGCACAGGGTCATGGTCACAGCGCTGGTCAGGTCGCTTAGCGACTCACGGCAGCGAATGCGACGCCCGCCCAGGCTCAAGGTGAACAGCCCGCCTGCGGCGTCTTCGACCTGCACTTCGATACCGCGGCGCAGCGCCTCGTCGACAATGATCCGTGCATAAGGGTTAAGCCCTGCTTCAGGGCCGGGGCCGAGGAACAGGCGTTCGTTGATGCCGTTCTTGCGCTTGACGGCGAAGGTCGGCAGGTTGCGAAACCCGAGTTTCTCGTACAGGCGCTTGGCCTGGCGGTTGTCATGCAGCACCGACAGGTCCAGGTAGGCCAGGCCGCGGCTCATGAAGTGCTCGATCAGGTGGCGCACCAGCACTTCACCCACGCCAGGGCGGGTGCAGTGCGGGTCCACGGCCAGGCACCACAGGCTGCTGCCGTGCTCGGGGTCATCAAACGCCTTGGCATGGTTAAGGCCCATGACGCTACCGATCACCGCGCCGCTGTCTTCATCCTCGGCCAGCCAGTAAACCGGGCCGCCGAGGTGACGTGGCGTGAGCCGGTCAGGGTCGACCGGCAACATGCCGCGCGCTTGGTAAAGGGTATTGATCGCCTGCCAGTCCCCCAGGTTTTG
The DNA here is from genome assembly GCF_000483465.1 of Pseudomonas sp. LAIL14HWK12:I7. Lineage (NCBI taxonomy): Bacteria > Pseudomonadati > Pseudomonadota > Gammaproteobacteria > Pseudomonadales > Pseudomonadaceae > Pseudomonas > Pseudomonas sp. LAIL14HWK12:I7. The sequence continues at coordinate 524,344 of NZ_KI519605.1, forward strand.
CGCCCGCCGCACGCGAAAACCGCGAAACACCCGCTGCGCCGGGCGGTAGTCGGTAAACCACAGGCGCAGGGTGTCGGAGGGGTCGAGAAACAACTGCTGCGGCGCCTGCGCCAGTACCTGCTGCGGCGCGGCCACGTACAGGGCAATGTCGCGCTCGCCGTGGCGCTCGTCCAGCAATTGCTCGGCGAGTGAAACGGGGTCTGGGTAGGTATGGCCGATCAGCAGCCGGCCCCAACCACAGTGCACGGCACGTGGCTGGTCGTGGGGCTCGCTGCCATCGCCGGCCAGGCGCGCCTGCAAACGCTCGTAGGACGGTGCCTGGCCGCGCAGCAGGCGCTGGCCGTAGGCGATTTCGTGGGCTTTCATCGGTCAGATTCCTTGTTCGCTCAGCCACAGGTTGAGCGCCGCCAGCTGCCACAGCTTGGAGCCTCGCAGCGGCGTCAACTGGCCATGCGGGTTGCTCAGCAAGCGGTCGAGCATGGCCGGGTTGAACAGCCCTCGGTCTTGGCTGGGGTCGGTCAGCAGTTCGCGCACCCAACCCAGCGTCGCGCCTTCCAGGTGCTTCAGGCCTGGGACCGGGAAGTAGCCCTTCTTGCGGTCGATCACCTCATGCGGGATGACCCGTCGGGCGGCCTGCTTGAGCACCTGTTTGCCGCCATCGGGCAGCTTGAAGCGTGCCGGGATGCGTGCCGACAGTTCCACCAGGCGGTAATCGAGGAACGGCGTACGCGCTTCCAGGCCCCAGGCCATGGTCATGTTGTCGACCCGCTTGACCGGGTCGTCGACCAGCATCACCGTGCTGTCCAGGCGCAGGGCCTTGTCGACCGGGTCGCTGGCGCCAGGGCGGGCGAAGTGTTCGCGGACAAAGTCGCCGGCGGCATCGCTTTCCAGCAGCCAAGGGGCTTGCACGGTGTCACGGTACTCGGCGTGGCTGCGGTCGAAGAACGCGTCGCGGTAGGCGCCAAAGGCATCCTCGGCGCCCTCCACCTGTGGGTACCAGTGGTAGCCAGCGAACAGTTCGTCGGCACCTTGGCCGCTTTGCACGCCTTTGCAGTGCTTGGCCACTTCCCGCGACAGCAGGTAGAAGGCAATGCAGTCATGGCTGACCATCGGTTCGCTCATGGCGCGGAAGGCGGCCGGCAGCTGGTCGATGATTTCATGTTCGGCGATGCGCAACTGGTGGTGGCGGGTGCCGTAGTGGCGGGCGATCAGGTCGGAGTACTCGAACTCGTTGCCGCGTTCGCCGCCGGCATCTTCGAAGCCGATGGAGAAGGTCGACAGGTCGTCCACACCGGCTTCACGCAGCAGGCCGACCAGCAAGCTGGAATCGACCCCGCCAGACAACAGCACGCCAACGTCCACCGCAGCACGCTGGCGGATCGCCACGGCATCACGGGTGGCGTCGAGCACGCGGGTGGTCCAGCCTTCGAGGTCCAGTTCACGCTCGTCGGGGTGGGCGCCGTACTGCAACTGCCACCAGGTCTGGCGTTCGATTTCGCCGTGGCGGTCGACGCGCATCCAGGTGCCCGGCTCAAGCTTTTGCACATTGGCCAGCAGCGTGCGCGGCGCGGGTACCACGGCGTGGAAGTTCAGGTAGTGGTTGAGCGCTACCGGGTCGATCATCGGGTCGATGTCGCCGCCCTTGAGCAGGGCAGGCAGGGTCGAGGCAAAGCGCAGGCGCTCGCCGTTGCGCGACAGGTACAGCGGTTTGACGCCAAGGCGGTCGCGGGCCAGGAACAGGCGCTGGTTATCGCGCTCCCAGATGGCCAGGGCGAACATGCCATTGAGCTTGGGCAGCAAGGCCGCGCCCCAGGCGTGGTAGCCCTTGAGCAGCACTTCGGTGTCGCCATCGGACCAGAACGTGTAACCCAGGTCTTGCAGCTCCTGGCGCAGTTCGGGGAAGTTGTAGATGGCGCCGTTGAAGGCCAGCGACAGGCCGAGGGTGTTGTCGACCATCGGCTGAGCCGAACCGTCGGACAAGTCCATGATTTTCAGCCGGCGGTGGCCGAGGGCGATCGGGCCCTGGCTATGGAAGCCCCAAGCGTCCGGGCCACGAGGCGCCAGATGGTGGGTGATGCGCTCCACCGCGGCCAGGTCGGCCGGGCGAGGGGGTTGGTCGAGGGGGGTGAAACGTAACTCTCCTGCTAATCCGCACATAAGTCCTTACCGGTTTTTCCGTTGGGGAGGCGGTGCCCAGAATCAGGGCGCCGTAAGGAACTGACCGGTGAGGTTTGTAGGAGTTTTAGAACGATCTGTTATATGGGGGAGGGTGCTGGGTGTTTGGTTTGGCATTTGTTGCGCCGGTGAGATCGAGCGCCGCTTGCGCGACGCTTCGCAGCACAAGGCTGCTCCTACAGGTGTATGGCGCGATATCGAGCCGGACAAACAAGGGGTCGCGCGCCGCCTTCACAGGCGTGACTGGCCCGAAAAAGAGGTAGGAGCAGCCTTGTGCTGCGAAGCGTCGCGCAAGCGGCGCTCGATCTCAAAGGCGCAACCTATCCCCAGCCATGCACCCCAGCCCTATCACTTACCCCGAACCAACCTGCGCAAGGCAAACCGGTTCGGATGGCACGCCTCAGCCACCGCCCGTGGTACCGGCAGCGGCTCCCCGCACACCCAGGCCGCAATCAATTCGCCCGACAGCGGGGCCGTGATCAACCCCCGCGACCCATGCCCGCTGTTCACATACAGCCCATCGAGCCAAGGGCATTCCACCTCCGGCACCTGCCGCGCGTCCTTGCCCAGCACGGCGAAGGCTTCGGTAAACGCCTGCGGGTCGGCCATGGGCCCGACGATTGGCAGGTAATCCGGGCTGGTGCAGCGAAACGCCGCCCGGCCCTGCAACTGCTCAGGGTCGAGTGCAGCGGTGTCCAGGCGCTGGGCCAGGTCCACAGAAATATCGTCCAGCAGCGCCAGGTTGCCCTTGTGCTCGGCAACGGTCGGCGCCAGGTCGTCACTGTGGAAGTCGAAGCTGGCGCCCAGGGTGTGTTCGCCCTCGCGCGGCGGCGCCACATAGCCGTCCGCACACACCACCGTACGCAGGGCGCGGCTGCTGTCGGTGGCCGGCAGGCGGGTGATCTGCCCGCGGATGCGCTTGAGCGGCAGCTGTGCGCAGGGCGCGAAATGCCGCACGTCGGCAGCACCGGCCAACACCACCAGCGGCGCGCTGGCCAGCAAGCGTTCGCCGTCCCAGGCCTGCCACAGGTGATCGACCTTGCGCAGTTCGATCACCTCATGGTGCACCCGAAGCTGGATCCTGGGGTGTTGCAACTGCGCCTGGCACAAGGCCGGCGGGTGTACCCAGCCGCCTTCCGGATAGAACAGGCCACCTGCGGGTAATGCCACCCCGGCGATGGCTTCGGCCTGGTCACGGTCAAGTGCGTGCAGCAGGTCGTGGTCGAACGCCTCGGCCAGTTTGCCCTGGCGTTCGGCCTCCTTGCTGTCGAACGCCAACTGCAGCACCCCGCAAGCATCCCAGTCGCGGCCGCGCTGCAAGTGCGCTAGCTGGCGCCGGGTGTAGCCGAAGCCGGCCAGGATCATCTGTGAAAGGGCCGTACCATGGGCAGACAGCTTGAGGTACAGCACCCCTTGTGGGTTGCCGGAGGCTTCCTGAGCAGGCGCCGCATGGCGCTCCAGTACCGTGACCTGCCAGCCACGCCTGGCCAGGCTCGCGGCACTGGCACTGCCCGCCAGCCCGGCACCGATCACCAGCGCCTCGCGTGGCCCCGCAGCACGGCGCGGGCGGCCATACCAGGGCAGCTGTTTACGCAGGGCGGTCGGCCCGGTGTAGGCACCGCTCATCACCTCCCACTTTTTGCCAATGCCCGGCACCTTCTTCATGGCGAAGCCGGCCTCGACCAGGCTGCGCCGCACCCAGCCGGTGGTGGTGAACGTGCCCAGTACGGTGCCTGGGTGTGACAGCTGCGCCAGTTGCGCGAACAGCTCTGGGGTCCACATGTCGGGGTTCTTGGCCGGGGCGAAGCCGTCGAGGAACCACACGTCGATGCGTGCATCAAGCTGCGGCAACTGCTCGAGCACATCGCCGATCAGCAGGGTCAGGGTCACCCGGCCGTTGGCGAAGGTGAACTGCTGAAACCCTGGGTGCACAGCCACGTACTGCTCAAGCAGTGGCTCGGTATAGGCCGCCAGCTCTGGCCACAGGCGCACTGCCCGGGCCATGTCGTCGTGGCCGAGCGGGTATTTTTCGACACTGACGAAATGCAGGCGGGCGTCGGCGTGGGCGTGCTGGTCGAATAACTGCCAGGCGCAGAAAAAATTCATGCCGGTGCCGAAACCGGTTTCGCCGATCACCAGGCAGGTGTGCGGCGTTAGGTCGGCGAAACGCTCGGCCAGGCGGGTCTGGCCGAGGAAGACGTGTTTGGTTTCTTCGATGCCTTCGTTGACGGCGAAGTACACGTCGTCGTACTGCCGCGAATGGGGGCGGCCCTGGTCGTCCCAGTCGATCTGGGCATGTTGGAGGAGGGTGGACATGGTGGGCTCGGTTGCAGCGGATGCGGGATTTTATGCCATCTGCGGTTTTTACGCTGGTTGCACGAACACAGCCCCAGCACAAATCCGCTAGTCTTGGTTATCCAATGAAGGAGCCACTGCATGTTCGAATCCGCTGAAATCGGTCACAGCATCGACAAGGAGACCTACGACGCCGAAGTGCCCGCCCTGCGCGAGGCGCTGCTCGAAGCCCAGTACGAGCTCAAGCAGCAGGCGCGCTTCCCGGTGATCGTGCTGATCAATGGCATCGAAGGCGCCGGCAAGGGCGAGACGGTCAAGCTGCTCAATGAGTGGATGGACCCGCGCATGATCGATGTGCTCACCTTCGACCAGCAGACCGACGAAGAACTCGCCCGGCCACCGGCCTGGCGCTATTGGCGGGCCTTGCCGCCGAAAGGGCGGATGGGCGTGTTTTTTGGCAACTGGTACAGCCAGATGCTGCAGGGCCGTGTGCATGGGGTGTTCAAGGACGCCGTGCTCGACCAAGCCATCACCGGTGCCGAACGCCTGGAGCAGATGCTGTGCGACGAAGGCGCGCTGATCATCAAGTTCTGGTTCCACCTGTCCAAGAAACAGATGAAAGCCCGCCTAAAGGCGCTCAAGGACGACCCGCTGCACAGTTGGCGCATCAGCCCGCTGGACTGGCAGCAGTCCGAGACCTACGACCGTTTCGTGCGCTTTGGCGAGCGGGTGCTTCGCCGCACCAGCCGTGACTACGCGCCCTGGCACGTGGTCGAGGGGGTCGACCCTTACTACCGCAGCCTGGCGGTGGGGCGCATTCTGCTGGACGGCCTGCAAGCCGCCCTCGCCAACAACCCCAAGGGCAAGCACCAGGGCAACGTCGCGCCGTTGGGTCGCAGCATTGACCAGCGCAGCTTGATCGGTGCCCTGGACATGACCCTGCGCCTGGACAAGCAGGATTACCAGGAACAACTGGTTACCGAGCAGGCACGCCTGGCCGGCCTGCTGCGCCACAAGCACATGCGCCGGCATGCCCTGGTGGCGGTGTTCGAAGGCAACGACGCGGCTGGCAAGGGCGGCGCGATCCGCCGCGTGGCGGCGGCGCTGGACCCACGCCAGTACCGCATCGTGCCCATTGCCGCGCCCAGCGAAGACGAACGCGCGCAACCGTACCTGTGGCGTTTCTGGCGGCACATCCCGGCGCGGGGCAAGTTCACTATCTTCGACCGCTCCTGGTATGGGCGGGTGCTGGTGGAGCGGGTCGAGGGGTTCTGCAGCCCGGCCGACTGGATGCGTGCCTACAGCGAGATCAACGATTTTGAAGAGCAGTTGGTGAATGCCGGTGTGGTGGTGGTCAAGTTCTGGTTGGCGATCGACCAGCAGACCCAGCTGGAGCGTTTCGAAGAGCGTGAGCAGATCCCCTTCAAACGCTACAAAATCACCGAGGACGACTGGCGCAACCGCGAAAAGTGGGACCTGTATACCGAGGCCGTGGGCGACATGGTCGACCGCACCAGCAGCGAGATCGCGCCATGGACACTGGTTGAGGCCAATGACAAGCGCTGGGCCCGGGTGAAGGTGCTGCGCACCATCAACGAGGCGCTGGAAGCAGCGTTTGCCAAGGACAAGAAATAGCCACCTGTGCCCGTTGGTCATTGGGGCTGCTGTGCAGCCCATCGCCGGCAAGCCGGCTCCCACAGGTGGGGCGTGAATCTCAGCAGGCGGTGTATCTGTGGGAGTCGGCTTGCCGGCGATGGGGCGCGCAGCGGCCCTTTCGGACTGCCCGTCCAGCCATGCCGCGGTGGAATGACCTGATGAATTCTTTTCCCGGCACTTAGCCCCGCGCCAGCCGCCAAGCCCGTAGAATCCAAGCACCCCCAACACGGGCTTGATCGAGGGCTTTATGCACACCACTTCCGGACGCTGGGTCTATGGCCTGCTGTTGGCACTTCTGACCGCGCTGCTGTGGGACATCCTGCCGATCAAGCTCAAGCAGGTGCTGCAGGTGATGGACCCGGTCACCGTCACCTGGTACCGCCTGTTGGTGTCTGGCGGGCTGTTGTTCGCCTGGCTGGGGGCCAAGCGCCAGTTGCCCTCGTTCGGCAAGCTCGGGCCCAAGGGCAAGGGGTTGGTGGCCGTGGCCGTGCTTGGCCTGATGGGCAACTACGTGCTCTACCTGATCGGCCTCAAGCTGCTTAGCCCTGGTACCGCGCAACTGGTGGTGCAGGTAGGCCCGGTGCTATTGCTGGTGGCCAGCGTGTTCGTGTTCAAGGAGCGCTTCAGCCTGGGGCAGGGGCTGGGCCTGGTGGTGTTGATCGGCGGTTTCGGGCTGTTCTTCAACCAGCGTCTGGAAGAGCTGCTGACCTCACTCGGCACCTACACCACTGGCGTGCTGACCATTTTGCTGGCGACCAGCATCTGGGTGTTCTACGCCTTGAGCCAGAAGCAGCTGCTGACGGCATGGCATTCGCAGCAGGTGATGATGGTGATTTACCTGAGCTGCGCCGCGCTGCTCACGCCTTGGGTGCATCCACTGGAAGCGTTGCAACTGACGCCGCTGCAAGGCTGGCTGCTGTTGGCTTGCTGCCTGAATACCCTGGTGGCGTATGGCGCCTTTGCCGAGGCACTGGCGCACTGGGAGGCCTCAAGGGTAAGCGCGACGCTGGCGTTGACGCCGTTGGTGACCTTTGTGGCGGTGGCGCTGGCGGCCTGGGTGTGGCCCGACTATGTGCATGCCGAGGACATCAATGCCCTGGGGTATCTGGGGGCGGTGACGGTGGTGCTGGGGTCGGCGCTGGTGGCGCTGGGGCCTTCGTTGGTTGCCGGTTGGCGCGCCAGAAAGGCACGGTTGGCGCAGGTCCATCAATAGCATGCGCTAGCCACCGTCCTTGGACCAGCCTTGTGCTGGTGTAGGAGCAGCCTTGTGCTGCGAAGAGGCCAGTGAAAATAGCGAAAAATCACTGTGTTTGCACCGGCCTCTTCGCAGCACAAGGCTGCTCCTACAGGGGAGGGGGGATCGGGTCAGCCTTTACCGCCCGGCGCCAGCATGTTTTCCGGCCTGACCCACTGATCGAACTGTTCATTGGTCAGGTACTTCAACGCCAACGCCGCCTCGCGCAAGGTCGTGCCCTCGGCATACGCCTTCTTGGCAATTTCCGCTGCCTTGTCATAGCCAATATGCGGGTTCAATGCCGTCACCAGCATCAACCCTTGCTCCAGGTGCGCCGCCATCTGCTCGGCATCCGGCTCGATCCCGGCCACGCAGTGCTGCTGGAAGTTGCGGCAGCCATCAGCCAGCAGTTCAACCGACTGCAGCAGGTTGTGGATGATCACCGGTTTGAACACGTTCAACTGCAAGTGGCCTTGGCTGGCAGCAAAACCGATCGCCGCGTCGTTGCCCAGCACCTGGCAGGCCAGCATGGACAGTGCCTCGCACTGGGTCGGGTTGACCTTGCCGGGCATGATCGAGCTGCCCGGCTCGTTGGCCGGCAGGCGCACTTCCGCCAGCCCCGTGCGGGGGCCGGAGCCAAGCAGGCGCAGGTCATTGGCAATTTTCATCAAGGCCACGGCCAGGGTCTTCAGCGCCCCCGCCAGGCTGGTCAGCGGTTCATGGCCGGCAAGGGCGGCGAATTTGTTGGGCGCGGTGACGAATGGCAATCCGGAAAGGGCCGCCAGCTCGGCCGCGATGGCTTCGGCAAAGCCGTGTGGCGCGTTCAGGCCGGTACCGACGGCCGTGCCGCCCTGGGCAAGTTCGCAGACTGGGGGCAGGGTGGCGCGAATGGCGCGCTGGGCGTAATCGAGCTGGGCAACGAAGGCCGAGACCTCCTGGCCGAAGGTGATCGGCGTGGCGTCCATCATGTGCGTACGGCCGGTCTTGACCAGTTTGAGGTGGCGCGCCGACAGTTCGGCCAACCCCGAGGACAACTCGGCGATCGCCGGCAGCAGTTTTTCATGCACCGCCTGGGCCGCGGCAATGTGCATGGCGGTGGGGAAACAGTCGTTGGAACTCTGCGAGCGATTGACGTGGTCGTTGGGGTGCACGGGCGTCTTGCCGCCACGGCCCTTGCCGGCCAGTTCGTTGGCGCGCCCGGCGATGACTTCGTTGACGTTCATGTTGCTCTGGGTGCCGCTGCCGGTTTGCCAGACCACCAGCGGGAACTGATCGTCATGCTGGCCGTCGAGCACTTCGTCGGCGGCCTGCTCGATCAGCCGGGCGATATCGGCCGGCAGGTCGCCGTTGCGGTTGTTGACCCGTGCCGCGGCTTTCTTGATCAGCGCCAGGGCGTGCAGCACCGCGAGCGGCATGCGTTCCTTGCCTATGGCGAAGTTGATCAGCGACCGCTGGGTCTGCGCACCCCAATAGGCGCCCTCAGGAACTTCGACCGGGCCCAGGCTGTCTGTCTCGATACGGCTCATTCTGCGCTCACTCCTTTGTGGTTCGAAATCGCAGTTTAGGCCCTGATTCGACAGCGCGGTTCCCTCGCTCGTCGTGCCCACTTGAGCACATCGCCACCACAGCGCAGAATGCTCTACTCTGAGGTACCCGCCTCCCTCTCTTGAAGGAAATGCAATGACCCGTCTCCGTGTCCTTTGTGCCGCCGTCGCCCTGGCCTGTGCCAGCGGTCAGGTACTCGCTGCCACCGCCAGTCACAACGCTGCCGCCGAGAAATTCCTGACCCTGGCCAACGCCGACAAGCTGGGCACCCCGGTCTATATGCAGGTCCAACAAATGTTCGCCCAGCGCTTCGCCCAAACCAAGGCGCCTGCGTCCAAGCAACCGGTGCTGCAAAGCTACCAGGCCAAGGCCAACGCCGCCCTGGACAGCGCCATCGGCTGGAACAAGCTGAAGCCGAAAATGGTCGACCTGTACACCGCCACCTTCACCGAGGCCGAGCTCAAGGACCTGGTCAAGTTCTACGAGTCGCCGCTGGGCAAGAAAGTCCTGCGCGAAATGCCTAAGGTTACCCAGCAGTCGGCCCAGCTGACCCAGCAGAGCCTGGAGCCTGCGGTACCGGTGGTCAACAAGCTGCTCGAAGACATGACCAAAGAGCTTGACCCGAACGCTGGCAAGGCCGCCGCCCCCGCCAAGAAGTGAGTAACGCGTGATGAGCATGCAGCACCGCATCGAGCAACAACTGGCCGCGCTGGCGCCGCAACACCTGGAAGTGCTCAATGAAAGTCACATGCACAGTCGTGGTCAGGAGACCCACTACAAGGCAGTGATCGTCAGCGAGCAGTTTGCCGGGCTGAACAGCGTCAAGCGTCACCAGAAGGTCTACGCCACCATGGGCGAGCTGATGGGCCAGATCCACGCCCTCGCGATCCACACCTACACCGCTGAAGAGTGGGCCAAGGTCGGGGCCGCACCGGCCTCGCCGGTGTGTGCGGGCGGCGGGCACTGAATCCTTTCTAGCGTTCTGGTAGAATCCGCAACAATCCCAAAGGGGGCCGCTTTGCGGCCCATCGCAGGCAAGCCAGCTCCCACACCCTGTACCTGTGGGCGCTGGCTTGCCTGCGATGGGCTGCGAAGCAGCCCCCTGTTTTTGTTACCCCGGTCCGCCCCTTACGAGGGCAACCACCTGGAGATTCACGTTCATGTCACAACCGATCGTCGTCGCGGCGCTGTACAAATTCGTCACCCTGCAAGACTACGTCGAGCTGCGCGAGCCGCTGCTCAAGGCCATGCTCGACAATGACGTCAAAGGCACCCTGCTGCTGGCCAACGAAGGCATCAACGGCACCGTGTCGGCCACCCGCGAAGGCATCGACGGCCTGCTGGCCTGGCTGCGCAACGACCCGCGCCTGGTGGATGTCGACCACAAGGAATCCTACTGCGACGAACAGCCGTTCTACCGCACCAAGGTCAAGCTGAAGAAAGAGATCGTCACCCTTGGTGTGCCGGGCGTGGACCCCAACCAGCAGGTGGGCACCTACGTCGAGCCCAAGGACTGGAACGCCCTGATCAGTGACCCTGAAGTGCTGCTGATCGATACCCGCAACGACTACGAAGTGGCCATCGGCACGTTCAAGGGCGCCATCGACCCCAAGACCGAGACCTTCCGCGAGTTCCCCGAGTACATCAAGGCCAACTTCGACCCGAGCAAGCACAAGAAAGTGGCGATGTTCTGCACCGGCGGTATCCGTTGCGAAAAAGCCTCCAGCTACATGCTCGGTGAAGGCTTCGAGGCGGTCTATCATCTTAAAGGTGGCGTCCTGAAGTACTTCGAAGAAGTGCCTCAGGAAGAAAGCCTGTGGGACGGCGACTGCTTCGTCTTCGACAACCGCGTCACGGTGCGCCATGACCTGAGCGAAGGCGAGTACGACCAGTGCCATGCCTGCCGCCACCCGATCAACGCAGAGGAGCGTGCGTCCGAGCACTATTCGCCAGGTGTCAGCTGCCCGCACTGCTGGGACAGCCTGAGCGAAAAAACTCGCCGCAGCGCCATCGACCGGCAGAAGCAGATCGAGCTGGCCAAGGCCCGCAACCTGCCGCACCCGATCGGTTACAACTACAAAGCCGAGGCCTGATGCATGTCTGCACGCCTGCTGTATGTGATGGACCCTATGTGCTCCTGGTGCTGGGGTTTTGCGCCGGTGGCCACGGCCCTGATCGCCCAGGCGCGTGAAGCCGGCGTGCCGACCCACCTGGTGCCAGGCGGCCTGCGCACCGGCGGCAGCGCCTTGGATGCGTCGACCCGCAAGTACATCCTCGAGCATTGGCAGGCGGTGGCCGACGCCACTGGCCAGCCGTTTCGTTTCGAGGGCGCCATGCCTGACGGTTTTGTCTACGACACCGAACCTGCCTGCCGCGCCCTGGTCACCGCCCGTGAGCTGGACGCCGAGCGCGTCTGGCCACTGCTGGCGTTGATCCAGCGCGCGTTCTACGAGGCCGGTGTCGACGTGACTACCGCGCCGCACCTGGTTGAGCTGGCCGAACAGGCGGGCTTCGACCGTGCGGTGTTTGCCGAGGCCTTTGCCCGCGCCGACACGCGTGTAGCCACCGCAGCCGATATTGCATGGGCGCAAGACTTGGGCATCGCCGGTTTCCCCACCCTGCTGGCCGAGCGCAACGGCCAGCTGGCGCTGCTGACCAACGGCTACCAGCCGCTGGAGCGCCTGCAACCCTTGCTCGGCCGCTGGCTGCAGCAGGCTGCCTGTGCTTGATGTGCCCGGGTCGCCCGACCCTGTGCCAGGGAAACCCCACAGTGCGGCCGATCGACTGAGCTGGGCGGAAATCCGCCGCCTGGCCCTGCACCACAAGAAAAACCTCTGGTCAGCCAACCTGATTGCCGTGCTCGCGGCGTGCTGCAGCGTGCCGATCCCCTTGCTGCTGCCGCTGCTGGTGGATGAAGTGCTGCTGGGCCACGGCGACGCCGCGCTGAAGTGGATGAACCACCTGCTGCCGGCCAACTGGCAGGTCGCGGCCGGCTATATCGGCCTGATGCTGGCGCTGACGTTGTGCCTGCGCCTGGCCGCCCTGGCCTTCAACGTGGTGCAGGCCAAGCTGTTTGCCGGGCTGGCCAAGGACATCGTCTACCGCCTGCGTATTCGGCTGATCGAACGGCTCAAGCGGATTTCCCTCAAGGAATACGAAAGCCTGGGCAGCGGCACGGTGACCACTCACCTGGTCACCGACCTGGACACCCTCGACAAATTCGTCGGCGAGACCCTCAGCCGCTTCCTGGTCGCCATGCTGACCCTGACCGGCACGGCGGCCATCCTGATCTGGATGCACTGGCAACTGGCGTTGCTGATTTTGCTGTTCAACCCGCTGGTGATCTACTTCACCGTGCAGTTGGGCAAGCGCGTCAAGCACCTGAAAAAGCTCGAAAACGACAGCACCGCGCGCTTTACCCAGGCGCTGTCGGAAACCCTCGACGCCATCCAGGAGATCCGCGCCGGCAACCGCCAGGGCTATTTCCTGGGGCGCCTGGGCGTGCGCGCCCGGGAGGTGCGTGACTACGCCGTGGACTCGCAATGGAAGAGCGATGCCAGCGGCCGCGCCAGTGGTTTGTTGTTCCAGTTCGGCATCGATATCTTCCGCGCCGCGGCGATGCTCACTGTGCTGTTTTCCGACCTGTCGATCGGCCAGATGCTGGCGGTGTTCAGCTACCTGTGGTTCATGATCGGCCCGGTGGAGCAACTGCTCAACCTGCAGTACGCCTACTACGCCGCCGGTGGCGCCCTGAGCCGGCTCAACGAGCTGCTGGCGCGTGCCGACGAGCCGCAGTACCCGGCGGCCAGTGACCCGTTCGTGGGCCGCGAAACAGTGGGCATCGAGGTGCGCGACCTGCGCTTCGCCTATGCCGACGAGCCGGTGCTCGAGCACCTCGACCTGTCCATCGCCCCAGGCGAGAAGGTGGCCATCGTGGGCGCCAGCGGTGGCGGCAAGAGCACCTTGGTGCAGCTGCTGCTTGGCCTGTACAGCGCCCAGGCGGGGACCATCCGCTTTGGCGGTGCCAGCCTGCAGGAAATCGGCCTGGAAACCCTTCGTGAAAACGTCGCGGTGGTGCTGCAGCACCCTTCGTTGTTCAACGACAGCGTGCGCGCCAACTTGACCATGGGCCGCGAGTGCAGCGACGAAGCCTGCTGGCAGGCGCTGCGCATTGCGCAGTTGGACGCCACCATCGCCGCCTTGCCGCAAGGGCTGGACAGCGTGGTCGGGCGTTCCGGTGTGCGCCTGTCCGGGGGGCAGCGGCAACGGCTGGCGATTGCCCGGATGGTTTTGGCCGAACCCAAGGTGGTGATTCTCGATGAAGCCACGTCGGCGCTGGATGCTGCCACCGAGTACAACCTGCACCAGGCCCTGGCGCGCTTCCTCAGCGGCCGCACCACGCTGATCATCGCCCACCGCCTGTCGGCCGTGAAACAGGCCGACCGGGTGTTGGTGTTCGATGGCGGGCATGTGGCCGAAGATGGCGACCATCAGCAGTTGATTGCCGAGGGTGGTTTGTACGCCAAGCTGTACGGGCATCTGCAGCAGACCTGAGCCTCTTGTTACGGGCGGTGCGAATCGCCCCATTCCTTGTCATAAAAAACCCCTCCACGCAGATGGCAAATGGCCTACGCTGTGCTTGTCTGGGTTGATTCGAGCCTTATCTGCTCTGTGACAGGGACTCCATGAAGGGACATCGCACTCTAGAAGCGCCGAAGCTGCTGGGTATCATCTGGCCCTTCATTGCCGTCGTGATCTTCCAGGCGGCATTGGCCGGTCTCAGCCTCTATACGCTATCGGCGGTACGCGCCTATGTCGCGGGCGAGAGCTTGTGGTCCAAGGCTCAGAAAGACGCCATCTACTACCTCAACCTGTACGCCGACAACCGCGACGAAAGCACTTACCAGCGCTATCGCCAGGCCATCACCGTGCCCCATGGCGATCACCAGTTGCGTGAAGTGCTCGACCAGCCCAATCCGGACTTGAACGCCGCGCGCGATGCCGTGTTGCAGGGGGGCAACCACCCCGACGACGTCGAACGCATCATCTGGTTCTATCGCAACTTCCGCAGCATCAGCTACATGCAGACGGCCATCGATTATTGGGACATCGGTGACCGCTACCTGGGCCAGTTGGATGTGCTGGCGGACGAGATGCGCACAGGCTTTGCCGGTGGCCAGGTCGATGCCGGCACGATCAGCGACTGGAAGGCCCGCATCGTCGCCATCAACGAAGGTGTGACGCCGGCCGCCAGGGCTTTCAGCGATGCCCTGGGCGAGGGTTCGCGCATGCTGCTGCAGGTGCTGCTGATCACCAACCTGCTGACTGCCTTGTTCCTCATTACCATTGCCTGGCGCCGCTCCAGCAAGTTGCTGGCCCAGCGCCAGGCGTTCGCCAGTGCCCTGCAGGCCGAAAAGGAGCGGGCGCAGATCACCCTGCAGGCGATTGGCGATGCGGTCATCACCACCGATGTCGATGGCTATATCGGCTACATGAACCCGGCGGCCGAGCAACTTACCCACTGGCAGGCCGGCCAAGCCCAAGGGCTGCCACTTTCGGCGCTGTTCAGCCTAGTGGACGAGCAGGCCGAAGAGGACGGCCGCAGCCTGGTCGAGCAGGTGCTCAGTGGCAGCCTGAAGGGCGGCGCCGAGCATGCCCGGTTGATCCAGCGCCTGGACGGCAGCACCGTGTCGATCAACCTGGTGGGCTCGCCCATTGTCAATGACGGGCAGGTCAGCGGCATCGTGCTGGTGCTGCACGACATGACCCAGGAGCGCCAGTACATCGCCAACCTGTCCTGGCAAGCGACCCATGACGCCTTGACCGGCCTGGCCAACCGCCGCGAGTTCGAATACCGCCTGGAGCAGGCGCTCAACGGCCTGGCACGTCAGGCTGGGCGGCATTCACTGATGTTCCTCGACCTCGACCAGTTCAAGCTGGTCAACGACACCTGTGGCCACGCGGCGGGCGACGAGTTGCTGCGCCATATTTGCGCCGTATTGCAGTCGGGGCTGCGCGAAGGGGACACCCTGGCCAGGCTGGGTGGCGATGAGTTCGGCGTGCTGCTGGAAAACTGCCCGCCGGACCAGGCCGAGCGAATTGCCGAGCAACTGCGCCAGATGGTCCAGAGCCTGCACTTTGTGTGGAAGGGGCGCCCGTTCGTCACCACCGTGAGCATTGGCCTGGTGAACATGGCGCAGGCCCCCGGTACCCTGGAGGCCTCGCTGCGCGCCGCCGACATGGCCTGCTACATGGCCAAGGAAAAGGGCCGCAACCGGGTGCAGGTGTACCACGCCGACGACAGCGAGCTGTCCATGCGCTTTGGCGAGATGGCCTGGATCCAGCGTTTGCACGTGGCCCTGGAAGAAAACCGCTTCTGCCTGTACGCCCAGGAAATCGCCGCGCTGAAGACCATCGAAGGCCCTGGCCATATCGAGATTCTGCTGCGCCTGCACGACGAGAGCGGCCGCACCATCCTGCCCAGCAGCTTCATCCCCGCCGCCGAGCGCTATGGCCTGATGACCGCCCTTGACCGCTGGGTGGTGCGCAATGTGTTCCAGGTGATTCGCCAGTGCCTGGACGAAGGGCGCGAAGGGCCGTTGTCCATGTGCGCGATCAACCTGTCGGGGTCGAGCATCGGCGACGACAACTTCCTCGAGTACTTGCAGCGCTTGTTCGTCGAGTACGCCATCCCGCCACGCATGATCTGCTTCGAGATCACCGAAACCAGCGCCATTGCCAACCTCGGCAGTGCCATTCGTTTCATCAACGAACTGAAAGGGCTGGGGTGCCGGTTCTCGCTCGACGACTTCTGTGCCGGCATGTCGTCGTTCGCCTATTTGAAGCATTTGCCTGTGGATTTCCTCAAGATCGACGGCAGTTTCGTCAAGGATATGCTCGACGACCCGGTCAACCGGGCCATGGTCGAGGTCATCAACCACATCGGCCATGTCATGGGTAAGCGGACCATCGCCGAGTTTGTCGAAACCCCCTTGATCGAACAGGCCCTGCAGGAAATTGGCGTGGATTACGCCCAGGGCTACCTGATCGAACGGCCCCAGGTGTTCACCTGTGACAGCCTGCAGCGCCAACGGATCGCCGCACGGCCTCTGTTGCAGCGGGCACCTGGCACGTTTCGTTAGCTAGACAGCGGCTTTCGCTGACACAACACGTCCGAAAAATCACAAGGAACAAGGAGCTGAAAGTGATTGATGCATTCGTTCGTATCGGGCCATTGATGGACCCCGCCAGTTACCCTCAATGGGCCCAGCAACTGATTGAAGAGTGCCGCGAAAGCAAGCGCCGGGTAGTCGAGCATGAGTTTTACCAGCGCCTGCGTGATGGCCAGTTGAAGCCTTCGACCATCCGCCAGTACCTGATTGGCGGCTGGCCAGTGGTCGAGCAGTTCTCCCTGTACATGGCCCATAACCTGACCAAGACCCGCTATGGCCGCCACCCCGGCGAAGACATGGCGCGGCGCTGGTTGATGCGCAACATCCGCGTCGAGCTCAACCATGCCGACTACTGGGTGCACTGGTGCCATGCCCATGGCGTTCACCTGCATGACCTGCAGGCACAGGAGGTGCCGCCAGAGTTGAATGGGCTCAATGACTGGTGCTGGCGGGTGTGTGCGACCGAAAACCTGGCGATTTCCATGGCGGCGACCAACTACGCCATCGAAGGCGCGACGGGGGAATGGTCTGCGGTGGTGTGCGCCAATGACACCTACGCCCAAGGCTTCCCGGAGGAGCAGCGCAAGCGCGCCATGAAGTGGCTGAAGATGCATGCGCAGTACGACGATGCGCACCCGTGGGAGGCGCTGGAAATCATCTGTACCTTGGCGGGGGAGAACCCGACGCTGGGGTTGCGTACCGAATTGCGCCGGGCGATCTGCAAGAGTTACGACTGCATGTACCTGTTCCTGGAGCGCTGCATGCAGTTGGAAGGGCGTCAGCAGGGGCGGGTGCGGCCGGCGTTGGCGGCGGGTTGATGGCCCCCTGTACTGGCCCTATCGCCGGCAAGCCGGCTCCCACAGAATTTCACCAAGCCAGAAGGCAATGAAACCCCTGTCGGAGCCGGCTTGCCGGCGATAGGGCCAGTACAGGCCACCCAAAATCACTGGGCGTTGAACGCCTGCCCATTCACCCCAGTGCTGTCTGGCCCCATCAGGTACAGGTACACCGGCATGATCTCTTCAGGCAGCGGGTTGTTCTGCGGGTTCTCGCTCGGGTAAGCCTGGGCCCGCATCGCCGTGCGTGTGGCGCCCGGGTTGATGCTGTTGGAGCGCACCGGCGCAACCCCTTCCAGTTCGTCGGCCAAGGTCTGCATCAGGCCTTCGGTAGCGAACTTCGACACCCCGTAGGCGCCCCAGTAGGCCCGGCCTTTGCGCCCGACGCTGCTGGAGGTGAACACCACCGAGGCGTCCTCCGACAGCTTGAGCAGCGGCAGCAGGGTGCTGGTGAGCATGAAGGTGGCATCGACGTTGATGTGCATCACGCGCATGAAGTTGTCACCCGACAACTGCTCCAGTGGCGTGCGCGGGCCGATGATCGAGGCGTTGTTGAGCAGGCCATCCAGGCGCCCGAACTGGTCTTCGATCATGACTGCCAGCTCGTCATACTGGTGGGGCAGGGCGGTTTCCAGGTTGAACGGGATCACCACCGGTTGCGGGTGCCCAGCGGCCTCGATCTGGTCGTAGACCTCGTTGAGGTTGGCCTCGGTCTTCCCCAGCAGCAGCACGGTGGCACCGAGCGCGGCATAGGCCTTGGCAGCGGCGGCACCGATGCCGCGGCCGGCTCCGGTGACCAGGATGACCCGGCCTTGCAGCAGGTCGGGGCGGGCGGTGTAGTCGAACATTGTGTGGTCCTTCGAGTTCGTTGGCGCGGCACCTTACCCTGTGGGAGCGGGTTTACCCGCGAATGCGTCAGGTCAGGCAATCAAGCTGCCTGGTCCGGCCCTTTCGCGGGTAAACCCGCTCCCACAGGGACAAGGTAGGGGCTTGGAGTGAGGCTCAGCAGCCGCACAGCGCGCTGTCGATCACCTTGCGCAGTTCCAGCGGGTGGTCCACCACCACGTCGGCACCCCAGTTGTTCGGGTTGTCCTCTGGATGAATATAGCCGTAGCGCACCGCCGCCGTGCGGGTGCCGGCATCGCGGCCAGACTCGATGTCGCGCAGGTCGTCGCCGACGAACAGCACGCTGGCCGGGTCCAGGTTCAAGGTTTTGCAGGCCAGGATCAGCGGCTCGGGGTCGGGCTTGCTGTTTTTCACGTGGTCCGGGCAGATCAGCAGCGCCGAGCGCTCGGCCAGGCCCAGGCGCTGCATGATCGGCTCGGCAAAACGTACCGGCTTGTTGGTGACCACGCCCCACAGCAGGTTGCCTTTCTCGATGTCGGCCAGCAGCTCTGCCATACCGTCGAACAGCTTGCTGTGCACCGCGCAGTCGCGCTGGTAGCGCTCGAGAAACTCCAGGCGCAGGGCCTCGAAGCCTTCAGCCTCGGGGTCCATGGCGAAGGTGGTGGCGACCATGGCACGGGCACCGCCGGAAATAACCCCGCGAATCAGGTTGTCGTCCACGGCCGGCAAGCCGCGCTCGGCGAGCATGGCCTGGCAGATGGCGATGAAGTCCGGCGCCGTGTCGAGCAGGGTGCCGTCCATGTCGAAGAGTACTGCTCGCAAACGCATGCTCATTCCTCGCGCAGGGTCTGGATCATGTAGTTGACGTCCACGTCGTTGCAAAGCTTGTAGTGCTTGGTCAACGGGTTGTAGGTCAGGCCGATGATGTCCTTGACTTCAAGGCCGGCAACACGGCTCCAGGCGCCCAGTTCGGACGGGCGGATGAACTTCTTGAAGTCGTGGGTGCCGCGCGGCAGCATCTTCAGGATGTACTCGGCGCCGACGATGGCCAGCAGGTAGGCCTTGGGGTTGCGGTTGATGGTGGAGAAAAACACCTGGCCGCCAGGCTTGACCATGCGGTAGCAAGCGCGAATCACCGACGACGGGTCGGGGACGTGCTCGAGCATTTCCAGGCAGGTGACCACGTCGAACTGCCCAGGCATCTCTTCGGCCAGTGCTTCGGCGGTGATCTGACGGTATTCAACTTCGACGCCGGACTCCAGTTGGTGCAACTGGGCCACTGCCAGCGGCGCCTCGCCCATGTCGATGCCGGTTACCGAGGCGCCACGCAGGGCCATGGATTCGCTGAGAATGCCGCCGCCGCAGCCCACGTCCAGCACTTTCTTGCCAGCCAGGCCGACCCGCTCGTCGATCCAGTTGACGCGCAACGGGTTGATTTCATGCAGCGGCTTGAACTCGCTTTCACGGTCCCACCAGCGGTGGGCCAAGGCTTCGAACTTGGCAATTTCGGCGTGGTCGACGTTGCTCATTTAAGAGTCCTCTGAAACTTCGCTAAATTGGGCCGGAGTATACCCGAGCGCTCAAGCCCGAGGGTCGCTATAATCGCCGGCTTTTGATATCCGAACGACGGGGAGAGGCGATGCGCGAGCGACTTTTGGCGGCGGAGAAGGTGACCGCGATCCGCTGGCAAGGCGGCGTTCTGCATCTGCTCGACCAGCGCCTGCTGCCCGCGCAGGAGGTCTGGCTGGCCTGCGACAATGTCGCGCAGGTGGTGAACGCGATCCGTGACATGGCGGTGCGCGGCGCGTCGGCCATCGGCATTGCCGCGGCCTACGGCCTGGTCCTCGCCCTGGAAGAGCGCCTGGCCGAGGGCGGCGACTGGGAGCAGGACCTGGAAGAAGACTTCCTCAGCCTGGCCGAGGCGCGGCCCACCGCCGCTAACCTGTTCTGGGCGCTGAACCGCATGCGTGAGCGCCTGCAGCGCTTGCGCCCGGAAGAAGACGTGCTGGCCGCGCTGCAAGCTGAGGCGGTAGCGATTCATGAAAGCGACCGTGAAGCCAACCTGACCATGGCCCAGTACGGCATCGAACTGATTCGCCGCCATCAGGGCAACGCCCAGACCCTGCTCACCTACGGCAATGCCGGCGCCCTGGCCAGTGGCGGTTTTGGCACCGCGCTGGGGGTGATCCGCGCGGGTTACCTGGAGGGCATGGTCGAGCGGGTGTATGCCGGCGAAACCCGCCCCTGGCTGCAAGGCTCGCGCCTGACCGCCTGGGAGTTGGCCAACGAGGGCATTCCGGTGACGTTGTGCGCCGATTCGGCCCTGGCCCACCTGATGAAGAGCAAGGGCATCACCTGGGTCGTGGTCGGTGCCGACTGCATCGCGGCCAATGGTGATGTGGCGAGCAAGATCGGCACCTACCAGCTCGCGGTCAGTGCCATGCACCACGGCGTGCGCTTCATGGTCGTGGCGCCGAGCACCAGCATCGACCTGAACCTGGCCACCGGCGAGGACATCCCGCTTGAAGAGCGCGATGCAGACGAGCTGCTGGATTACGCCGGCACCCGCGTGGCGCCGCAGGTGGAGGTGTTCAACCCGGTGTTCGACGTGACCCCGGCCGACCTGATCGACGTGATCGTGACCGAGAAGGGTATCGTCGAACGCCCGGATACCGCCAAGCTGGCTCAGTTGATGTGCCGCAAGCGTTTGCACTGAGGGGTGTGGCTACACATTTCTCTGTAGGAGCAGCCTTGTGCTGCGAAGAGGCCAGTACCGGCGCCGGGTATTTCTGCTGCTTGCATCGGCCTCTTCGCAGCGCAAGGCTGCTCCTGCATGAGCCTTGCACAACCTGTAGTGTCAAGGCCTGCCACATCTCCCCACCCGCACTGCCTTTGTGATAACATCCGGCAGTTTCCAAGACCGCCCATCACGGCGGCCAAATTTGCGCAGATCCATGGCACAACTCATTGATTTGTCGTAAGTCGTCGCAGCACTGCGCGTCGCGACGGCGAGCTTCGTTCGGCCCTTGATGGCGCTGCGAAGTTTCACCAGAAAAAGGAATCAGGCTTCTCATGGGCGAACTGGCCAAAGAAATCCTCCCGGTCAATATCGAAGACGAACTGAGACAGTCTTACCTCGACTACGCGATGAGCGTGATTGTCGGGCGAGCGCTGCCCGATGCGCGTGACGGCTTGAAGCCCGTGCATCGTCGCGTTCTCTTTGCGATGAGCGAACTGGGCAACGACTGGAACAAACCGTACAAGAAGTCCGCCCGTGTGGTCGGTGACGTGATCGGTAAGTACCACCCGCACGGCGACACTGCGGTCTACGACACCATCGTGCGTATGGCCCAGCCGTTCTCGCTGCGTTACCTGCTGGTCGACGGCCAGGGCAACTTCGGTTCGGTCGACGGCGACAACGCCGCGGCCATGCGATACACCGAAGTGCGCATGGCCAAGCTGGCGCACGAGCTGCTGGCCGACCTGCACAAAGAAACCGTCGACTGGGTGCCCAACTACGACGGCACCGAGCAGATCCCGGCAGTCATGCCGACCCGTATTCCCAACCTGCTGGTCAACGGTTCCAGCGGTATCGCCGTGGGCATGGCGACCAACATCCCGCCGCACAACCTCGGCGAGGTCATCGACGGCTGCCTGGCGCTGATCGACAACCCGGATGTCACCATCGATGAGCTGATGCAGTTCATCCCTGGCCCAGACTTCCCGACTGCCGGCATCATCAACGGCCGCCAGGGCATCATCGAGGCCTACCGCACCGGCCGTGGCCGCATTTACATGCGTGCCCGTTCCGAAGTCGAAGACATCGACAAGGTCGGTGGCCGCCAGCAGATCGTCGTCACCGAGCTGCCGTACCAGCTGAACAAGGCGCGTCTGATCGAGAAGATCGCCGAGCTGGTCAAAGAGAAGAAGATCGAAGGCATTACCGAGCTGCGTGACGAGTCCGACAAGGACGGCATGCGCATCGTCATCGAGCTGCGTCGCGGCGAGGTGCCGGAGGTGGTGCTCAACAACCTCTACCAGCAGACCCAGCTGCAGAGCGTGTTCGGCATCAACGTCGTGGCCCTGATCGACGGCCGCCCGCGTCTGCTCAACCTCAAGGACCTGCTCGAAGCGTTCGTCCGCCACCGCCGTGAAGTGGTGACGCGCCGTACCGTGTTCGAGCTGCGCAAGGCCCGTGAGCGTGGCCACATCCTTGAAGGCCAAGCGGTCGCGCTGTCCAACATCGACCCGGTCATCGCCCTGATCAAGGCCTCGCCGACGCCGTCGGAAGCCAAGGAAGCGTTGATTTCCACTGCCTGGGAATCCAGCGCTGTGCAGGTCATGGTCGAGCGCGCCGGCGCCGATTCCTGCCGCCCTGAAGACCTCCCGGAGCAGTTCGGCCTGCGCGAGGGCAAGTACTACCTGTCGCCGGAACAGGCCCAGGCGATTCTTGACCTGCGTCTGCACCGCCTGACCGGCCTGGAGCACGAGAAGCTGCTGGCCGAGTACCAGGAAATCCTCGAGCAGATCGGCGAACTGATCCGCATCCTCAGCAGCGCCGAGCGCCTGATGGAAGTGATCCGCGAAGAGCTCGAAGCCATCCGCGCCGAATACGGCGATGCGCGCCGCACCGAGATCCTCAACGCCAGCCACGACCTCAACTACGGCGACATGATCCCGGAAGAAGAGCGCGTGGTGACCATCTCCCACGGTGGCTATGCCAAGACCCAGCCACTGTCCGCCTACCAGGCCCAGCGCCGTGGCGGCAAGGGCAAGTCGGCGACCGGCGTGAAGGACGAGGACTACATCGAGCACCTGTTGGTCGCCAACAGCCACGCCACCCTGTTGCTGTTCTCCAGCAAGGGCAAGGTGTACTGGAAGAAGACCTACGAGATCCCCGAAGCGTCCCGTGCTGCCCGTGGCCGTCCGCTGGTCAACCTGCTGCCGCTGGAAGAGGGTGAGCGCATCACTGCGATGCTGCAGATCGACCTCGAGGCCCTGCAGCAAAGCGCCGACCTGGACGAAGAGCTGGACGAGGCCGATGACACCGTGCTCGAAGGTGAGCTGGTAGAGGCCGAGGAAGTCGACGAAGAAGACGGCGACACCCCGGAGTGGTCTGCTGAGCCGACCGGTGCCTATATCTTCATGGCCACCGCTTCCGGTACCGTCAAGAAGACCCCGCTGGCCCAGTTTGCCCGCCCACGCACCAGCGGCCTGATCGCCCTGAAGCTGAAAGAAGGCGACACCTTGATTGCCGCGGCCATCACCGACGGTGCCAAGGAAGTCATGATGTTCTCCGACGCCGGCAAGGTGATCCGCTTCGCTGAAAGCGTGGTGCGCGAAATGGGCCGTACCGCCCGTGGTGTGCGCGGCATGAAGCTGGGCAAAGGGCAGCAGATCATTTCGATGCTGATCCCTGAGTCCGGTGCGCAGATCCTCACCGCGTCCGAGCGTGGTTACGGCAAGCGTACGCCGCTGTCCAAGTTCCCGCGTCGCGGCCGTGGTGGCCAGGGCGTGATCGCCATGGGTACCAAGGGGCGCAACGGTCTGTTGATCGGCGCTATCCAGGTTCAGGAAGGCGAAGAGATCATGCTCATCTCCGACCAGGGCACCTTGGTGCGCACACGGGTTGGCGAAGTGTCCAGCCTGAGCCGTAACACCCAGGGTGTGACGCTGATCAAGCTGGCGGCTGACGAAACGCTGGTGGGCCTGGAGCGGATTCAGGAGCCTTCCGAAGAAGAGCTCGACGAACTGGTCGAGGCGGATGCGCAAGGCGAAGCGCCGGAGGCTGTCGATGACGACAGCGCGGGCGCCGAAGAGGCACCGCAAGAGTAAGCAAGCGCAACAACCCGAGCGGGGCGACCAAGGTCGCCCCGTTTGACTGATTAGAGGCAGTCAATGGGGCCGCTATGCGGCCCATCGCCGGCAAGCCGGCTCCCACAAGTGAAGCGCATGTCGTGAGCCTTTCGACATGCCTGTGGGAGCTGGCTTGCCGGCGATGGGCTGCACAGCAGCCCCATTACAGCCAGCCTGTCCCCGTAGGGGGGTACGGGCCTGCAAGTTACGATTTGTTCTATTTTGGCAGAGCGAGAGTGGATGTGAGCAAACGAGCCTTTAACTTCTGCGCAGGCCCTGCTGCGCTTCCTGACGCTGTCCTGCAGCGCGCCCAGGCCGAAATGCTGGACTGGCGCGGCAAGGGCTTGTCGGTGATGGAAATGAGCCATCGCAGCGACGATTACGTGGCCATCGCCGAGAAGGCCGAGCAGGACCTGCGTGACTTGCTGTCCGTCCCCTCCAACTACAAGGTCCTGTTCCTGCAGGGCGGTGCCAGCCAGCAGTTCGCCGAGATCCCGCTGAACTTGCTGCCGGAAAACGGTACCGCCGACTACGTCGAAACCGGTATCTGGTCGAAGAAGGCCATCGAGGAAGGGCGCCGTTTCGGCAACATCAATGTCGCCGCCAGCGCCAAGCCTTACGACTACCTCGCCATCCCAGGCCAGAACGACTGGAACCTGACCAAGAACGCTGCCTACGTGCACTATGCGTCCAACGAGACCATCGGTGGCCTGCAGTTCGACTGGGTGCCAGAGACCGGTGACGTTCCGCTGGTGGTCGACATGTCGTCCGATATCCTCTCTCGCCCGATCGACGTCTCGCAGTACGGCCTGATCTACGCCGGTGCGCAGAAAAACATCGGCCCGAGCGGCCTGGTGGTGGTGATCGTGCGCGAAGACCTGCTGGGCCACGCCCGCAGCAGCTGCCCGACCATGCTCGACTACAAGGTGTCGGCCGACAACGGCTCGATGTACAACACCCCGGCCACCTATTCCTGGTACCTCTCGGGCCTGGTGTTCGAGTGGCTCAAGGAGCAGGGTGGCGTCGAGGCCATGGAGCAGCGCAACCGCGCCAAGAAAGACCGCCTGTACGGCTTCATCGACGCCAGCGACTTCTACACCAACCCGATCAGCGTCAACGCCCGTTCGTGGATGAACGTGCCGTTCCGCCTGGCCGACGAGCGCCTGGACAAGGCCTTCCTGGCCGGCGCCGACGCCCGTGGCCTGCTCAACCTCAAGGGCCATCGCTCGGTCGGCGGCATGCGTGCCTCGATCTACAACGCCCTGGGCCTGGAAGCGGTTGAAGCGCTGGTTGGCTACATGGCTGAATTCGAGAAGGAGCACGGCTGATGTCCGAACACGAGCTCAAGGCGCTGCGCGTGCGCATCGACAGCCTCGACGAGAAGATCCTCGAGCTGATCAGCGAGCGCGCCCGTTGCGCCCAGGAAGTGGCGCGGGTCAAGACCGCCTCGCTCGCCGAAGGTGAAAAGCCGGTGTTCTACCGCCCCGAGCGTGAGGCTGCGGTACTGAAGCGGGTCATGGAGCGCAACAAGGGGCCGCTGGGCAACGAAGAGATGGCGCGGCTGTTCCGCGAAATCATGTCGTCCTGCCTGGCCCTGGAAGAGCCGCTGAAAATCGCCTACCTGGGCCCTGAAGGTACCTTCACCCAGGCAGCGGCGATGAAGCACTTCGGCCATGCCGTGATCAGCCGCCCGATGGCGGCCATCGACGAAGTGTTCCGCGAAGTGGCGGCCGGTGCCGTCAACTTCGGCGTGGTGCCGGTGGAAAACTCCACCGAGGGCGCGGTCAGCCACACCCTGGACAGCTTCCTTGAGCACGACATGGTGATCTGCGGTGAAGTCGAGCTGCGCATCCACCACCACCTGCTGGTGGGTGAGAGCACCAAGACCGACAGCATCACCCGCATCTACTCCCACGCCCAGTCGCTGGCCCAGTGCCGCAAGTGGCTGGATGCGCACTACCCGAACGTAGAGCGCGTGGCGGTTTCGAGCAACGCCGAAGCGGCCAAGCGGGTCAAGGGTGAGTGGAATTCGGCAGCGATCGCCGGTGATATGGCGGCGAACCTGTATGGCCTGACCCGTCTGGCCGAGAAGATCGAAGACCGTCCGGACAACTCGACGCGCTTCCTGATGATCGGTAACCAGGAAGTACCGCCGACCGGCGACGACAAGACCTCGATCATCGTCTCGATGAGCAACAAGCCGGGGGCCTTGCACGAGCTGCTGGTGCCGTTCCACGAGAACGGTATCGACCTGACCCGCATCGAGACGCGCCCGTCGCGCAGCGGCAAGTGGACGTACGTGTTCTTCATCGACTTCGTCGGCCACCACCGCGACCCGTTGATCAAGGCAGTGCTGGAGGCGATCAGCCAAGAGGCTGTGGGGCTGAAGGTGCTGGGGTCTTATCCGAAGGCGGTGCTGTAAATGAGCTTGTCGGGGCCGCTTTGCGCCCCATCGCAGGCAAGCCAGCTCCTACAAGGATCGGCGCTGTACCTGTAGGAGCTGGCTTGCCTGCGATGGGCTGCACAGCAGCCCCGGCGGCCCACACTGTCTTGATTTCTGAACAGGGTTCGCACTCGTGGTAAATGCAGTAATAACCAAACCCGCACCGCTCATCGGTCGCCTTGTCGTCGTCGGCCTGGGCCTGATCGGCGGCTCCTTCGCCAAGGGCTTGCGCGAAAGCGGCCTGTGCCGCGAAGTGGTCGGCGTCGACCTGGATGCCCCCTCGCGCAAGCAGGCCGTGGCCCTGGGTGTGGTCGACCGCTGTGAAGAAGACCTCGCCGCCGCCTGTGTCGGTGCCGATGTCATCCAGCTGGCCGTGCCGATCCTGGCCATGGAAAAGCTGCTGGCACGTCTGGCACAGCTCGACCTGGGCGATGCCGTCATCACCGATGTCGGCAGCGCCAAGGGCAATGTGGTGCGCGCCGCCCGTGAAGTCCTGGGTGAGCGCCTGTCGCGCTTCGTCCCCGGCCACCCGATTGCCGGTTCCGAGCAGAGCGGGGTAGAGGCCTCCAACGCCGCCCTGTTCCGTCGCCACAAGGTCATCCTCACGCCGCTGCCGGACACCGACCCCGCCGCCCTGGCCACGGTAGACCGCCTGTGGCGCGCATTGGATGCCGATGTCGAGCACATGCCGGTCGAGCGCCATGACGAAGTCCTGGCCGCCACCAGCCACCTGCCGCACTTGCTGGCCTTCGGCCTGGTCGATTCGCTGGCCAAGCGCAATGAAAACCTCGAGATCTTCCGGTACGCTGCGGGAGGCTTCCGCGATTTCACGAGAATCGCCGGCAGCGACCCGACCATGTGGCACGACATCTTTCTCGCCAACCGCGAAGCCGTCCTGCGCACGCTTGATACATATCGCAGCGATCTCGACGCCTTGCGCGACGCGATCGATGCAGGGGACGGGCACCAGCTGCTGGGTGTATTCACCCGCGCACGCGTTGCCCGCGAGCATTTCAGTAAAATCCTGGCCCGCCGGGCCTATGTGGACGCTATGAACGCCAACGATCTGATTTTCCTGGCCCAACCGGGTGGCCGCCTGACCGGGCGAATCCGCGTACCGGGCGACAAGTCGATTTCTCACCGCTCGATCATGCTCGGCTCGCTGGCCGAAGGCACGACCGAGGTCGAAGGGTTCCTCGAAGGTGAGGATGCGCTGGCGACCTTGCAAGCCTTCCGTGACATGGGGGTGGTCATCGAAGGCCCGAACCAGGGTCGCGTAACCATCCATGGGGTCGGCCTGCACGGCCTCAAGCCGCCACCTGGGCCGATCTACGTGGGTAACTCCGGCACCTCGATGCGCTTGCTCTCTGGCCTGTTGGCCGGTCAGCCGTTCGACGTGACCATGACCGGTGATGCCTCGCTGTCCAAGCGCCCGATGAACCGCGTGGCCAACCCGCTGCGCGAAATGGGCGCAGTGGTCGAGACTGGCCCTGAAGGCCGTCCGCCACTCACCATCCGTGGTGGCAACAAGCTCAAGGCGCTGACCTATACGCTGCCGATGGCCAGTGCCCAGGTCAAATCGTGCCTGCTGCTGGCTGGTCTGTATGCCGAAGGCAAGACCACTGTCACCGAACCTGCACCGACCCGTGACCACACCGAGCGCATGCTGCGCGGCTTTGGTTACGCAGTCGAGTCCAATGGCCCGGTGGCTTCGCTGCAGTCTGGCGGCAAGCTCACGGCAACCCGCATCGAAGTGCCTGCCGATATTTCGTCGGCGGCGTTCTTCCTGGTCGCGGCCTCGATCGCTCAAGGCTCGGAGCTGGTGCTCGAGCATGTCGGCATCAACCCGACCCGTACCGGCGTGATCGACATCCTGCGCCTGATGGGCGGTGACATCACCCTGGAAAACCAGCGTGAAGTGGGTGGCGAGCCGGTGGCTGACCTGCGTGTGCGCGGTGCTCAACTCAAGGGTATCGACATCCCCGAAAACCTGGTGCCGCTGGCCATCGACGAGTTCCCGGTACTGTTCGTTGCCGCGGCCTGTGCCGAAGGGCGCACCGTGCTGCGTGGCGCCGAAGAGCTGCGGGTCAAGGAATCCGACCGCATCCAGGTCATGGCCGATGGGCTGATCAGCCTGGGCGTGAAGTGCGAGCCGACCCCGGACGGCATCATCATCGACGGCGGCCAGATCGGCGGCGGCGAAGTGCACGGCCACGGTGACCACCGTATCGCCATGGCCTTCAGCGTTGCCTCGCTGCGTGCCACTGCGCCGATTCGCATCCATGATTGCGCCAACGTCGCCACCTCGTTCCCTAACTTCCTGGCGCTGTGTGCCGAAGTCGGTATCCGCGTGGCTGAAGAGGGCAAGTCGTGAATTCGCAAGCAACAGTCATCACCATCGACGGGCCAAGCGGCTCGGGCAAGGGCACGGTCGCCGGTCTGCTGGCTCGCGAGCTGGGCTGGCGCCTGCTGGACTCCGGCGCGCTGTACCGTTTGCTGGCGTTCAATGCCAACAATCACGGCGTCGACCTGACCAACGAAGAGCTGCTCAAGCAACTCGCCGCCCATCTGGATGTGCAGTTCATCGCGGCCGAGCCCGGTAAGCTGCAACAGATCATCCTCGAGGGTGAGGACGTCAGCAGTGTCATCCGCACCGAAACCGTCGGCGCAGGCGCCTCGATGGTGGCCTCGCTGCCTGCCGTGCGGGACGCGTTGCTGTTGCGTCAGCGTGCATTCCGCGAGGCTCCGGGCCTGATCGCCGATGGTCGCGACATGGGTACCGTGGTGTTCCCGGATGCGCCCTTGAAGATTTTCCTGACCGCCAGCGCCGAGGAACGGGCACGTCGTCGTTACCTGCAGTTGAAGGGCAAAGGCGAAGATGTTAGTCTGTCGAGTCTGCTGGATGAGATTCGTGCACGTGATGAGCGTGACACCCAACGTGCAGTGGCCCCGCTGAAACCAGCGGCCGATGCCATTCAGTTGGACTCTACCGAGTTGTCCATCGAGCAGGTGTTGCAACGTATCAGGAGTGAGATCGCGCTTCGCGACCTTCACTGATAGCCAGGAGAGCAGGCAGGTGCACCAGTCAACGTCCTGTCGGCTTTCCTTTAAATAACGAAACCCACATTGTCTGGAATGTGGCGATGGGCGTCTGTTTCGCCCGAATCTACAGGAATTAAAATGAGCGAAAGCTTTGCAGAACTCTTTGAAGAAAGCCTGAAAACCCTCAATCTTCAGCCGGGTGCGATCATCACCGGTATCGTTGTCGACATCGACGGCGACTGGGTTACCGTACACGCTGGCCTGAAGTCCGAGGGCGTCATCCCGCTCGAGCAGTTCTACAACGAAGCTGGCGAGCTGACCATCAAGGTCGGTGACGAAGTTCACGTTGCGCTGGACGCGGTCGAAGACGGCTTTGGCGAAACCAAACTGTCCCGTGAAAAAGCCAAGCGCGCCGAGTGCTGGATTGTTCTGGAAGCAGCTTTCGCCGCCGAAGAAGTGGTCAAGGGCGTTATCAACGGTAAGGTTAAGGGCGGCTTCACTGTCGACGTTAACGGCATCCGTGCGTTCCTGCCGGGCTCCCTGGTTGATGTCCGCCCAGTGCGCGACACCACCCACCTGGAAGGCAAAGAGCTGGAATTCAAGGTCATCAAGCTCGACCAGAAGCGCAACAACGTTGTCGTTTCCCGTCGCAGCGTGCTGGAAGCCGAGAACTCCGCCGAGCGCGAAGCCCTGCTGGAAACCCTGCAGGAAGGCCAGCAAGTCAAAGGTATCGTCAAGAACCTCACCGACTACGGCGCATTCGTGGACCTGGGCGGTATCGACGGCCTGCTGCACATCACCGACATGGCCTGGAAGCGCATCAAGCATCCTTCCGAAATCGTTAACGTTGGCGACGAAGTCGACGTTCGCGTTCTGAAGTTCGACCGTGAGCGCAACCGCGTTTCGCTGGGTCTGAAGCAGATGGGCGAAGATCCGTGGGTTGCTATCACTGCCCGCTACCCAGAAGGTACTCGCGTACAAGCTCGCGTTACCAACCTGACCGACTACGGCTGCTTCGCTGAGCTGGAAGAAGGCGTTGAAGGTCTGGTACACGTTTCCGAAATGGACTGGACCAACAAGAACATCCACCCGTCGAAAGTCGTTCAGGTTGGCGACGAAGTGGAAGTCATGGTTCTGGACATCGACGAAGAGCGTCGTCGTATCTCCCTGGGCATCAAGCAGTGCAAGTCCAACCCATGGGAAGACTTCTCCGGCCAGTTCAACAAGGGTGACAAGATCACCGGTACCATCAAGTCGATCACCGACTTCGGTATCTTCATTGGCCTGGACGGCGGCATCGACGGCCTGGTTCACCTGTCCGACATCTCCTGGAACGAAACCGGCGAAGAAGCCGTACGTCGTTTCAAGAAGGGCGACGAGCTGGAAACCGTCATCCTGTCGGTCGACCCAGAGCGCGAGCGCATCTCCCTGGGCATCAAGCAGCTGGAAGACGATCCGTTCTCCAACTTCGTTGCTGTCAATGACAAGGGCGCTATCGTCAAGGGCATCGTGAAAGAAGTTGACGCCAAAGGCGCCATCGTCACCCTGGCCGACGACATCGAAGCCACTCTGAAAGCTTCCGAAATCAGCCGTGACCGCGTTGAAGACGCGCGTAACGTTCTGAAGGAAGGCGAAGAGATCGAAGCTAAGATCATCAGCGTTGACCGTAAGTCCCGCGTTATCAGCCTGTCGATCAAATCGAAAGACGACGCTGAAGAGCGCGAAGCTATCCAGAGCCTGAAAAACGCTCCGGAAGCTGCTGCCGACACCACCATGGCTGCGCTGCTGCGCGAAGCAATGGCCAAACAGAACTAAGTTCTGTTGGATCGGTAAGAAAAAGGGCAACCCTCGGGTCGCCCTTTTTTTATGCCTGTTTGGCAGGGGCCCTTTAGGGGCTGGCTTGCAGGCCTGGCGATCTTCGCGCTAGACCATTCTTGTACAACTTCAATCTTGAATTTTTTTATTAAGTCAAGAACCGCCCTGTTCAAATCCCTCCCAGCGTGCTACAAACTGGTTAAGCAATGATCTAGCTGCTTGATAACGAAGGGAAAAATATGACGAAGTCGGAGCTGATCGAACGTATTGTCACCCATCAGGGGCTGCTCTCCTCGAAAGATGTGGAGTTGGCCATCAAGACCATGCTTGAGCAGATGTCGCAGTGCCTGGCGACGGGCGATCGCATCGAGATTCGCGGTTTTGGCAGCTTCTCGCTGCACTATCGCGCACCCCGTGTCGGTCGCAACCCCAAGACTGGCCAGTCGGTCAGCTTGGAAGGCAAGTTCGTGCCGCACTTCAAACCGGGCAAGGAATTGCGTGACCGGGTCAATGAAGAAGATGAGGCCGAGGCCTGATAAAAAAGGAGCAGTCTGATGCGTAACCTCAAGCGCGCCCTGGCGGCGTTGTTCGTGCTGCTGTTGGCGGCTGTGGTGCTGTTCTTCGTGCTCGAGAACCAGCAGGCAGTCTCGTTGGTCCTGTTTGGTTGGTCTGCCCCTGAAGTGCCGGTTGCGGTATTGGTGCTGGCCGCGCTGGTCATCGGCTTGGCTATCGGCCCACTGCTCGGCGCCTACGGCGTGCAGCGGAGCAAGCGCAAAATTCGCGCTTCTGCCCGCCAAGCGGCATTAAGCGGTAATTGAGGCGGTTTCCTACTTCTATTGAGGAAAGTCTCACCTATGCCCGCATCGGCTGTCATGAAGTAATAGCACACTTCATTTTCGGCCCAGGCGAGTGTGCAGCAGCATGGATTTCCCCGTTCTTTCTCATCACGGCGCCACCCGAGGCGTAACTGGCTCTTGCCACCAGCTTCATCTTGGCCCCGCTACCAGCTTGCTGGTCGATTGCGGCCTGGAGCAAGGTGATGATGCATCGCCTGGCGCGGAACCCGCGTCCCTGGGTTTTGGTGCGAGCTTCGAGGTGAGCAGTGTTCAAGCGCTGATCGTCACGCACGTGCATCTCGACCATGTCGGCCGCATCCCCGCGCTGCTGGCGGCGGGGTACCGAGGCCCTATCCTGTGCAGCGAACCCTCTGCCAAGCTGCTTCCACTGGTGCTGGAGGATGCCTACCGGCTGAGCATCAGCCGTGAACCGCAGCACGTGCAGCGCTATCTCGCGATGCTCGATGAACTGATCGTCCCGCTGCCTTTCGAGCAATGGCATGCCCTCATCGATCGTCCTGGTCTTGGCTGCCGCATTCGCTTGCAGCGCGCCGGCCACCTACTGGGTTCAGCCTATGTCGAGTGTGACGTGGAGCGCGGGGAGGCCAACACCCGCTACGTGTTCTCCGGCGACCTAGGGCCCTCCACCAATCCCTTGCTGCGGCCAGTGCAGCCCCCAGAGCGCGCTGACGTGCTGGTGCTCGAAAGCACCTATGGTGATCGCCTGCACCCCAGTATCGACGACCGTCGAGAAAAACTGGAAGCACTCATCGATCGGGCATTGGCCGATAACGGCACGATCCTCATCCCGGCCTTCAGCCTGGGGCGTACCCAGGAATTGCTGTACGAGCTCGAAGATATCCTTCATCGCAAGGCCTTGCTGAACGGGGGGCAAGCATCGGGTGATAATCCTCTTGATTGGTCACAATTACCCATCATTCTTGATTCACCCTTGGCT
The DNA here is from genome assembly GCF_000483465.1 of Pseudomonas sp. LAIL14HWK12:I7. Lineage (NCBI taxonomy): Bacteria > Pseudomonadati > Pseudomonadota > Gammaproteobacteria > Pseudomonadales > Pseudomonadaceae > Pseudomonas > Pseudomonas sp. LAIL14HWK12:I7. Next base: position 557,053 of record NZ_KI519605.1, read on the forward strand.
CAACGCATCACCAGCGTTTACCGCGACCTGCATGAATACTGGAATGAAGAAGCCCGCGCGCGGTTGGCTGAGGGGCGTGACCCGCTGGGCTTTGGTCAGCTGATCAGTGTGGATACCCATGACAGGCATCAGCATGTGGTGAATTACCTCAAAAGCACCGGGCGCCCGGCGATTGTCATAGCAGGCAACGGCATGTGCTCGGGTGGGCGGATCGTCAACTACCTCAAGGCCATGCTTGGGGATCCGAGGCATGAGGTGCTGTTCGTCGGGTATCAGGCCAAGGGCACGCCGGGGGCAGTGATCCAGGCCAGTGAAGGCGCGGAAGGGTTTGTGCAGATTGATCTGGATGGGGAGGCTTATGAGATTCGGGCGAAGGTGATGACGTTGAGTGGGTATTCGGGGCATGCGGATCAGGCAGGGTTGCTGGCCTTTGCGATTAACATGGAGCGCGAGCCATCTGAAATTTTGCTTGTGCACGGTGAGGTAAGGTCTAAAGAAATGCTGGCATCCTCTTTGAGGCAAGCGTTTGCGCTGCGTAAAGCAAGCACCAGAATTTCCATACCACGCTGACCATTCAGCTGGAAGTGCGGAGGAGGCGCTAAGGTTGGGGAACAACTGACATCATCAGGGCTCTACCCATGCTTGTTTCTTTGAACTTGACCCCGCGTGCAGGGTAGGGTGGAATCGAGTTAGCATGCAGGCATGTTGACGCTACGCTGGCTGTAGGCGTGCATAGTAGCGCTTGTTGGCGCCGTGTGTGGCCCGTGCTATGGGTGAGCTCACTGTTTTGATGATGTTAGACGGACCCTAGGATAATTAGAATAGATGCGTAATGAACCTCAGCGCCCATATCGTGATGATGAAATCGAGCTTGTTGAATTGGTACAGGGCGTCTGGCGCCAGAAGCTGTGGGCAGGGATGGTGGCGGCACCCATGGTGGCCGCAGGGTTTGCGTATGCGTTGCTGGCCACGCCCGTGTATGAAGCGAAACTGTTCGTAGAGCCGCCCACCCAAAACGATATCGCGCAGTTGAATTTTGGGCGTGGTGGCGATTCTGGCTTAAGCGCTTTGACGGTCAAGGAGGTCTACGATACGCATCTTCAGGCTTTGCAGTCAGAGGGTGTGCGTAACAGGTTTTTCCGCGATGTATACCTGCCTAGCTTGAGCGAAGAGCAGCGCCGAGGATCACGTGACTCGTTGTACAGCGATTTTGGCAATGTGCTCACAGTGGCGGCTGCAGGGAAGGGGTCCTCGACCCGATACGCAGTCACCGCATCCATTTCAGATCCTCAGCAAGCTGCGAAGTGGGTAGTGGCTTACAACGCGCTTGCAGCAGAGACAGCGAAGCGAGAAGTGCTGGATAGCAACCGCAGTGAGATGATGGTCAAGGCGGACAACCTGCAAACCCAGATCGAAGGCGCGAAGGCCAGTGCAAGGAAGGAGCGAGAAGATCGGATTACTCAGTTGAAGGAGGCCTTGATTGTCGCCAAGTCCATTGGCTTGGAGAAACCTCCAGTGATTTCGCAGTCGTTGTCGGCCGAGGTCTCTGCGGCAATGGGTGGGTCGCTCACCTATATGCGCGGGACCAAGGCGCTAGAAGCTGAAATCGCCAATCTTGTGGCGCGAACCACTGACGAGCCGTTCATCAACGGGCTGCGCCCGATGCAAGAAAGGGTAATGTTTTACCGTAATCTAAAGCTCGACCCATCCTTGATACAGGTGTTCGAGCAAGATGGTGCGGTTGAGCTACCAGACCGGCCGGTGAAGCCGAAAAAGTCGCTTATTGTTGTATTGAGTGTTGTTTTGGGATTAGGCGCTGGTGCGCTTGCTGCCATGGCCAGAGACCTCTGGGTCAGGCGTCGGCAGGCATAGCGGCCCGCTGGTTCGTGGCCAGTTAACGCATTAGTTAATTTTATTGTTATCAAAATAGCGTTCACTGGAGGTAGGGATGCTTGCAGTCAGCAGGCAAGGGGCACAGCTTTGGTGGCTCTGGAAGCGGCTAGGGTGTAGTGTGAGTAGCCCGCCGATCTCGAGTTTGGCAAACTAGGCGTGCTGCTATTGCCGATTATTTGGTGGGTCTTGGGGCGTTAGGCCGCGAGCCAAACTGTTTCAGCTGGAATTCATCCACGACTGGGTGAACGGGCATCTTTAACACCCCGTCTCCTGCCACCTGTGCAGGCGGGTAATATAGAAGGGTGAGTCACGCGATATGACGGATATCAAGAAGCAGGCGGTTGAAAAGTTCAAGAGCAAATCAGCGTTGGTCGGCATTGTCGGCCTCGGGTATGTTGGCTTGCCCCTGATGCTGCGTTATAACGCGATTGGCTTTAATGTGCTGGGTATAGACATCGACGAAGTTAAAGTTGATCGCCTCAATGCTGGACAAAGCTACATCGAACATATTTCCAGTGCCAGTATCGCTCAAGCCCGCCAGCACGGTTTCGAAGCCACCACTGATTTCACTCGCGTCGCTAAATGCGATGCCTTGATTCTTTGCGTCCCGACGCCACTGAACAAGTACCGTGAGCCGGACATGAGCTTTGTCATTAATACTACTGATGCGATAAAGCCCTATCTGCGGGCCGGCCAAGTGGTATCGCTGGAAAGCACAACCTACCCAGGCACCACCGAGGAAGAGTTGCTGCCGCGTGTTGAGGAAAATGGCTTGAAAGTAGGGGAGAATATCTTTCTCGTCTATTCGCCAGAACGCGAAGACCCGGGTAACATAAACTTCGAAACACGGACCATTCCAAAGGTGATTGGCGGTCATACGCCAAGTTGCCTCGAAGTGGGTGTCGCCCTGTACGACCAAGCGATTGATAAAGTTGTTCAGGTCAGCTCGACCAAGGCGGCCGAGATGACCAAACTGCTGGAGAATATTCACCGCGCAGTGAACATCGGTTTGGTCAACGAAATGAAAATTGTTGCGGACCGCATGGGGATCGATATTTTCGAAGTGGTGGACGCGGCGGCGACCAAGCCTTTTGGTTTCACTGCCTACTACCCTGGTCCGGGGCTTGGCGGCCACTGCATACCAATCGACCCCTTCTATCTGACCTGGAAAGCGCGGGAGTACGGTGTGAACACCCGATTCATCGAGCTTTCGGGCGAGGTGAACCAGGCGATGCCGGAATATGTGCTCAGCAAACTGATGGATGGGCTGAACGACGCAGGCAAAGCGCTCAAAGGTAGCCGCATTCTGGTGCTGGGCATTGCGTACAAGAAAAACGTTGATGACATGCGCGAGTCACCTTCGGTTGAGATCATGGAGTTGATTCAGGCCAAGGGTGGTGTCGTTGCCTACAGCGATCCGCATGTTCCAGTGTTTCCGAAGATGCGCGAGCATCATTTCGAGCTCAGCAGCGAACCGTTGACGGCGGAAAATCTGGCTTCCTTTGATGCCGTGATCCTGGCCACCGACCATGACAAATTCGATTATGCGTTGATTGAAGCCAAGGCCAGGCTGATCGTTGACAGTCGGGGCAAATACCGCGCCCCTGCAGCTCATATCATCAAAGCTTGAACCGCTAATAGCTGACCCTCCGTCCGGGCGCACGGCGCCGGACGGATTCAACAGTTTCCGAAGGAAGATTCATGAAGAACTTTGCTCTGATCGGTGCCGCCGGTTACATTGCCCCTCGACACATGCGTGCCATCAAGGACACCGGCAACCGCCTGGTTTCCGCCTACGACATTAACGACTCGGTCGGCATCATCGACAGCATCTCGCCGCAGAGTGAGTTTTTCACCGAGTTCGAGTTCTTCCTTGAGCATGCGCACACGCTGAAGCGCGATCCCGCAACGGCGCTGGATTATGTCTCCATCTGTTCGCCAAACTATCTGCACTATCCACATATCGCAGCAGGGCTGCGTCTGGGCTGCGATGTCATCTGCGAGAAACCGCTGGTCCCGACGCCTGACATGCTCGATCAGCTTTCGCTGATCGAACAGGAAACGGGCAAGCGGCTCTACAACATCCTGCAATTGCGTCACCATCAGGCAATCCTCAACCTGAAAGACAAAGTTGCAGCAGAAAACCGTGCGCACAAGTATGAGGTCGATCTCACGTACATCACGTCGCGTGGCAAGTGGTACCTGCAGAGCTGGAAGGGTGATCCTCGTAAATCCTTCGGTGTTGCTACCAACATCGGTGTGCACTTCTACGACATGCTGCACTTCATCTTCGGTAAGCTCCAGCGCAATGTGGTGCACTACTCATCTGAGCATAAAGCCGCGGGTTACCTTGAGTACGAAAAAGCGCGTGTACGCTGGTTCCTTTCGGTCGATGCCAATGACTTGCCCGACGCCGTCAAGGGCAAGAAGCCGACCTATCGCTCGATTACTGTCGATGGCGAGGAAATGGAGTTTTCCGAAGGCTTTACCGATCTGCATACCACCAGCTACGAAGAAATTCTCGCCGGGCGAGGTTACGGCATCGAAGACGCACGTCATTGCGTCGAAACCGTGAACGTCATCCGTAGCGCCGCAATTGTCCAGGCCAAGGACAATGAGGCGCATCCGTTTGTTCTTGGGTTGGCTCGCTGACAGAGCGTGGTATCGGGTGGTCAACAGACCACCCTTCCTTTAGTGGTGTACTCGCAACAGGGTCTTGGCAGCTTGTCTAATAACAAAGAAACATTGCCGCATAGCTTGACCTCGTTACGCCCGCGTAAGGATATGCGGCTGGACGTTCAGGGCTTGCGTGCAGTTGCAGTTTTGGCAGTCCTTGCCTATCACGCAGACAGCGCATGGCTGAAGGCCGGCTTTGTCGGTGTTGATGTTTTCTTTGTTATTTCTGGGTTTATCATCACGGCCCTTCTCACGGTGCCCGGATATAAAATCGATCTTCGGTCGTTTTATGCTAGTCGTTTAAAACGTATCGTTCCTGCGTATGCTGTCATGCTGGCGGTGGTATGTGCCGCCTCGTCCGTCTTGTTGCTGACCGGTGATTTCGATTTCTTTCGTCAGAGCCTGAAATCGGCCGCGCTGTTTCTAAGTAACCAGTACTTTTCGGACTTCGGCAGCTATTTTGCTCCTCGCGTTGAAGAATTGCCGCTTCTGCACACGTGGTCGCTGGCAATCGAGATGCAGTTTTATCTCTTTTATCCATTAGTGCTGCTGCTGTTACCTCGATCCTGGTGGTTGCCCAGCCTTTCGCTGATTGCGGCTGGCCTGTTCCTTTGGGCGGGCATGAGCGGGTTGGGCGGTGACCTGGGCAGCCAGTACTTTTCCTTGCTCGCCCGTGTCCCCGAGTTCATGGTTGGAGCCGTATTGGCGCTCGTTCTGCGCGACCGAGAAGTACCTGCATTACGTTCGGCGCTTACGGGGCTGCTTGGCGCGGTGGTGCTGGTTGCCAGTTTTCTATTTATCGATAAAGCCAACTTTCCCGGCTTTCTATCCATAGTACCTTGCCTGGGGGCTGCGCTGATTATCGCCGCCCGGCGAGGGCCGGTCAGCAGCCTTTTGGCTTCACGCCCCATGGTGTGGGTGGGTGGTGTCTCATATTCCCTCTATCTTTGGCACTGGCCGGTCCTGGCGTTTATCCGCTACTACACAGGGCAGTACGCGTTAGGTGTAGGTTGGATGTTGACCGCACTGGGTGCATCGTTTTTCTTGGCTTGGCTGTCTTATCGGTTTATCGAGTTGCCTGTGCGCAAATCGTCAGATGTTTGGCGTTTGGCACCGCGCTGGGGGCTTGCAGCAGGTGGGCTCGCAGCGATTGCCGTGCTCGGGATCAAGCTGAATTCGCTATGGGTCGCCCCGCAGCCCTTGGCGCAGACGCGTTATGCGGATCCTGAACTGATCTGTCATGGCCAGCAGGTGGGTGAGTGCAAGCGCGGCCTCGCCAGCGCGACGCCAACTGTCCTGGTTATCGGTGACAGTCATGCGGCTCAGCTCAACTACTTTCTGGACCAGGCAGGTGAAGAGCAAGGGGTGGGGTATCGAATATTCACTGCAAGCAGTTGCATACCCATACCAGGATTCGACGTTGATCGCCTGCCGGAGTATGCCCGTGGCCCATGCCGCTCACAGATCGTCGCAGTGCAACAGGCGATGTCAGGTATGGGCAAGGTGATCGTCGCGGGAATGTGGCAATACCAAGTGCCTAGTCCTGCGTTTGTGAGCGCCTTCCAGTCATTTTTAGATGATGCCACAGCGGCTAATAAGCAGGTCGTGATCTTGGGGCAAGTGCCCATGTTCCGATCAGACGTACAAAGAGTGCGACGCTTCAGGGAATTAGGATTGCCTGCCACCCTGGCACTCAATGAGGAATGGAGGGCAGCCAATCATAAGGTAGCGTTACTCGCTGCGGGCAGGGTTGGTGTGCACTTTGTGGATTTTTCAAACTCAAGCTTTTTTGCGGATGCACCTTACGAGCAGGGTGAACTTATCTATCAGGATAATCATCACTTAAACGAAATCGGGGCGCGTCGTTACGGACATTTTGCCGGCGGTCAACTCCAGCAGTTGTTCGACCAAACTCAATCCAGTGTGAGCCTCAAGCAATGAGCCATTATCAGCATTCGAGTGCCATCGTCGACGAAGGCGCGCAAATAGGCAAAGATTCCCGTGTTTGGCATTTTGTCCACGTGTGTAGCGGCGCTCGAATTGGTGCCGGTGTTTCGCTTGGCCAGAACGTCTTTGTGGGTAACAAGGTTGTGATTGGTGATCACTGCAAGGTCCAAAACAACGTATCGGTCTACGACAATGTTACGTTGGAAGAGGGCGTATTTTGCGGGCCAAGCATGGTGTTTACCAATGTTTACAATCCACGCTCTTTGATCGAGCGCAAAGATCAGTACCGTGACACGCTGGTCAAGAAGGGCGCTACCTTGGGGGCCAATTGCACCATCGTCTGTGGGGTTACCATCGGTGAGTACGCGTTTGTGGGTGCGGGCGCGGTGATCAACAAAGATGTTCCCGCCTACGCCTTGATGGTCGGTGTACCAGCTCGACAGATTGGCTGGATGAGTGAATATGGCGAGCAACTGGAATTGAATGAGAGGGGGGAAGCCATTTGCTCCCATACGCGCGCTCGTTACGTGCTGCGCGACAATACTCTGACTAAATTGGATATTTGACCTATGATTGAATTTATCGATCTCAAACGGCAGCAAGCCCTCATCAAGAGTAATATCGATGCTGGTATTCAGCGAGTACTGAGCCATGGTCAGTATATCCTGGGTCCAGAAGTAACTGAGTTGGAAGAGCGTTTGGCTACCTATGTCGGGGTCGATCATTGCATTACCTGCGCTAACGGAACTGATGCCTTGCAGATTGCACAGATGGCGTTAGGTATTGGTCCTGGGGATGAGGTGATTACCCCTGGCTTTACTTATATTGCGACTGCTGAGACCGTTGCATTGCTGGGTGCGACGCCTGTTTATGTCGATGTGGATAAACGTACTTGTAATTTAGACCCGGCGCTGCTGGAAGCAGCCATTACCCCGCGCACCAAGGCGATAGTGCCAGTGTCGCTTTATGGGCAGTGTGCCGACTTCGATGCGATCAATGAAATTGCAGCGAAGTACAATATTCCCGTTATTGAGGATGCGGCCCAAAGCTTTGGTGCTACTTATAAAGGGCGGCGCTCCTGCAGCTTGACGTCTATCGCATGCACGAGCTTCTTTCCAAGTAAACCGTTGGGCTGTTATGGTGATGGTGGCGCGATTTTCACCAACGATCCCGAGTTGGCCCTTATCATTCGCCAGATCGCTCGGCACGGTCAAGAGAAGCGCTATCACCATGTGCGGGTGGGCGTTAATAGTCGGCTTGATACCCTGCAGGCCGCGATTCTTCTTGCCAAACTCGATATATTTGACAACGAAATAAAGCTTCGGCAAGCCGCTGCAGAAAAATATAATAACCTGCTGGGCTCGTTGGGCTCCGTAAAGCTTCCATTCATTGCTGAAGCGAATAGCTCAGTTTACGCACAGTTCACGATTCAGGTAGAAGGCCGGGAGCGCGTTCAAGCAGTGCTTAAAGAACGGGGCGTTCCTAGCGTCGTTCATTACCCAATACCCCTTAATAAACAAGTGGCTGTTGCGTCTGATGCTTATCTTCCATTGGGGGATGAACTGGCGAATAAAGTGTTGAGCCTGCCGATGCATCCTTACCTCAGTGATGCGGATGTTGGTAAGGTGGTTGATGCTGTGGCGGCTGCCTGTGGAGCCGGTCAGTGAAAGTCGTCCAGTACGTCTCGTCTTACTGGCGGGATATTTTTCTACAAGCGTCGGGCAATACCGTTGCGCAGGTGATAGGTGTTCTTGGGATTCCGTTATTATCCAGGCTCTATGCCCCGCAGGAGTTCGCTGTTCAGAATATATTTCTCCAGCTGGTCATGTTCTTTGCAGGCATCATGACGTGGAGGTATGAATACTTCTTCCAGATGTTGAAAGGAGAGCAGCAGGCGCGCCTGCTGCTGTTGGGGCTGGCAAAGCTTGGTTTCATTACCGGTGCATTACTTACCGTGGTCATGTGCTTGTTTTCGGTGGAGATCGCACAGGCTTTATCAATCGAAGAGGGCGCTGAGTGGTTGGCGATTGCGCCCCTGAGTGCGTTCTTTGTGTCCATCGCACTCGCATTTCAACACAATGCTCAGCGGGCGGGTGCTTACAAAGTGTCCGCGCTGTCAGAAGTGTGTGGTAAATCGGCCTATGTCGTATCGGGTGCCTTGTTGTCGCTCGTGACCGGAAGCGGTCTGATTTTTACGACACTGTTCAGCGCGTTAGGAAAAATTGCTAGCATCCTTCCCTATTCAAAAAAATTAATCTTTGGCGGGGTCAAGGCATCCGGAAATTTAACTAGCCCTTTCAAAGATCATGCACATGGCGCACACGCACTAGTTGCGTCGCATGTGCTGGTTACGATAAGCAGTGCTGCACCCATCTTTTACATCTCTGCAGTATTTGGAACTGAGATCCTTGGCCAGTTCTCAATCGTCATGGCTACCATTTTCTTGCCGTCAGGGTTAATCGGTGCTGCGATAGGCCAGGTGTTTTATCAGCGCGCGGCCTCACATTATGATGAGCCTCTGCTGCTCAGGTCGCTGTGGAGCCTGACGGTGAGAAAGTTGGCAATTTTTGGGGCTCCCATCTATGTGTTTGCGGGTGCTCTATCGCCCTGGCTATACCCGTTAGTGTTAGGTGGTCAATGGCACGATGCCGGCGTGTATGCACAAGTTCTTGTGGTGGCTGCATTTTGTTCGTTCATCAGTACGCCGTTGGATCGGGTGTCCTTAGTGCTTCGCTATAACTTCTATATGCCGCTTCTTCATGTGCTTAGGTTGGCGCTAACTGGGGCGGTGTTGTTGGTTTCCTACTATAACTCCCTGTCCTTCAGTGAGTTCTTGATGCTTTATACGGTGCAGGTTTCGGTGGTGTATTTACTTGATTTGGTTTTTGCTAACTTCTTGATTGCACGCGCTGTCAAGAAGTATTCGGCAGTGGTGTAGGGGCGCGTAGGTGATCGCGTCCGAAGCTGAGCATAGCGCTTGGCATATTTTTCAATCGGGCAGTTTCGTCGGGCAGCGATTTAGCGTTACCGATTAACCAAGGGCGAAAGGTCATCATGGAAATTGAAATGGCGGGTCGGCTAAGCGGGGAGAAGTCGTCAATTTTGCCGGGGTCTCTTATGTTTGTAAGCAAGGCCCGCGTCAAGTTGTTGGTTTCGATGATCCTCTATGTGCTGGCTTTGGTGTATGGGCATGACAGGTACCTGGCCGTTGAGCAAGCCTTTTGGGGGTTTAACGCGCCCAGTTTTAATTTGGGCAACCTGTTGTTGATTTTCGTGTTTTCGATTGTACCTGTTAGCGTGTTGCCTCTTTACTTTAATAGGCCGTCAACGCTTTTTTTGCATGCCTTGACGTTCTGTGTCTATGTGCCTGCAGTGGCTATCGGAATGCTTAACCATGCGGATGCAGTTGACCGATATTTCTGGGTTTTCTTTAACTTCTGTGTTGGCTTGTTTGTGTGTTGCGTGGTGGTCAGAAGCTTCCCTGTGCGGCAGTCATCGTCTGGCTTCCTGTCCAGGCCATTTTTATACGCGTGCATGATAGGCGCACTGACGTGTATCGGCTTGCTGTTCTTGACGTATCGCGATGTCTTGTCGTTTTCGGGTCTGGATGATGTTTACGCGCAGCGGGAAAAAGGCGCGGCCACGTCGTTATTTATCGGTTACTGCCAGGTGTATTTGGCCTATTTTTTTTCACCCATACTTTTTGCCAGTGGGTGGGTGGCGAGACGCTATTTGGTATGCCTGACGGGGTTTGTGGGTTTTATTTTCGTCTTCATGATAACGGCAGAGCGAACGGTGTTCCTGCTGCCCTTTGCCATGGTCTTCGTGTCGTTTGTTTTCAAACGACGTGGCGATGACCCGAATAATCCCGCCTATCTGTTCACTGGTGGCGCGTTTTTGGTCTTTCTCATCGCGCTGCTTTACGATGAAGTCGGGATTTTTCGAGAACTCGGGTTCTATTTCTATACCCGATTATTGGCATACCCAGGCTTATTTGTTACCCAGTACTACGATCTGTTCGCGGAGCAAGGGTTCACCCACTGGTCACATGTTTCTGTCATTGGCAGGCTGGCTGAAGTTCCAGCAGCCTATGCGTCGGATGATAAGTGGCCGCTGCTAGGAAAGATTCTTGCGGAGCGGGTACTGGGTGTACAAAGCCAATCGAACGCAAGCTTCGTCGCAACCGACGGTGTTGCGGCGGCGGGTGCTCTAGGGGTGCTGGTTATTTTCGCACTCTACACGGTCTGGCTGGTTGTGCTGGACAGAGTTGCCCAGGGTTGGAACAGGGTGTTCGTGTTGACGGCGCTCTTTCCATTGGCGTTTGTGACCACCAATGGACCCTTTTTCACCATGCTGGCCTCTTTTGGTGGTGCGATGTGGATAGGGTTGCTATGGGTTGATAAGTTTAAACTAAAATTATGGGGCCGCCGGCTATGATTGGATATGTGATCTCTCGGATACTAAAAAAGTCGCGAGGCTCTGCTCTGATTGACTCAGCCGTTCCGCGCAGCTCAAAAGTGGAGTCCGGTTGTACTCTGTTTTCTAGCAGCTTCGGCGAGCATAGTTTCTGTGGGTATGACTGCACATTCATAAAGACGTCGATTGGGTCTTTCTGTTCCATTGCCAATAATGTCGTCGTTGGCGGCGCCAGGCATCCCATCGAATACGTCTCCACCAGCCCCGTATTTCTGGCGCATAAAGAGAGTATCAAGAAGAAGTTTTCGCGGCATGACTACCGTTGGGAGCCCAATACGGTCATTGGTCACGACGTCTGGATAGGTGAGGGTGTGCTTATTAAAGGGGGGGTGACCATCGGGACGGGTGCGGTTATTGGCATGGGCAGCGTGGTCACCCGAGACGTGCCCCCCTATGCAATTTACGCAGGTAACCCGGCACGATTGATACGCCTGCGGTTCTCTGAGTCGATAGTGGAAGGGCTTTTGAAGAGTCGGTGGTGGGAGTTTTCGGAGGATAAACTGAAGGCTGCGGCCGTGCACTTCAACGATCCGGAAGCTTTTTTGAAAAGTCAGAATATTGTATGAAAATTATCCATTTGTGTGTTTCGTGTTTTTACATTGACGGGTACCGCTATCAGGAAAACGAGCTGGTCCGTGAGCATGTCTCAACAGGGCACGATGTCCTTGTGGTCGCGTCGACTGAGACGTACTTGGATAATCTTACGCTTGGCTATACCGTCCCAGGCGACTATACAGGGACTGATGGTGCCCGTGTTATACGGTTGCCCTACGGCGGTGTGGGTCCATTTTTCTTGAAAAAGAAACTACGCATACATGCGAAAGTGGCGCAAATTATCGAATCGTTTGGCCCTGACGTTATCATGTTCCACGGTTTGTGTGGTTGGGAGTTGCGCACAGTGGCGCGCTACAAGCGCAAGCATCCAAACGTGAAGTTGTACGTTGATAGTCATGAGGATGCTAATAATAGTGCGGTGGGAAAACTATCAAAGATCTTGCATCGGTTCTACTACCGCCCGCTCATTAGAAGTGCTTTGCCCGACATTGACAAGGTGCTATGCATTTCCCAAGAAACGCTAACATTTTGTCGCAAGCAATACGGGATTGAAGACAGGCAGATGGAGTTTTTCCCGTTAGGCGGGAATATAGCGGATGATGCTACTTACTCCAGGCTGCGCTCCGATACGCGCGCGGCCCTGGGGCTTGATGCGCGGCAGGTTGTATTTCTTCAATCGGGTAAGTTTGATGGCAAGAAGAAACTTGCCCAAAGTCTTCGTGCCTTTACACAAACCCGCTCCGAAGACTTTAGGTTTTTGATCGTTGGCCAACTACATGATGCTGTTGCCGAAGAGGTGACCGCGCTTGTAGCCAAAGATCCGCGGGTCATCTTCTTGGGCTGGAAATCGTCCGATGAGCTTTACGCCCTGCTGTGCGCGGCGGATGTATATGTGCAGCCGGGGAGTCAGTCGGCGACAATGCAAATGAGCCTTTGTGCGCGACGGCCAGTTATCATTGCAGACGTACCTAGTCACGTGCCGTTTGTGGATGGCAATGGGTGGGCTGTGCGTAACGACATTGACTTGACCCGCGCGTTTGCAGCGATTGAGGACAAGCCTGAAATACTGGATACTTTCTCCAAGCGATCCCATGAAATTGCTTTGAGTCTTCTAGACTACCGCCGCATGGCAAAGCGCCTGTTGACCTAATTGCTGGATGCTATTATGAAAAACTACAAAATCTGTACCCGTTGCATCATGGATACCAGTGATCCGAATATTTCCTTCGACGGTCAAGGCGTTTGTGAGTATTGCAAAAATTTTGAAAATAATATTCAGCCCAATTGGGACACCGGTGCGGCGGGTGAAGCTGAGCTGGCCAAGATTGCCGAAAAAATCAAGAAGGACGGCCAGGGTCGGGACTATGACTGCATCATCGGTCTGAGTGGCGGCCTGGACAGCTCCTACCTCGCTTACGTCGCAAAGGAAAAGATGGGCCTGCGCCCGCTGCTTTTCCACGTTGACGCCGGCTGGAACACGGACCAGGCCGTTGGCAACATCGAAAAACTGGTTGATGGCCTGGGCCTTGAGCTGTTCACCGACGTCATCAATTGGGAAGAGATGAAAAGCCTGCAGGTGGCCTTCCTCAAGGCGCAGGTTCCCGACCAGGATATTCCTCAGGACACCGCGTTCTTTTCAGGCCTGTACAAATTTGCCAAGGCCAACAAAATCAAGTACGTGCTCACCGGCGGCAACTACTCCACCGAATGCTGCCGCGAACCTGAGGAGTGGGGAGCCTACCCAGGCATTGATACCACGCTGATCAACGACATCCATGGCAAGTTCGGTTCGCGTAAGCTCAAGACGTTCCCTCTGGTAGACGTATTGTCCTACAAGATCTACTACCGTTATGTACTGGGCATGCAGGTCGTACGCCCTCTGAACCACGTCCCCTATGTGAAGCAGGATGCTGAAGATACGCTTGAGCGCCTGTTTGGTTGGAAGCGCTTCCAGCACAAGCACCATGAGTCGCGTTTTACCCGTTTTTACGAAGATTACTGGATGCCGCGCAAATTCGGGTACGAAAAGCGACGCGCGCATTTTTCCAGCTTGATCATGACCGGTCAGCTGACTCGGGAAGCCGCACTCGAACGCATCGCCAAGCCCGAGCTTGACGAAAACTTCCTCAAATCCGAATTCGAGTACGTGGCACACAAGCTGGACTTGACTGTCCCAGAGCTTCAGGGCATTTTCGAGGGTCAGAACAAGACCTTCCATGACTACAAAAACAAGCGTTTCTTGATCGGCATAGGAGCTCGTGTGCTCAGTGCAATCGGATTGGAAAGAAGGCTGTTCAGATGATCACCATCATTGACTACGGTCTGGGTAACATCCAGGCCTTCGTTAACGTCTACCGACGTTTGCACATCCCTGTTGCGGTTGCTCAGACCGCAGCACAGCTGGATGGCGCGACCAAATTGATCCTGCCCGGGGTTGGGGCCTTCGACCATGCGATCGAGCGGCTGGATGCTTCGGGCATGCGCTCGACCCTAGAAACCCTGGTGCAAGAGCACAAGGTGCCTGTACTGGGGATCTGCGTGGGGATGCAAATTCTCGCTAACAGCAGTGAAGAAGGTAGCCTCCCTGGTCTAGGGTGGGTGCCCGGCTGTGTGCGCTCGTTCAAATCGGTCCCTGACCTTACGGACCTGCCGCTGCCCCACATGGGCTGGAACGATGTGGCATCGCTCGGTGACAACGCGCTGTTCAAAGGCTTCGAAGAGGAGGCGCGGTTCTACTTCCTGCATTCGTTCTTCTTCGATTGCGAGCACGTGCAGCACCGCGCTGCGATGTCCTCGTATGGCCTGGAGTTCAGCTGCGCCGTGCAGGCAGGGAACGTGTATGGCGTGCAGTTCCACCCCGAGAAAAGCCATCACTTTGGCGTCGGCCTGTTGAAAAACTTCGCGGAACTGTGAGCGGAAACTGACAAATGCTAAGACCCAGGATCATTCCATGCCTGCTCATCCAAGACGGTGGGCTGGTGAAGACGGTCAAATTCAAGGATCCGAAGTACGTCGGAGATCCCATCAATGCGGTGAAGATCTTCAACGAAAAGGAAGCCGATGAGCTGATCGTGATCGACATTGACGCGACAGCGCATGGCGTCGAGCCCAATTACACGCAAATCGCCAAACTCGCTGCCGAGTGCCGTATGCCCTTGTGTTATGGCGGTGGAATCCGGACGGCGCTGCAGGCCAAGAAGATCATTCAGCTAGGCGTCGAAAAGGTCGCCATCAGCTCGGCGGCCCTCGAAAACCCTCAGCTGGTTACCCAGATTGCCGAGGAAATTGGCAGCCAGAGCGTGGTGGTAGTGCTGGATCACAAATCGCGGCTGTTAAGCAAACACCAAGAGGTCTGGACGCATAACGGCACGCGAAACACCAAACGCAGTGTGTTGGAAGTAGCGCAGGAACTGGAGAAGCTCGGTGCTGGGGAGATTGTCCTCAATTCGATCGAGAACGATGGAAAGATGAAGGGGTATGACCTGGACCTGGCAGCTAAATTGCGGGCAGCGGTGCATATCCCTATCACCATCCTGGGCGGTGGTGGTTCGCTCGAGGATATGGCAAGCGTGGTCAAGACGTGCGGCGTGGTCGGTGTGGCGGCAGGTAGCTTCTTTGTATTCAAGGGCGCCTATCGCGCGGTGCTGATCAGCTACCCAAGTGCTCAGCAGAAAGACGACATCATTTATTCCGCTCTCCGAGCCCGATAACTATTCACGCGCGTTGCAAGGGTCAGATCATATGTTCAAGGGTAAAACACTTCTCATCACCGGCGGTACCGGCTCTTTCGGCAATGCGGTCCTCAAGCGGTTTCTCGACAGTGACATCGCTGAAGTGCGTATCTTCAGCCGTGACGAGAAGAAGCAGGACGATATGCGCAAGCGCTATGACAGCGCCAAGCTGAAGTTCTACATTGGCGACGTGCGGGACTACCAGAGTGTCCTGAACGCCACCCGGGGTGTCGACTACATCTTCCATGCGGCCGCGCTGAAGCAAGTCCCCTCCTGCGAATTCCACCCGATGGAGGCCGTTAAGACTAACGTCATCGGTACCGAGAACGTCCTTGAAGCTGCCATTCAAAATGAAGTGCGGCGGGTGGTTTGCCTCAGTACTGACAAGGCGGTGTATCCGATCAACGCCATGGGTATCTCCAAGGCCATGATGGAAAAGGTCATGGTCGCCAAGTCGCGCAATGTCGACGAGACCAAGACTGTCATCTGCGGCACCCGTTACGGCAATGTCATGGCATCACGCGGATCGGTGATCCCGCTGTTCATCGACCAGATTCGCGCCGGCAAGGCCCTGTCCATCACCGATCCGAACATGACCCGCTTCATGATGACCCTAGCGGATGCCGTGGACCTTGTGCTTTACGCGTTCGAGCACGGCAATAACGGTGATCTGTTCGTGCAGAAAGCGCCAGCTGCCACGGTTGAAACGTTGGCTTCAGCACTGACTGCGTTGTTGGGGCAACCTGAGCATCCGATCCAGGTGATTGGTACTCGTCACGGCGAGAAGCTCTACGAGGCATTGCTCAGCCGTGAGGAAATGGCCTGTGCCGAAGACATGGGTGACTACTTCCGTGTGCCGCCAGACCTGCGTGACCTGAACTACAGCAAGTATGTCGAGCAGGGTGAAGAGAAGATCTCCCACACGGAGGACTACAACTCGCACAACACCCAGCGTCTGGATGTAGCCGGGATGCAAGCATTGCTGCTCAAGCTCGATTTCATCAAAGCCATCCAGCGTGGCGAGCATGCCACGCCGGAGGAATGACAGATGAAGGTACTGGTAACCGGAAGCAATGGCTTCATTGCGCGTAACCTGCTTGTGCATCTGGCAGAGCGCAAAGACGTCGAGATCAGCCTTTTCGTGCGAGGTGAGGATGTGCAGGCACTGCAGGGCAAGGTCGCCCAGGCAGACTGCATCTTCCACTTGGCAGGGGTCAATCGCCCCGAGGACCCCGCTGAGTTCGGCAGTGGTAATAGTGAACTCACTCAACAGGTGTGCGATGCGGTCAAGGCGTCAGGGCGGAAGATCCCGGTGCTGTATACCTCGTCGATTCAGGCTGAGCGAGATAACCCTTACGGCCTCAGCAAGCTCGCAGCCGAGCAGGCACTGACCGCGCTTGGCCAGGAAAGCGGCAACCCGATTTACATTTTCCGCTTGCCCAATGTTTTCGGTAAATGGGCTCGGCCGAACTATAACTCGGCCGTCGCCACCTTCTGCCATAACATCGCTCACGACCTGCCCATCCAGATCCATGAGGAATCTGCTGCGCTCAACCTGGTCTATGTGGATGACGTGGTCAGCAAGTTCATGGCCATTATGGACGGCGAGGCAGTCGCCAGTGGTCAGGTGGACGTCGAGCCGGTTTACAGCACCACGGTGGGTGCCTTGGCCGAGCAACTGCGCAGCTTCCGCGCCAGCCGCGCCACCTTGATTACCGAAAACGTCGGCGTTGGCTTGACCCGTGCACTGTACTCCACCTACCTGAGCTACCTGCCGCCCGCATCGTTTACCTATGAGGTGCCCAAGTACGGTGACCCGCGTGGTGTTTTCGTTGAAATGCTGAAAACCCCCGAAGCCGGGCAGTTTTCGTATTTCACAGCACACCCGGGGATCACGCGGGGAGGGCATTATCATCACTCCAAGACCGAGAAGTTTCTGGTTATCAAAGGCACGGCCAATTTCCGCTTCCGTCATGTAGTGTCAGGCGAGTTTTATGAACTGCAGACCAGCGGTGAGGCGCCAACCATTGTTGAGACAGTGCCTGGTTGGACCCATGACATCACCAACATTGGTGATGACGAAATGATCGTCATGCTCTGGGCCAATGAGATCTTCGACCGCGAACATCCGGATACTTATGCGCTGCCGGTTTGCCCATGACCCGGTTGGCTCAGGACTGAGAATGCTATGAAAAAACTTAAAATCGTCACCGTTGTAGGCACGCGTCCCGAAATCATTCGTTTGTCCAGGGTCCTGAGCGCGCTAGACGAACATTGCGAGCACGTACTGGTGCATACCGGCCAAAACTATGACTACGAGCTGAACGAGATCTTTTTCCAGGATCTGGGTATTCGCAAGCCCGATCACTTCCTGAATGCCGCGGGCGCTTCGGGTGCAGAAACCATTGGCAATGTGATCATTGCGGTGGACCGTGTGCTCGCTGAAGTGAACCCTGAAGCGCTGTTGGTGCTGGGCGATACCAACAGCTGCATGGCTGTGATTTCGGCCAAGCGACGCAAGATTCCGACGTTCCATATGGAAGCCGGCAACCGTTGCTTCGACATGCGCGTGCCCGAGGAAATCAACCGCCGCATCGTTGACCATACCGCTGACATCAATCTCACTTACAGCACCATCGCCCGGGACTACCTGCTTCGCGAAGGCTTGCCAGCAGATCGCGTGATCAAGACCGGCAGTCCAATGTTTGAAGTCCTCAATCATTATCGTGACGGTATCGAGGCGTCCGATGTGCTGGAGCGGCTTGGGCTCGAGGCTGGCAAGTTCTTTGTCGTCAGCGCCCACCGTGAAGAAAACATCGATTCCGACAAGAACTTCATGAAGTTGGTCGACACGCTCAATACGGTAGCCGAGCAATTCGATCTGCCGGTTATCGTCTCGACGCATCCCCGTACCCAGAAACGGGTCGATGCCATGGGGGTCACCTTCCACGCTAATGTACGCCTGCTCAAACCGCTGGGCTTCAAGGACTACAACAAGCTGCAGTTGACCTCCAAGGCTGTGCTTTCCGACAGCGGCACGATCAACGAAGAAGCGTCGATTCTTAACTTCCCAGCGTTGAATATCCGCGAAGCGCATGAGCGCCCCGAAGGGATGGAAGAAGCCGCAGCGATGATGGTCGGTCTCGATTGCGAGCGTGTTTTGCAGGGGCTTAATATCCTTGAGAGCCAACTGCGAGGCGATCAGCGTAGCCTGCGACTGGTCGCCGACTACAGCATGCCGAACGTGTCGGACAAGGTGGTGCGTATCGTCCACAGTTATACGGACTATGTGAACCGTACGGTCTGGAAGCGGTACTGATTCTGTGGAAGGGATATCGCAAAAAAAACTCAAGGTTCTAGTCGTTACCCAGTACTTCTGGCCGGAGAACATGCGGGTCAATGACCTGGTGCGCGACTTCGTCGAAAAGGGGCACGAAGTCACGGTACTCACCGGGTGGCCAAACTACCCCGAAGGGACGGTTTTTCAGGACTTCAAAGATAACCCTGGGCGCTTCGCCAACTATGAAGGGGCTGAGGTCGTAAGGGTGCCGTTGGTGCCACGCGGCAAGCGCGCCATCCAATTGGTCCTCAATTACCTCTCATTTCTGGTCTGTGCCTCTGTGCTGGGTGCCTTCAAGCTGAGGCGCCGGCGTTTTGATGCGGTGTTTGTTTACGCGGTGTCGCCTATTCTTTCCGCAATACCTGCGGTTGTGATAGGGCGCCTTAAGCGTGCCCCGGTTTTTGTCTGGGTGCTCGATTTGTGGCCAGAAACGTTGCGCGCTGTGAATGTCATCCATAGCCCGAAGTTGTTGGGGCTGGTTGGAAAGGTAGTCTCGTGGATCTACAACCGCACTGACTATTTGCTGCTGCAATCACATGGTTTTTTCGACAACGTACGTCGCTATTGCACCAAACCTATCGATGCCGAGCGCCTGGTGTATTTCCCCAGTTGGGCTGAGGATGATTTCTCGGCTAAAACCGTGGAACCTTCAGCGCTAATAGAGCGTGATGAGTCGGTGTTTACCGTGGTGTTTGCCGGTAACGTTGGCGAGGCGCAGGACTTCCCCGCGATTCTCGATGCTGCAGAGGCGCTGCGTGGAACGGTTGCCGTGCGCTGGGTAATCGTCGGTGATGGCCGCATGAGCGGCTGGCTTGAGGAACAGGTGCGCAGCCGATCGCTGGATAACGTGCTGCTGCTTGGCAGGCATCCGCTGGAAGCGATGCCGCCACTGTTCGCTCAGGCCGATGCATTGTTGGTGTCCCTGCGGACCAATGATGTTTTCGAGAAGACCATTCCTGGAAAAGTTCAGGCTTACTTGGCATCCGGGCGGCCGGTTCTTGGCATGATCAATGGCGAGGCGGCACGCGTTATCGAAGCCTCGGGTGCAGGTTTTGCGTGTGAGTCCGGCAGTGGCACGGGGTTGGCTACGATTACCGGCCGCTTGGCAGCTCTGCCCGCAGTACAGCGGCAGCAAATGGGGGAGGCAGGGCGACGATACTATGAGCAGGAATTCGCCAAGCCAGCACTGTTGACGCGCCTTGAACAGCTCTTCAGCAATGCCACATTGAGAAGGTCAGGACGATGAGTCATAAGGTTTTTCTCACCGGAGCCAGCGGCTTTGTGGGAAGTGCAGTACTGCGACGGTTGTTGGCTGACGGTGAGCATGTGATTGCCGCTGTTCGTCGCGGCAGTGGTGCGCTGTCATCACCCGTGCGAACGGTCGCCTTCGAGTCGTTCGAGGATGACAACGCGTGGGAAGGGGCGCTTACCGAATGCGACGTGGTGGTGCATAGCGCTGCTCGTGTTCATGTGATGAATGACACTGAAGTCGACCCACTGGCTGCGTTTCGTCGTGTCAATGTGGAGGGGACGCTTGCGCTGGCCCGCCAGGCCATTGCAGCTGGTGTCAAGCGGTTCGTATTCATCAGCTCGATCAAGGTCAACGGTGAAGAGACCCAGCCAGGCAAGCCTTACACGGCTGATGACCTGCCGCAGCCGCAAGATCCTTACGGCGTCTCCAAAATGGAAGCCGAGGTCGGGTTGCAGAAGCTAGCGCAACAATCTGGCCTGGAAGTAGTGATCATTCGCCCTGTATTGGTATACGGCCCGGGGGTGAAAGCCAACTTCCTGAACATGATGCGTTGGCTCGATCGAGGCATGCCGTTGCCATTCGGGGCGATCGATAACCGTCGCAGCCTGGTTGCTTTGGAGAACCTTGTTGATCTGGTCGTAACGTGCATAGACCACCCGGCTGCCGCGAATCAAACCTTCCTGGTCAGTGACGGCGAAGACTTGTCCACTACCGCATTGCTGCGTCGCATGGCGCAGGCACTTGGCAAAAGCGCCCGGCTGCTGCCGGTGCCTGCGTGGATGCTGACTGCAGGTGCCAAGGCCCTGGGCAAGGGAGGGTTGTCTCGAAGGCTGTGTGGATCATTGCAGGTGGATACTGGCAAAACTCGCGATTTGCTCGATTGGCATCCGCCAGTGAAGGTGGATGCGGCGCTTCTGGCCGTTGCCAGGCACTATCAGGAAAACGATAAGAAATGATGCTTTTGTGGTGTCTTCCTGCAGTATTGATACTGTCACTGCTGCTCACCGCCGGTTTGCGCCGTTACGCATTGGCGCGAAGTGTCATCGATATTCCGAATGCGCGCAGTTCCCATACGGTACCGACGCCCAGAGGCGGCGGCGTGGCCATCGTGCTGACGTTTTTGCTGGTTGTCGTTGGGCTGATGCTGTTGGGGGTAGGTCAACTGAGCGTGCTTGTTGCGCTTGCAGGTGGCGGTGGTTTGATCGCGGTCATTGGCTTTATGGATGATCATGGGCATATTGCAGCGCGTTGGAGGCTGTTGGGGCATTTTCTTGCCGCTGCTTGGATGCTGGGCTGGATGGGCGGACTTCCACCCTTGCCACTGTTCGGCTGGTCGTTGGACCTCGGCTGGTTGGGCGGCTTGCTTGCTGCTGTCTATCTAGTGTGGTTGCTCAACCTGTATAACTTCATGGATGGCATTGACGGTATCGCAAGCGTGGAAGCTATCACCGCTTGCCTGAGCGCCGCGTGGCTATACTGGCTTGCAGGGTTCGATACCGCCGCTGTGCTTCCTTTCTTGCTCGCCGCCGCCGTAGCGGGTTTTCTGTTCTGGAACTTCCCACCAGCGAAAATCTTCATGGGTGATGCAGGCAGCGGATTCATAGGTATCGTGTTGGGAGGGCTATCGCTTCAGGCCGCCTGGACGTCACCCCCTATGTTCTGGTGTTGGTTGATACTGCTCGGTGTGTTCATCGTGGATGCAACCTACACCCTGGTCAGGCGGTTGCTGCGCGGTGACAAGGTCTATGAGGCCCACCGAAGCCATGCCTACCAGTTTGCTTCGCGCCACTACGGTAAGCATCTGCCAGTAACCTTGACCGTTGCTGCTATCAATCTCTGCTGGTTGCTGCCCATCGCCTTTTGCGTGGTGCATTTCGGGCTGGATGGCGCACTTGGCGTTATTCTGGCCTACGTACCCCTGGTGGTGTTGGCCATGAGGTTTCGTGCAGGCGAATTGGAAGATCGGTTGTAGCGTTATGTTGCAGACGCAGTGTAAGGGTCTGTGAGGAAAGCCCTCAGAGGAATTATGGATAAGGTGCGTAGAAAACTACTGGCTCTACCGCGAAGGCATAAGCGGCTGCTTCAGGTGCTGACGGATATCGTACTGATATGGGTCGCCTTGTGGCTGGCCTTTGTGGTCCGCCTCGGTATCGATGAACTGGCAAACCCGATCATCGATCACACTTGGTTGTTCCTGTGCGCGCCGGTAGTGTCGATCCCGCTCTTCATTCGCTTCGGGCTGTACCGCGCGGTGATGCGTTATTTTGGTAACGACGCACTGATCGCCATCATCAAGGCGGTCACGCTGTCTGCGCTGATCCTCGGCTTCATCATCTATTGGTCCAGCAACCATCAGAACGTAGTGCCGCGTTCCATCACCTTCAACTACTGGTGGTTGAGCCTGATCATGGTCGGTGGCCTGCGGCTCGCCATGCGCCAGTACTTCCTGGGTGACTGGTTTGCTGCCGCAGTCCAGCACGTACCGTTCGCTCAACGAGACGATGGCTTGCCACGGGTGGCAATCTACGGGGCCGGCGCCGCCGGTAACCAATTGGCAACGGCGCTGCGCATGGACAAAGCCATGCGGCCGGTGGCATTCATCGACGATGACCCGAGCATTACCGACCGTGTGATCGCGGGTTTGCAAGTGTATCGCCCAGAGCAACTGCAGCAGTTGATTGACGATACCGGCGCCCAGGAAATCCTGCTGGCACTGCCGTCATCGACCCGCACCCGCCGTCGGGAGATCCTTAACTTCCTCGAAGACTTCCCGCTGCATGTGCGCAGTGTGCCCAGCTTCATCGACCTGGCGAGCGGCAAGGTCAAGGTGGATGATATTCAGGAAGTGGACATTGCCGACCTGTTGGGCCGTGACCCGGTGCCGGCACAAAGCGACCTGCTTGAACGTTGCATCGCTGAACAAACCGTGTTGGTCACCGGTGCCGGTGGCTCGATCGGCTCCGAGCTGTGCAGGCAAATTCTTTCCCAGTCCCCGAAAACGCTGCTGCTGTTCGATCACAGCGAGTTCAACCTCTACAGCATTCTTTCTGAGCTGGAACAGCGCATTGCCCGTGAGTCGCTGTCTGTTTGCCTGCTGCCGATCCTGGGTTCGGTACGTAACCAGGCGCAGATGCTCGACATCATGAAAACCTGGCGGGTCGATACGGTTTACCATGCTGCGGCCTACAAGCATGTACCGATGGTCGAGCACAATATCAGCGAAGGCTTGCTGAACAACGTCATTGGTACCTTGCACACCGCGCAAGCAGCATTGCAGGCGGGTGTCGCCAACTTTGTGCTGATTTCGACCGACAAGGCGGTACGCCCGACCAACGTGATGGGCAGTACCAAGCGCCTTGCCGAGATGACCCTGCAGGCCCTGAGCCGCGAGTTGGCGCCCGTACTGTTTGGCGATGGGGGCAATGTTTCGCAGGTCAACAAAACCCGCTTCACCATGGTCCGTTTCGGCAACGTGCTGGGCTCATCGGGCTCGGTAATCCCGCTGTTCCATAAGCAGATCAAGGCCGGCGGCCCGCTGACCGTTACCCATCCGAAAATCACCCGCTACTTCATGACCATTCCCGAAGCCGCGCAGTTGGTGATCCAGGCGGGTTCGATGGGCAAGGGCGGGGATGTGTTCGTACTCGACATGGGCGAGCCAGTGCGGATCGTCGAGTTGGCCGAGAAGATGATCCACCTGTCCGGTTTCAGCGTCCGCTCCGAACGCAACCCCATGGGTGACATCGCTATCGAGTTCACCGGGTTGCGGCCGGGCGAGAAGCTTTACGAAGAGCTGTTGATCGGTGACAACGTGCTAGCGACCCGCCACCCGATGATCATGAGTGCAAGCGAGGACTTCCTCCCTTGGGACGAGCTCAAGGACGCTCTGAACCAGTTGCTGGGCGCGGCGTCTGCAGATGATTTTGTACGGGTGCGTCAGTTGCTGCGTGAAACCGTGATCGGCTATGCCCCGGAAGGGGAAATCGTTGACTGGATTTATCAGCAGCGGCGCTTGGACCTGTAAGCATCCTCTGTGACACAAGGCCGCTGCTTATAGCAGCGGCCTGTTCTACACGATTAGCAGTGCCAGCCATGAGGGCCGTAATGGCCCTCATTAGAGCGGGGCAGCACAACCGCCCAGCGTTAATGTGAACCCCGCAGCACCCCAGGGTTTTCCCCACCCCCCCAACCCGCGTATCATCCCCACACACAAATCTGAATATCCCCACGCCTGCTTCAGACCAAAAGTCTTGCGTTCCCAGCGTGCATAGCAGCTTCAGATAACCAGACGATCATCAGTGTCATAAAACGACCTGCCAGATTCATGGCAAGGCCAGGCATGCCGGCTGTCCGACGGATGGGACGGTGCCCGATGAGATTTGAAGGAATAGGTTTTGATTAAGCGTAGAAAGGTTGCAATCGTTGGCTGTTCGTACCGCTTCCCTGGATCTTCCAATGCCAGCTTTTGGCAAAACCTGATGGAGGGGCGCGACCTGGTCACCCAGGTCGACCCTTCTCGGTGGGAGAAATCTGAGTTTCTGCACCCGGACAAGGCCAACCCTGCGACCAGCTACACCTTCGCCGCGGGCACTTTGGGCGACATCAGCGCGTTCGACGCGGGGTTCTTCAATATTTCGCCGCGTGAAGCGGGGATGATGGACCCACAGCAGCGCATGCTGCTGGAAATGTGCTGGGAAACCTTCGAAAACGCCGGGGTCAAGCCGTCGAGCCTGCGCGGCAGCAACTGTGGCGTGTACCTGGGCATCGCCGGTGTCGAGCAGTCCTACCGGCTGGTCGAAGACCTGGCGTCGATCGATGGTGCAACCGCCACCGGCAACACCATGAGCATTGCCGCCAACCGCCTGTCGTTCTTCTACGACCTGCGTGGGCCGAGCATGGCCATCGACACCGCCTGTTCCTCTTCGCTGGTGGCCTTCCACCAGGCGTGCCAGGCCATCCTCAGCGGTGATGTCGACCAGGCGCTGACCGGCGGCATCAGCCTGCACATGCACCCGTTCGGCTTCATGATCTTTGCCAAGGCGACCATGCTGTCGCGCACCGGGCGCTGCCAGTCGTTCGATGAGAATGGCGATGGCTATGCGCGTTCGGAAGGCGGTGGGTTGTTCCTGCTCAAGGACTACGACCAGGCCGTGGCCGATGGCAATACGATTTTGGCCGTGGTCGCGGCCAGTGCGGTGAACACCGACGGGCGCAAGTCCAGCCTGACCCTGCCCAACGCCGAAGCCCAGGCTGCGCTGCTCAAGCAGACCTACGCCAAGGCGGGCATCAGCCCCGACCAGCTCGATTACCTGGAAGCCCATGGTACCGGTACCTCGGTCGGTGACCCGATCGAAACCCGTGCCATCGGTGAAGCACTGGCCCAGGCGCGTGGCAATGGCAACCCGTTGCCGATTGGCTCGGTCAAAAGCAACCTTGGCCACCTGGAAGCCGCGTCCGGTGTGGCGGGCCTGATGAAGGCGCTCAACTGCCTGACCGAACGCACCGTGCCGGCCACTATCGGGGTCAAGGCGCTTAACCCGAATATCGCGTTCGGCGACCTGAACCTGCAGGTGGTCACCGAGCCGCTGCCGCTCAAGCCTGAAGGCCAACTGACGGTCGGCGTCAACTCGTTCGGCTTTGGCGGCGCCAACGCGCACGTCATCCTGCAGAGCCCCGAGCCGCAGGCTGCGCCGGCTAAAGCTGCCGAGGCGCGACGCGTACCGTTGCTGCTCAGCGGCAAGACCGAACAAGGCCTGCGCGCCACCGCCGAGCGCTTTGCCGCGTACTTGGCCGCCCACCCGGAGCTGGATTATTACGACGTGGCCTACCAGGCCATGTACCGCCGGGACGCTCACAGCCATCGCCTGCTGCTGGTCAGCGACAATGCCGCCGAAGCCGCCCAGGCCCTGGACGACTATGCCCAGGACCCCACCCTCAGTGAACTGAGCGCGGTGCTCGAAGCCGGCCAGGCACTGGAAGCCGCCTCGGCGCCGGTGTTCGTCTACTCCGGTAACGGCTCGCAGTGGCAAGGCATGGGCCGGGCGATGCTCGGTCAACCGCTGTTTGCTGCTGCGGTGGATGAAGTGGATGCGTTGTTCCAGCCACTGGCGGGCTATTCGTTGCGCGCCGAGCTGCTGGGTGACAACGGCGAAGGCCGTTATGCCCGCACCGAAATCGCCCAGCCGGCGCTGTTTGCCTTGCAAGTGGCGGTGACCCGTGTGCTGGCCGCCGAAGGCATCCACCCTGTCGCGGTGATCGGTCATAGCGTCGGCGAAGTGGCCGCGGCCTGGGCCAGTGGTGCCCTGAGCCTGGAAGACGCCACCCAAGTAATCTTCCACCGCAGCCGCCTGCAAGGGCTGACCCGCGGTACCGGGCAGATGACCGCTGTGGGGCTGTCGGGTGAAGCCGCTGGCGAGCTGATCACTGAACTGAAGCTGGACGGCCGCCTGGTCGTCGCCGGTGAAAACAGTGCCCGTGGCGCCACCCTGGCAGGTGAGGTCGACGCCCTGACGCTATTGGAAGAAACCCTTGCCGAGCGCCAGGTGTTCGCCCGCCGACTGGACCTGGACTACGCCTTCCACTCGCCAGCAATGAACCCGATTGAACAGGCCGTCATCGACGACCTGGCGCACATTCGCCCGCGCGCCACGCAGATCCCGTTCTACTCCACGGTGGTTGGCGGCGAGCTGGATGGCGAGCGCCTGGGCAATCACTACTGGTGGCAGAACATCCGCTTCCCGGTGCTGTTCCAGGGCGCCTTGGACGCGCTGGTGCGCAACGGCCATAACCTGTTCGTCGAAATCGGCCCGCACGCGATTCTGCGCAGCTACGTCACCGATGTGCTGAACCAGTGCGAGCAGCCTGGCCAGGTGGTCGGCACGCTCAAGCGCAACGACCACAGCCCGCTGCTGCTGGAACGCACCGTGGCCCGCCTGCTGATTGCCGGCGTCGAGCCGCAGTGGGCAACGCGCTTCCCGGTTGCCGGGCGCCAGGTACGCCTGCCGAACTATGCTTGGCAGCGTGATCACTTCAGCTTGCCGGTGAGTGCCGAGTCGCACAGCCCCTTGAACCGCAAGCGCGTGCACCCGTTGCTGGGTTACCCCGTCGTCGACCAGCCGCTGACCTGGGAAAACCGCCTGGACACGCAACTGTTCCCGACCCTGGCCGACCACAAAGTGGGCGAGTCGGTGCTGTTCCCCGGTGCTGGTTTCACCGAGTTGGCCCTGGCGGCGGCGCAGTTGCACCAGCCGGGTGAGTTCGTTGACATCGAAGAGCTGGAAATCCACAACCCGCTGCTGCTGAGCAGCGAGGGCAGCAAAAAAGTCCGCGTGCACATCGAAGAGGCCGACGGCACGCTGCGCATCATTTCGCGCAACCTGGCGCAGCATGAAGACTGGGTGCAGCACGTGGTCGCGCGCCTGCCGGGCGAAGCCCGTGGCGTCATGCTGGACACCCGTGCGCCGGCGCTGCCACAGCGCCCGGCAGACTTCAGCGGCGAGCAGCACCTGGCACTGACCTGTGCGGTTGGCCTGAACTACGGCCCGGCCTATCAGACCGTAGCCGCGGCTTGGGTAGAAGAAGAGCGGGTGCTGGCGCAACTGGCCGTCCCTGCCGCCATCGAGCACGAACTGGACGCGCTGCACCTGCACCCGGCGCTGCTGGACGGTGCCTTCCAGCTGATTACCGAACTGCTGGCCAGCCGCCCGGGCCGCAACAACGGGCTGGCCTTCATCCCCGTCAAGCTGGGGCGTGTTGCCTTCAGCACGGCAGGTGCTGTGCCGGTGCTGGCTGAGGTACGCCAGCGCAAGCGCACCGCGCATTCGCTGTTGGTGGATTTCACCCTGTTTGATGCCAGCGGCGCTGCCGTGCTGGCGATCAAGGATGCGCGCATGCGCGCCGTGCGCCTGCAGTACGACCGCAGTGGCGATATCAAGCGCCTCGGCCACGTCGGCCTGGCCGCACCGGGCAATGCCGTTGCGGTGCAACGCCACGCTGTGGCTGGTACGCCGGTGGCCGACGCGCTGCACAGCCTGGCCCACGAGCCGGCGCAGTTGCGTTACCTCAATGAAGTCGAACCGCTGCTGGATGTGCTGTGTGCCAGCTTTGTGCTCGACCTGGTCGAGCAGGCCGGTGGCCAGCTGAGCGCCGAACAGGTCGCGCTGTGGTCCCAGGGCCAGGGCGATTACCTGGCGACCCTGCTGCGCCACGCCGAGCAGGACGGCAATGTGCTGCGCAACGCCGATGGCAGCTGGCAGTTGGTCGACAGCGACGAGCGCCCGTCGTCGGAGGCCATCTGGCAGGAACTGTTCCAGAGCTACCCCGAGTACTTCCAGATCATTCATTCGGTGGGGCGTATTGGCCGTCACCTGCCGACCTTGCTGACGGGCGAGCAAACACTCGAAAGCCTGTTGCCGCGCGAAACCAGCGGCAGCAGCCTGGCGCGCCTGGTGCTCGGTGCGGCCGGCCAGCAGCGCCTGCTCACCGGTATCAGCCAAACCTTGGCCTTGCGCCTTGAGCAATTGCCGGCCGGGCAGCGCCTGCGTGTGCTGGAAATCGGCTTTGGCGGCGCATCGTTTGCCGAGCTGCTGTACGCAGGGCTCGACTTCGACCGCATCGATTATGTCTACGCTGTGGCCGAGCCCGAGCTGCAGCAACGCCTGCATGACGATTGCCCTGCGCTGAGCGTGCTGAGCCTGGAGCAACTGGCCGACGCCGGCCGCTTTGACTGGGCACTGGTGCCGACCGACCTCGCCGCACTTGGCGCAGTGGGCGATGCCTTGCGCCAGGCCAGCGCGCAGCTTAACCCCCATGGCCAACTGGCGCTGCTGGGGCAATACCCGGCGCGTTGGGCTGACTTTGTCTTCGGTGGCGAGCCTGACTGGTGGCTGGCTGGCCCGCAGCACGCGCTTTCGCGTCAGCAGGCCCCGGCCTTCTGGAGCCATGAACTGCAACGCCACGGCCTTGGCCCGCTGCACACCGTTGACGCATTGCCTGGCAGCGCGTGCGGTAGCTACGTGCTGCTGGCCGACAAGCCTGCGGGCGCTGTGCACGCCTCGGCAGAGGTGCCTGTGCAACACTGGGCGTTGCTTGCCGAAGCCGGGCAGGGCGCTGCCGAGTGCTTGGCCGCGCAACTGCGTGCCCAAGGCCAGCTCGTCAGCCTGCTGCTGCCTGGCGATGCGCAGGCGCTGGCTGCCCAGCTCAGCGCATTGGACCAGGCGCCAGCGCATGTGCTGCACCTGGCAGGCTTCGACAGCGCCGCCGGCCTAGACAACCAGGCTGAGCGCTGCCTGCAGGCAGCCGCACTGGTACAGGCCTGCGAGGCCCTGGCACTGGCGCCGCAATGCTGGCTGCTGACCCGTGGCGCTGCCGAACACCTGTACGGCACCGACACCGCCGCTGACGTCGCGGCCATCGCTGACGCGGCGTTCTGGGGTTTTGGCCGCACCCTGGCCAACGAATCGGTCAACTGCCGCATTCGCCTGCTGGACCTGGCCCACGCGGCACCGATCGACCACGTGCTGCCCTCGTTGCTGCACGCCGACAGCGAAACCGAGTTGGCGCTGGACGCCGAAGGCCGCCGCTATGTGCCGCGCCTGCGTGTATTGGCAGACCAGCCCGCCAGCGCCGACAGCGCCGCGCAGTGGGTGTGCCTGGGCTTCGACCTGCCTGGCCAGCTTCGTAACCTGCGTTGGGAGCTGCGCGAGCCGCGCCAACCGGCGGCGGACGAGCTGGACATCGCCGTACGGGCCACCGGCCTGAACTTCCGCGACGTGATGTTCGCCCTCGGCCTACTGTCTGACGAAGCGATCGAGAACGGCTTCTCTGGCCCAACCCTGGGCTTCGAGTTTGCCGGTGTGGTGCAAGGCAAGGGCGCTGACGTGCTCGGCGATTTCGCCCCGGGCGACCGCGTGGTGGGCTTTGGCCCGTGCAGCTTCGCCAACCGCCTGGTGACCAACGCCAACGCCGTGGCACGCATCCCAGAGGGCATGTCGTTCGAAGCCGCAGCGACCATTCCGAGCACCTTCTTCACCGTGTACTACGCGCTGCACCACTTGGCACGCGTAGAGCCGGGCGAGAAAGTGCTGATCCACGGCGCGGCTGGCGGCGTGGGCATCGCCGCGATCCAGATCGCCAAGTGGCTGGGTGCCGAGATCCACGCCACCGCCGGCAGCGACGAGAAGCGCGACTTCCTGCGCCTGCTGGGCGTGGACAACGTCTACGACTCGCGTTCGCTGGCCTATGCCGACCAGGTACTGGCCGCAACCGGCGGGCGTGGCGTCGATGTGGTGCTCAACTCGCTGGCGGGCGAGGCGATCAACCGCAACCTGCGTGTGCTGAAGCCGTTTGGCCGTTTCCTCGAACTGGGCAAGCGCGACTTCTACCAGAACACCCGTATCGGCTTGCGCCCGTTCCGCAACAACATCAGCTACTTCGGCATCGACGCCGACCAGCTGATGAGCGAACGCCCGCAACTGACCCGTCGCCTGTTCGCCGAAATGATGGCGCTGTTTGCCCAAGGCATCCTGCACCCGCTGCCATTCCGCGAGTTCGACGCCAACCAGGTGGTCGAAGCGTACCGCTACATGCAGCAGGCGCGGCAGATCGGCAAGGTCGTGATCACCTACGCCAACCCGATCGAACGCACGGTCGACACCCGCGAACAACCGCTGCGTAACGTGCAACTGGCAGCCGATGCCAGTTACCTGGTCACCGGTGGCCTGGGTGGCTTCGGCCTGCGCACGGCGCAATGGTTGATCGACAAGGGCGCCCGCCACCTGGTGCTGCTGGGCCGCCGTGGCCCGGCCAGTGCCGAGGCTCAGCCGCAGCTGGCGCTGTGGCAGGCTCAAGGTATCGATGTGCAGGCAGTGGCTTGCGATATCACGGATGCCGGCCAGCTGCGCGCGGTGTTCGAGCGCATCGCAGCCAGCCCATGGCCGCTGCGAGGCCTGGTGCATGCGGCGACAGTGATCGACGACAGCCTGATCCGCAACCTCGATGGCGACCAGCTGCGTCGCGTGCTTGAGCCCAAGGCCAAGGGCGCGCAGTACCTGCATGAACTGACCCAAGCGTTGCCGCTGGACTTCT
Organism: Pseudomonas sp. LAIL14HWK12:I7; assembly: GCF_000483465.1. Classification (NCBI taxonomy): domain Bacteria; kingdom Pseudomonadati; phylum Pseudomonadota; class Gammaproteobacteria; order Pseudomonadales; family Pseudomonadaceae; genus Pseudomonas; species Pseudomonas sp. LAIL14HWK12:I7. The sequence continues at coordinate 588,008 of NZ_KI519605.1, forward strand.
TCGTGATGTTCTCGTCGGCCACCACCCTGTTCGGCAACCCCGGCCAGGCTAACTACGTCGCCGCCAACCACTGGCTCGAAGCCTTGGCGCGCCACCGTCGTGCCCAAGGGCTGGCGGCCACCGCAGTGCTGTGGGGCGCGATTGACGACGTCGGCTTCCTGGCCCGCAACAGCCAGATCAAGGATGCCCTGCAAAGCCGCATGGGCGGTGCTGCCCTGCGCGCCGAGGCGGCCCTGGCCCAGCTCGAAGCCATGCTGCTGAGCGGTGACAACGGCCAAGGCGTGCTCGAACTGGACTTCAAAGCCCTGTCGCGCTTCCTGCCGACCGCCACCTCGCCACGCTTCAGCGAACTGGCCCGTGCCCACGGCGGTGACCAGGAAGACGACAACGGCGGTGAAGACATCCAGCGCATGCTGGCCGAGCTTGACGATGCCGAATTGCTCGAGCGCTTTGCCGAGATGCTCAAGCACGAGGTGTGCGAGATTCTGCGCCTGCCGCCCGCGCGCCTGGATGCACAGCGCCCGCTGCAGGAACTGGGGCTGGACTCGCTGATGAGTGTCGAGCTGGTGGTGGCCTTGGAAGAGCGCTTCGGTATCCGCCTGCCGGTCATGGAACTCAGTGACAGTTCCAGCATCGATAAGCTCAGCGTGCGCTTGCTTGAGCTGTTGCGCGGTGAAGCCGGCACTGGCGAAGACCAGCTGGCGCAAAACGTGCTCGCCCGTCATGGCAGCGAACTCAGCGCCGAACAAGTGGCTGAACTGAATGCAGAACTGGCCGAGACCAGTGTGGCACCTAACCGATTGATTGACTAAGAGCTCAGATGACAGCCAAAACCCCGACCGGCCTTGGTGGCGACGCCAAGCAACGCCTGATCCAGCAAGCCCTTGCGCGGCGCCGTAACACAGGCGCCGAAGGCGCGGAAGGTGCCACCCTGGAGCAGGTGCAGCAGGCTGCATTGAAGGTGCCTGAAGCGTTTTACCGTTTCGACCAGCACCCGGGTTACCAGCACCTGCGGGTGATGCAACAAACCGCGCAGCGGCTGGGGCTGAGCAACCCGTTTTTCCGCCTGCACCAAGGCACCGCCGGCGCGCAGACCCAGATTGGCGAGCGCGAGTACCTGAATTTCGCCAGTTACAACTACCTGGGGTATTCCGGCCACCCCAACGTTGCCGAGGCGGCCAAGGCGGCGATCGACCGCTACGGCACCTCGGTGTCTGCCAGCCGGCCGGTCTCGGGTGATCGCCCGCTGCACCGTGAGCTGGAGCAGGGGTTGGCCAGGCTGTACGAGGTGGACGACGCCGTGGTGATGGTCAGCGGCCATGCCACCAACGTCACCACCATCGGCTACCTGTTCGGGCCGCGCGACCTGGTGGTGCATGACGAGCTGATTCACAACAGCGTCCTGCAGGGCATTCAGTTGTCCGGTGCACGGCGTTTGAGCTTTGCGCATAACGACTGGCAGGCGCTGGACCGCCTGTTGAGCGAGCAGCGCCAGCACTTCGAGCGGGTGCTGGTGGTGGTCGAAGGCATCTACAGCATGGACGGCGACTACCCTGAGCTGCCCCGGTTCGTCGACATCAAGCGCAAGCACAAAGCGTTTCTGATGGTGGATGAAGCGCATTCGCTGGGCGTGATGGGGGCCACGGGTAAAGGTATCCGTGAGCACTTTGGCCTGGCGGGCGATGACGTCGACATCTGGATGGGCACCTTGAGCAAGACCTTGGCCAGTTGCGGCGGGTATATCGCTGGCAGCACGGCGCTGATCGAGCACCTCAAGTTTCTGGCCCCGGGCTTTTTGTACAGCGTCGGCATGCCGCCGGCGGTCGCGGCGTCGGCCTTGGCGGCGTTGCAGCTGCTGGCGGCGGATAACGAGCGGGTTGCCCAGGTGCAGGCGCGGGGCGAGTTGTTCTTGCGCCTGGCGCGTGAAGCGGGCCTGGACACCGCCACCAGCACCGGGCTTGCGGTGATCCCGGTGATTACCGGCAGTTCGTTCAAGGCGGGGCGGTTGTCCAGTGCCTTGTTCGAGCGGGGTATCAATGCCCAGCCGATCGTCTACCCGGCCGTGCCGGAGCAGGCGGCGCGGGTGCGCTTCTTTGTCTCGTGCGAGCATACGCCCGAGCAGATCCAGCACACCGTGGCGGTGGTCGCTGAAGAGATGGCGCGGCTGGGGTGATGGGGTAAGGGCTGAGGGGCTGCTTGGCAGCCCTTGTGGCGTGCCATCAATGAGCCATCAATGATAGCTGGAATCTGGCCACAGCAAAGCGGCTAATCATATTAAATCGAAGCAAGAAAAGCCGAACTTACTTCGAGCGCTCTAGTGTTAAACATCTAAATAATTCCTCTTTAAAACGACGCGAAAAAGTGTCTGTGTAAAGTTTGCGTAACGCCTGCAACTTTAAAAAATACGACTATCGTGATCATTAACCGGGCCACCCCCTGGGCCCGTCGTGTATCCGATGGAGTACTTATGAGCAGAGTGACTCTTGCTGCTGTTGTATCGGCGTGCGTCTGCGCCGTGCCAACCGTTTGCGATGCGACTTCTCACACTGCACCGGCTTTTGCGTTTGGCTTACAGGGAAGCTACACCGAACAGGAATTCACCGGGCACGGTAAAACCGACACGGAACATATGCCAGAAGGCGGCGCATTCATTAACTTCGGCAATAAAATGACGTCAACCGACGGGTTCATTTATCAGGCAGAACTCAGTGGCCTCTATAGCAAGCACCAGAACCAGAAGGTCAAGGACGCGCAGGCCGACCTCGACCTGGGCTGGCGTATTACGCTGGCTGAGCGCCATTCCGTCGACCTGCTGGTGGGCGGCGGTTACAAATGGAACCGCCTGCAGCCGAACAACCGCAAGTACGACATCGACCTCACCAACCGCACGCCTTTTGCCAAGGTGGCGTTGGGTTACAACTACAGGTTCAATACTGCGACCCTACGTTTCGAAGCTGGCGTGCGTAAGCTGATCAATGGTGATTCGCAATTGGAGATCCATGGCATCAGCAACGAGAAAGTGGACTTGAAAGATGGCACTCACCCGTTTGCTGAAATGAGCCTGCTGTTCAATCAGGACGGGATGATACCGGTGATTGCCTCGTTGTATTACAGCCGCTTTGAATATGAGTTGGACGGGCAGTTTGTAATGACCCCAACGGACACTCAGGTGCGGGATGAATACGGTCTAAAACTTGGCGTCAGCTTTTAATCTTGCACACCCAAGGGCTTTCGTCACGCGCAGCCACTTGTAGGAGCAGCCTTGTGCTGCGAAGAGGCGAGTACTAGCACTATCAATCTTCGTTGCTGCCACTGGCGTCTTCGCAGCAAGGCTGCTCCTACAGGTGTCTGTGCTGACCGAAGGAATAACTGAGCGCACGCAAGGGCTTTCGCCAGGCGCAGTCCCTTGTAGGAGCAGCCTTGTGCTGCGAAGAGGCCGGTGCTAGCGCAATCAATCTTCGTTGCTGCCACTGGCGTCTTCGCAGCACAAGGCTGCTCCTACAGGTCCGTGCTGACCGACGGGATAACCGCCTTAAATATGCGGCGACTCATAGGCATTCAGCTGCTCCACAAACCGCCAATGGCTCTTCTTGTCAAAACCCATCCAGCGCTTCAGGCGGATGTCCCAGCGCATGTGATGGTTGGCAATCCACGGCAGGGCAAACAGGTGCGCGCCGCGCCAAGGGATGAACGGATTGCGCCGCAAGCTGGCGTAAATTTCTACCCGGTGGCTGGCCTGGTGGCTGGCGCAGCGGGCGTGGAAGCCGGATGTATCGGCCACCACCAGGGTATTGGCGGGCACCGCAAAGCGGCGCGGCTGGGGCAGGCCGAGGGCGGCGAGGTCGGGGGTGTCGATACGGAACGAGCCCTCGCGGTGCATCTGTTCGGTCGAGCGGGCAGCGCCCAGGCTCTGCTGATACTCCCAGGCCAGGCGCTCGGGCGTCAGGCGGTGCGACCCCGGCACATAACTGAACGGCCCCTGGTCGTCGGCCACGTCATCCAGGAATAACCACGCTTTAGCGGTGGGGTGGAAGGTATCTGCGTGCAGGCGAGTTTGCGGGTCTTGGTCGGCATTGGCAGCATCGATGATGATCGACTGCAGCTGGTAGGTAATGCCGCCCGTGTTGGACGATGCATAGGCAATCAGGTCGCGTACCCCACGGTCCGCCACAAACGCCGCACTGGCCGGGTTGCTGGCCAGCACATCCTGATCAAGGCTGACCCGGCGGGTAACCGCACGCCCTTGGCGCATCTCCCAACCCGTGCTGCGCAAGGCACCCAGCTCGGCGCGCAACGCCGCGAACTGGTCAGCGGGCAGGGCGTTTTCGCGGATGAAAAACCCGTTTTCCTCAAAATGCGCACGCTCGCCGGCATCCAGGCGCGATGCCAGGGCCTGGCGACGGTAGCTGGCCATGGCCATCGCCAATTGGCGACGCTGCACATGCAGGCCAAGCGCATTGAGCCGCGCACTGCCGAGCACCGGGTTGTTCTCGAACGATTTCGCGTGGGTGGCCAGTTGCATGCAATGCCAGGGGAGCGCCGCATAGCGGCCGATGTCCTTGATCGATACGGGCATGTTCTAGTCCTTTGATGGGGCCAGTGGCCGGCCGCAGCCGAGCATGGTCCGGGAGTAATTGAGCAGCGGCGCCACGCGCCGGTGTTCGGCCAACCGCGCAGCGCGCGGCATCGACAGGCAAGCGAGGGCGTGCCAGGCATCGCAGGGCAAGTCTTGCTGAACGTCGGCATAGCTCGCATAGCGCATCAGGGCGCCGGCTACCAACTGGTCCAGGGTCAGGCGCCGGGTGCGGCGCGGCAGCGGCTGGTGGTCGTGGGTCAACCCCCAGCCGGCGTAGAACGGTGTGCCGTAGGTCACCACCGGCACGCCGCGCAGCAGCGCTTCGAAGCCAGCGGTGGAGCTCAAGGTGTGCAGCGCATCGACCTGGCCGTAGAGGCTGGCGATATCGACACCGCCCAACACTTGGTCAGCCAGGCCCGTCAGTAGCGCCGGGGCAACTTGGCCCTGGCGCTTGCCGGCCTCGACGTCCGGGTGGGGTTTGTAGATGATCCAGGCGTCCGGCAACTGCGCGCGCACCCGTTGCAGCAGGCGCAGGTTGCAGCCTGCGCCGCCGCCACTGCACAGCGCCGAAGCGTCATCTTCGACCTGGCCCACCACCAGCACCCGTGCTTGGCCCGGCTGGCCCAGCAACGGCGGAATCGGCCCGCTGCGCAGGTTGAACTTGCTGGTGCCGCTGGCGACGATCTGCGCCCTTAACTGCGCGGCTTCGGCCAGGCTGGCGTCATCGAAGTCGGTATTGAGCAGCAGCCACTCCAGGTCACTGTCCGACGCGGCGTCATAGTGAATGCCGCCACGGTCCAGCACCAACGACAGGGCCGGGCTGTTACTCACCCCCAACCCCGTGGACCGCATGAAGCCGTCCTCGACCCGCCAGATCGGCACCCCCTGCTGGCGGGCGCGTTCTGCCAGGCTGGCGGGCTCCCGCGCCGCCCACACCAGCAGCCGGCCGTTTTCTGCCGCCACCTGCTGCACCAGTTGCGGGCTATCCACGGTAAAGCGCAGCTGGCCCCAGCGGCTGGCAAAGAAGCGGCGAATGTTGTGCTGCTTGTGGCGCTTGACCCCCAGCACCGTGGTAGGCCCGGCAAATTCAGTGTCGCGTGCCTTTTTGCGCGCCAGCTGGCGAGCGACGGTCAGCGCATCGGTCAGCTGGCCGGTGAGCGGGTCGACATAGCGGCAATAACGGATGTACGCCGCCGCCACCAGTTGTTCCAGGCTCGGCCGCGCCTGGCGGCGGGGGATGGGCATGCGGTCGTCGGTCAGGCCCCAGCCAGCGTAAAACGGCAGCCCGAAGCAGGTCACCGCCACGCCCTGAATCAACGCCTCGAGCCCAGCCTGGCTGGTGCCCACATACACCCGCTGCGCCCGCTTGGCCAACGACGCCCACGCCACTGGCCGTGCCTCCAGCGGCACGCCCCGGGCTTGCGCTGCGGCCAGCAGGCAGCTGGGTTTCTGCCCGCCCAGGCAGTCTGGGTGAATACGCACCCGCACATCGGCATCAGGGTGCTCGGCCAAAGCGACATCGAGCATGCGCACGTAGTCCGCTTCGCACAAACCGCCACCGGGGATCGAATAGTCGCCCGCCGTCTGGTCAACCACCAGCACCAACGGCCGCTCACGGCCCAGCGGGTCGTCTGCAGGCAGGTCCTGGGCATTGTTGTACTTGCCGATGCCCGTGCTGCGCATCAGCGAGATCAGCGCGTGCGCGCACTCCAGCTCATGCTCGGTCAGCGCCTCGGGCTGTTGCAGGATGTTCTCGAGCAGCGAAGGCCGGTCTGCCAGGTAGTGAATACCTATCGGGTCAACCACCATCGACATCGGCGTGTCGCCTTCGATGCCCAGCGACGAAGACCGTAAAAAACCGTCCTCCAGCGCGATATAAGGCAGCCCCCAGCGCTGGCACAACACGCGCGCCTGCGCAGAAGACTGTTTGTAGCCGATGCCGGCAATCGCCTTGAGCCCCTTCGGTGCCTTGCTACGCCGGCGCCAGAGCCAGAAGGGCGGGCCCTCGGGCCCAAGAAACTGCGGCAGGTGCAGCACCTTCCAGGCAACCCACTGCGACATGATGCCGACCCAACCCGGGCCGTCCACCAGTGCTTGCAAGGCCACTGCTGCCGGCGCTTCAATACGGTTCATGGCACCCCCCGCCACATGCCACGCACCGGCGGGAACGGCACCCAACGCTTGCGGCGCAGGGCAAAGCCATTGTGCAGGTACAGCCGTTTGGCCCGCGGGTTGTTCAGCGGCACTTCCAGTTCGACCTCGGTAAAGCCCAGCTTGGCCGCATGCGCACAGCACGCCTGCACCAACGCCGCCCCCATGCCTTGCTGGCGAGCTGCCTTGCTCACGCGCAGCCCATACAACAAGAACGGGTAACGCCACTCGCGCAGCTCGCTCAGGCAAAACCCGGCAAAGCGCACCCAGCCACTGATTAGCCCGAACTCGCGAATGAACGGCCGCCAGTGCAACGCAAATGGCCCACGCCCGTCATGCTTCAAGGCGGCAAAACCCAGCGCCTGCTCGCCCTCGAAGGCCAGCAGCACGCGGTCCCAGTGGATGGCCCCGCCCAGCAGACGATAGCGGCAAGCAGGGTTACCAATCAGAAACGCCAGCGAACCGCGCCCCTGGGTCAGCAACTGGGCCAAGGCAGGGTCTGCGGCACGCTCCGGCGCCAGGTCCGATCCCAGAACAATGCGCACCACGTTTTCAGGCTACCCCAGCCACGGCACTGTGCGCCGCCTGGCCCTGTGCGGGCGCCTGGGCGTGTGCCAGCAGTGCGCTGGACAGCTTGTGTACAGCGATGGGGCACGCTTGGCTGCCAGGCTGGCGCCGGTTGGACCAGATCAGGTAGTCAGTGTCGCCGGCCGGCGCGCCGACTGCCTGGTAAACCTCGGGCAGGATCGGTACATGGTCACCAAAGAAGCACAGCAGCGCCTCGTTGGGCTGGCTCAGTAACGTTTCGCGCAGCATGCCAAGCATGCGATCGGCATTGCCGATATGCCGCAGGTAAGGCGCCAGGTCTTGCATGCCCGGTTGCAGCGGGCGGTCGAACCAGGCCGGCAGCTCGTGCTCGGCCACGCTTTCCAGGTGCAGCGGCCCGTGGTTTTCCATGGTGACCGCGTGGATGAACAACGGCTGAGTACGCCCAGGCGCCTCCAGCAGTTCACGAATCTTCTGCGCCACCGCGCAATCGCCAATGAACGGCCCAGCCTTTTGCGACGCGTTGAACGCGCGCACATCGATGAACTCATCGAAGCCCAACGCCGGCAGCACTTTATTGCGGCCGTAGAACCCACCGTCATACGGGTGAATGCACACCGTGCGGTAGCCCAGCGCCTTCAGCCGCGAAGCGATGCTCGGCAAGCCCCGGCGCGCCAGTACGCGATAAGGGTTGAAACGGTGCACGCCAAGCCGCTCGGACGGGATGCCCGTGAGGTAGGCAAATTCGGTACGCACCGTGTTGGCCCCCCACGCCGCCACCTGCAGCTTGCCCCGCGCGAGCGCCTGGCTGGCCAGCACGTCATACTCGCCCAGCACCTCAGCCCGCACGCCAGGCCACAAGCCACGCACATCAAAGAACGACTCGCTCTGCACCGACACCAAGTCCGCCAGCCCATTCCCCGTGGGAGCGGGTTTACCCGCGAATGCGCCAGCCGCCCTGACACTACCCTCACAGTCAACCGGCGACCCCACCCCACCCCCATTCCCTGTGGGAGCGGGTTTACCCGCGAATGCGCCAGCCGCCCTGACACTACCCTCACAAGTAAACGGCGACCTCAACCCAGCCTGATCAACCGGTGCCCGCGCCGCCCAAAAATACCGCCACAAACTAGCCGCCAACCCCCAGCCCCGCACATCGCGCTCGGCATCAAAGCTCGGCACCACCCGACGATGCCCCAACCGCAGCAACCCCAGGCCAATCACCACCGGCAGCAACGCCTCAACCCGCGCCCCCGGCACCTCGAAGCGCAACCCCGCCCACAGGTAAACCAGAAACCCGACCGCCAGCACTGCCGCTTTACCAAACCCAAAGAACGGCAAATACAACCGCGGAAACTTCACCGCATCGCTGAAGTACTCGAAATCCGCACACACAAACGGTTCGCGCAGCGAGTGGTACTTCGAGTTGCTCACCAGCACGATCAGCACCCACAGCAACAGCAGGTTCACACCACTGAACAGCGGCCGCGCGGTCAGCGCATACAGCAACCCAAACCCCACGCACCACAACCCCACATGCAGCAACCAGCAGTCAGCCGGGCGGCGCAGGGCAGGGCGGGGTATCAACAGGCGTTCGACCAGCACGGTCAGCATCAGGCCGATCAACGCAACCGGCAGCAGAGAAACATCAATCACTGTACTTCAGCCCACGCAGGATCATCGAAGAAAGCCACTGCGGGATCAGCCCCAGCAGCCAGGTGCCCAGGTTGAGCGGGAACGGAAAACTGATACGCGCCTGGTTAGCAGCCAGCCCACGCTTGATGCGCTTGGCCGCTTTTTCGGCGGTCCACAAAAACGGCTTGGGCCCCGGCATTTCGAAGCACATCTTCGACTCCACGTAGCCCGGCACGATCACATTCACCTTCACCCCTTCCGGCGCCAGCCAATCGCGGATCGCTTCGCCATACACCCGAATCGCCGCCTTGCTGGCACTGTAGGTTGGCGTAACCGGCAACCCACGCCAGCCCGCCAGCGAGCTGAACAGCGCAATCTGCCCATGGCCCCGGCTGCGCATGGCTGGCAGCGCCGCTTCCACAGTGGCCAGCGCCGCCATCACATTCACCTCGAGCAACGCCCGGCTGTCGTCCCAGCACTCGGCCTCGCCATTGGCGCCCACTGCCGTGTTAAGCCCGGCACCGACCAGCACCAAGTCTGGCTGATGCGCCTCGCTAACCCGCCGCACCATCGCCCGCAGGCCATCCAGGTCGCGCACGTCGATGGCTTCCAGCAGTACCTCGGCGCCCAAGGCGCGGCACTGCTCGGCCATCTCATCCAGGCGGTCCAGGCGCCGGCCTTGCAGAATCAGCGTCACGCCCGGCGCGGCATAGGCAGGCGCCAGCGCGCCGCCGATGCCGCCGGTGGCGCCGGTGATGAGGATGCAGCGGGGTGAAGCGGTGTGGTTCATAGGTATTTTTCGATTCTTGAAGTTTTCGCCATCAGCACTTCGAGGCAATTGGTGACCGCCATGTCGATGCCGCAGCCGGTGTAGAAACCGCCGTTGACCTGGGTGGTGTGGATGACTGTGTTGCGAAAACGATGAAAGAGCTTGATGTCTGGCATGTCCGGGGATTGCCAGAAATCGGCCAGCGCGCCTTGGTGGGTCAGACCAGGCATGGCGTAGATTGGGTCGGCCAGCGTGATGGTTGGGCGGCCGTGGAGGATGGCTGATGCGCCGGCGGTGCTGTTGACGGTAATCATGCCATTGATGTGCGAGAGCAGGGTTGGCATATGCCCGCTTTCCATGAACTCGACCCGATCGGCTACGTCGTATTCACGGGCCAGCGCCTCGGTGACGCGCCGATAGTTAACCAGCCCAGGCGTCAACGGGTGGTTCTTGACCAACAGGCGGGCATTGAACGGAGCGTTCAGCGAGAACGAGTCGATCACGTGCTCGATGACCTGGGTCATGTTCTCAAACGGCGAGTGATCGCGGATCTGCGCGTCGCTGTCCAGTTGCAGTGGTAGCAGGTAGGTGGGCTGGCGCTCAGAGGCGACGTCGGCGACTAGGGCGTCGTCGCGGCTGCGGGCGCGGAGGAGGCGCAGGCCTTGGCGGATGAAACCAGCGTATTCCACTGCGGCGTTGAAGGGCGCATGGGTGCGGTATTTCGGGTAGAACAGGGCGTTGAGCGCGCCGCCTGCATGATAAATCACATCATGTGCTGCGCGTGCCGTGAAGGACAGTTTGAATGACTTGCCGTTTTGGTAGCGCGGGATGTATTTGCCCACTTCGCGGTACCACTCCGGGTCCCGCGGCAAGCGTGAATTATTGTTAACACCATCACGTTCCAGGGTGATCCAGTAAGGGCGGAAGTAGCCTTCCTCGAACACGTGCACGCGGATACCTTGCAGGCGAGCAAGCTTTATCGCCACTTGGTGCACTGGACGGCAGTCGCCAAAAAGTACCAGGTCGGTAATGTCTAAATCCCGAAAAACCTGAGAGTAGTAGCCCTCCAGCTCTCCCGTTTGCAGCCCGCAGCGGCGGCGCGAACCCGAGCTGTAAAGTACATCACCGACGTTGAAACTTATGCTGTGTACGCGCTGGTCAATCGCTCTAAGCCCTTGGGCTAGTCGACTGAAGAAGGGCGAGCTGACACTTTGCAAAAACAAAAAATTGTTACGCGGAATCCCTAATAGCGGACGACGCGTCGGTTCGACGATCAGTTGGCCGGGCGCTTCCTGCCCAGCAAACTGCTCAACCGTCGTTTCAAATCCTGCCATTTAGAAGTTGCTCCGGGCTGCGGTAATGCATGCCAATGTTGTAATTCGTAGAGAGTCTGTTCGGCTGTGGTAAAACGATTGGTTACCAGGCTCACATACGTGGGATAAAGCAACAGCGTGGCCGCTACCAATTCATCCAAGGTCACGGGGCGACAGCGTCGGCGCCGAACTTGCTCATCCAATTCATGATCAACAGTCAACCCCCAGCCCGCGTAAAAAGGCTGGCCGTAAGTGGTAACCGGTACCCCGCGCAGCAGTGCTTCAAAGCCTGATTGCGAAGTAAGAACATGAACTTCGTCCACCACTGCAAGCAATTGTTGCAAGGGGGTGTCGCCGATCACCTCGTCGCACCAGTGAACCGTCTGAGCTTCATCGCTGCCGCTCGAGCGGGTACCTGCGAGTACCTCTGGGTGAGGTTTGTAAAGCACCCACGCGTGAGGGTTTTTCTCGCGTACGGCGCGCAGTAATTGCAAATTGGTGAAAATGCTGGTGCCGCCGAAGCGGATAGAGGCATCACCTTCGACCTGTCCAGTAACGAGAATGACTGTTTGTGCGTCTGGTGGCCGTTGCCAGGGCTTTCCGGGAAGGTTGTATTTGGTAAGCCCCGCGTTGCAGATTGACTCGCGTAGCGCTTGCGCGCGGGTTAGCAGTGCGGCCTCGAAATTACCGCTAGCTAACATGTGTTCAAGGCGTGATGGCCGTGTGGCGTCGTAATAAATCCCCACATCATCGACTATCCACGAAAGCGGGCGTGCCTTGCCAGCGCCCAAGCCGACAGACCGTAAAAAGCCGTCCTCCACGCGATGGACTGGATAGGGATGATTCGATAACTCTGCATCATGTTTGCATCCCCAAGCCACCACTGGCATTGAGGGGGATGCGCGCTTTTTAGGTTTGACGAACCGAATTGCACTGCCGCTGAAAAAGAGCGCTGCTAATGGTTCTTTCCAGCGACTGAACCCGCATACCTGCACGGAAGCTGGCAGCAAGCTGCGGTGGCGGCGTTGCAGCCCCAACCATTCGATCAAGGACTCTGGCGTGCACGGAATGCCCCGTTCCGGGCAGACGTAGCGCGGATAGCGCACCAGGCTGGCATGAATCAACTGGGTAAGGCACACCGGAGTGCGTCGCGCTGGTGCCGGCAGGCGATCTTCAGTCAAGCCCCACCCTGCATAAAATGGCATACCCCAAGTGTGGACCTTTACATCCCATAACAAAGCATCAAACCCCAACTGGGATGTCATTACGTAAACCGCACGCATCTTGGGCAAAAGCTCGGCTGGATGTGTGTGTTGGGTCAGGATCTTCACACGCGGCAGCTTTGCTACCATAGCCAAGTCGAAATGTCCCATCTTGCGCCGAGCCAGCACGTCAGGATGTATTTTGAGAAGAACAGTGCTGTCGGGGTAACGGGCCAGAGCCGCACGGAGCATCGCCGTGAAATCACCAGCTGTTGCGCCTTGCAACGAAGCATCGCCCAAAGTCTGGTCTGCCACCAGCACACAGTTCTCTGGTAGAGCAGGCTGCTCAATGCGCGCATCGTTGTACTTGGAGATGCGCTGATCCTGCCACAGCGCTTTCAGCGCCGTAGCACGTTGATGCTGGTCTGCTGTCAGCGGTTCTGTAATCAACTGCTCCAATCGCGAGGGCTGGCTGGCATCGTAATAAATCCCTACGTCATCGACGATTAAGGACAGCGGTGGCTCCTCTGCACCTAGCCCCACAGAGCGGACAAAACCGTCTTCTATGGTTAGCACTGGCTTACCTGCCTTGTACGCCTCGGCCATGGCCAGATGAGCGCTCGGTTTACGTCCCCATGCCATCACCCAGTCGGTCGCTAGAACGTCACCCACAGCTCCGTTCTGCAGCTCGAAATCGGGCAGTAGCGAAGGTAAGGTGGTGATCTGCTGAGCCCCTTTGGACAGGATCAGCAAGCGTTGGCGAGGCAAAGCATCATCCATAAACGTGTAGCGGCGTTCCGGTGCCGGGACAGCTAAGGTCAGAAGGCCTTATGAATCCAGTGGGCGATTTTAAGCGACGAATCTTAATACAGATTCAGGTTTTTGGGATGGCCTCCCAGAAAAAATACGACAGAAATCTCCAAGATTTCACCATTTTTCGGAGGGTGATATCATAGTGATATCCAATTAAAGCAGGGTGAGTAAGTGTTCACATTTTTCTAGGAGCAATGGCAAGGTTCCTAAGGTGCGGTGTTCACAGATGTTTTCAGGGCGCAGCGTGTGATACAGAGCTGTCAACAGGAACACGTAGCGCAAATTACGAAGGGCCTCTTCGTGTGAGTACTGGGTTGGCAGACCAGCGAGGTACCCCTCTATGAATTGAGCCTCTGCCGAGAGGAATACCGCTAGGTCTTTCCTCCTGAACAGGCTGCCCAGGTACGCCCCACCATCAAAACCTATGCGTCCAACCTTAACCTCGCTCCAATCGATCAGGTGCAAGTGGCCTCGGTTTACGAACAGGTTCTTACGTAAGTAATCCATATGACTAATGCACCGCTGGCTGCTTCGTGCTTGCTTAGCTAAGCGTTTGGTCAGGGGTACGAAAGCTTTGAGCCTATCAGCGATTCCTAAGAACATCCGGTCTTCATGTGCCAGTCTCGCGAAACTGTCTAAATAGCGAGCGAAGTTAAAGCGCGGGCGCAGCAAAAACCAAGGCTGAAAGAAGTCCATGCTCCAAAGCAAGGGCTTTTCCCGCCCTGGCCGGGAGCGTAGATATTGATGGCTGAGGTGCTCCTGCTCTGCAATGCAATGGCCCAAATATCTGGCAATCGCCTGCATTCGCGGGGGTTTGCCGCGCACATACGCCGTGAAAATAATGCTTTCCCAAGGCGTTTCTATTACGCCAAGGCAGGGCGGGTGACGGAAGCGCTTCGATTCAGAAAGCATACCCTGTGCCCGGTAAAAACGCGCCTCTTGGCTACTTAAGAATCCAATTTTGCGAATCGATTTCTCGACGAGATCTACCTGCTGGCCAGTCGTTGGGTCAATTAAGCGGTGGTGTCGGACATAGTTGACGAAGGAGGCATTGAAAGGCAGTTCGCGGCTCCGGATGATCAGGGGTTGATCACGCCACCCGGGGGTCAAGGCACGTAAGTGGTCCTCGAGCGCGGCGCGCCGCCAGCGAAATAAGATTTTTTGCTCTGCGGTGGAAGTCATAACATTTTGGTAGGCAGCGCCTTGCATTCATTCGGGTAGCTATTTGGGGGGCGTAATGCTGCGCCATCCCCGAAGGTCCTACAACCAAAAATTTTGATCACAGCGCTATTGGGGCGGAAGGGGCTGCGCGCCTGCGTCTCTCGCTTTTGGATTCAAACAGGTAAATGGCGAGTATCCACACGGTTTAGCAGGACTGCCTGGGTGACAGGATGGATAAGCCCCCATTCCCTAGCGTTCAAAGGCTACTCCTATAATGAAACGAAAATCCCGGAGCATGCATTGGGCGCACCAGGATAGCTATCACTCTCATGCGCAAGGCAGTGTGTAGGAGGGGCGACAGGCGGTCAGCACGGTGTCTCATTGCTGTAACGATCTCGGTGGATAGTCGGACCTATCTGTTCAGGGAGATGCACGTATGTGGATTCAAATGGCAGTTTTGATTTCCGGCCTATCAATTTCTTTAGCCGTTTTAGTAGTCACACTCGCCACTGCGAAGAGAATTCACCAGTGCGAGGATTATCATTCCTAAGCTAGAGTGGCTGGCAAGCGTAGTGCCTTTGGATCTAGGTGGTCGCGTAGGCCTTCGGCGTATGAGCAGTCAACCTGACTGATCTGTCGGGAATCGTGACCTCCCTGTCTTTATAGGCGGGCGATTACAGCACTCGTAGTCATCTTCGTATTCACCTTCATGGTCTGTGGCTCAGCCCCACAATTGCACCCTGAGCTCAACGCAAAGGTAAATGCCCTGACGGTGCCATGATGTCATTGTGGTATCACTATTCAATAATCTGCTGTGGGGCTACCCATCTCTTAATTCGATCTGAGATTGGATGATGCTTGGCGTCTGAAGCCTCACACCATGCACCATGGCGGGGGGCGTCTGTCTGCGTGCGTACATGACTGCCTTGACTGGGCTAGTCTGGTCAGATTAACCTTAGCGGATATGAAGAATGGAAGCAGCGTGCATGCCTTTTCCCCGCGAAAGGTAGGGCATTTCATTGAAATTGATTTCGCTGCCCCGGTTGATCCGCTGGGCGCCCAATGCAGTGCATCATCTTGAATCTCACCTCATCCCCACATTCCCTGCTTACGGTGCTACTTCCGATAGCACGCTGTGCAGCTCCGTTTTACGTCGATAGTCCGTGGAGGCTGACTGATACTGCCCGTTATAGTCTGCGTTCTCTCCAGCGGCCCCCTCAGACGTTCGAGGATGTGTCTTGTGACGTCCAATTATCGTGGTGCGCGTGTCCTTTTGCTGAATTCGACATTTTGACGGAACCCAGAGATTGGACGCGGAGTCCTAATCGGCCTTCAAGATGTTCGTCGGGCGTGGACATGGATGATGAAGAGTTTTTTTTATTCCATGACGTGCCAAAGTTTCGTTATTTCAAAGCGTACAGGTCTTCGGTAGGAATATTTAATGCTGAGGACAATAAGCTGTCCGACCAGCTGCCTGGCCACTAAAAATAGAATTAGGAAACTAAAATGAAAGTAGGAATAATTGGGTCGGAAGCAACGCGTGGAATATTTATTTTTAATGCGTACGATGTTTCTTTTTATAAGACGGAAATTATTAGTTATCAAACCACTACTGTGAGTAATGTTGCGGGGCCAGTCAAGAATGCTGTTGATTTCAGTGCCTATTCTACCTGGGACAGAATGATTGTTGAGAATAACCTCAATAAGGTCTGGCCGCAGAGGCTGCAAGGTTTCGCTCCGGAAGTAGTGGTTGTAGATTTTGTTTCTGATGTTATGTATACCAGCGTGCAGCACGATGGAAGTATCGTTACTAGAAATCCGATAATGCTCAAGCATTTAAAAGATGATCTTGTGGATCGGACACGGATATTTTCCGACGAAGACGACTTTGTGAGTGGCTGGTTGGTTGCATGTAAACGTCTGGTTGATACTGTTAGAGAAATATGTCCCAAAGCTTTGGTTGTTCTGCATAGTGCGCCATTGATGAATTCCTATATAGATAAAGAAGGTATTCCTAGGAAGGTTCGGCGGGATGACTATGATGCAAAAAGCACTCTCTTAAAGCGGATTAATTCCGAAGGTGAGTGTATGTTTGATGCTGTAATTAAAAGTGATCCGTTCAAGTTTCATGGTCATGAGCTTCATCCTTGGGGGGTGGGGCTTGCAAAATACGAAAATAAATACAATACACACATGCTAGGATTGTTTGCTAACAAGGTCTTGGAAGCGAAGTTCGAGAGGAGTGAATGACATGGAAAAGACAAAAGTAGCAGTCGTTGGCGCGTGTGTGACGCGGGATTGTTTCAATCGGAGTTTTGTGCCTTTTTATCGGGAAAACTTCGAGTGTGTTGCAACTGTTTGGCAGTCTTCATTTATTTCGCTTGTCGCGCCCCCCACGAAAGTAGCGGATGATGAGTTGGTCGGTCGTCTCAATGAGAAGCAACTGGCATATTTGAAAGAGGACATTGAAAAGGCGCATATCAGGAAGCTGGTATCACTAAAGCCAGATTACATTATTCTCGATCTTTATGCGGATACGCACTATGGCGTTTGTAATGTCAATGAGTCTATTGTCACTTGCAATCCTAACAGTCTAATGAAAACTGAGTTCTACAAAAAGAACAAAGAGCGACTTGCCGCCGTCAGTTTGCTGAATTCGCCTGAGCAGTTACCCCAAGTCCTCCAAGCTTTCTTTGATTTTATTGATTTGATGAAACGACTGCTGCCAGATTCGCGGGTTGTTTTACACCTGTTCGAGTTTACAGATGCATTTATCAATAAAAAAGGGGAGCACGTAAAGTTTGAGGGCCCCAAATACAGTTATATTGAAAAAGCAAATAGTTTGCTAAATAAATTCTATGAGCAGATTTTGAGTGAAAGGGATGTCACGACCGTGGATATGCGCAACCGGTATTATCTAGGTGACGAAAGCTACCCGTTCGGCCTTGAGCCCTATCATTTCGAAAGGCAGTACCAGTTAGATTTTATCAGTAAGTTTTCGCTCCTGTGTCACAGGGATCAGCTCAGCAGTTGAAAGCTGTCAATGGTTTGACGCATTCAGGTTCGCGCCCCTTAACCGCTCTGTTTGGAAAATGATGGATTAAGCATGACTAGTGAAAGTGATTTTTTTGGTGAGTTTACGGCCGTAGGTAATAGGTTTGATGGCGCAACGCCTATTTTCCACGGTAAGAATTCTCTTAATTTTAAGGGTGTAGACTGCGTCATTAAAATTGGTGCAAATGTAACGTTTGAGAACGTACGCATCGAAATGCTGGGCGGTAGCGGCACACTCATCGTTGGTGATAACGTAAAACTAAACGGGTTGCTGCAGATTGCCCCACTCAGCAAAATTGAAATTGGTGAAAATACCATCTTTAATCGGCATTCTCACTTGAGTGCATGGGAAGGTGCTTCTATCCGTATTGGCCGTGGCTGCTTGATGTCCAATGTCGAAATTAGAACTTCGGACATGCACTCTATTGTAGACCTCATTAGTGGCGACCGTATCAATCCAGCTAAGAATACCGTGATTGAAGACCATGTCTGGCTTGGTGAAGGCGTTACGATTTATAAAGGCGTGACAATTGGTAGTGGCTCCGTTGTGGGTGGTCACTCGGTTGTATCTGGTCCAGTACCTAGCTATACATTAGTTTCTGGTGTGCCGGCCAAAGTTATTAAGAGCCGAATCAGTTGGCAGCGCGAACTGATGCCAGTTGCTACGCTTGGCGCAGTACAAGTTCCAACCACCCTGCCCACCAAAGAAGAAATGGCTCAAGCTATCAAGGCGGGTGAAACTAAAGAGCTCATTTTCGATATCGACATGTATATGAAGAATACGGGCACTAACTTTGAAGATCTCGAAGGATATGCTCAGTTCTACTACGCTCGGTCGCAATACCTGTCGGGAAGCTTTAAGGCAGCTCGACAGTGCCTGCAAGTTGTGATTTACAAGAATCCTCAGCATAAAGTCGCTATTCAGCTACTTGAGAAGATTCCTGCAGAGGCCTGAATCGCCTAGATGCTTGGCGGTAAGACCGCCAAGCATTTCAAATAGTAAGGTCGATGTCGTCCGTAAAGTGGCGGCGTATCAGTAGATAATATTAAGCACTAACGGATCTTTGAAAATGGGTGAAGCACTCGAAAAAGCGCCTCCTAGCACACTAGCCTATACAGCTTTCGCTTTTACCTCTACTGGAATCACAGTTACCATCCCGCTCGCTCAAAAGGTACCGAATTCTATATTGATTCTCGAGCACACAAAATCGGGACAAACATGGGATTTTGAGAGATTTAGAGCGGATTCGGCTGGTGAGGTTTGGGTTGCGCCTTTCAAGGTGCTTGAGCTCAGCGGCTCATACCAATTTCGATATGTCAGCAAGGCTAATGGTATTAGTCGCGTATTGGGTAAAGAAATTGCTGCGCAAGTGAGCTCAAACGATGAGCGCTTTATCGGGAGCACATTCTTTCAGAGGGCGGGTGAGCTTTTTGATGCCGAGCTTTATATTCCGTACACCAGAAAGAGTGCCCGCCTTCGTGTGAGGAAGGCGTTTGAGCATGCAGGTTCTGTAAAACGACTTGAACATTTACATGTGAAGTCGGTAAAGGTCAAAAAAGACGAGTTCATCATATTGGGCTCCGCCTTTGTACCTGGGATACCATCGCTTGATCTCGAGCCATTCCTGTTACTCAAAAATGAAGCTGGAGAGGAAGTACTGCGAGTTCCAGGTGAACGTAAGCGCAGTATGGGTAATCAAAACAGATACGGATTTCCTGATTGTGATTACACCAATTCGGGCTTTCTATTCAATGTTTCAAAACACCTGTTTGATGGTGACGATCGGCTCAAAGCGCCAAGTCGTCTAAAGTTATCAGTTACCCTCGTAGGGGCTAATGGCGAATCTTACGAGCGGACTCCAAAGGCTACTCCGGCTTCTTTAGACTCGAAAGTGCGCACAATTGCGTCGCTCGGCACTATAGGGAGTCGTAATATCGTATCAGTCATCTCTGCAGTCAATAGCGATGAACTGTTCTTTACGCACCGGGTAGAGGAAGAGATTTTATCGAGTTTTAACAAGTTCAAACGCGCGCTCGTATACAAAGCTTTCAATTTCATGCGGCGGCCGCAGTCTAATACTTGGCTGCTCTACGAGTTTGAGGCTTCAGCCGCTCAAGATAACGGATTGGCATTGTTTGAGGAACTCAAGCGGAGCAGGGCAGATCTAGATGTTAAGTATATTATTGATCGCAGAAGCCCAGATGCGATTAAGTTAAAGAAATATGGTAGGCATGTGATAGGGAAGTATACCTTACGGCATTACTGGTCGTTGCTTACCGCTCGTGTGTATGTGTCATCTCAGTCTCGTTATCACGGTTATCGTCTCGCGCCACCGAAGGCGGATCCAATTGGCCAAGTAATGGCTAAAAAGCCTTTTGTTTTTCTTCAGCATGGTGTTATTGCACTAAAGAAAATCTCATTTCACAGAAGTAATCCGCGTGTAGCATCTGATTTGTTTTTCTCGTCGACTACGTTAGAGCAGGACATTATCTGCCGGGAATTCGGCTATCAACCACATGAGGTACCGGTTGTCGGTCTTCCTCGGTTTGACAGGTTGGTAGATAAGTCGAATACTACAAATGAAATACTTGTCATGCCTACTTGGCGGAAATGGCTACAACGATCAAATCAACACAGCTTTATGTCGAGCGACTTTTTCAGAAACTACATGACATTTTTGAAAAGCTCTGATTTATCAAGCTTGTGCGAAAGGCAGGGTCTGGTAATTAAGTTTTATCTACACCCGATGATTGCGAAGCATATCGGATGCTTCACGGATCTCCCGCCTCATGTTGAAATTGTCTACAACGGGCAAGAGCCAATCAATGAATTGATGATGAAAGCGAAGATGCTAGTCACCGACTATTCATCCGTTGCTTGGGATTTCATGTACATGAAAAAGCCAGTCGCTTTCTTCCATTTTGACCTGCCAATGTATGATCAGGCTCATGGCTCCTATTTCGATTTGAAAGAGGGACTTGGCCGTTCGTCTGTGAAAAAACCGGCAGAGTTAGTAGCCCTTATTCAAAGCTGGGCCGCTGGGGAGAAATGGCCTGAGCCAACAGTCAATAAGTTTCTTCATACAGATCAAAATAATTGTAATCGAGCCATAGCTGCCATTGAGGAGCTTTTGAATAAGAGCGATATCACATCACCTTAGTCTGCGCTTATGATTGATTACTCACCTCAAAGAAATATTCATAATGCGCCCACGGAGCTGGGCGCTTTCGGATATTGCATGGGCTTTATTTAAGTTCATATATTGCACGTTGACGGCCTGTTTCTTTCCTTCCTGTGGTGACGCCTACAAACAATACTGGCGTCCCTTTTTCGCCAACGCGACTATAGCAAAGTCCTTCAGGTTCATATGATTGTCTAGGTAATAGGCTGTTCTTGCCTGGGTTAATGTCAGGAATCATTCCTTGCGCTGTGCCTTCAATAGTATAAACAAACACAGGTTTAGATTCGTTCGCCTTTGAAGTTCCATACGAGATGGCGACGATGTCTTGATTGGATGCAATACCCTGTACGGGGAATCGACGTCGGGTGGGTATTGACCACTCATATTCGAAAGAGTTCGAAAGATCTCTGCTATCGTTCCTCAGAACTTTCTGAAGCTCGAATATTCGTATGGTATTGGACCCACCATACTCTTTTGTTTTTCTACTGGTTGCGATAAGCCACTTCTGGTCATAGCTTATAGCGACGGTTATTGAAAACCGCATATAGGAATCGTCAAATAATTTGTAGCGTTGGATGTCTAAACGCCCATCGAGGTTATACTTAAATCTTACGGCTTCCCAGCTTCTGCCAGGTGCTGCGGCCCAGAGGTGCGGCCCATCACTGACATTTTCCAAGCTAAGGCCCTGATGGCCTATTTCCCTAGTCGGTTGACGTATGGTTACGGGTAGCCCCCTCCCGTTTGGGGTAAGGTCATATTCCATAATGGTCGTCTGAGCAGGTCTCTCATGGGTTACAAATTGTGCGTAAAGCCTACCTCCGTGATCGTCAATAGCAAATGATTGAAGCGCTAAATCCTGTGCATCATAGTCAGAAGGCAACAGCAATGTGAAATATGGCTGGTCAGCGCCTCGATTTTTAGCTCCAAGGGTTAAGGCATTGGCATAAGTGGCGATGAACGTCACAAGCAGCCCACCTGTAAAGGTGCGTCTCGTTACCATGGTTCTAGTCTCCGGATATTGATTCGCAGACTTCCCAAATTGGTAATTCAGGATAGCGCTCTTCAAAGAAAGATTTTGACAGTTCTTTGTACTTACTGTTTTTTGCACTGTCGCCGCCGTCATTGATGCAAATAAATTTATACTTCAATGAGTTGTAATTAAGTAATTTGGCGGCAGTGTGAGGCTTAGCGGTAAAGTTTGCGACCTTGGCTGTTGACGCCCGACCAGTCGCTCTGATGTAGTGCTGGAAGAAAAAAGAAGCTACATTGATGTCGGTGGCTGATCTGGTGCGTGAGTTACGAGTTGTATTAAATTCATGAATGAAGCGTACCTCCATCTCTTCTAGAATCGATTTCTTTAGTGCGTATGGAACATGCTTATGTTGAAGTCGTGGGCGATGCTTAAAAGATTCATATATTAGTTCGCTTGAGTTCATGGATGCGCGTAGATAGTCAGGGGTTTCAGTGTGAGGGGACCCTGATAGTGCGGGAGTACACTCCTCGAAATACAAAATGGGGCGATTGTACTCGTCAAAAAAATCGTTGGGTCGACATGGTAAAGAGATTAAGAAGTCGTCATTGAAATAAACAAAGTTTTCTGAAAGTCCGCGTATTCTATGGAGGCAAGATTCTATTGCGTGAGAGTTGAATGTCGGTAGAGTCGAGGCTGATGGAAAAATCTCATCATGCGTGACCCATTGAACCTTCCCATCGTTTTTCGACAGCCATAATGGGCGTTCGCAATTGCTAACAATGAATATTTTATTGAACCAAGGCGCATATTTGTTAATTGACCTTAGCGAATACCGGAGTTCTTCGTTGCTTGTGAAGCGGTCGAGGTCAAATGGCCTATCGGGATATGTTTCATTCCAAGCGGACTGCCATCCTTCATCGGTGCAGTCAACCCAAGTGATGACGGCATCTATTGGTTTGCGACAAAGATCGTTGATGTACTTAGACTGCAAGTTTGAATATTCTTCAAGTTTTAATTTCTTAATCCAGGCGTGGTTAGAACGAAGTGCTGAGTAGCCGTCTTCTGTTTGATCGCTTAGGTAAATTCTTAAAACAGTGTCTAATTCATGTTTAGGATCAGAAAACTCTATAATAAACTGTGATGCTTTGGAGAATTCTTTGGAGGCTGCATTGGATAAAGGTAACGCATTTTCGTCCGCGTATATAACCGCGCTCCGTTCGTGGTCATATAGTAATGTTGTAAGCCCGAAGGAGCATCTGATTAAATCAATCAGTTTTAACGTGTCTTTGACATGACAGCCATTGACGAGGAGGCTTCTTGGATCAGTACCGTCACTGACACCATGTGGGCATTTCAGTTTACTGATGACGAAACTCGGTATACCGAATTGCTTAACCATATTTAGATCAGCCGCGGAGAGCTTTTTTGCTGCGGACTGTGTGCTGCGTTGACCAATCACATGCACCTTCGTTTTATTAACCCGTTTTCGAAAGAAATCTAAAAAAAATCGATTCGGATCACTAACCAATTTTTCAAGCTTTGGGGAAATCAGTTTTTTTTTCATTTAAATAAAAACTTAAGCCGCTTCCGAAAAGTGTCATATCTGTCTACGTGGCCAGGCTTGTTCTCAAAATAAATCGAATAGTCTTGTACTCTCCTTTCGGTACTTGAACATAGATTTATAAAATCCGTCATCAGTGTTGGATCGACCGGTCGCTCGCCGTCAACGAAGGCTTTATGTTTCTCGCAAAAATAAAGATAATTTTTTTGGCGAAGTGAATAATATAAAGCACTTTCGTTAGGTTTTTGATGAAATATGTGAAGGAAGAAATCTTTTTCTAATAATGGTGTTAAACAAAAGCGCCCGATCTCCCGTCTAAATCCTTGTGCAAAAAGGGGAGCTCTCATCGTCGCGTTCTCAAAAAAGTCTAGAGCAGGGCTGATTTTTGAACGTAATACAGCAAGTCTGAGAAGGAAGTCAAAATCTTCGTATCCGTGACCTGCAAAGGTAACATCGAACCCGTTCAGAATTTTATAATCATCACTTCGTAGTATTACGATAGACGAGGGATTCGCCAAGTGCAAAAATTCTTTCCGAGAGAAAGAAAAGTACTGTTCTTTTAATAGGTTAGTGGACTTCTCTCGGGAAACCAAGGACCTGCTACCGGCCTCGGATAGATAAAGGCAAGGAATTATTGTGAATGATTCTTCATTTTTGATGATTTTGGCAAGATATTTGGATAGTATATTTAGATCAAGCCATAGATCTACATCCAATAACACCAAGTGCTCTGTATGAACAGCTTCGAACGCGATATTTCTTAGAAGTCCTGAGTTAACAGTGCCTTCGTAAAATTTCCCTGATACTAGCGATACATTATTTATATCGCGGAGGGATTGTTTTAGTTGAGCATCCGCTGCTGTTTTACGATCGTTATGGGCAAATACGATCTTGAGTGATGAGCCGTGACAAAGTTCAACCATCAGTCTAACTTTGGCTAGTATGTCCTTCGCTCGGAATTCCAGGTCTAAAGGAACGATAGCTGTAAGATGCTCTAGATGATCCAATCTGCAAGGTTCAATGTTTTGAGCTTCTGTGATTCGCAGCATTATCCTATCCGTAAGTTTTCAAGATCGCTAATGAAGTCTCTTGTTTCTTGGGCTGATTGCCTATCTACTATAAAGGCCAAATCGAGAGGTTTAGCTAGCATAAATGAAGATGGCAAATGCTGGGGGCTTCAGCGACAAACGACTAATACGCTTAAGTGAATTCATTTGCTATTCGCCTATTTTAATTCCTAGCTTTTGAAGAATGCGTTTAGTCCAATGGGGCTCTATAATGGGTGAGGGTTCTTCAATAGATGCGACTTCTTCAATTGTACTGTTCCAGTAGGGGGACTTGGATACAAATGAAGCATCTGGCTTGTAAGGAGGGGCGACATGATTGAGGTGAGGACGTTCCCACGCGATATTCTTTCGAACCACTCTAATGGGAGCCCCCGCAGCTACACAGTTGTTCGGTATTTTACCCTTTACTATACTGCCAAAACCGATAACACTACCCTGTCCAACATTCGCGCCGCTCAATATTGTTACTCTTCCCCCGATCCAGGTATGAGCTCCGATGTTGACCGACTTAGGCATGTTTATCCGTTTCTCTGACTTAACATCAAAAATTGGATGGCCGTCATCTGCGCGTATTTGGATGTCGGAAGCAAGCATGCAATCCTCACCAATAGTTACCGATATTCCTTCGGCGGCGGTAATCAGGCAATCATTTGTGCAGGTAACTTTGTCGTTTATGGTTACGGTGCAGTCTTCTCCTAATCGTATAAAGCCCTTGAATCGATTTTGCCCTATATGGCATGTGCCGTTATTGCATTCGAAGTAAATCCCTCCTTTGATTTTACTTCCTTTTTTAACTACGAGTTTATTGTTCTTCCCATAGAATACAACTCTAGCGGTTTTGATCTCTTCGTCGCAAAAGATTTCATTGTTGTGTTCATCTTTGTATGGTCTTATGGTATTAACGATAATCATGTGTTAGCAGTGTGCTCAGTCAATGGTGTCTAGTTATTGAAGCGAGCATCAATTATTGCACACTGCGTCCGCGACATGCTACTAAGTGTGGAGGTGGAAGAGAGTGGCACGCCTAATCGGGCATCATTTGTTCAACGCGCCGGCTGCCCTTACTAATTGTTCGTGGCTCGCAAGCGATTTAGTCGCATACGCCTAGCTTGTCCGCGGGCGAGAGATATTTGACACCGCCAAGCTATTCTCAGCCTGCTCCGCAGGCCAGCAGTCATGAGGCCCCGCTTCTGTAGGTGCTTACGAAATTGGGCCTTGGTTCGGCCAAAAATTGGGATGGAAAGCAGTGGCTTTGCCCGATCCTGCTTTGCAGGGCTTGCTGAAAGCTTTAGTATTGTTTCTTTGCTAATACGCCCATGAGGTGGAAATGAATCATCTCCTAATCGCCAAGGAAGCGCTTGTTGCCCAAGCCCAAGCGATAAACCAGCTAGCGCACCGTCTGGATGGTGAGTTTCAAAGTGCAGTTCAAGTAATCTTGGGCTGTAAAGGTCGCACGGTTGTCTGCGGTATGGGCAAGTCAGGTTTGATTGGGCAAAAGATGGTAGCCACTTTTGCCTCAACCGGAACACCAAGTTTTTTTCTCCATCCGGCAGAGGCGTTTCACGGTGATTTGGGGATGCTCAAGTCAATCGATGTTTTGATCTTGATAAGCTATAGCGGTGAGACTGAGGAGTTAATAAAGCTACTGCCAAGTCTTCGCTCGTTTGGCAATACCATCATTGCGATGACAGGCAATGGTCGGTCGACGCTTGCCAAGAACGCTGATATTTGGCTTGATATTTCAGTTGAGCGGGAGGTTTGCCCAAATAACCTGGCGCCTACTACATCTACGCTCGCGACCATGGCAATGGGTGATGCGTTAGCAGTTGCTCTTATTGATGCGCTTCAGTTTAAGCCCATGGATTTTGCGCGATTTCATCCAGGTGGTAGCTTGGGTCGAAAATTACTGACACGCGTATGTGATGTTATGCATTCTCCTGCGCCGATAGTGTCACCTGATACAAGTTTTCATGACTGTCTGTCGATGATGACCCAAAGTCGGCTAGGTTTAACATTGGTTACAGATAATAATGGTGAGCTTGTAGGTATTGTAACGGACGGGGACTTGAGAAGGGCGTTGCTTGAAAGTCCCGATGTGGTCAGGGAAAGTGTTCAGTATTTTATGACACCTAATCCTCATACAATTCTCGATTCTGCGCAGTTGTCAGAGGCTGAAAGCTACATGCGAGAAAATAAAGTTCGCGCGTTGGCGGTTCTAGGGGCCGGAAGTGGTGAAGTATTGGGTATAGTTGAAATTTTCGATTAACTTTCCACTCGGAAAGCAGGAAAGGCCATTCATTCTGGCCTTTCCCTTGTGATCATTTAGTAAGCTTTGCCAGCTTTATAATAATTTTGGAAGCAAAAGTTTGTTGCGTCAATGTAACCTTCAGCGCCGCCGCAGTCAAAACGCTGGCCTTTGAATTTGTACGCTATGACACAACCGCTTTGCGCTTGCTGCATCAGGGCGTCAGTGATCTGGATCTCACCACCTTTACCAGGCGGAGTGTTCATGATGATGTCGAAAATGTCGGGCGTCAGAATGTAGCGACCGATGATAGCTAAGTTCGAGGGCGCGTCTTCAGGCGCAGGCTTCTCGACCATATTTGTCACTCGGAAGATATCTTCACGGATCATGTCGCCGGCAATCACACCGTACTTATTGGTTTC
The DNA here is from genome assembly GCF_000483465.1 of Pseudomonas sp. LAIL14HWK12:I7. Taxonomy (NCBI): domain Bacteria; kingdom Pseudomonadati; phylum Pseudomonadota; class Gammaproteobacteria; order Pseudomonadales; family Pseudomonadaceae; genus Pseudomonas; species Pseudomonas sp. LAIL14HWK12:I7. Next base: position 614,678 of record NZ_KI519605.1, read on the forward strand.
TTGAGGGTCGACTTCCTGGATAGCGATGATTGAGCAGCGGAACTGTTTGTATAGTTTTACCATCTGAGTCAGTACGCCGTCTCCGTTCGGGTTAACGCAGAGGTCATCCGCTAGGACTACGGCAAACGGTTCTTCGCCGATTAAAGGGCGGCCGGTGAGAATCGCGTGGCCCAAGCCCTTCATTTCGGTCTGACGGGTATATGAGAAAGAGCACTCATCCAGCAGGCGACGGATGCCGACTAGGTATTTTTCCTTGTCAGTGCCCTTGATCTGGTTCTCCAGCTCGTAGCTAATGTCGAAATGATCTTCCAGAGAACGCTTTCCTCGGCCCGTGACGATGGAAATCTCGCTCAGGCCGGCATCCAGTGCCTCCTCAACGCCGTACTGAATCAGTGGTTTGTTGACCACCGGCAGCATTTCCTTCGGCATGGCTTTGGTAGCGGGCAGGAAGCGGGTGCCGTATCCGGCGGCTGGGAAAAGGCATTTCTTGATCATAATTTCCAGTCTTTAGCTGCTTCGAGGTGTGGGTAGGAAAAACCGTGAGGTAAGCTCACGGTTATGTCCGAAATTACTCAGTGTTGTAACGCAATAACGATCAGCTTTTTGGGTTGGCGGAGTTATTGGTCGCTTATTTATAGTCCGGTGGTTCTGCCTATGATCATTGTTTGTACAATAGGAGAGATGATTTTTTGCCATTCGTAAACTGCGGCATTAGTCACGTAAATGGTGTCATCCGGTTTGATGGCAATCTGTCGTGCGTAAAAGATTGCTGCTGGATCTCTCATATTCAAACGCAATACAGTCGGCTTTGTATTCTCGCCGGTAGGCATGCGGAAGACAAAAACACCCTCAGGGTTGGCGTTTTGTTCACGCAGACCGCCTACAGATCCCAAGGCATCTAGTAAGGTTGTGTTCTTACTAGGGAGATCTTTCAAGCCAGGTTCACCTACAGCCCCCATAGCTACAAACCGTTGGCGTGCTCGGTCTAGAACTACTTCAGAGTTAGGGCGCAGAATCATGTTATTGCCAGCAAGCACGTCCTCATAGTTGAATTGCTGTACTTGAGTACCGTTGCGCACTGTGACATTAACTAAATGAGATTCCAGTACAGGCCCGCCTGCTTGGTTGACTGCATCCAGCAGAGTCAACGGCCCTTGCAAAGTACTGAAACGACCGGGGGTTTTCACTGCTCCTGCTACTAGCACTGAGCCGGAGAGGTCGCCGACCAATTCAACATGAGTTTGAACGTCCGTGGTAATTCCTTTCAGCTGACGTCGGATCATGTTCTCTACTTGATTGAGAGTCATGCCTGCCACGAACTGTCTGCCGACGTAGGGTAGTGACAGCATTCCTTGAGAGTCGATACGAGTTTTAAGCTGAGTGCCGCCGGTGGCCAGCGGAGCAAAAAGTGCAGACCCTTCCGGAGCCGTATCGGCAATGAGTACGTTGAGTGTATCACCGGACATCAATCTGACTTCTGGTGAAACTGGTGTAGTCACGGAGCTCACAGCCGGACGTGGCGCCCCCTGCATGTAAGGTGCGATCGAGGTCGCATTAATGTCTACGAGAATGTACTGCTCTGATTTTTTCTCGATTGCGCCTTTGTAAGGTCCAGCACCTGAGAGGGTTCCACCGCAACCAGCCAAGCCAAGTGTCGCAAGCGCCACCGCTGCTAGCTTCAGATTAAAATTACGAGATAAAGCCAGGGATTTAATCACGATGATCCTCGATCGACGCCAGAATGAAGCGGGTGATGCCGTAAAGCATCAACAGGCCAAGCAAAATAGTTGCCAGGTTGTACCAGCGCTCTGGGTAGAGGGCGAGCTGCGGGGTGTTGGGGCTGACTACAGTGACCAGGGTACGAATTTTTTTGCTCGCTTCGATGCGGGCATTATCAAGCGCTGCTACAGATGCTTTGTAAGTTTCCTCAGCAATCCCGGCGTCGAGGGTCAGTTGTTGGAAGCGTGAAGCAACAACGTTAAGTTGAGAGCCTTTTGGCGAAGAAACGAGCAATCGCTTTTCTTTAGCTAATTGTTGAGTAATGGCTTCGACTTTTTGCTTCTGTTGACGTATTTGGGGAGCATCACTACGCAACTTGAACGACATCTCCGTCAGGCTAGCTTGCTCCTTTGTATACTGGCTCTCTAAGTCGGCAATAATAGTTGCCCGGCTCTGCGCAGTATTCGCGCCGTCCAGAACTTTGTTGATGTTCTGGAAGTCCATAAGTTCAGTTTTACGCTTGGCATAATTGATTCGAGCGCTTTCCAATTCGCTTTGAGCGAATTTCATTTGTTCGCGGGCTATGTTGTGGCTCACTTCGTTAACGAAATGTTCGCTAGCTTGAAGGATTATGCGCAGCATCTGCTCGGACAGTTCTGGCGTAAATGCCTGAACTTCAACGCGCAGAAGGCCAGTGGTTTCATCATAATGTGCAGAGACCATGCGCTGGTAATACTTAAGCAAATTCTCACGCGGAGCATTCTCGTCCAGCCAGAAAAACACATCGCTGCGCTGGGCTGAAAACTGCTCGATCCAATGTGCTTTTTCTTCAAGCAGCAGCATCATGTCCATAGAGGTGATGAATTCACGGAGATAAAGAGTCTCCTCTCTAGAGGCAGGGTTGGCACCTGTCAACAGAGTAGCCAGACCTGGTACCTGAGCGCCTGGGGTGCCGCCATCTTGACGTACTACAACCTGTGCGGAGCTTACATAGCGATCAACAGCAAACACCCCGTAGTACACGGCTGCCAATATCATTGGCAAAATCACCATGGCGATCGTAAGGCGCCATTCCTTCTTTTTACCCGTACTGCTCATAGTTGGATGCATCCTTCAAGTGGAACGGTGCTGCTTAATTGGAAAAGAGTTTAATCAACTATTGTAAGCTTCAATGCCTTTGGCAACATCGTCGTATACCTGGATGCCGCCGTTGCGCACAAGAAGGACTACATCACAAAGTTTTTCAATCTCAGGCATTGAGTGAGAAACTAATACGACATTCGATCTCTGGAGTTTATCTTTAAAAACTTCTGCGCATTTGCGTTTGAACTGCGCATCTCCTACAGACATGACTTCGTCAATCAAGTAGTAATCGAAGTCGAAAGCCATGCTCAACCCAAATGCAACCCTCGAGCGCATGCCAGATGAGTATGTTTTGATCGGCTCGTCAATCCAGTCGCCTATTTCCGCGAATTCTTGGACATAGCGTACTTTTTCGCGCATCGCTTCGCCGGTGGCTCCGTAAATTCGACATACGAACTTGATGTTGTCGCGCCCCGTCATGCTGCCTTGGAAGCCGCCCGTCAAACCAACAGGCCATGAAATGCTTCGGTCGGTGGCAATCGTGCCGGAGTCCGGAACATCGGCACCACCCAGCAACCGCATGAGAGTGGATTTGCCTGCCCCATTTCGGCCTATGAGACCAATGTTCTTTCCGGGCGGTATCGCCAGCGATAGGTTGCGAAAGACATACCGGCGCCCTTTAGGGGTGAGGTAAGACTTAGTGACGTTTCTGAGTTCGAACACGTTTGGCCTGTACTTAACCGTTCTTGGTGGAAATCAGATGCATCCTGCGGGCGCGGTACGCACCAAGGGACAGGAACAGCAATACCAGGGTGAAGGTAAACACATAGGTCACGGAGACGCCGTCGACCGGGGTGTAGTGTGGCAGCACTTCTGCACGGATTAGCTCAAGGATGTGCAGGAAAGGGTTCAGCAGTAACACCGGCATCATAGTCTGTGGCAGGTACGATGCAGGGATCAGTACGCCGGAGATAAAGTACAGAGGGAAGAACGCCATGCGAATGACGATCTTAAGGCTGGGCAAGGCGTGGGTGACCAAAGCTAGGAACATCCCCAAGCCGAAGGCGAACAGCAAACCCAAAAGCAATGTAAAGACCCACTCCAATGGACTATGGATTGACATGTCGAATCCAAACCAGGCAAAGCCAAAAACCAGGAGAGCGTAAACTGTGGCCGCAATGCAGGTCTCGACAATGACCCGTGCAACATAGGTATCCAGTGGTTTGATCTGTTTGTAGCCAAACAGTGATCGGTTCTCTCGAAGGCTGTCCATGAGCCGTAGGGCAGTATTTCGGTAGAGTAGGAAGGGCGCCATGCCGACTAAAATGAACACCGGGTATTCGACACCAGATACGGTGCGGCCTCGTAGCATTGCAAAGAGCAAGGAAAAAAGAAGGAGGTGAACCAGGGGTTCTAACAGCATCCACACGGCCCCGAGACGGCTGTCGCCGACGCGTGCGCGCGCTTCACGTAAAACGAGTGCGAAAATAACTGATTTCTGGATTTGTAGACAGGAACGAGGCTTCAAGATGGCGACCGCAAAGCAAAGCAGCGCGCCTAGGCACGCCGGAATTCATCTTCACGAAAGGCCCGATTCCCGTGGCGGGTAGGCTGGGGATATCCCGGATACTTCCATGTTCTAAGGTGCGCGAGGTTAATTCGATGAGACGCAAGCGTCAAGAAAATTGAGCGAAATTGCAATCATTCGCCGGCTCCGTGCACTCCATCTGCCACGATGTCGCTTCAGTCAGCTCTCAACACATCGGACGAGTTTGCTGCAAGATCCGTATGTCAGCAGAGTTGCAAAAAACCGGTTTGTGTCAGGTGGGAGGATTGCTGGCGGGGTGATGTCAATATGATGCCAACCCCCCTTATCTGTCTGACTGTAATTTACCCATCTTGGTTATAGAATTCAGTTGCTTACGAGTAGGTTGTCTAGGGCTTGCCTGATTGGTTTGCGTGCATCAAATCAGTCAGGCTTGATTGGGGTGCGAGACCTACCGGATCGGTACCGATAGGCGCATAAGGATTTTTAGGGGTGGGTGCCAAGCTTACAATTTATCCCGCCAGCCATTCCCCTAGCGAGCACAGTGCCTATAATGCCCGCCGAAATTGGCAGCAGCTGGCTGTTGTTCATGGACAGATTATGCATCAAGGAAATCATTCGCAATGCCGTACTACCGTAACCCCCGTGATGTGACGGCCCTCCCTGCCTGGCAGGCGCTTCAGCACCACCGTGAGGCCATGCAGAACTTCAGCATGCGCGAAGCCTTCGCCGCCGATGCCAAGCGTTTTGATCAGTTCTCCCTGAGCAGCTGCGGCCTGTTCCTCGACTACTCGAAAAACCTGATCACCGAGCAAAGCCGCGACCTGCTGGTGAACCTGGCCAACGAAGTCGGCCTGCAGGATGCGATCAAGTCGATGTTCAGCGGCGAGATCATCAACGCCTCCGAAGGCCGTCCGGTGCTGCACACCGCCCTGCGCCGCCCGGTGGGCGACAAGCTCAGCGTCAACGGCGTCAACGTGATGCCGGAAGTGCACAAAGTGCTTAACCAGATCACCGAACTGGTCGGGCGCATCCACGATGGCCTGTGGCGCGGTTACAGCGAAAAGCCGATCACCGACGTGGTCAACATCGGCATCGGCGGCTCGTTCCTCGGCCCTGAACTGGTCTCCGAAGCGCTGCTGCCCTACGCACAACGCGGCGTACGCTGCCATTACTTGGCGAACATCGACGGCAGTGAGTTCCACGAACTGTCGGCCAACCTGCGCGCCGAAACCACCCTGTTCATTGTCTCGTCGAAGTCGTTCAACACGTTAGAGACGTTGAAGAACGCGATGGCTGCGCGCACCTGGTACTTGGCCCATGGCGGGGCGGAATCCGAGTTGTACCGGCACTTCATTGCCGTCTCCAGCAACAAGGCTGCCGCCGTCGCCTTCGGTATCCGTGAAGAGAACATCTTCCCGATGTGGGACTGGGTCGGTGGGCGCTATTCGCTGTGGTCGGCCATTGGCCTGCCGATCGCCTTGGCCATCGGTACCGCCAACTTCAAGGAGCTGTTGTCTGGTGCCTACACCATGGACCAGCACTTCCAGACCGCGCCGTTCGATCAGAACATGCCGGTGCTGCTGGCCCTGCTGGGCGTGTGGTATGGCAACTTCTGGGGCGCCCGCAGCCATGCGATTCTGCCGTATGACCACTACCTGCGAAACATCACCAAGCATTTGCAACAGCTGGACATGGAGTCCAATGGCAAGAGCGTCCTGCAGGATGGAACGCCGGTGAAGACCGAAACCGGCCCGGTGATCTGGGGCGGCGTTGGCTGCAACGGGCAACATGCTTATCACCAGCTCTTGCACCAGGGCACCCACCTTATCCCTGCTGACTTCATCGTACCGGTAGTGAGTTTCAACCCAGTGGTTGACCATCATCAATGGCTGTACGCCAACTGCCTTTCGCAGAGTCAGGCGTTGATGCTGGGCAAGACCCGCGATGAGGCAGAAAGCGAGCTGCGGGAAAAAGGCCTGAATGAAGCAGATATCGAGAAGCTGGCCCCGCATAAAGTGATCCCGGGTAACCGCCCAAGTAACACCTTGGTTGTCGAACGCATTAACCCGCGCCGTCTTGGTGCACTGGTTGCAATGTACGAGCATAAAGTCTTCGTGCAGAGCGTGATCTGGGGTGTGAATGCCTTCGATCAGTGGGGGGTCGAGCTGGGTAAGGAGCTGGGCAACGGCGTATACGGGCGTTTAGTCGGGAGTAACGATGAGGCTGCTGAAGATGGCTCAACGCAAGGTCTGATCAATTACTTCCGTGGTCGCCACCGCGGCTGATTGTTTTTGCCGAGAAGTCATAAACGAATCGCTCGTGCCCATTGCTGAGAAGCAATGGGCACGAGCGATTTACGAATGCGGCCCCGCAAGTGCGCGTCCTATATCTACCCTAGTTAGGTGTCGAGTCTCGCTTTAAGGGGCGAACTACTTTGCTTGCGTTTTTGTAGGAATGTTCACAGTCAGAAGTCCGAATGTAAGTATTACCTTAAGGTAATTTTCGTGCAGGTTATAAAATATTTGGATTAAGGCTAGTCATCATGTGAAGTGTGGGGCCATGGCGCTTTATATGGGTATACGAAGCTCCGCTATTTGCTGTCCCATTTGGTAACGATTCATCGAGCCGCCTGTCTAGTTAGAACAATGGAATACCGCTAGGGTTGATTGCGCAGCCAAAGGAAAGCTGCTGCTAGATAAGACCAACCCAAGGAGTGATCCCTAATGCGCAATACCGTTCTGTCCTACCTGCTTCTGCCCCTGTTCGCCAGCCTATCCTTCTCGGTCAGCGCCGCCCCCGCCAGCACTACCGCCGTGCAGGAACCAGTGCCAATCGTCACCCACATGGAAGCTCAGACCACCCGCCTAGACCTGAACAAGGCCGATGCCCCAACCCTGCAAAAAGAACTGAACGGCATCGGCAAGGCCAAGGCTGAAGCGATCGTCGCCTACCGGGAAGCCAACGGCCCATTCGCGTCGGTGGATGAGCTGCTGGAAATCAAGGGAATCGGCAATGCGTTGCTGGAGCGTAATCGGGACAAGGTGATGGTGGAGTAATCAGCAGTGGGGCTGGGCAGGCGGAGCTTGGCTCAGCCCATTTATGGACGTATGCATCACTTGACCATGGAGAGGTATAGGTAAAGCCAGCTGGAACTCGAGCGGAGAGGGTGTTGGATTCTTCGCGGGCAAGCCCGCTCCACAAGTCCAGCTGCCACAGGTTGAGAAGGGGCGGACTAAGGCCTTTTCATTTGGCATGACAGCGACGTCGAATGGACGTTGCTGTCTTCTACAGGGAATGGGGCAGGGGGTTTAACGGTCCTGCGCGTCCTTCGCATCAGCTTCAGCATTGCGCTCATGCACCTTGCGCAGTTGCTCATCCGTCAACGGCAGTTTCTTCGCCGTATCTCGCAGCATCATCAAGCCGCCGACAATCGAGCCGAGGGCTATGATGAGTATCAGCCAGGCATACCAGGGCATTGTCGTTCTCCTTTGATCATCATGGGGCGGCGCTTGTATGAAATTTGAGCAATTGCCGGTTCCTTTGGTTCAATTATAGAAGTCAGGCCTTGCAGGGCCAATTCCGTGACCCGCGGCCCCCAAAGCCTGCGTCACTTCGTTTACAATGCGCGCCGTTTTCGACTTGCCAAGAGACCCTGACCATGTCCGCCTGCCAGACGCCCCTGATCGTCGCCCTCGACTTCCCTACCCGTGAGGCCGCTCTGAAGCTGGCTGACCAGCTTGACCCTGCACTGTGCCGGGTAAAGGTTGGCAAGGAGCTGTTCACCAGCAGTGCCTCGGGCATCGTCGAGACCCTGTGTGCCAAGGGCTTCGAAGTATTCCTCGACCTCAAGTTCCACGACATCCCTAACACCACGGCCATGGCCGTCAAGGCTGCCGCCGAGATGGGCGTGTGGATGGTCAACGTGCATTGCTCCGGTGGCCTGCGCATGATGTCGGCCTGCCGTGAAGTGCTGGCCAAGCGCAGCGGCCCGCAGCCGTTGCTGATTGGCGTGACCGTGCTGACCAGCATGGAGCGTGAAGACCTGGCGGGTATCGGCCTGGATGTTGATCCGCAAGAACAAGTGCTGCGCCTGGCGGCCTTGGCCGAGAAGGCGGGCATGGACGGGCTGGTGTGCTCGGCGCTGGAGGCGACCGCACTGAAGGCTGCGCACCCTTCGCTGCAACTGGTGACCCCGGGTATTCGCCCGGCAGGTAGCGCCCAGGATGACCAGCGCCGCATTTTGACCCCGCGCCAGGCGTTGGATGCTGGCTCGGATTACTTGGTGATCGGGCGGCCGATCAGCCAGGCGGCGGACCCGGCACAGGCTTTGGCTGCGGTTGTAGCTGAAATTCGCGGGTAAGGGGCTGGGTTGCGTTTGCGTTTGCGTCGGTAGGGGTTCGCCGTCGCAGTTTTGGTGCCTGTGAGATCGAGCGCCGCCCGCGCGGCGCTCGATTTACGCCCCGACACAACAATCGAGGCAGGCACTGAAATCCAGGGCCTACGCTGTCAGACCTTCAACACCAACTTGCCAAAATTCTCGCCGCTGAACAGCTTGAGCAGCGTCTCTGGGAAGGTCTCCAACCCTTCCACCACATCTTCCTTACTCTTCACTTTGCCAGTGGCCAGCCAGCCGGCGATTTCCTGCGCGGCTTTGCCGTAATCCTTGGCATGGTCAAACACCACGAAGCCTTCCATGCGTGCGCGGTTCACCAGCAGCGACAGGTAGTTGGCCGGGCCTTTGACGGCTTCTTTGTTGTTGTACTGGCTGATGGCGCCGCAGATGACGATGCGGGCTTTGAGGTTGATGCGGGTGAGCACGGCATCGAGGATCTCGCCGCCGACGTTGTCAAAGTACACGTCTACCCCTTTCGGGCATTCGCGCTTGAGGCCGGCCAGCACGTCTTCGGCCTTGTAGTCGATGACGCCGTCGAAGCCGAGTTCGTCCTTGAGGTATTGGCATTTTTCGGCGCCGCCGGCGATGCCGACCACATGGCAGCCTTTGAGCTTGGCGATCTGCCCGACGATGCTGCCGACTGCGCCGGCGGCGCCGGAGATGACCACGGTGTCACCGGCTTTGGGCTGGCCGACTTCGAGCAGGGCGAAGTAGGCGGTCATGCCGGTCATGCCCAGGGCCGAGAGGTAGCGGGGCAGGGGTGCGAGGCTGGGGTCGATCTTGTGCAGGCCTTGGGGCTCGCCGGTGAAGTAGTCCTGCACGCCGAGCGGGCCGCTGACGTGGTCGCCGGGTTTGTAGTCGGGGTGGTTGGAGGCCACCACTTCGCCGACGCCGAGGGCGCGCATCACTTGGCCGAGGGCGACCGGGGGGATATAGGACTTGCCTTCGTTCATCCAGCCACGCATGGCGGGGTCGAGGGACAGGTACAGGTTGCGCACCAGAATCTGGCCTTCGCCGGGCTGTTCGGCGGGAACTGCCTCGAAGCTGAAGTCGTCACGGCGCACGGCGCCGACCGGGCGTTTGGCGAGCAGGAAGCGGCGGTTGGTCTGGGTCATGGCGGGTCCTTGTGGGCAGTTGATCGGTGTAAGGGCAATTTACCTTGCTGATGCAGGTTGAAGCGCAAAATCACTGGTAGGCATGGTAGCTCAACCGTGGGTGTGATGATGCTGCACTGGGGGGGAGGGGGTGACTATGCTCTGGGGCAGAGGGTGGGTGATGGTGGGTGGGTGTTTGGCGCGGCATTGGGTAATGGCCGGCAGGTGTTCGGCGGAAGATGTTTGGTGGCCGGGAGATCGAGCGCCGCCCCCTCCAGCCCCGCACCTAGCGGCCCTGATGCAATCCCCCAAAAAACAACCAGGAGCAAACGATGAGCATGACCTTTTCCGGCCAGGTAGCCCTGGTCACCGGTGGCGCCGCAGGTATCGGCCGGGCAACGGCGCTGGCCTTCGCCCGTGAAGGCTTGAAGGTGGTGGTGGGCGACCTCGACCCAGTCGGCGGTGAGGCCACGGTGGCGTTGATTCACGAGGCGGGCGGTGACGCGATGTTCATCGCCTGCGACGTCACCCGGGAGGCGGATGTGCGCCAGCTGCATGAGCAGCTCATCGCCGCCTATGGCCGCTTGGACTATGCCTACAACAATGCCGGTATCGAGATCGAGCAGGGCCGTTTGGCCGAGGGCAGCGAGGCGCAGTTCGACGCCATCATGGGCGTCAACGTCAAAGGGGTGTGGCTGTGCATGAAGTATCAGTTGCCATTGCTGCTGGCCCAGGGCGGTGGGGCGATCGTCAATACTGCGTCGGTGGCGGGGCTGGGGGCGGCGCCGAAGATGAGCATCTACAGTGCCTCCAAGCACGCGGTCATCGGCCTGACCAAGTCGGCGGCCATCGAGTATGCGAAGAAGGGCATCCGGGTTAACGCGGTGTGCCCGGCGGTGATCGATACCGACATGTTCCGCCGTGCCTATGAAGCGGACCCGCGCAAGGCGGAATTCGCGGCGGCGATGCACCCGGTGGGGCGCATCGGCAAGGTGGAGGAGATTGCCAGCGCGGTGCTGTACCTGTGCAGCGATGGGGCAGCCTTCACCACAGGGCACAGCCTGACAGTGGATGGTGGAGCTACGGCGATCTGACCCGCTTTCAGGGTATTGCTCAGTCATCCCCGGCCCTATCGCCGACAAGCCGGCGCCCACAGGTCACCTGGTGCTTGCGGGTCACCGCACCTCCTGTGGGAGCCGGCTTGCCGGCGATAGGGCCCGCGCAGACAACCACAACGCCAACCCAACCAGCACGCACCCCAGCAGCAGCACCCCACCAAACACCAGCAAGGCCATCCGTGACCCCAAGCGGTCGCTCAGCAACCCGGTAAAGATCACTGGCAAGCTGAAGCCCAGGTACGCCAGCAAGAAGAACCCGGCACTGGCCCGGGTTTTTTCTGTGCCGGCCAGTTGGTTCACCGCCGCCAACCCGCCCAGGTAGATAAACCCGTAACACGCACTGCTGGCCGCCACCGCGCCCAGCAACACGGCCCCCAGTTGCCCAGCATCGGCCCCCCAGGCCAGCACCGCGTAACTGCACGGCAGAATCAGCAGCCCCAGCAGCGTGGCCTTGAGGCTCGACAGGCGACGTGCCATCGGCTGAAACAACAAGCCGCAGCTGATCACGCAGAAGGTCGAAAACCCCGACCAGGCACTCAAGCCATGCTGGCGCAAAATCCCCGGCAGCAGGGCGATGACCAAGCCAACGCAGGCCCAGGCCAGCAAGATGGCCAGGCCATAGGCAACGCTGCCGCGGGGGTAGCACGGCAGCCGCAGCATGGCGCTGCGCTGTGTCGGGCGCGGGTCGGGCATGCGCCAGACCAGCACCAGGGCAACGGCGGCGAGCAGCAGCTGCAGGTGGAAGCTGCCTGGGGTCAGGCTCGGGCCGCGCAGCAGGAACAGGCTGGTAAGCGCGGCGCCTAGGCCAAAGCCCAGCGAGGTGCTGGCGGTGACCCAGTTGGCGGCACGGGGGCTGCCGTCACTGCCCATCAGCTCACCCATGTAGGCGGTTGCCGTGGCCGAGGCAAGGCCGGTGCCCAGGCCCAGGAACAGCCGCGCCAGGCCGAGGGTTTGCAGGCTGGGGGCGAGTAGCATGAGCACGGTGGCGATCATCGACAGGATCAGCGCGGCGATGATCAATGGGCGGCGGCCAACCCGGTCGGCTAGCCCGCCGAGGGCCAGGAGTACCGGGAGTACGCCCAGCACGTAGCCGGAGAAGGCCACGGCGGTGGCGGCGGCCCCCTGGCCGGAGAGGTCGGCGTAGGTGATGTAGAGCGGGGCCTGGAGGTTGACGGCGAGGGTGATCAGGCACAGGGCGAAGGCCAGTCTGGCGGGGGGGCGGGGCATCGGTAAGATCCTGGCTTTTAAGAGGGCAGTGCCGGCCTCTTCGCAGTTCAATGGGCTGTGAAAACCCCTGTAGGAGCAGCCTTGTGCTGCGAAGAGGCCGGTGACAACACCGGAAATCTTGGCTGTTTTCACCGGCCTCTTCGCAGCACAAGGCTGCTCCTACCCGAATCGCGTGCGACGTTTGGGCCGTGCTGGTGTGGCAACAATGATTACAATCAGCCCCCGCAACCAGGCACACCGCCACCCCATTTATGCTTAACTGTTCGCTCAAAACCTGCGAACACCTGCCATGCACTTCCCTTTAGACCGCACTAGCCCCACGCCCTTGGTGCAGCAACTCACCAACCACCTGCAAACCTGGATCGGCCACCAACGCCTGCGCCCCGGCGCCCGTCTGCCGTCGATCCGTGCGTTGGCGCGCAGCCAGGCGGTCAGCGCGTCTTGTGTGATCGAGGCCTATGATCGCCTGGTCGCCAGCGGCTGGCTGGAGGCGCGGCATGGCACCGGCTTTTTCGTCGCCGAGCGCAAACCGGTGGGCGAGGCGGACGATGGCTTGCCTTGGGGCGAGGCTGGCGATGGCCACTGGCGGCAGTTTCGCGAGGGCCATGACGAGCTGCTCAAGCTCGGCTGCGGCTGGTTGCCCAACAGCTGGCGTGCGGCCACCGAGCTGGCCCAGGCGGTGCGCCAGGTCAGCCGCGGCAACCCGCAGGACCTGTTCGACTACTGCCCACCGCTGGGCCTGGCCAGCCTGCGTCAGCAACTGCACAAGCGCCTGGCGCGCCAGGGCATCGCCGCCGGCCCCGAACGCATCCTCACCACTCAAGGCGCCAGCCATGGCCTCGACCTGCTGGTGCGCACCTTGCTGCGCCCTGGCGATACGGTGCTGGTGGAAAACCCCGGTTACTACAACCTGTACAACCTGCTGCGCCAGCACCAGGTGCGCATGTTGCCCGTGCCCCGCCTGGCCGAAGGCCCAGACCTGGCGGCGCTGGAGCGCTTGCTGGCCGAACACCGCCCGCGTTGCCTGTTCATCAACAGCCTGTACCACAACCCGACCGGCACCAGCCTGACCCCCAAGGTTGCCTACCGCCTGCTGGAGCTGGCCCGCGAGCACGACCTGCGCATCATCGAAGACGATATCTACGCCGACTTCCAGGAAGGCCCGGCCACGCGCCTGGCCACGCTGGACAGCGAACAGCGGGTCATCTACATGGCCAGCTTCTCCAAAACCCTCAGCAGCTCGCTGCGGGTCGGCTACCTGGTCGCCGACCCGGCCCTGCTGGCGCGGCTGGCCGAGCTGAAGATGGTCAGTGGCATCGGCACGTCGCGCTTCGCCGAGCAGGTGGTGGGGCAGATGCTTGCCAACGGCAGCTACCGCAAAAGCGTGCAACGCCTGCGGGTGCGCCTGGGCCAGCACATGGCCAAATTGCTCGGGCAGTTGGAGCAGGCGGGGTGGGAGGTGTTCTGTGAGCCTTACGGCGGTATGTTCGTGTGGGCGCGGGTACCTGGGCGTGACGTTGCCAGCCTGGAGCGGCTGGCCCTGGAGCATGCGGTGCTGCTCACCCCTGGCAGCGCCTTCGATTACCAGGGCGCGAGCAGCGATTGGCTGCGCATCAATGTCGCTTACGGGCAGGATTCCCGCGCCCAGGCCTTCTTCAAACACGCAGGGCGACCTCCAGCACACTGAAAGCGACACGCTCATAGCTATTTGACACTATTCTGGCGTCAGGCCCTTGTGAGTGCACGGGTATCGTTGCCACGCTTGGCCTTCGGCAAAACCTGACAAGGTGAAGGGGAATCGGCGATGGGCGCGACCAAGCACGGTGTTCTGGCCAACCTGGGCATGGCCCGCAAGCTCGGCCTGGGCTTTACCCTGGTGCTGTTGTTGACGCTGGCGGTGGCGGCCATCGGCATCGCCGCGTTGCACAGCGTGGGCCAACGCTTCGACGGCTTGCGCCAGCTGGCCCAGTTCAATACCGACCTGCTCAGGTTGCGCCAGCACGAACAAACCTTTGCCATGAGTTCCGACATCAAGCAGGCCGAGGCCTTGCGCACGGGCCTGCAGGGCTTGGCTGAACGTGCCCGTGGCTTGCCGGCGCTGGCGGCGGCCGAGGCTGAGCTAAGCGCCTATGGCCAGGCGTTCGAGGCCTTTGTCGAAGCGGTGCAGGCCAAGGAGCTGGCGCTGGACATGGCCAGTTGGTCGGTGTCCAGCGTGGCCAACAACCTGGATGTGCTGCAGGCCGGGCTGGCCGACGACGGCACCTACACCCTCAAACAATCCCAGGGCCAGCAGGGCGGCGAGTTTCTGGAGCAGGCCGCGCAGGTGGCGCAGGTGTCGCGGCTGATGCTGCAAGCAATGGACGAAGCCCGCGTGCGCCTGGACAAGAGCCGCAAGGGTGAAGAAGGCACGGGCCAGACGCGCATAGCCCAGACCCTCGAAGCCGCAAGCCTGGTCGAACAGCTCAAGGCCGCCGTCAGTGATGCCGGGTACCAGAGTGTGCTGGGCGAAGTGGCTGGGCACATCGGCAGTTTCTCCGACAAACTCAACGAATACACCGACCTGCTGGCCAAGGAGCAGGGCCTGAAGGCGCAGCTGCAGGCGCGGGCCGAGCAGGTCACCGGCCGGGTCGACCAGGCCTACCTGGCGCAGGAGCAGGCCCTGCAAGGTGAGTTGTCGCGCAATGCCCTGGCCATCGCCCTGGCCACGGGGCTGGCGCTGTTGGTGGGTGTGCTGGCTGCCTGGCTGATCACCCGTGCGGTGGTCGGCCCGCTCAAGCGCGTCATCGCCCGTGCCCAGCGCATTGCCGCGGGCGAATTGAGCCTGGAAGCAGAAGCGCCGCGCCGCGACGAGGTGGGGCAGTTGATGCAGGCCATGCAGCAGATGGCGGCCGGGCTGTCGGGCATTGTCAGCGGGCTGCAGCAGGGTATCGAGCAACTGGCCGGCAGTGCGCAGGCGCTGTCGGCGGTGACCGAGCAGACCAACCGCGAGGTGGGCAGCCAGAAGGAGGAGACCGAACAGGTGGCCACCGCCATGCAGCAGATGACGGCCACCGTGCACGATGTGGCGCGCAATGCAGAGGAAGCGGCGCAGGCGGCCCAGTCTGCCGATGACAAGGTCGAGTCTGGGCAAGTGGTGGTGCGTCAGAGTATGCAGCGTATCGAGCAGTTGGCGTCGGCTGCCGAGACGGCCAGTGCCGGCATCGACAGCCTCAGTGCCGAGATCCACACCATTGGCGATGTACTGGAAGTGATCAAGAGCGTCGCCGAGCAGACCAACCTGCTGGCGCTCAATGCCGCGATCGAAGCGGCGCGTGCGGGCGAGCAGGGGCGTGGTTTTGCGGTGGTGGCCGATGAGGTGCGGGCCTTGGCCCGGCGTACCCGGCAATCGACCGAGCAGATCGAGACCCTGGTGGGGAGCTTGCGCGGCAACGCCCAGCAGTCGGTGGCGCAGATCCGCGGCAGCACCGAGCTGGTGCGTTTGGCGGTGGCGGATGTGTTGCAGACTGAAAGTGCGCTGGGCAGCATTGCCTCGGCGGTTTCAATGATCCAGCAGATGAACCAGCAGATTGCCGCCGCGGCCGAGCAGCAGAGCTCGGTGGCCGAAGAGATCAGCCGCAGCGTTACGCAGATCCGCGGCAGTGCCGATCAGGCGGCGTTGGCGATGCAGGACAATGCCAGGTCGAGTGTCGAGCTGGCGCAGTTGGGCACGGACTTGAAGGGGATGGTGGGGCATTTCAGGCTTTGAGCTTTGTGTAGCCTGCACCGGCCTCTTCGCGGGGCAAGCCCGCTCCCACAGTGGATATCACCAAGCCTACGAGCTGTGGAGACCTGTGGGAGCGGGCTTGCCCCGCGAAGAGGCCGGTGCAGGCTACAACACCTTAGATCTTGCGCGGATTGAGGATCATCAGGGTCAAAACCCCCGCCACAATCCCCCAGAACGCCGACCCGATCGAGAACAGCGTCAACCCCGACGCCGTCACCATAAAGGTAATCAACGCTGCCTCACGCTCGCGCGCCTCACCCATGGCCACGGTCAGCCCGTTCATGATCGAGCCGAACAACGCCAAGGCCGCAATCGACAGCACCAGCTCTTTCGGCAACGCCGTAAACAGCGCCGCCAACGTTGCCCCGAACACCCCGGCAATGCCATAGAAAATCCCGCACCACACCGCCGCGGTGTAGCGCTTGCTCGGGTCTTCATGGGCATGTGGCCCGGTGCAGATCGCTGCGCTGATCGCTGCCAGGTTCACCCCGTGCGAGCCAAACGGTGCCAGCAGCAACGAGGCAAACCCGGTCGCCGAAATCAATGGTGAAGCCGGTACCTGGTAGCCATCGGCCCGCAGCACGGCCACGCCGGGCATGTTCTGCGAGGTCATCGCCACCACGAACAGCGGAATCCCAATGCTGATGGTCGCCCCCAGCGAGAAGCTCGGTGTGGTCCACACCGGCGTGGCCACTTCCAGGCGGAAGCCGCTGAAGTCCAGCAGGCCAAGGGCGCCAGACAGCGCCGTACCGACCAGCAACGCGGCCAGCACGCAGTAACGCGGCGACAGGCGCTTGACCAGCAGGTAGCTGAAGAACATGCCCAGCACCAGCACGGTGCGGTGCTGCGCGGCGACAAAGATCTCGCTACCGATCTTGAACAAGATACCCGCCAGCAGCGCCGAAGCCAGCGAGGCCGGAATACGTTTGACCAGGCGCTCGAAGCTGCCGGTCAGGCCGCAGATCAGCACCAGCACGGCGCAGGTGATGTACGCCCCGATGGCCTCGCCATAGCTGACGCCGCCCAGGCTGGTGATCAGCAGCGCAGCGCCTGGGGTCGACCAGGCCACGGTGATCGGCGTGCGGTAGCGCAGCGACAGGCCAATGCTGCACACCGCCATGCCGATCGACAGCGCCCAGATCCAGGACGAAATCTGCGCAGTGGTCAGCCCGGCCGCCTGGCCGGCCTGAAACATCAGCACCAGTGAGCTGGTATAGCCGGTGAGCATGGCAATGAAGCCGGCGACCACCGCCGACGGGGAGCTGTCTGCCAGGGGCCGCAGGCGTGCGGAAGTGGCATCGGTCATGAACAAAATCCTTGTAAAGGTGTAAGCAGTTTTTTCAGACTAACGCGAGCAAGGTTGATCCTTGCCATACAGCGGCCATTGCTTTTAGCCGTACAGTCGCCAACTATTGGGCACGAATGCGCAACTGCATGGGAGGGGAGGGGTGATGTACAAGGTCTATGGCGATTACCAGTCGGGCAACTGTTACAAGGTCAAGCTGATGCTGAGCCTGCTGGGCCGGCCGTATGAGTGGCACCCGGTGGATATTCTAAAAGGCGAAACCGAGACGCCCGAATTTCTGGCGATGAACCCCAATGGCAAGGTGCCGGTGCTGGAGCTGGAAGACGGCACGTACCTGTGGGAATCCAATGCCATCCTCAACTTCCTCGCCGACGGCAGCGAGTTCCTGCCCACTGAGCCGCGGTTGCGCACGCAGGTCTTGCAGTGGCAGTTTTTCGAGCAGTACAGCCATGAGCCGTATATTGCCGTGGCGCGGTTCATCCAGTTTTACCTGGGGTTGCCGGATGATCGGCTGGAGGAGTACCGCAAGCTGCACAAGGGCGGGTACAAGGCGCTGAAGGTAATGGAGCGGCAGTTGCAGATGACGCCGTACCTGGTGGGGGAGCAGTATTCGATTGCCGACGTGGCGTTGTATGCCTACACCCATGTGGCGCAGCAGGGTGGGTTCGACCTGGCGGATTACCCGGCGGTCAGGGCCTGGCTGGAGCGCGTGGCCAGCCATCCGCGGCATGTGCCGATGGTGGGCTGAGCCTATTCGACTAGCCCGGGCGCGATTCCCCGCCTGGGCGCGATTCCCCGCCCGGGCGCGATTCCTTGCCTGGCGCAATTCCCTGCCCGGGCGCAATTTCTTGCCCGGGCGCAATTTCTTGCCTTGGCACAATGCCCTGCCCGGGCGCAATTTCTTGCCTTGGCACAATTCATTGTAGGAGCAGCCTTGTGCTGCGAAGAGGCCGGTGCAAGCCACAGAGATATCCTCAGCCTGCACCGGCCTCTTCGCAGCACAAGGCTGCTCCTACAAGTACAAGGTCAGCCGAAGAAGTACAACGTCAGCCAGAGAAGTACAAGGTCAGCCGAAGAGGTACAAGGTCAGCCGAAGAAGTACAAGGTCAGCCGAAGAAGTACAAGGTCAGCCGAAGAAGTAAAAGGTCAGCCGAAGAAGTACAAGGCCAGCCGAAGAAGTACAAGGCCAGCCGAAGAAGTACAACGTCAGCCCAAGCGGTGCCAGGTCAGGCGAAACGCTTGTCCAGGTAGGCAATGATGGCCTTGGACTCATACATCCAGCTCACCTTGCCTTCTTCCTCGATGCGCAGGCACGGCACTTTCACGCGGCCACCGCCTTCCAGCAGCGCCTGGCGATGCTCCGGGTCGTTCTTGGCGTCACGCAGCGCCACTGGCACGTTCAAGCGGTGCAGGGTGCGGCGGGTTCTGACGCAGAACGGGCAGGCATGGAACTGGTACAGCGCAAGGCCACTGGCCGCTTGCTCGACACGCGCCTGGGCGGCGGCATCGCGCTTGCGCTTGGCCGGGCGGCTGATCCAGTCGCCGAACACGATGAGCTGGCCGAGGCCAACCCGCAGGGCTTTGACGATCATGGGCAACTCCTGAAAAGAAAAAGCCGACCCAGCAGGGTCGGCTCAGGGTAACCAGCCAATCACTTGATCAGGCTGAGGAACTCACTGCGGGTGGCGGCGTTGGCGCGGAATTCGCCCAGCATCACCGAGGTGATCATGCTCGAATTCTGCTTCTCGACACCGCGCATCATCATGCACATGTGCTTGGCTTCGATGACCACGGCCACGCCAGCAGCGCCCGTTACCTTCTCGACCGCTTCGGCGATCTGGCGGCTGAGGTTTTCCTGAATCTGCAGGCGGCGTGCGTACATGTCGACGATGCGTGCCACCTTCGACAGGCCCAGCACCTTGCCCTTGGGCAGGTAGGCCACGTGCGCCTTGCCGATGAAGGGCAGCATGTGGTGCTCGCACATCGAGTACAGCTCGATGTCCCGGACCAGTACCATCTCGCTGTTGTCGGAGGTGAACAGCGCGCCGTTGGTGACTTCTTCCAGCGTCTGCTCATAACCGCGGCAAAGGTACTTCATGGCCTTTGCAGCCCGCTTGGGCGTGTCGAGCAGGCCCTCACGGGAGACGTCCTCGCCGATCTGGCTGAGAATCTCGGTGTAGTTCTGTTCCAGGGACATGTATCTACCTGTGGGAAAAATCGCAAAAACGAAGGGTACGGCGGCAAGGGCGGCGCTGCAAGCGCGGCGTTACTCGTCGCGTCCTTCGAGCATGGTTCGTTTAAGCATCACATACACCGCGCCGGTGCCGCCATGGCGCGGGTTGCACGAGGCAAAACCGAGCACTTGCGGGTGCTGGCGCAGCCAGGTGTTGACGTGACTCTTGATCATCGGGCGCTTGCCGTCGAGGCGTGCGGCCTTGCCGTGGGTGACGCGGACACAGCGTACTTCCAGCTTGGTGGCCTCGGCGATGAAGTCCCAGAGTGTTTCACGGGCTTTCTCGACGGTCATGCCGTGCAGGTCGAGGCTGCCCTCGAAAGCGATCTGGCCGAGCTTGAGTTTGCGCAGCTGGGTTTCCTGCACGCCGTCACGGCGCCACATCAGCTCGTCTTCGGCGCCAACGTCGATGACGAACTGGTCGGACATGCCGTCGATCACCAGTGCCTTGTCGCTGCGCACGGTAGCCGCCTGCCGCAGGCCGGCCAGCTGCTTGCGGTCGGCCTTGGGTTTGCCGACCTCGGCACGGTCGTGCTTGATCGGCTTGACGCCGCGCACTTCGGCATGGAACAGGGAAAAGTCGTCGTCTTGCATGATGCCTCCACGTGGGCGGCGTAGTTTACGCGACTGTGGGGCTGTGTGCAGCCTGTGCGGGCCTCTTCGCGGGTAAACCCGCTCCCACAGGTTTCGCGCGGACACTGAACCTTGTGGGAGCGGGTTTACCCGCGAAGAGGCCCGCACAGGCGATACAAAAGAGTCAGTCGTGTTTTTTCATCAAGTGCGGCGACAGGTTCAATTCCCGCCCGCGACGCAGGCGAATACGGCTGCGCCGCCAGAAGCGCACGCCCAGCCACAGCAACAGCAAGCCAGCCCCGGTGAGGATGCTGGCCAGCGGTTTGTTGGCATTGAGTTCTTGCAGGGCCGGGTAATTGCCCAGCAGGCCGGCGATGCCGGCCATGGCCAGCAGCACACCCAGCGTTGCCAGCAAGGCGGACAGGCCGGCAGCCAGGCGTGCGCCCCAATTGCGCGGTTCGCGCGTGCGCAGGCGTTTGGCGTCGAAACTGCCTTTGAGCTTCATTCCGATTTCCTCTGTGGATATCCGGAATTCGACCTGCGCTCGCCCTTTGGGTTCCGCCCGGCTGCCGGGCGGTCGTTACCCGCCCTGAATCAGATCAGGCTGGCGGTAGGGGCGACACAGGCGAAGTTGTCGGCCATCACGGCCATTTCACACTGGTGAATCTGTGCGGCCGGGATGACCCCGTCCTTGAACGCCAGGTCGCGGGTCGCCGAGGCGTCTTCCACCAGGGTGCACCGATAACCATAGTCCTTGGCGCGGCGCACGGTGGTGCTGACGCTGGAGTGGCTCATGAAACCGCAGACGATCAGGTCCAGGTGGCCCAGCGCCTGCAGGGTGTCGTGCAGCTTGGTGTTCTTGAACGCGTTAGGCATGCGCTTTTCGATGACGATTTCGCCTTCGTGTGGCTCCAGCCCAGGGATGAACTGGCCACCGCTGCCTTGTGGGTCGAAACGGCCACCGACAGTGCCCAGGTGACGGACGTGGATGATCGGACGGCCGCTCTTGCGCGCGGCATCGAGCAACCGGGCGATGTTGGCCACGGCCTCGTCCATGCCCGACAGTGCCAGGGGACCACTGAGGTACTCCTTTTGCGCATCGATGATGATCAGGCTGGCGTGGCTCAGCTTGGCCGGCGGGTAGTCGCGGCCAGTGAGGCGGAACATCGTGGTTGGAACGGACATCAAGGGCTCCTTGGAAGGGCTTTTGTATACCTATTGTCCCTTGCCTTGGCGTCAATGGGAATGGTTGACATCGCAAACAGCGTGGTTACTGGCCTGTGGCTACCCTTTGGGGAACGCCAAGGAACAATTGTGCGGGTTGGGCTGTTAGACTTTTGTACGGTCTGAATTAGGAGTACCCCCGTGATCACATCCCGTCTGCGCACGCTGCGCGACTACATTCGCTGGGCGGTCAGCCGCTTCCACGAGCGCGAGCTGTTCTTCGGCCACGGTGCCGACAACGCCTGGGACGAAGCCCGCCTGCTGGTGCTGGGCGCCGTGCACCTGCCATGGGAGGTGGCCGACAGCTACCTGGACTGCATGCTCGAGGACGACGAACGCGTGCGCCTGCAGCACCTGCTCAAGCGGCGCATCGAAGAGCGCGTGCCCACCGCCTACCTGCTGGGCGAGGCGTGGTTCTGCGGCATGTCGTTCATTGTCGACGAGCGCGTGCTGGTGCCCCGTTCGCCGATTGGCGAGCTGATCGAAAAACGTTTCGAGCCGTGGCTGGCGTCAGAGCCTGCGCGCATTCTGGACCTGTGCACCGGGTCTGGTTGCATCGGCATCGTCGCGGCCGAAGTGTTCCCCGAGGCCGAAGTGGTGCTGGGCGACCTGTCGTTCGATGCCCTTGAGGTGGCGAACCAGAACATCGAGCGTCACGGCCTGGACATGCGCGTCTACACCGTGCAGGGCGATGGTTTCGATGGCCTGCCAGGGCAGCGCTTCGACCTGATCCTGTCCAACCCGCCGTATGTCGATGCCGAAGATTTTGGCGACATGCCGGCCGAGTATCACCACGAGCCTGAGCTGGGCCTGGCCTGCGGTAACGATGGCCTGGACCTGGTGCGGCGGATGCTGGCCGAGGCGGCTGACCACCTGACCGACAAAGGGTTGCTGATTGTCGAAGTGGGCAACAGCCAGGTGCATGTCGAGTCGCTGTACCCCGAGGTGGATTTTGCCTGGCTGGAATTCGAGCGGGGGGGGCATGGGGTGTTCATGCTGACGGCTGAGCAGTGCCGGCAGCATCAAGAGCTGTTCAAAGCTCGGGTTTGAGTGGGGGCTGCTTTGCAGCCCATCGCCGGCAAGCCGGCTCCCACAGGTACAGCGCCGTTCTCAAGGCCAGTGCTGCACCTGTGTGGCTTGCCGGCGATGTGGCCGGAACAAGCAACACAAGCAGTTGTTCCCACAGGTACGGCGCCGTTCTAAAGGCCAGTGCTGCACCTGTGTGGCTTGCCGGCGATGTGGCCGGAACAAGCAACACAAGCAGTTGTTCCCACAGGTACTGCGCCGTTCTAAAGGCCAGTGCTGCACCTGTGGGAGCGGGTTTACCCGCGAAGCAGGCGCCACGGTCTCAGCGGGTAGCAATCCAGATCAGCAGCCCCGCCTGAAACATCGCAAATGCCACCAGGCAGGTGATGGTAAAGCGCAACCCGCCATCTTCACGCCGGTACTTGGCCACCCGCTCATCCCGTTCGCGCAGTTGGCCTTCCATTTCCTGCAGCTGTTGATCGGCCTGCTGCAGCAAGTTGGCCGCATCGAGAATCTCCACCCGCTGCAGCCGCTCGCTGCTCCAGGCGCCTTTCAGCTGGCCCACCGTGGCTTCAACGGTACGGCCTTTGAGGTGCTGAGGGTCTTCGTACTCCACTTCGATACCCACCCCGCGCAAGAATTGGTCCCGGCGCAGGCGTGAATCCTCGCTCAGGGCATCCTTGCTCGGCAGTGCCATGCCTTCGACCCGGTAATGCGACCACCTGCGCTGCAGCCATTGCACGGCCTGGGCCAGCATGAAGCGGCCGATACCGCGGTTCAGGGGTTCCAGCTGCAGGCCCTGGTCGCTGCCAATGCGCACCAGGCGTTCGGCGTGGTCGACGCGGATATCCAAGTGGTTCTGCTCTTTACGCACCTTTTGCCCTGGCAGCTGGATTTCCATGCGCAGCAGGCTGTGGGCTTTGTCGTGGCGCTCGGCGTAGCCGAACTGCACAAAACGCAGCGGGCGGGCGCCGGTGGCGCGGTCGGTGGGCAAGGGGGCCAGGCGCAACAGCTGGAAGTGTTCGGCGGCAAGGTCGGCCCAAGGCAGCGCGGCGCCGTCCTGGGGTTGTGGCTCGTCGGCCGGCTCTTGGGCGGCGGGGGCAATTGTCATGGGGGCTGTCCTTAGGTTCGGGCATGCGACAAATGGGGCTGCTGCGCAGCCCATCGCTGGCAAGCCAGCTCCCACCAAGGGCGCGCTGCTCTCAAGGGCACTGCTGCACCTGTGGGAGCCGGCTTGCCGGCGATGGGCCGCCAACGCGGCCCCGGATTCGCCGCCAATACCGCCTTATCGGCAGCCCCGGCCAAGACCTGAGGGTCAGGCCGATGGCAAATGCTGGATGAACGTGACGATCCGCTCCCCCAGCTCACGGGCCAGTGGCAGCTCGGGGTTGAGGTAGCTGTCACGCTGTTCGCTCATGGCCTTGGGGCTGATGCGCAGCATGTGGTTCATGCCATCGATCAGCACCAGTTGCGCATCCGGTTTCGCAGCCTTGAGGCGCTCGGCATCCGTTACGTCGACCTGCACGTCGTTGCGGCCCTGGACGATCAGCGCCGGCATCGGCAATTGCGCGAACGCCGCCGCTGGGTTCTGCCGGAACAGCGAAATCAGGTACGGCTGCACGCTGGGGCGGAACACCTGGCGCAACGGCGCGGGCACATCCAGGCTGGTCTGCCCAGCCTGCAGGCGGTCGAGCAAGTCACTGCCACGGGCCAATTGGGCGGGCGGCAGGCGCTGGGCCAGCTGCTCGCGCAGTACGTCGGCCAACGGGCGGCCGACGCCGGCCAAGGTGATCACCGCGCTGGCACCTGCCTGTTCGGCGGCGAGGCTGGCGATCAGCGCGCCTTCGCTGTGGCCCACCAGAATCAGCGGGCCGAACCGCGGGTCGGCCTTGAGCTTGTGGCTCCAGGCAACCACATCGGCGACATAGCGCTCGACGCTGAGGTCGCGCTCATCGGGCGTGGCCGGCTGGCTCGCGGCCACGCCGCGCTTGTCATAACGCACGCTGGCAATGTGGTCGTTGGCCAGCACCAGGGCCAGCCGCTTGAGGTTGTCGATACGCCCCGTGGCCGGGTTGTTGCCGTCTCGGTCGGTGGGGCCGGAGCCCGCAATGATCAACACCACCGGGGGCGGCGTGGCCTGTTGTGGCAGCAGCAGGCTGCCGTGCAGCACCCCCTGGCCGGTGTCGAGGTCGATGGGGCGCTGCAAGACGGTGGGGGAGGCGGCCTGGGCGAGGCCAGCACAGAGCATGAACAACAAGGCGACGAGGCGCGGCATCATGGGGTACTACGGTGGGGAGATGTCGGTTTGACCCAATGTTTGTGGGAAGGTTCGGTGCGTAGTTGCCTGTGCTGGCCGCTTCGCGGGTAAACCCGCTCCCACAGGAACATCACTGCTTTCGGGCTAGGGTCCACCCTGTGGGAGCGGGTTTACCCGCGAAGAGGCCCGCACAGACAACCAATCCCTCGGTATTTTTCCGTATACTGCCGCTTTCGTTCACCTCAGGCAGACTCGCGGAGCGTCCATGTCCGGCAATACCTACGGCAAGCTGTTCACTGTCACCACCGCAGGCGAAAGCCATGGCCCGGCGTTGGTCGCCATTGTCGATGGATGCCCGCCGGGCCTGGAGATTTCCCTGGCCGACCTGCAGCATGACCTCGACCGGCGCAAGCCTGGCACCAGCCGGCACACCACCCAGCGCCAGGAGCCGGACGAGGTCGAGATCCTCTCCGGTGTGTTCGAAGGCCGCACCACCGGCTGCTCGATCGGCCTGCTGATCCGCAACACCGACCAGAAGTCCAAGGACTACTCGGCGATCAAGGACCTGTTCCGCCCGGCGCACGCCGACTACACCTACCACCACAAGTACGGTGAGCGTGACTACCGCGGCGGCGGCCGCAGCTCGGCCCGCGAAACGGCCATGCGTGTCGCGGCAGGGGCCATCGCCAAGAAGTACCTGGCCACCCAGGGCATCACCGTGCGTGGCTACATGAGCCAGCTGGGCCCAATCGAGATTCCGTTCAAGACGTGGGAATCGGTCGAGCACAACGCCTTCTTCAGCCCAGACCCGGACAAGGTGCCGGAACTCGAGGCCTACATGGACCAGCTGCGCCGCGACCAGGATTCGGTTGGGGCGAAAATCACCGTCGTGGCCGAAGGCGTGATGCCAGGCCTGGGCGAGCCGATCTTCGACCGCCTTGACGCGGAATTGGCCCATGCGCTGATGAGCATCAATGCGGTCAAGGGCGTCGAGATTGGCGCCGGCTTTGCCAGTGTCGCCCAGCGCGGTACCGAGCACCGTGATGAGCTGACCCCGGAAGGGTTCCTCAGCAACAACGCCGGCGGCATCCTGGGGGGGATTTCCTCGGGCCAGCCGATCGTTGCGCACCTGGCGCTGAAGCCGACCTCCAGCATCACCACGCCGGGCCGTTCCATCGATGTGGAGGGCAACCCGGTGGACGTGATCACCAAAGGCCGTCATGACCCCTGTGTTGGCATCCGCGCCACGCCGATCGCCGAAGCGATGATGGCCATCGCCCTGATGGACCACCTGCTGCGCCACCGCGCACAGAATGCCGACGTGAAGGTCAGTACGCCGGTGCTGGGCCAGCTTTGATTCGTCAGTGCCGGCCTCTTCGCGGGTAAACCCGCTCCCACAGGTACTGTGCTGCCCTCAGGGCCTGCACCTAACCTGTGGGAGCGGGTTTACCCGCGAAGAGGCCGGCACAGGCAACAACCAATCTGGCTGAGCCCCCATGCCCCCAATCCCCTACTGGCGCCTGTCCAGCTTCTACCTCTTCTACTTCGCCCTGCTGGGCTCCACAGCCCCTTTCCTGGCGCTGTACTTCGACCACTTGGGTTTCTCCCCGGCGCGCATCGGCGAGCTGGTGGCCATCCCCATGCTGATGCGCTGTGTCGCTCCCAACCTGTGGGGTTGGTTGGGCGACCGTACCGGCCAGCGCCTGCTGATCGTGCGCCTGGGCGCGTTGTGCACGCTGGCCAGCTTCGCCCTGATCTTCTTCGGCAAGAGCTACGCCTGGCTGGCGCTGGTCATGGCCCTGCACGCGTTCTTCTGGCACGCGGTGCTGCCGCAGTTCGAGGTCATCACCCTGGCGCACCTGCACGGGCAAACCGCCCGCTACAGCCAGGTCCGCCTGTGGGGTTCGATCGGTTTCATCCTCACGGTGGTGGGCTTGGGGCGCTTGTTCGAATGGCTCAGCCTGGACATCTACCCGGTCGCCCTGGTGACGATCATGGCGGGCATCGTCCTCGCCAGCCTGTGGGTGCCCAATGCCCAGCCGCTGGAGCAGGGCGAGCGCAGCGGGGCGGGCGGCTTTTTACAGCAACTGCGGGCACCTGGGGTTATCGCGTTTTATGCGTGCGTGGCGCTGATGCAGCTCAGCCACGGGCCGTACTACACCTTCCTTACCCTGCACCTGGAACACCTGGGCTACAGCCGCAGCGCCATCGGCCTTTTATGGGCGCTGGGGGTGGTGGCCGAGGTGCTGGTGTTCATGGCCATGAGCCGCATTTTTGCGCGGTTTTCCGTGCAGCGGGTGTTGCTGGCCAGTTTTCTGCTGGCGTCTTTGCGCTGGCTGCTGCTCGGCAACCTGGCCGATGCCCCGGCGGTGCTGGTGCTGGCCCAGGTGATGCACGCGGCCACCTTTGGCTGCTTCCATGCCGCCTGCATCGCGTTCGTCCAGGCCAGCTTCGGCGCTCGCCAGCAAGGCCAGGGCCAGGCGTTGTACGCGGCGTTGTCTGGCACCGGCGGTGCGCTGGGCGCCTTGTACTCGGGCTACAGCTGGAAACTGCTGGGGCCGACCTTCACCTTTGGTATGGCCAGCGCCGCAGCCTTGGCCGCAGCCGTTATCATTGCCCTTTGTTCGCAATCGACCAGGACCCGCCACTGATGAGTACCCTCAGCGTTTTCCACCCGTCCAGCCCAGGCCTGCCGAACAAGCTGCTGACCCACCACGACGACATCGCAGCGACCCTGGCCGAGCAGGGCGTGCGTTTTGCCCATCACCCGCTTGCGCTTCGGGTTCGCCCTGGCAGTTCAGAGGATGAGGTGATGGCAGCTTGCCGGGAACACCTCGACCAGTTGATGACCGGCCACGGCAGTGCGGCCTTCACACTGCTCAACCGTGGCGGGGTGGACCCGGCACAGGCGGATGTACGTGACGAGCATGTGCATGACGCCGAAGAGGTGTTTGCGGTGGTGAGCGGCCGGGCCCAAGTGGGTTTGCGGTTGGGCGAATTCGTGTATTCGGTGCTGTGCGAGAAGGGCGATCAGCTGGTGGTGCCGGCAGGCACGCGGCGCTGGGTAGAGCTGGGCGAGACGCCGTTCTGCCTGGCGTTGCGGTTGTTTGGCAGTGAGCAGGGGATGCAGGCGCGGTTGACCGGGGATGAGACTGCCCGGGCGTTTTTAGGGATCGACGAGTTGTAATGCTTGGGCGGGCCTCTTCGCGGGGCAAGTCGGACCGCCGCACCGCCGCTCCTACAGGTCAGTGGTATTCCTGTGGGAGCGGCGGTGCGGCGGTCCGACTTGCCCGCGAAAAGGCCGGTGCAGGCAATCAACGATAGGTCGGCAAGGCAAACCGCTGCTGGCTCTGCAGCATCGAAATCACCGGCAGCTCGCTGGCCTGTTCAGCCAGGTCACGGCGGATGGCGCTGATCGCCCAGGACAGCTGCTCGGCGCTGTGCAGTTGGCCGTAGGTCAACACGCGGCGGGTAACCTTGCCATCAGCGGCGCGCAGGGTGAGCAAGACACCACCATCGGGGCGGGGCTGGGTTGCGACCTGGTAGGCCGAAAACACCGAGACGAACTTTTCCTGGATGAGGTCCATATCAACTCCTGACTGTTGTGTGGCAGACGTGAGTTGATGGTTGCAGTGACCGTGCCAGAAACTGATTAAGTTAAAAATTCTTTAAATTCAATGGTTTACGATGCTGCCGAAAGGATCTCTTCGTGCAACCTGCAAGGTCGTGCATTTTGCACAGTGCAATTTGCACGGCCTGCCGGCCACCTATCGGCCCGATAGAATCTGAACCTTTGACCGCATGGCCTTGCCTGACAAAGACTTGGGCAACCATTTTTGCCAGGAGGTTCAACATGTCCACCGTCCAACCCTCGCCTGCCGCCATGACCGATGACGAAACCGCGGCCTTCGCCGAGCAGGTGTTCGAACGCGCCCGCCAAGGTGACGCCCCGATGCTTGAGCGGTTGCTTGCCAGTGGCCTGCCTGCCAACCTGCGCAACCACAAGGGCGACACCTTGTTGATGCTGGCCTGCTACCACGGCCACCATGACGCGGTGCGCGTGCTGCTGGAGCACGGCGCCGACCCATTGATGGCCAATGACAATGGCCAACTGCCAATCGCTGGCGCCGCGTTCAAAGGCGACCTGGCCATGATCCGCTTGCTGCTGGAGCATGGGGTGCCGGTCGATGCCGCCGCGCAGGACGGGCGCACCGCGCTGATGCTGGCGGCCATGTTCAACCGCAGCGAGATCCTCGACTACCTGCTGGCCCAAGGTGCCGACCCGGCACACCAGGATGCTCGCGGCGCCACCGCGCTGATGGCCGCGCAAACCATGGGCGCGGCAGACGCCGTGGCGCGCCTGCAGGCGCTGGCCGGCTAACTGTTCGGGGGCGTTTGCGGCTATCCTTGGCGACTTTTCACCGGTCGCAGGCCCCCTTCATGAAAAACCAATTGCTCGAACTCATCACCCTCATCGGCGCCGGTTGCATGCGCGATGAAGACATCGAGCGCATCGCCGACGAGGCCGCCCAGGCCTACGCCGACCCCGTCGCCTTCCTGGCGGCCAACCCGGACATCAACTACGACGACACCTTCCCGATCCCGCTGGGGGAGTGGATCGTGCTGGGCAGCCTGCCGGACACCGTGCTGTTCCAGGCTGACAGCTATCAGGACCTGTTCCAGAACATCGCCGACTCGTTCGACAAGAGCGTGCCGTTCACCCTCAAGCCCAAGCAGCTGGCGCGCACCGAGCCACTGACCGCGCTCAATCGCATCCAGGTGCAGATGGGGGCGTTGAACAAGGAGGCGGGGGGTTATGTACTGCTGAACTTCAGCCAGTTGCTGGATGATGAATTGCAGATGGTGATGGTCGGCCAGCATGACCTGGCACGGGTGCTGGAACTGGGGGCTGAGGTGGGGATCAAGACCGAGCCGGCTTTGGAGGCTTTGAAGGTCGCGGTTCACGTCTGATTTGTCGGTTGGCTGGACCGGCCTCTTCGCGGTCCGACTTACCCCGCGAAGAGGCCGCTACAGGCAGTCGAAGAACTCAGCCCAGCGCCGTATCCAGAAACATCATCACCCCGAACCCACCCATCAACCCCAGGGTCGCCGCCGTCTGGTGGCCATTGCGATGGGTCTCGGGAATCACCTCGTGGGACACCACAAAAATCATCGCCCCCGCCGCCAACCCCATGCTTATCGGGTAGGCCAAGGCAAAACCGGTGGAAATCCCCAGGCCGATCACCGCACCCAGCGGCTCCATCAGCCCTGAACCCACCGCTACCAACGCCGCCTTCATGTTCGACAGCCCCGTGGCGCGCAACGCCAAGGCCACGGCCAGGCCTTCAGGAATGTCCTGGATGGCGATCGCGCTGGTCAGCGGCAGGCCGATGTTCATGTCGCCATTGGCGAAACTGACCCCAATCGCCATGCCTTCGGGCAGGTTGTGCAGGGTAATCGCCAACACGAACAGCCACACCCGGTTGATGCGCTCTGCCTCTGGGCCGCAAGGGCCAGTGCTCTCGTGCTCGTGTGGGGTGAAGCGGTCCAGGCCCAGCATCAGCAATACCCCAAGGCCCATGCCCAGCACCACGGTAAACGCCGCCGCCGGGCCGTTGCCGGTGATCTCGCGGGCGGCATCCAGGCCCGGCAGAATCAACGAAAACGAACTGGCGGCCAGCATCATGCCGGCGGCAAAGCCGAGCATCACATCCTGGGTGCGCGCACTCACATCACGCAGCACCACCGCCAGTACCGCGCCCAGGGCCGTGGCGCCAAAGCCGGACAAACCGCCCAGCAGCGCCAGGTGCAGGTTGTCGGCATGGTCGCCGTTGACCGCGTTCCACAGGCTTGCCGCCAGCAGCACGATCACCGCCAGCAGGCTCAACCCCAGGCCGGCGCTGAGCCAGGGGGTAGTCAGCACCTGTTGCCGCCAGGCGCTCAGCAGCGAGGGTGGGGTGGCGGTTTCGGAATGGGCTGGGGGCATGTGAACCTCGAATCAATGAATACAGGCAGTCTAAGCAAGGACCTGCACGATCGGCCAAGGATTCCCTTCTATCGACGTGATAGCTGGCTATGCTGTGCTGCAACGTCTTTGCAAGGGAGTAGCGGCATGGGGTCTACATTCAATAGCCTGGTTGGCCTGATCATTCTGGCTCTGGATATCTGGGCGATCCTCAATGTGATCAAAAGTGGCAGCGAAGTGGGCATCAAGGTGTTGTGGATTCTGCTGATCGCGCTGCTGCCGGTGATAGGGCTGGTGATCTGGGCAATTGCCGGGCCCAGGGGCAATGTGCGGATCTGATAGCGGACATAAGCAGAAATGCGGCCGTGACAAAATTTTCACATTGGTTTAAACAGAATCCGCACCCGCACAATGCTGCGTTGGTATTAACCTTCGCCATCTCCGCAAACCCGCAATCCTAGGACTTTCCCATTCATGGCTAACACGGATGCCTTGAAACAGGGCGCGCGAGCGTCGTTCGCGCCGACCCTGAAATCCCACCTGGCCTACACGCTGCTCAGCGGCCTGGTCATCATGCTGATGCTCAGCCTCGTGCGCCTGGCGCTGTTGGTCTACAACAGCGACATGATCGGCGATACCCCCTATGCGACTGTCGCTGAAGGCTTCCTGAACGGGTTGCGCTTCGACCTGCGGGTGGTGGTGTACATCAGCATTCCGCTGCTGTTGGCCATTCTCAGCCCTTGGGCCATGGCCCGGCGTGGCGTGTTCCGGCTGTGGCTGACCCTCGCCTCCAGCGTGGTGATGTTCCTCGGCCTGATGGAGATGGACTTCTACCGCGAGTTCCACCAGCGCCTCAACGGCCTGGTGTTCCAGTACATCAAGGAAGACCCCAAGACCGTCATGAGCATGCTCTGGTACGGCTTCCCGGTGGTCCGTTACCTGTTGGCCTGGGTCATTGGCACCTGGCTGCTGAGCCTGCTGTTCAAGGGTGTCGACCGCATGACGCGCGGCGGCCAGCCGACCGGCGCCACCCCGCAGCGCAGCGTAGCGCCGTGGTACAACCGCCTGGCGGTGTTCATGGTGATCCTGCTGGTGGCCGTGGTCGCCGCCCGTGGCACCCTGCGCCAGGGCCCGCCGATGCGTTGGGGTGATGCCTTCACCACCGACTCCAACTTCGTCAACCAGCTGGGCCTGAACGGCACCCTGACGTTGATCGATGCTGCCAAGAGCCGCTTCGGCGAAGACCGCGCCAACATCTGGAAGCCGGTGCTGGACCAGCCGCTGGCCACGCAGACCGTGCGTGAGCAACTGCTGACCGCCCACGACACCCTGGTCGACGCCGACGAAGCCGCGATCCGCCGTGACTTCGTGCCACCGGCCGAGCGTACCCTGCCGATCAAGAACGTCGTGGTGATCCTCATGGAGAGCTTCGCCGGCCACTCGGTGGGCGCCCTGGGCAGCCCTAACAACATCACCCCGTACTTCGACAAACTGGCCAAAGAAGGGTTGCTGTTCGACCGCTTCTTCTCCAACGGCACCCATACCCACCAGGGCATGTTCGCCACCATGGCCTGCTTCCCTAACCTGCCAGGCTTCGAATACCTGATGCAGACCCCGGAAGGCGGGCACAAGCTGTCGGGCCTGCCGGCACTGCTCAGCGCCCGCGATTACGACGACGTGTACGTCTACAACGGTGACTTCGCCTGGGACAACCAGTCCGGTTTCTTCGGCAACCAAGGCATGACCACGTTCATTGGCCGCAATGACTTCGTCAACCCGGTGTTCTCCGACCCGACCTGGGGTGTGTCCGACCAGGACATGTTCGACCGTGGCGCTGAGGAGCTGGCCAAGCACGACGGCAAGAAGCCGATCTATGCGCTGCTGCAGACCTTGTCCAACCACACGCCTTACGCGTTGCCCAAGGACCTGCCCGTAGCGCCTGTGACCGGCCAAGGCCGCCTGGACGAGCACCTGACGGCCATGCGTTATTCCGACTGGGCGTTGGGCCAGTTCTTCGAGAAGGCGCGCAAAGAGCCGTACTTCAAGGAGACCCTGTTCGTCATCGTCGGCGACCACGGCTTCGGCAACCACCAGCAGGTCACCGAACTGGACCTGGGCCGCTTCAACGTACCGCTGCTGCTGATTGCCCCGGGCATCCAGGAGAAGTTCGGTGCGGTCGACCACACCGTCGGTACCCAGGTCGACATCGTGCCGACCATCATGGGCCGTCTGGGTGGCCAGACCCGTCATCAGTGCTGGGGCCGCGACCTGCTCAACCTGCCTGAGGGCGACCAGGGCGTGGGCATGATCAAGCCGTCGGGCAGCGAACAGATCGTTGGTTTGGTGCAGGGTGACCGCATCCTCATCGAGTCCAAGGACATGAGCCCGCGTATGTACCGTTACCAGCTGGGCAGCGAGTTCAAGGCCGAGCTGATCGAAAGCCCGGACCAGCCGGAAATGCTGAAAAAGCTTGAAGCGTACATCCAGACGGCGACCAAGAGCCTCTTGGACAACACCGCTGGCGTCGTGCACGGCACGCCGAAGTAACCCCCAGCAGGCGCGCCCGTTGTCCCCGGCACGCGCGCCTGTCATCGCCGGCTGCCGCGTCTATCATCACCGGCTGCCGCGTCCGTTGTAGGAGCAGCCTTGTGCTGCGAAGAGGCCAGTGAAAGCACCGTAGATCTTTGGTGTTTACACTGGCCTCTTCGCAGCACAAGGCTGCTCCTACAAGGGCCACCGCAAACCCTGCCAATTGAAGGGCCACCGCAAAGCCCTACCAACTCGAGGACCACCGCAAAGCCCTGCCAACTGAACAAATCCCCCCGCCCAAGGTCAAGCTATACAGGCGCCACACACCCGGCGTTCTTCAGACCGAGGGCTCGTTCCATGAAAGAGTGGGAAGTCATCTTTGCCGACCAGAAAGGCGAACCGACGTCATTGCGGCTGCGGGCTGAACATTGCCCCAGCGAAGAAGACGCGGCCCGTGCCATTCGCTCGCACTTGTTTCCGGTCATGGATGAATTGGACCTCAACGACTTCCAGGACCGTGCACCATCTCCCACGGCGCGCTGGCTCAAAGAGCAAAATGGCGTAACCATCACCCGTATCCAGGAAGCGCCCTGAAGCTTGCGTTGACGTGGTGCCCACGCAGGCACTACGCTGGACCCAGGTGCCGGCCTATTCTGCGGGTCGGCACCCATAACATTCGCGTCTTGCATCAGCTCTATACAACTCGATCTGTCCGGCACCGCCGGCAGGTACGTAGTGCCCGGAAAGTCTATCCATTGCATTGCAGGAGGACGATTCATGAGCAGCCAGAACGACGATATCAGCAGCAATGTCCTGCGCCAGATGAAAGCTGGCGGTTTTGACTTCACCCGCATCCACCCTATCGAGTTCTACGCAGTATTCCCTGATGAAGCCGGCGCGCGACGGGCAGCCGGGCAATTTCGTGGCGAGTCCCTCAACGCCCAGGTACGCGAACGCAAAGACGGCGCCTGGCACCTTGAACTGAGCAAGGTCATGTATGCCACTTATGGAGGGATTGGCGACTTCGAAGAAACGTTCGAGCAACTCGTTTCACCGTACGGTGGCGAGGTCGAAGGATGGGGCGTCAAGCAAGAGCGACTGTGCGCCTGACCCTGACTCACCCACTGCCGCTCCACAGGCTTATGCACCTCCCTGTAGGAGCGGCCTTGTGCCGCGAAGGGCCGCCAAGCGGCCCCAACCTCTCAGGGCTTACGCCCCGCCATATGCCCCAGATAAGCCAGTAGCGCATCCAGCTCCTGCTCGCTCAACACAGCCTCTGTAAACCCCGGCATCTTCGCCTGCGGCCACGTTCGAAGGCTTTGCGGGTCACGGATCAGCTTGCGCAAAAATGCCGGCTGGAAGTACTCGGTAGGGTTATGCGGCAAGTTCAAGTCCGGCCCAAACTGGGCATCACCCGCGCCATTGAGGCGGTGGCAGGCCAGGCAGTTCTGCTGGAACAACGCAAACCCCTGGCGCACCGGGTTATCGGCCGGGAGCTTCGGGTCTGGCAGCAGTGCCGGAAAACGCTGCTCCACCGAAGCCAGGCGGCGGATGCTGGCGATCTGGAACGGCCACTGCTCTGGGCGGATGCCGCTGGCCTGCGGTGCCGTCCAGACCAGGTAAAACGGCCCGGCGCTCGGCTTGCCGTTGCCCAACGCGGGCCACGGTTTGGCCGGGTCTTCGACGGCCAGCCAGGCACGCGCCGGCCCTTGCTGCAGCAGCGGCGCGGCAGGCATTTCGGCAGCAAAACCATCCAGCGCGACGGCTTGCAGGTGGTCGTTCGCACCCACGCCCTTCAGCAGCACAGCCAAGGGGACGGCGCGATACTGCATGTGGCGCTTATAGGAAACGTCCTGCTCGATGCTGATGTCGCGCGCCTGCGGGTGGGCTAGCAGCTCGGCGCTGCTCCACTGGCGCGACGTGTCGCCCAGCTCAAGGTGCAGCTGCGCCGCCGACACTGGCAGGCTCAAAAGCAGGGCGAGTAGGGCAAGGCAGTGGCGCATGGGGAGTCTCCGACCTTCAAGGCCGGCAGGTTACATGCGCGCTGCCTGTTGACGCCACAGCCACCGTCAGCCGAATAAACGTGTCAGGTTCGGCAGTATCAGCAGTAGAGTCGTGGCGAAGAGAATGAGCCCTGCTTGGCGTATTTTCGATTGTCTGAACATGGCGGACCGCCTTCTTGTTGTTATTCCTGAATACCCGTTGGCTTCCCTGTCGCGTTTCGGGTCGATCGCAGTGGCGTAAGTTGACGCCTGTTCTGCTTGCCTCTTGAAAGTCGATATACAACCAACAGTAGGGTGTGCGTCATCCATGTTTGAGAACCCTTTGTTCTAATTGTAAGGCTGGTTAATTTCATTGGGTTATGAGGCCAATGGCCAGCTGGCTGGCATGCTCTCGCTAGACAGTGGCGTTACTGCAAACGAAACGCCGGCGAAATATGACCGTTCGTCAGTGCGGCCTACTTGCTTGTACGTGCCTTTCGCGGCAGTCTCTACAGCAGATTCCCACCCATGTCGTTCAGGACTATTTCTATGTCGTTACGCATCTGCATCCTGGAAACCGATGTCCTGCGACCGGAGTTGACGGCGCAGTACCACGGCTATGGCAGGATGTTCGAGCAGCTGTTCTCGCGTCAGCCGATCGCCGCCGAGTTTCGCGTGTACAACGTGATGAACGGCGACTATCCCGCCGACGATGAAGTGTTCGATGCCTACCTTGTGACGGGCAGCAAGGCCGATTCGTTCGGTTCCGACCCTTGGATCCAGACGCTCAAGGCTTACTTGTTAAAACTCTACGCACGGGGCGAGAAGCTGCTGGGCGTGTGTTTTGGCCATCAGCTGCTGGCCTTGACCCTGGGTGGTAAGGCCGAGCGCGCCGAGAAGGGCTGGGGTGTGGGCATCCACCGTTATTCACTGGCGGCGCATGCGCCCTGGATGGACCCGGAGGTTTCCGAGCTGACCCTGCTGATCAGCCACCAGGACCAGGTCACCGAGCTGCCGGAAGGCGCGACCGTAATTGCCTCCAGCGACTTCTGCCCCAACGCCGCCTACCACATTCGTGACCAGGTGCTGTGCTTCCAAGGGCACCCGGAGTTCGTGCATGACTACTCCCGGGCGTTGCTGGATGCGCGACAGACGTCGTTGGGGGATGAGGTGTACCACAAGGCCATTGCCAGCCTGGCCACCGAGCACCAGGGCGACCTGGTGGGCGAGTGGATGTTGCGGTTCATTGGGCAGTCGGTGAGTAAAGACAGCGTGGCGTGATGGCGGGGGGCCGCACAGCGGCCCCAACATCAGTGCTGTACCTGTAGGAGCTGGCTTGCCTGCGATGGGCCGCACAGCGGCCCCAACATCTCAAAGCCAACCCGACTTCTTGAAGCTGGCATACAACCCCGCACACCCCAACCCAATCACCCCTAACACACCAAAATACCCGTACTGCCACGCCAGCTCCGGCATGTTCTGAAAGTTCATCCCATAAATCCCGGCAATCGCCGTGGGGAAGGCCAGAATCGCCGCCCAGGCCGCGAACTTGCGTTGCACGATGCTTTGGCGCGACGACTCCAGCAACATGCCGATCTCGATGGTCTGGCTGGCGATATCGCGAATGCCGACCAAGTCTTCCATCTGCCGCGTGACATGAATCTGCACATCGCGAAAATACGGTCGCATGTTCTTGTCGATGAACGGAAAGCTCAGGCGCTGCAGTTCTTCGCTCACCTCCAGCATCGGCGCCACGTACCGGCGCAGGCGCAAGATGTCGCGCCGCAGGCTGTGCAGCCGGCGGATGTCATCCTCTTGCAGCGAACCGCCCAGCACGCTTTGTTCCAGTTCTTCAATTTCGCCATGGATCGCCTCGCTGACCGGCTGGTAGTTCTCGGTCACGAAGTCGAGCAGCGCATACAGCACGAAATCCTCGCCATGCTCCAGCAGCAGCGGCCGTGCTTCGCAGCGTTGGCGCACCAGGGCGTAGGATTTCGAGTGGCCGTTGCGGCAGGTGATGATGTAGCCATTGCCAGCAAAGATATGGGTTTCGATGAACTCCAGCTTGCCTTCATGACGTACCGGCGAATAGGTGACGATGAACAGCGCATCACCGAAGGTTTCAAGCTTGGGCCGGCTGTGCTTTTCCAGCGCGTCTTCAATGGCCAGCTCGTGCAGGTTGAACTGCCGCTGCAGGTTGGCCAACTCCTCGGCGTTGGGTTCTTCGAGGCCGATCCAGACGAAGTGGCCGGGCTTGCGCGCCCATTCGCTGCCTTCGTCGATGCTGATGTTAGTGACCTTTCTGCCGGCGCTGTACACCGCCGACGCCACGACTCGACCCATGGTTGTCCACTTATTCGATTGAACACCCTTACAGCTTGGGCTGTAAGGGCCCAGAGGGCAACCTAGCGGCGTGCGAGTTCATCTTCCATGCGGTCGATGCACTGCTGCATCTGGCTGCGGCACTGTTCGACCAGGGCGGGGATGTCGCGCTGGCTCAAGCCCGCCGTGGCAATCGGCGGCAGCGAGCGCACGATCACCGTCCGCTGCCGCCAGCTGTTCAGGTTCAAACGCCGGGCATAGCGGCTGACGCACACCGGCACGATTGGTACACCGGCTTCGATGGCCATGTGAAAGGCGCCTTTCTTGAACGCCAACAGGTGGTCTGCCGGGTTGCGGGTGCCCTCGGGGAAAATCCAGATCGATGTATCGTCCTGCAGCACCCGCGTGGTCTTTTGCAGCGCCTTGCGCGCCTGGTAGGCATTCTTGCGGTCGATCAGCACATTGCCGCCCAGCCAGAACAGCTGGCCGAACAACGGGATCCAGCCCAGGCTTTTCTTGCCAATAGCCACGGTGCGCGGCGGCACTGCCTGGCCAATGAGGAACAGGTCGAAGTTGGACTGATGGTTGGCGATGATGACGCAACCGGGCGGGTGATCGAACAATGGGCCGACTTCGGCTTTGACCTTGACGCGCATCAGCCAGGCGGCCGGCACGCTGTAAAGCCGGGCAAATACCCGGCTGTTGTCGGGGTTGAAGGGGCGGCACAGGCCGATTATCAGGCCTACAGCGCCAACCACCAGAAAATGCAGGGCCAGCAGGAGCATGCGCAACGAATAAAGCATGGGATGACTCACACCAGATAGTCGCATTCCAGTGTACGACTGTGCACTCAAAGAGGCAAACCTGGGGTGAGTCTGTCGACCTGCAGGGTTAGCCCATGTGGCTCTGATCCAGCTCGATAGCCTTGTCCAGAGCCTCCAGCAGGCCCTTGCGCACCTTCAGCTTGGTGTTTTTGTGCGCCAGCATGTTCAGCTTCTTCAGTTCACGGGCCGCAGCCAGGGCCGCCTCGTGCAGTTGCTCGGCCGGCACCACCTTGTCGAGGAAGCCGGCGTCCAGTGCGCCTTGCGGGTCGAAGATCTCGGCGTTGATCACCGAGCGGTGGAAGGCCGAGCGGCGCAGGCGGTCGCGGGCCAGTTCGATGCCGGCATGGTGCATGGTCATGCCGATCTGCACTTCGTTCAGGCAGACCTTATAGGGCCCGTCGACACCAATGCGGTAGTCGGCCGACAGCAGCAGGAAGGCTCCTTTGGCCACGGCGTTACCGGGGCAGGCGACGATCACCGGGAACGGGTGCGACAGCAGGCGGCGGGCGAGGGTGGAGCCGGCGGTAACCAGGCCTATCGCCTCCTTGGGGCCACTGGTCATGACCTTGAGGTCGTAGCCGCCCGACAGAATGCCCGGCTGCCCGGTGATGATCACCACGGCACGTTCCTGTTCGGCGCGGTCGAGGGCGGCGTTGAAGGCGGTGATGACATCCGGCGAGATGGCATTGACCTTGCCGTTGTTCAGGGTCAGGGTGGCGATGCCGTCTTCGGCGTGGTAGGTAATCAGCTCGCTCATGGCAGAGTCCTTTTGTTGGCGTGGCGACGACGTTACCCAGCGCCGTGGGCCAGGTAAAGCAGCAAGGCTGACTGGCCGGTCAGCGTTTACCGGGCCTCAAATGCAAATGCATGAAAAATTTGAAAAAAATGCTTGCCAAAGGAAAGGCCTTACACTAAATTAGCGCGCCTCGACAGGCTGAAAGGCTTGAAGAGAAAACGGTGAAGTGTCCGAGTGGTCGAAGGAGCACGCCTGGAAAGTGTGTATACGAGAAATCGTATCAAGGGTTCAAATCCCTTCTTCACCGCCACATTCTACAAAAAGCCCCCGCGCTGAAAAGCTCGGGGGCTTTTTGTTTTCGCAGTGCTTATGGGGCTGCTGTGCAGCCCATCGCCGGCAAGCCAGCTCCCACCCGAACTGTCTAGCCTTAAAGGCTAGCGCCGCACCTGTGGGAGCTGGCTTGCCAGCGATGAGGCCAGAACAAGCACCACAAGACAGTTGCTCCCACAAGAACTTTGCAGACTCCAAGGTTGGCGCCAGGCCTGTGGGAGCCGGCTTGCCGGCGATGGGCCGCGCAGCGGCCCCGGGTTCATCAGAAACTCACAGACGCCGACAACCTTGCCGTACGCGGCGCACCCTGGAACAGGTAGTTGTCCCCCAGGTAATCCCCCACATCGCGCCAGTAGCGCTTGTCGAACACGTTATCCACGGTCAACCGCAGCACCGTGTCATACCCCCCAATGCGGGTGCGGTAGCGGCTGCCGACGTCGAACACGGTATAACCGCCCACCTCGACATTACCCGCCTGGCTGGCATATTTGCTGGCGCTGTAGCGCGCACCGCCCAGCAGCGCCAGGCCTGGTACCGGCAGGCTGTATTCGGCCTGCAGCGCCGCACGCAGTTTGGGCACATTGATCGCCTGATGCCCTTCGTAGTCCTCGGTCCCGCTGTTTTTTACCCGCGCGCGAATGGCTGCGGCACTCGCCTGCACTTGCAGGTTCGAGGTCACCCAGCCACTGGCGCCCAGCTCCAGGCCGGTGTTTTTCTGTTGGCCTTGCTGGACATAAGTGAAGGTGCCTTGGCCATCGGGCCGTGCGTATTGATACGCCTGGCGGATCTGGAACAGTGCGGCACTGAAGCTGATGCCTTGCCAGTCGCGCTTGATGCCCAACTCCAGCTGGCGTGACAGGGTGGGGGCGAGGATTTCAGCCGCGTTGCTGGCAAACCACGGTGCCGTACCGCCAGCCGACAGGCCTTTGGCATAGCTGGCGTACAGCGTGGTGTCTGGGCGTGGCTTGTAGATGAGCGCAGCATTGGGCAGCAACTGGTACTGGCGAGTGTGGCGCCCGGCAACACCGGTCTCGTCCCAGGTCTGCTCGTCCAGGCGCACTTTGCGAGCGCCGATCATAGTTTGCCACTGCTCGTTGAAGCTGATGCGATCACTTACGAACAGGCCGTACTGGCGGCTGTCGAGGCGCCGCTCGCTGGCGCCGATCGGCTTGTCAGACGGGTCGAGTGCTGGCGCACCGGTGTAGATATTGCCGGTACCCAGCCACTCGTTGTAATAGGGGCGTTGGTCCACCGTGCGGCGTTGCGCGCTGCTGCCGATTGTCAGGTCGTGCCCTACGCCCAAGGCATCGAAGCGGCCGTTGAGCGTGGCCTGTGCCTCGTCGGTGCGGCGGGTGTCATCCGGGCTGCGGTAGTCATAAATGTCATAGTCGCCATTGCTGCCGAAGAACGCCCCTTCGCTCGAGCCCCAGGCAAACGCACTGTAATCGTCGATCACCACCTTGCTGCGCGACGCACTCAACGTGCCGGTCCAGGCCTCGTTGAAGCGGTACTCGAAACGCCCACCCAGGTTCAGCGAATCGTTCTGTACCGGCTTGGCCCACTGCTGGTAGGCCAGGCGATCATGCGGGTCGATACCGTGTGGCACCTCGGTGCCGCCGAGCAACTGGTAACCGGGCACCGAGCGTTGTTCGCGGTGCTGGTACTCGGCGTCCAGTTGCAGCGTGGCATCCGGGTTGATCTGCCAGTCGAAGGCCAACGAAGCGAAGTCGCGCTTGCCGTCGGCATGGTCGACATAGTTGCGGATGTCTTCATGGGCAAGGTTGGCGCGCAGGCCGAACTGCCGCTCGCTGCCGAACCAGCCGCCCAGGTCGGTGGCCAGGTAACGTTCGCCTTGTTCGTTGGTCGATACCGTCACGCTGCGCACGTCTTCGGCGCGCTTGGTCACGTAATTGATTAGGCCGCCGGGCTCCGAAACGCCGCTTTGCAGCCCGGACAAGCCCTTGAGCAATTCCACTTGCTGTTTGTTTTCCAGGGCCACGTTCTGCTCGCCGGCGAGGGTCTGGCCATTGATCCGGTAGCTGCTGGCGGCATTCAGCTCGAAGCCGCGCACGTTGAAGTTTTCGTAATAGCCGATGGGCGCATAGCTTTCCCCCACCGAGGCGTCGCTTTGCAGCACTTCGCTAAGCTTGCGCACCTGGCGGTCCTCCAGCAGTTGCTGGCTGAACACGCTGACCGAGGCCGGGGTGTCGAGCAGCGGCACGGCCTGGAAACCACCCACCGAGGCTTCGCGCACCTGGTAGCCGTCGTTGCCATAGCTGTCGGAGACCCGCAGCGGGTCCAGCACGATGCTGTCTTCGGCTAGCAAATGAGGGCAATGCAGGGCCAGGCCCAGGCTGAGCAAGCTCAGGGGCAGGCGGGGGCGAAGCGGGGGCATGCGGAGGCTCCTGGATACGCGATACCAGTGCCGGCCTCTTCGCGGGGCAAGCCCGCTCCTACAGGATTTTGCGCAACCCTTGTGGGAGCGGGCTTGCCCCGCGAAGAGGCCGGCACAGGCCATGAAAAAGGCGGCATCTTAACAGCCACCTTCAACATTGGACGATCAGGCCCGCGCGATATTCAGTCGTTGCTGGCCGGGCGCTTGTGCTGGCGCCAGCTGTCGTCGATCTTCGACCAGGTCTTGCCATCGGTCACGGCCAGCAGTTTGCGCCCGTCCTTGAAGGTGGCGAGGAAGGTGGCTTCTTCTTCCTTGCCACCGAGCCAGAGCCCGGCCAGCAGCCCCACCGGCCCGGCCACCAAGGCCCCAGCTACACCCCAGCCAAGGGCGGTACCCAGGCTGCGGCTGGACTCCAAACTGGACAGCTTGAGGTCACTGATGCGTGCAAGTGAGATCCGCTCGCCAGGCGAGGGGCTGCGCGGGGTCTTGAGTGTGAGCGATCCATTGCGATACTCGCCTTCACCTTGCAAGAAATCGCCGGATCGAACCGTGAGTCTTGTCATAAAGTCGTCCTTCAGGGAGGGGGCATTGTCCAGCGCCTACTTGAGCCCTCCCGAGGCAGGCAGTCAACGCTCAGGCGACGGAGGGTAGTGCGTTGCAATGTCGCGGCTGATGCGCTTGCGCTCGGCCA
Source organism: Pseudomonas sp. LAIL14HWK12:I7 (assembly GCF_000483465.1). Lineage (NCBI taxonomy): Bacteria > Pseudomonadati > Pseudomonadota > Gammaproteobacteria > Pseudomonadales > Pseudomonadaceae > Pseudomonas > Pseudomonas sp. LAIL14HWK12:I7. Next base: position 657,017 of record NZ_KI519605.1, read on the forward strand.
GCGCCCAGGCCAGCAGCGCCAGTGTACCGATCACCAACCCGGCAACGACGATGCCCATCCAGCCCTGACGCTGGAACAACTGCGTCCCCAGCAGCGACCCCAGCGCACCGCCGATGAAGTAGCAGGTGATATAGCCTGCATTCAGCCGTGTGCGCGCCTCTGGCCGCAGAGCGATCACCGCGTTTTGGTTGCTCACGTGTACCAGCTGTACGGCCAGGTCGAGCATCAATACCCCCAGCAGCAACGCCAGCAGCGAGTACTCGGCAAAACCAAGCGGCACCCACGACAGCAGCAGTACGATCAGCCCGACCGTGGTGCCTAACGCCCCTTTGCCTCGGTCGGCCAGGCGCCCAGCCCAGTTGGCCGACAGCGCCCCCGCCGCGCCTGCCAGGCCGAACAGGCCGATCACGGCGTCCGAGTAGTGGTAGGGCTCTTGCGCCAGCAGGAAGGCCAGTGGTGTCCAGAACAGCGCGAACAGGCTGAACGCCAGCAAGCCCAGCAGCGAGCGCAAGCGCAGCACGGGCTCTTCGATGAACAGGCGGAACACCGAGCCGATCAAGGCCGGGTATTTCAAGCCGGCATGGCTGTGGTGCTGCGGCAAGCTGCGGTACAGGGCCAGGGCGGTGATGGCCATCAGTACTGCGGCCAGCACATAGATACTGCGCCAGCCACCCAGCTCCGCCATGAAACCGGCCGCCGTACGCGCCAGCAGAATGCCCAGCAACAGGCCGCTCATCAGTGTGCCCACAGCGCGCCCGCGCTGGTGCGGCTCACTCAGGCTCGCCGCCATCGGCACCAGGATCTGCGCCACCACCGAGAACAGGCCGGTCAGCGCGGTGCCGAGCAGCAACCACGGCAGGCTCGGTGCGCAGGCGCTGATGACCAGGCCGAGGGTCGAAATGGCGGTCATCACCGTGATCAGGCGACGTTGCTCGAACAGGTCGCCCAGGGGCGCCAGCAGCAACAGGCCAGCGCCATAGCTGAGCTGGGCGGCGATGACGATGCTGCCGGCGCCGGCGGTGCTCAGGCCGAACTGCAGGGCGATGCTGTGCAGCAACGGTTGCGCGTAGTAGTTGCTGGCCACGGCCAGGCCGGTGGCGGTGGCCATCAGCAGGATCAGGGCGCGACTGAGGGTGGGGGCGTTCATGGGGATCTCGGGGGGCAGGGAGCTGTATTCTAGGGGCGTTGAGGGTTTGACGGGGAGTTTTAGGCGCCGCTCGCGCGGCGCTCGATCTCACAGGCGCTAATACCCCCACCTCAAGCCGCAAACCCACCATCCGCCGTCAAACTGGCCCCAGTGATGTACCCCGCCTCTGGCCCCGCCAGGTAGGCCACGAAGCTGGCAATCTCATCCACCTGCCCATAGCGCCCAATGGCCATCAGCGGTATCAGGTTGTCGGCAAACTCACCGCTGGCCGGGTTCATCTCGGTGTCTACCGGGCCGGGCTGCACGTTGTTGACGGTGATGCCCTGGGGGCCGAGGTCGCGTGCCATGCCGCGGGTCAGGCCCACCAGCGCCGATTTGCTCATGGCGTAGGGGGCGCCACCGGCAAAGGGCATCCGCTCGGCGTTGGTGCTGCCGATGTTGATGATGCGCCCGCCCTGGCCCATGTAGCGCACGGCCGCTTGGCTGGCGACGAACACACTGCGCACGTTCACCGCCAGCATGCGGTCGAAGTCCCCCAGGTCGAACTCGGCGATCGGCGCCACCGTCAGCACGCCGGCGTTGTTCACCAGAATGTCCAGCCCACCAAAGGCCTTCGCGGTGTCATCCACCGCCAATTGCACGGCTGCGGCGTCGGCGCTGTCGGCGCGCAGGGCGAGGGCTTGGCCGCCGTTGCCGATGATTTCCTGGGCCAGCTGTTCTGCCGGGCCGGCGGAGCTGACGTAGGTGAAGGCAACCCGAGCACCGTCGCGGGCCAGGCGGCGCACGATGGCCGCACCAATGCCGCGGGAGCCGCCCTGGACCAGGGCTACCTTACCGTCGAGTGGAAGTTGTTTGGACATGCTGATCTCCTGCTGGGAAGCAAGGCCGAATGCCTTGGATGGGCGCAGTATCGGTGGCTAATTACCTGCTGATAAGATGGCAATCACTATTAGCAGAGTAAACCTTTGGTTGTTAATCATGGCCGTGGAATCGTTCAACGCCCTCGAATGCTTTATCCGCAGCGCCGAGGTCGGCAGCTTCGCCGAGGCCGCTCGCCGCCTGAGCCTGACCCCCGCCGCAGTGGGCAAGCATGTGGCTCAGCTGGAAGCCCGGTTGGGCGTGCGACTGTTCCAGCGTAGTACCCGCAAGCTGACCTTGACCGAAGCAGGCCAGCGTTTTCTGGGTGAAGTGAGTGACAGCTTTCGTACCATCCAGTACGCCGTGGCTAACCTGGCCAGTGCCGAAGGCCAGCCGGCCGGGCTGCTGCGGGTCAGCATGGGCACGGTGTTCGGGCGGTTGTACGTGTTACCCCTGTTGGGAGAATTCTTACGCCGTTACCCGGCGATTACCCCGGATTGGCATTTTGACAATCGCCAGGTCGACCTGATCGGCCAGGGCTTCGATGCTGCCATCGGTGGCGGTTTTGATTTGCCGCCGGGGGTGGTGGCGCGCAAGCTGACCCCGGCGCACCGGGTGCTGGTGGCAGCGCCTGCCTACCTGGACCAACAAGCGCCGATTGAGGACCCACAGGCGCTGCAGCGCCACGCCGGCATTCTGATTCGCTCACCGCAGACCGGCCGGGTGCGCTCCTGGCCGCTGACCAGTCGCTGGCAGGAGCAGCAGCCGTTGGTGCTGCGCCAAGCAATGACCATGAGCGATTCGGATGCGGCCTGCGCGGTGGCGCAGCAGGGGTTGGGGGTTGCCTTGGTCAGTCTGCCGTTTGCCGTGCCTTACCTGCAGGCCGGGCGGCTGCGGCGGGTGTTGCCGGATTGGTATGTGGACGATGGGCATATCAGCGTGTATTACGCCCAGCACAAATTGTTGCCCGGGAAGACGCGGGCGTTTATCGATTTTGTCGTGGAGCAGTTCGCGCAGCAGGGGTTGGCGGGGCAGTTCGATGCGCTGCAGGGCCTTTAGATTGATGCTACCTGATCCGGCCTCTTCGCGGGTAAACCCGCTCCCACAGGGATGGCGCAATACCTGGGCACAGATTTCAGGCCTGCAGTGATCCTGTGGGAGCGGGTTTACCCGCGAAGAGGCCTGTTCAGACAACATCAACAATGAAGAATACCTGCGTCCCCAAGCTCACCTCGTCATCCACCCGCTTGCCCACCAGCTGCTGCCCCAGCGGCGAGCGCGGTGTGATCACGGTCACCAGTTCATCTCCTTCACCCACTTTCAACCCCGCCGCCTCAGGCCCGAGGAACAGCCTACGTTGCTGGCCATCCTCGTCCTCAAGGGTCACCAGGTTACTCACCTGCACGCCACGCGCAGGGTCGTAGTCACGCAACAGCAGTTGCTGGTAAATCTGCAACGCCTGGCGAATCTCGGCAGTACGCCGCGCCTGGCCGGTGGCCAGGTACGAAGCTTCAAGGCCCAAGGTGTCATACTTGTTTTCGGCGATGTTCTCTTCCGCGGTGGCGGCTTCGTACGCGGTCTGGGCGGCGCGGCTCAGCACGTCTACGTCATGTTCGAGGGTCGCGACGATGCGCGTGAGTAGCAGGGGCTTGTCCATCTTCAGTAACAGAACTCCAGCACATGGGCCTGGCTTTTTTCGGTGGGCGCGGTGCGGTTCTGTTGCAGCCAGAACTGGCACTTGGGGCTGTTGAGGTTGCGAGGGTTGCCTTGGGCAGCCTCGGCGGCCTGTTGCAGTTGCTGCTGGTGCAGGATGTCCTTGTAGCGCTCGAACATTTCGCCCTGGGCATCTACCGGTGGCGGCGCGGCGGGTTGGCTGCGGGCAGGGGCCACGGCCTGGGCGACCGGCTGCACCTGCTCTGGCCACAGCTGCAACGCCAACCACAGGCTCATGGCGATGGCCACGGCGCCCAGCCACAGGCCAAAGGCCACGCAGAGGATCAGTTGCAACGGCTTGAGGGTGATTTTCAGTTCACGGTGGCGGGGCATGGCAGCCTCCTGGCAGGGCAGTTCGAGGTGCATTGTCGCACGCTGTCGGCGAATTTTACCTGTGGGTGCTTTTGTCCACGGCAATTAATCCGCAGAATTCGCGGTTTTGGGCACCATGAGGGGGAGGGCACATGAAGGCCACCTGGGACATCTTTTGCACCGTCGTCGACAATTATGGCGACATCGGCGTCACCTGGCGCCTGGCGCGGCAACTGGTGGACGAGCACGATCTGGCGGTGCGCCTGTGGGTGGACGACTTGAACGCCTTCGTGCCGATGTGCCCCGGCGCCGATGCCACGGCGCTGCAACAATGGCAGCACGGTGTCGATGTGCGCCAGTGGCCTGCCGAGTGGCTGCCGGTGGAGCCTGCCGAGGTGGTGATCGGCGCGTTCGCCTGCCAGCTGCCGGCGCACTATGTCGAGGCCATGCGTGCGCAGCCCAAGCCGCCGCTGTGGCTGAACCTCGACTACCTCAGCGCCGAGGACTGGGTTGAGGGTTGCCACGGTTTGCCGTCGCCCCAGCCCAACGGCTTGCGCAAAGTGTTCTTCTTCCCAGGCTTTACCGAGAAAACCGGTGGCCTGTTGCGTGAGGGCGATTTGCTGGCGCGGCGCGAAGCCTTCGCTCAATCTGCCGAAGCCCGGCAGGCGTTCTTGCAGCGCCTGGGTGTACACCCCGAGGCGCAAGCGCGGCTGATCTCGCTGTTCGCCTATGAGAACACCCAGCTGGGCAACTGGCTGGATGCGTTGGCAGCAGATACCCAGCCGACCCACTTGCTGGTACCGCAAGGGCGCATCCTGGCTGACGTCGCCCATTGGCTGGGCGAGCCGGGGCTGGCGGTGGGCGATGTGCGCCTGCGCGGGTCGCTGACGGTGCAAATTTTGCCGTTCGTCAGCCAGGACGATTATGATCGCCTGCTGTGGGCCTGCGACTTCAATGCCGTGCGCGGGGAAGACTCGTTCGTGCGTGCGCAGTGGGCCGGGCGGCCGATGCTGTGGCACATCTACGTGCAGGACGAGAACGCCCACTGGGAAAAACTCGAAGCGTTCCTTGCGCATTATCGACAAGGCCTGTCAGACGATGCCGCTGACGCACTGGTTGCGTTGTGGCGTGCCTGGAACATGGACAACGACGTCGGCCAGGCGTGGCAAGCGGCCCAGCGGCACTGGCCAGAACTGCAGCAGCATGCCCGAGATTGGGCGGCCCGGCAGGCCACTCGGCCGGACCTTGCCATGACGCTGGTACAGTTTTACCGAAATTGGCTATGATATGCGGCCTCGATTTTTATAAATCCATCCAGATTCGGATACTTCGTAATGAAAACTGGTAAAGAACTGAAACCCGGTACCGTACTGCGGATCGACAACGACCCGTGGCTGGTTCAAAAAGCTGAGTTCACCAAATCGGGCCGTAACAGCGCGATCATGAAAACCAAGCTGAAGAACCTGCTGACCGGCTACAAGACCGAAACCGTCTACGGTGCGGACGACAAGCTGGACGACGTGATCCTGGATCGCAAAGAAGCGACCCTGTCGTTCATCAGCGGTGACTCGTACACCTTCATGGACACCACCGACTACACCATGTACGAACTGAACGCCGAAGACATCGACGCCGTTCTGCCGTACATCGAAGAAGGCATGGATGACATCTGCGAAGCCGTCTTCTTCGAAGGCCGCCTGGTCTCGGTAGAACTGCCGACCACCATCAGCCGTCAAGTTTCCTACACCGAAAACGCTGCCCGCGGCGACACTTCGGGCAAGGTCATGAAGCCTGCCAAACTGAAGAACGGTACCGAGATTCAGGTTGCCGACTTCATCCAGATCGACGAGTGGATCGACATCGACACTCGCGACAACAGCTTCAAAGGCCGTTCCAAGAAGTAATTCTTCTTGTGATGCGCACAAAAAACCCGGCCTCGGCCGGGTTTTTTTATGCCTGCATTCAGACCGTCACGTGCAGCCTTACATCCACATTGCCGCGGGTGGCGTTGGAGTAAGGGCAGACCTTGTGCGCCTTCTCCACCAAACCTTCGGCATCGGCCTGGGCCAGGCCCGGCAGGTTGATGTGCAGGTCGATGTCCAGGCCGAAACCACCCGGGATCTGGCCAATGCCCACGTTTGCAGTGATCGAGGCATCGGCCGGCAGGGCTTTTTTCTCTTGCCCGGCGACAAATTTCAGTGCGCCGATGAAGCAGGCCGAGTAACCGGCCGCGAACATCTGTTCAGGGTTGGTGCCGTCACCGCCCGCGCCGCCCAGTTCTTTGGGGGTGCTCAGCTTGACTTCCAGCTTGCCGTCGCTGGAGCGGGATTTACCGTCGCGCCCGCCAGTGGAGGTGGCTTCTGCGATGTACAGCGGAGTGACCTTTTGCATCTTGAGCCTCGCTAATGTGCTGTGCGCAACCGGGTGTCGGTGGCGCTGGGTAGGTGTGGGATTTAAATTAGCGCGCAATTAGTTTGCGCGCAAGATAAATCATCACCGTTCATCCGAACGGCCATCACACAGCATAGCGCTCAGAGGTTTTTCTGCAGGTTATCGCGCAGTTCGAGCAGGTCGGCTTGCAGCTGTTTCAGGCGTTCCAGGCTGCGCCCGCTGGCCTTGAGGATGCACGGGGGCACCTGTTTGGCCTGTTGTTGCAAATCACGGCCCTTGTCGGTCAGTTGCACCAGTACCACCCGTTCGTCCTCGCGGCTGCGGGTGCGCTTGAGCAGGCCTTCGCTTTCCAGGCGCTTGAGCAGCGGGGTCAGCGAGCCAGGGTCGGTGAGCAGGTGCTGGCTGATCTCGCCCACGGTCAGGCCATCCCGCTCCCACAGCACCAGCATGGCCAGGTACTGCGGGTAGGTCAGGCCCAGCGCTTGCAGCAGCGGCTTGTAGACCTTGGTCATCAGCAACGAGGTCGAATGCAGGGCGAAGCAGACCTGGTTGTCCAGCAGCAGCTCGTCACAGGAGGCTTGGGTGTCGGCGTTCATGCAGGTCCTTGGAATAATCAATGGGGAAATCTAGCACGCTGATCATTAGTGCGTTCATTGCCAGCGCAGTTCACTGCGCAGGGCCAGGTCCCAGGGTGGAATGGGGCTGAAACGGCTCTTGAGAAATTCGAGCAGCAAACGGCTGCGAGAGTTCGTTTCATGTGCCAGGCGTAACGCATAAATGCCACTGGACTCGGCGGCTGGCAGGCCACCTTCGCAAAACAGCGGGACCAGTTCGCCGCGCAGCAGGTAGTCGCTGATCAGCCAGGTGGGCAGGTGGGCAATGCCCAAACCTGCCAGGGCGCCGAACAGCAGGGTTTCGGCGTTATTGGCGGCCATGCGCATGCGCGATGGCCGGTACAGACGGGCCTGGCCGGCCACGCTGAAGCGCCAGGCAAACGGCGGCGCCAGGCCGTCCCAGTCGAGGCCGTCGTGCGCAGGCAACTCGCTGGGGCACGCCGGTACGCCTCGGCTGGCCAGGTAGGCCGGGCTGGCGCAGGCGATGCGGACCATGTAGGCCAGCGGTGTGGCGACCAGGCGCGTGTCGGCCAGGGGGCCTGCACGCAATACCAGGTCGACTTCGCCGAGGTGGCTGCCTTGCAAGTCGACGAAGCTGTCGATCAGGCGCAGGTGCACGTCAAGCCCGGGGTAGGCCACGAGGAAGTCGGCGATGGCCGGGGCGAGGTGGCGGCGGCCAAACGCGGCGGGGGCGTCGATGCGGATGAGGCCTTCTGGGGCGCTGCTCAACGAGACGGCTTCGGCGCGGGCCAGGCGCAGCTCCTCGATGATGCGTCGTGCGCGTTCGGCAAAGGCGTTGCCGGCCGGGGTGGCACGCACAGCGTGGGTGCTGCGGGTGAACAGCCGGCTGCCCACGGCGCTTTCGAGGTTGTCGATGCGCCGGGCCACGGCCGAGGGCGTCAACGGGTGGCGCCGCGCGGCGGCAGAGAAGCTGCCGGTTTCCAGCACGTCGAGAAACAGGCTGAGTTGGTCGGTGAGGATATCGGGGTTCATGGTGGCTCGGCTTTGCATAAAACGCACAGCCATTGTGCGCTGCTGTGCGTTTCCCCACCAGCCCCGACTCGGTAGCATGCCCACCATTGCAAGCGAGAGGCGCAGAGGCCCCTGATGATTGAGTGGTTGTTGTATATCGCGTTGGGCGCTGCCCTGGGCACCATGGGTGGTTTGTTCGGCATAGGCGGCGGGTTGATTGCAATCCCGGCGCTGGGGGTGTTGTTCGGCTTGGACCAACAGCTGGCGCAGGGCACTGCGTTGGTGATGGTCGTGCCGAATGTGTTGCTGGCGCTGTGGCGCTACCACCAGCGCAACCGCATCGAGCTGCGCCATGCGCTGCCGTTGGCACTGTGCAGTTTCCTGTTCGCCTGGCTGGGGTCGATTTGGGCGGTGGGCATCGATGCCCAGTCCATGCGGCTGGGCTTTGTCGGCTTTCTGGTGGCGCTGGCGGTGTGGAACGTGGCGCGGATGTTCCTCAAGGTCGCGCCGCCCAGCCCTGAACTGCGTTACGCCTGGCCGTGGCTGGGCGTGCTGGGCAGTTTTGCCGGGACCATGGGTGGGTTGTTCGGGGTAGGGGGCGCGGTGGTCGCCACGCCTATTCTGACCAGTGTGTTCGGGACCACGCAGGTGGTGGCGCAGGGGTTGTCGCTGGCGTTGGCGGCGCCCAGTACGACGGTGACCTTGTTGACCTATGGCGTGCACCAGAGTGTTGACTGGGGGATAGGGATCCCCTTGGCGGTGGGTGGGCTGCTCAGCATCAGCTGGGGGGTGAAGTTGGCGCATGCCCTGCCAGAGAAGGTGCTGCGGGCGATGTTTTGTGCGTTTCTGGTGGTGTGTGCGGTGATGTTGGGGTTTGAGCTTTAAGCGCACATGCAGCAGCCGTCTCCCTGTAGGAGCAGCCTTGCGCTGCGAAGAGGCCCGTTCAAGCTTCGCAAAATGTCGCTGAAATCACCGGCCTTTTCGCAGCACAAGGCTGCTCCTACACAAAGCGATGGCTGCCACTGATCTATTTGAACCCTTCGACGATGTAGTCGGCCATGCAATCGGTGATCGGGGACGGGTGCTGCGTGCTGCGCACCAGCATCACATTGGCCACCGGCAACTGCGGCAGCCCGTCGCTCTCCCCCAAAATCCGTATGTTGCCGCCGATCAGGCTCTGTAACTGCGCGGTTACCGCCAACCCGGCAGTGACGATGGCAAAGATCGCCGCCAGGCTTGGGCTGGTGTAGGCAATGCGGTAGTCGATGCCTTGCGCTTCTAGCGCATTGCAGGTCCAGGCGCGGCAAAAACAGTCGGTGTTGAACAGCGCCACCGGCATGGGCCGTTGCTCCTGCGGGCAAAACCCTTCGGCTGCTGCCCACACCAGCCGTTCCTGGCGCAACAGCTGGCCGACTTCGTTGCCCGGTTCGCGGGTGACGATGGTCAGGTCCAGGTCCTGACGCAGCATCAATTGCTTTGACGAATCGCAATGCACCTCCACCTGCACCAGCGGGTAAGCCTGGGCAAAACTCGACAGGATGGTCGGCAGAAAGCGCATGGCGTAATCGTCGGGTGTGCCGATGCGTACAACCCCGACCATGTGCGGCATGCGCAAGGTATTGAACACTTCGCCGTGCAGCTTGAGGATGCGCCGGGCATAGCCAAGCAGTACCTGCCCTTCAGCGGTGAGGCGTACCTGGCGGCCCTCGCGCTCGAACAGCTGGCGCTGCAGGATGTCTTCCTCCAGGCGTTTCATTTGCATGCTGACCGCCGACTGGGTGCGGTTGACCACCTCGCCGGCGCGGGTGAAACCGCCTTGCTCGGCAATGGCGACGAAGGTGCGCAACACGTCGGCATCAAGGCTTTGATACTGGGACATTGCATCAATCTCCGAGATGCATGGCATCAGAAACATTCGTTGGATTGATCTTAAGCCCGGCGCGAGACTGGAGCCATCAACACGGAGGGCTTCACGATGAAAGGTCATGTCAGCAGCATCCAGCAACCTGCCTTTTCCCTGAACCACCTGTGGCACGCAGCCCTGCAGCGCCCGGCGCGTTGGTGGGAGCTGTACCGTCAGCGCCAGGAGCTGGCCAGCCTCAGCGATGCGACATTGCACGACCTGGGCTTGAGCCGGGCGGATATCCAGCAAGAGGCCGAGCGGCACTTCTGGGATGATCCGCTGCGCAAATAGGCCGCTTTTTTGTAGGTACAGCGGTTTAGCGGCGCACCTGCTTGAGGGTTTCGGCAATCAGAAACGCCAGTTCCAGCGACTGATCGGCATTCATGCGCGGGTCGCAGTGGGTGTGGTAACGGTCCGACAGGCCGTCTTCGGTGATCGGGCGGGCGCCGCCGATGCATTCGGTGACGTTCTGCCCAGTCATCTCGATGTGGATCCCGCCCGCATGGCTGCCTTCGGCCTGGTGCACCTGGAAGAACTGCTTCACCTCGTCGAGGATCTGCGCAAAGTCACGGGTCTTGTAGCCGCTGCTGGCCTTGATGGTGTTGCCGTGCATGGGGTCGGAGCTCCACAGCACCTTGCGCCCCTCGCGCTCGACAGTGCGGATCAACCCTGGCAGGTGGTCGCCGACCTTGTTGGCGCCCATGCGCACGATCAGGTTGAGCCGGCCGGGGTCGTTGCTCGGGTTGAGGGTGTCGATCAGGCGGATCAGTTCTTCGGGGTTCATGCTGGGGCCGACCTTGACCCCGATGGGGTTGTGCACGCCGCGCAGGAACTCGACATGGGCGCCGTCGAGCTGGCGCGTGCGGTCGCCGATCCACAGCATGTGCGCCGAGCAGTCGTAGTAGTCGCCGGTCAGGCTGTCCTGGCGCACGAAGGCTTCTTCATAGTTGAGCAGCAGCGCTTCGTGGGCGGTGAAGAAGCTGGTCTCGCGCAGTTGCGGCGCGCTGTCCAGCCCGCAGGCACGCATGAAGGCCAGGGTCTCGTCGATACGGTTGGCCAATTGATGGTACTTGTCGGCCAGCGCCGAGTTGGCGATGAAGTCCAGGTTCCACTTGTGCACCTGGTGCAGGTCGGCAAAGCCACCTTGGGCAAAGGCGCGCAGCAGGTTGAGGCTGGCGGTGGCCTGGTGGTAGGCCTGCAGCAGGCGGTCCGGGTCGGGGATGCGGCTTTTTTCGTCAAAACCGATGCCGTTGACGATATCGCCACGGTAGGCGGGCAGGGTGACGTTGCCGATGGTCTCGTCGCCCGCGGAGCGCGGCTTGGCAAATTGCCCGGCCATGCGACCGACCTTGACCACCGGGCAGCCGGCAGCAAAGGTCATGACGATGGCCATCTGCAGCAGCACCTTGAACGTGTCGCGGATCTTCGCGGCGGAAAACTCGGCAAAGCTCTCGGCGCAGTCGCCGCCCTGCAACAGGAACGCGCGGCCTTCGGTGACTTCGGCGAACTGCCGGCGCAGCTCGCGGGCCTCGCCCGCGAACACCAGCGGCGGGTAGCTGGCCAAGGTCTGTTCGACCTTGAGCAGGTGCGCGGCGTCGGGGTAAGTCGGTTGCTGCTGGATAGGCAGGGCACGCCAGCTGTCAGGGCTCCACGGTGCGTTCATTTCGGGCTCGATCTTGTGGGTTGTAGGCTTTGGGTCATGGTAACAGTTGCCGCCGCGCTTGTTGCATCGGGGGTGTTGGCGGACAATGCGCGTTTTTGCACGGGCGAGTGGCGAACATGACGGCGGAACGGGAAGAGCGGCTACTGGCACGGGTCGAAGATGCCTTTGGCGTCATCAGCGTGTACGAGGTGGACGACTACCGTTTTCTCGAATTCGGCGATGCGATCGAGCAGAGCTGCGTATTCACTGCCGACCCCAGCTGGCTGGAATATGACTACACCCGCGCCATGCTGCTCGGCGCCTTGTGCCACGCGCAGCCCGAGAGTGCGCTGTTTCTGGGCCTGGGCGCCGGCACGCTGACCCAGGCCTGCATGAAGTTTCTGCCGCTGGACGATATCGAAGCCATCGAGCTGCGCCCGGACGTGCCGCGCCTGGCCATGGAATACCTGGGCCTGGACGATGACCCGCGCCTGTATGTGCGGGTGGGCGATGCCATTGAGCTGCTGCCCAGCGCAGAAAAGGCCGACCTGGTCTTCGTCGACCTGTACACCGACTTTGGCCCGGGTGTCGGGCATTTGGCCTGGGGGTTTCTGGACAACTGCCAGAAGCAGCTAAACCCTGGAGGGTGGCTGGTGATCAACCAGTGGGCCAGTGATGACGGCAGGCCGCTGGGCGCGGCGCTGCTGCGCGGCTTGTACCACCGGCATTATTGGGAGTTGCCGGTGAAGGAGGGCAACGTGATCCTCTTGGTGCCGGCGGACCTTGAGCAAACGCTGGACATGCAAGGGCTGCGGGCGCGGGCCGAGGCGCTGGCGCCGCAGTTGGGGTATAGCCTTGACGGGCTGATCAAAGAAATTCGGCCTGCTACCTGAGCTGCTGACATCCCTTGGAGCAGCCTTGCGCTGCGAAGAGGCCATTGCAGGCTGCGTAGATGCTTGCTGCTTTCACCGGCCTCTTCGCAGCGCAAGGCTGCTCCTACAAGGGGATGTGAATTAACGATTCAGCCCGTCGTCGCTAGTGGCTACCTGGTGGCTCCGGTCTACCGAAAATTTTCCTCACGTAACCCGTTAATTCGGGTATAGTACGCGCCGGTCTTTTAGCGGACCTCAAAATCAGGTGGTGCAAATCCTCCGAGTCCAGCTTCGGCTGCACGTCCGCTAGGCGGACCTTCCCAAGTTTTTCTTTTTCAATCGTTTTCGCAAATCCCCGCCGCCAAAGCTGCCTGGGTGACCTTCTGGTCTTTCAAGGCATGTGCAGCTTTGGAGCATGGGTCTTTGCGGATGCACCTAGAGGCAGACCCATGACCCAGGAAACCGGCGGATTCGCCGCTCTCGATCTCAATCCGAATATTGTTGCTGCTGTACTGGCTACCGGCTATGAAGAGCCGTCCGCCATTCAGCATCAGTCGATCCCGATCATCCTCGCCGGTCACGACATGATCGGCCAGGCGCAGACTGGCACCGGCAAGACCGCTGCCTTCGCCCTGCCGATCCTCAACAAGATCGACGTGAGCAAGCGCGAACCGCAAGCCCTGATCCTGGCGCCAACCCGTGAGTTGGCGCTGCAAGTTGCTACCGCTTTCGAAACCTACGCCAAGCAGATGCCGGGCGTTAACGTGGTCGCTGTTTACGGTGGTGCCCCGATGGGCCCACAGCTGCGTGCCATCCGTAACGGCGCGCAAATCGTCGTCGCTACCCCAGGCCGTCTGTGCGACCACCTGCGTCGTGACGAAAAAGTCCTGTCGACCGTACAGTACCTGGTACTGGACGAAGCCGACGAGATGCTCAAGCTGGGCTTCATGGATGACCTCGAAGTGATCTTCGACGCAATCCCAGCTAGCCGTCAGACCGTTCTGTTCTCCGCAACCCTGCCGTCGTCGATCCGCTCGATCGCCGAACGTCACCTGCGTGAACCCAAGCACGTCAAGATCCAGAGCAAGACCCAGACCGTTACCGCGATCGACCAGGCTCACCTGATGGTCCATGCCGACCAGAAGATCCCGGCTGTTCTGCGTCTGCTGGAAGTTGAAGAGTTCGACGCGCTGATCGCCTTCGTGCGTACCAAGCAAGCCACCCTGGACCTGGCCGCCGCGCTGGAAGCCAAGGGCTACAAGGCTGCTGCGCTGAACGGCGACATCGCCCAGAACCAGCGTGAGCGCGTTATCGACTCGCTCAAGGATGGCCGCCTGGACATCGTCGTCGCCACCGACGTCGCTGCCCGTGGTCTGGACGTACCGCGCATCACGCACGTGTTCAACGTTGACATGCCGTACGACCCAGAGTCCTACGTTCACCGTATCGGCCGTACCGGCCGTGCCGGTCGCGAAGGCCGTGCACTGCTGCTGGTCACCCCGCGTGAGCGCCGCATGCTGCAAGTGATCGAGCGTGTTACCGGGCAGAAAGTTGCCGAAGCACGCCTGCCGAATGCCCAGGCCGTTCTGGATGCTCGCATCAAGAAACTGACCTCGAGCCTGGCGCCGCTGGTGGCCGAATCGGAAGCCAGCCATGGCGACCTGCTCGACCGTCTGACCACCGACCTGGGTTGCAGCCCGCGTGCCTTGGCTTCGGCCTTGCTGCGCAAAGCCACCAATGGTCAGGCGCTGGACCTGGCTGCCGTAGAGCGCGAGCAGCCGCTGGTACCGGGCGTTGGTGCACCGCGTGAGCGTACCGGTGAGCGTGCCGAGCGTGGCGAGCGCAGTGACCGTGGTGACCGTGAGCGTCGTGCGCCAATGCCGCTGGCTGAAGGCCGCGTGCGTTGCCGTACTGCCCTGGGTGCCCGTGACGGCATTGCTGCCAAGAACCTGTTGGGTGCCATCCTCAACGAAGGCGGCCTGGCCCGTGACGCTATCGGCCGTATCCAGGTACGCGACAGCTTCAGCCTGGTTGAGCTGCCGGAAGATGGCCTGGAGCGTCTGCTGTCCAAGCTCAAGGACACCCGCGTGGCTGGCAAGCAGCTGAAGCTGCGTCGCTACCGCGAAGATTGATCCTGGCGTAATAAAAAAATCCCCGGCCTGAGCTGGGGATTTTTTTTGCCTGCATGAAGCGCACACGGCCCCTTGTAGGAGCAGCCTTGCGCTGCGAAGAGGCCAGTGCAAGCAGCGAGCATTCACTGTGCTTGCACCGGCCTCTTCGCAGCACAAGGCTGCTCCTACAGGGGATCGGTGTTTCAGTCGAACCTGTAGATATCCATCCCCAGTGCGCCCAAGGTGAACCCCTGGTGGACGATGCTGAACGTGCCCCCAGCCCCGAGGGCAAAAAACAGCGGTAGCAAATGCTCATCACTGGGATGGTTACGCACCGCAAACGGTGCCGCTTGCCGGTAACCCACCAGCGCATCCCGGTCATCCTCCTGCAGCCGCGCCACCACCCAATCCCGAAACGCCAGCGCCCAAGGCTCTATCACATCCGGCCCGGCGTGCCAGTCCAGTTCGCCTAGGTTATGGGTAATGCTTCCCGAGCCCACCAGCAGTACCCCCTGCGCGCGCAACCCTGCCAGTGCCTGGCCAACCTTGAGCTGCAAGGCAGGCCCTAGCTGACTGGGTAGCGACACCTGGAGCACCGGGATGTTGGCGCCCGGGTACATCAGCGATAACGGCACCCAGGCGCCATGGTCGAACGGCCGGTGCGCATCGGTGCGCGCCGGCAAGCCGGCAGCGCCCAGCAATGCGCACACCTGCTCGGCCAGCGCAGGGGCACCCGGTGCCGGGTACTGCACGGCATACAGCGCCTGGGGGAAACCGTGGAAGTCGTGCCAGGTCTCGGGCTGTTGGCTGCCGGTCACCAGCAGCTCACGGCTTTCCCAGTGCGCCGACACCACTACGATCGCCTTGGGTTGCGGCAGGGCGTTGGCCAACCCGGCCAGGGCCGGCCCGCTGGCGCCCGGCTGCAGGGCAAGCATGGGGGAACCATGGGAAATGAACAGGCTGGGCAGCATGGTGATGTCCTGAGGGTTAAGATGCAGTCATCTTCGATCAGTTACCGATCGAAATCCAAACCAAGTTTTCTGCGCTATGTATCGAAGCGCTTGATAAGTACGGGAGCAACCATGGAGCCAGCGTTCTGGCACAAACGATGGGCCGACAACCAGATCGGCTTCCATCAAGCGCAGGTCAACCCCTACCTGCAAGCGCACTGGCCAGCGCTGGCGCTGCCGGCTGGCAGCCGTGTGCTGGTGCCGTTGTGTGGCAAGAGCCTGGACCTGGCTTGGCTGGCAGGGCAGGGGCATCGGGTGCTGGGGGTGGAGCTGTCGCGGCGGGCAGTGGAGGGCTTTTTCCAAGAGCACGGGCTTGAGGCTGAAGTCTCGCAGAAGGGCGCGTTCGAGGTTTGGAGAAGCGCCGAGGTGGAGCTGTGGTGCGGGGACTTCTTTGCCTTGCAGGCCCAGGATGTAGCCGATTGCGCGGGGTTCTATGACCGTGCGGCGTTGATTGCGTTACCGCCCCAGATGCGCCTGCGCTACATGCGGCTGTTGGCTGACATGCTGCCAGCGGGGTGCCAAGGGCTGTTGGTGACGCTGGATTATGATCAGGCGCTGTTGGCTGGCCCGCCGTTTTCGGTGGCCGATGATGAGGTGCGGCACGGCTTTGCCGGTCGGCAGGTGGAGCCGCTGGAGGTGCTGGAAATCATCGAGCAGAGCCCGAAATTTGCCCAGGCCGGTGCTACCAGCCTGCTCGAGCGGGTGTATCGCATAGGCCTCTGAAGGTGATACCCACAAAAAAGGGCGACCGAAGTCGCCCTTTCTTGTTTTTGCCGGGTGGATCAACCGCGACGGCGCAGCGCCTCGATACGGTCTTCCAGCGGCGGGTGGCTCATCAGCAGCCCGGCCAGGCCGTGCTTGAGGCCGCCATTGATGCCAAAGGCCTTCATGGTGTCCGGCATATGGACTGGCAGGCCTTGCTCCACACGCAGGCGCTGCAGGGCACCGATCATCGCGGCCGTGCCGGCCAGTTGTGCGCCGGCTTCGTCGGCACGGTACTCACGGCGGCGCGAGAACCACATGACGATCATGCTGGCCAGGATGCCCAGGATCAGCTCGGCAACGATGGTCGCGACGTAGTAGGCAATACCCTGGCCTTCTTCGTTCTTGAAGATGACCTTGTCGACGAAGTTGCCGATGATGCGGGCAAAGAACATCACGAAGGTGTTCACCACGCCCTGCACCAGCGCCAGGGTGACCATGTCACCGTTGGCCACGTGGCCGATCTCGTGGGCCAGCACCGCACGCACTTCATCGGGCGAGAAACGCTCCAGCAGGCCCTGGGACACCGCTACCAGGGCGTCGTTGCGGTTCCAGCCGGTGGCGAAGGCGTTGGCCTCGTAGGCCGGGAAGATACCCACTTCGGGCATCTTGATGCCGGCCTCGCGCGACAGCTCCTCGACCGTTTGCAGCAGCCACTGTTCGTGGCGGGTGCGCGGCTGCGAGATGATCTGGGTGCCGGTGGTCATCTTCGCCATCCACTTGGAGATGAACAGCGAGACAAGGGAGCCGGCAAAGCCGAACACGGCGCAGAACACCAGCAGGCTGCTGAGGTTGAGGTCGACCCCGTTGGCGGCCATGAACCCGTTGAAACCGAACAGGCTCAGGGTAATGCTTGCAACCAGCACCACCGCGAGGTTGGTGGCTACAAACAACAGAATGCGCATCATGGTTGTTACGTTCTCCTGACGGATGAGTGTGTTGCTTACTGCGGGGTATATAAGGTGCAAGCCGTGCCGATTCAATCGGGCGACTATTTCAAACTGTGTACGGCGGAGTATGGCAGAGGATGCGGTGGGGGCTGTGAGGTAGAGCGTTGCAGGATGTAAGAAACGTTTGGGGCTGCTTTGCAGCCCATTCGCAGCGCAAGGCTGCTCCTACAGGAGAACGCGTACACCTGTAGGAGCAGCCTTGTGCTGCGAAGAGGCCTTCAGTTACTGCGAATAAGTCCGCAGGAAATTCCCGATCCGCCCGATCGCCGCTTCCAGGTCGTCCACCCGCGGCAAGGTCACCACGCGGAAGTGGTCCGGCCATGGCCAGTTGAACGCTGTACCTTGCACGATCAGCAGTTTTTCCGACAGCAGCAGGTCTAGCGCGAACTTCTCGTCATTGAGGATCGGGCAGACCTTCGGGTCGATCCGCGGGAATGCATACAGCGCGCCCATCGGCTTCACGCAGCTCACGCCCGGGATGTCGTTGAGCAGCTCGTAGGTGCGGTTGCGCTGCTCCAGTAGGCGGCCTTGTGGTAGCACCAGGTCGTTGATGCTCTGGTAGCCGCCCAGGGCGGTCTGGATGGCATGCTGGGCCGGCACGTTGGCGCACAGGCGCATGTTGGCCAGCATGTCGATGCCTTCGATGTAGCTATGGGCGTGGTGCTTGGGCCCCGAGATGATCAGCCAGCCGGAACGGAAACCCGCCACCCGGTACGACTTGGACAGGCCGTTGAAGGTCAGGCACAGCAGGTCGGGGGCCAGCGAGGCGGTGCTGATGTGCACGGCTTCGTCGTAGAGGATCTTGTCGTAGATCTCGTCGGAGAACACCACCAGGTTGTGCTGGCGCGCCAGCTCCAGCATGCCCAGCAGCAGCTCCTTGGAGTACACCGCGCCGGTCGGGTTGTTCGGGTTGATGATCACCAGGGCCTTGGTGTTCGGGGTGATCTTGGCCTTGATGTCTTCAAGGTCAGGGAACCAGTCGGCCTGTTCGTCGCACAGGTAGTGCACCGGCTTGCCGCCAGCCAGGCTCACTGCGGCGGTCCACAGCGGGTAGTCGGGGGCCGGGATCAGCACTTCGTCGCCGTTGTTGAGCAGCGCCTGCATCGACATGACGATCAGCTCGGACACGCCGTTACCGAGGTAGATGTCCTCGATGGTGACGCCTTCGATTTCCTTCTGCTGGCAGTACTGCATCACCGCCTTGCGCGCGCTGAACAGCCCTTTGGAGTCGCTGTAGCCCTGTGCGGTGGGCAGGTTGCGGATCACATCCTGGAGGATTTCGTCCGGCGCCTCGAAGCCAAACGGCGCCGGGTTGCCGATGTTCAGCTTGAGGATGCGGTGGCCTTCCTCCTCCAGGCGTTTGGCGTGCTTGAGCACTGGGCCGCGAATGTCGTAGCAGACATTGGCGAGCTTGTTCGATTTGCTGAACTGCATGATGGGGTCCCGGTTGAGAATACGCACCGCGCCCTTTCGAAAGGTTTGAAAGGGCAGGAAGCGGGTGCCAGACTGAACGCCTGGCACACGAAGCCAACTAATATACGTGCCACCCGCGTTACGGAAAAGACGGCGCGGGGTGAAATTAAGCCTGTCGAGGTCCCTACATGCAAAAGATCGAGAAGACACTTGAACAATGGCGGTCGATGCTCGACCCCGAGCAGTACCAGGTGTGCCGCCTCAAAGGCACCGAGCGGCCGTTCAGCGGCAAGTACAACAGCGAGCGCCGTGATGGTATCTACCATTGCATCTGCTGCAGCCTGCCGCTGTTCGATGCGCAAACCAAGTTCGATTCTGGCTGCGGCTGGCCGAGCTTCTACGCGCCGATCGAAGACAGCGCGATGATCGAGATTCGCGACACCACCCACGGCATGATCCGCACCGAAGTCACCTGCGCCCGCTGCGATGCGCACCTGGGCCACGTGTTCCCCGACGGGCCACCCCCGACCGGCCTGCGCTATTGCATCAACTCGGTGTGCATCGACCTTCGACCACGTGACTGACCGGAGCCTGAACATGGCTGGATCGATGCTGGACATCCCTTGCGTGACCCTGGGGGGCGAGCACAAGAAGCTCGGTGACTTCCCGGGCAAAGTCCTGTTGGTGGTCAACACCGCCAGCCAGTGCGGCTTTACCCCGCAATACAAAGGCCTGGAGCAGCTGTGGCAGGCCTACCGCGAGCGCGGCCTGGTGGTGCTGGGCTTCCCCTGCAACCAGTTTGGCAAGCAAGAGCCGGGCGAAGCGCGTGACATCGCGCAGTTTTGCGAGCGCAATTTCGGCGTGAGCTTCCCGCTGTTTCGCAAGGTCGAGGTCAACGGGCCGGGTGCTCACCCGCTGTTCGTCGAGCTCAAGCAGCGCGCCCCCGGCCTGCTGGGCAGCCAGAAGATCAAGTGGAACTTCACCAAGTTCCTGGTCGACCCTGCCAGTGGCCAGGTCACGCGCTATGCGCCGACCACCAAGCCGCAGGCACTGGAAGCAGACATCGAGCGCCTGCTCAGCCGCTGATCGGCACCCAGTGCTCGACCAGCGCCAGCAGCTCTTCGCGGCGGAACGGCTTGGCCAGGTAGTCGTTCATGCCCGCCGCCCGGCAGCGCTCGCGCTCTTCGGGCATGGCATTGGCGGTGAGCGCGACGATTGGCAAGTCTGGCCAGCGGCCGCTCTGGCGGATACGCCGGCTGGCTTCGTAGCCGTCCATCACCGGCATGTTGCAGTCCATCAGCACCAGGTCGAAATCCTCTTGTTCTAGCAACGCCAGGGCTTCGGCGCCCTGGGTGGCCAGCTGTACCTGGCAGCCGAGCTTGGCCAGCATGCCCTTGGCCACCAGTTGGTTCACCGGGTTGTCCTCCACCAGCAGAATCCGTGCACGGCCTTGTTCCGGGGGGGTGTGCGGGTTGGCCAGCGGGTGCTCGGGCTCGTGGCCTTGCAGGATGCGCCGTAGCGTCTGGTACAGCGCATTGCGCGCCAGTGGCCGGGCCAGTTGGTGCAGCGGCGCAAGGTTGATGGATTGCTCATTGGGCAGGAAATTGCCGTAGGCCGTCACCAGCAGGATGGGCGTTTTCAGTGCAGGGCGCAGCGCCAGCAGGTGCTCCAGGTCGTCGGTGATCAGCAGGTCGAACGTCGCAGTGTGCAGGCCTGCGCTGCTGTCGTGGCGTTGGTACGCCAGGCCCCAGGCGGGCAGCAGGTCTTGCAGCAGCTCATGCAGCCCGCTGCTGGCATCGCTCAGGGCCACCACGCGGCCCTGCAGCGGCGCCGGCGGGATGGCTTCAGTGTGCACGGCCAGTGGCAGCTCTGCGCTGAAGCGGCTGCCAAAGCCTGGTTCGGACTGGATATGCAGGTGCCCCTGCATCGCCTTGCACAGGTTGCGCGTCAGTGCCAGGCCCAGGCCGGTGCCGCCGTACTGGCGGGTGATGCCAGCGCCAGCCTGGGTGAAGGGTTGGAAAATCCTCGCCTGCGCCTCCTCGGGGATGCCGATGCCGGTATCGCGCACTTCCAGGCGTACACCGCCGACAATCGTCACCAGGCGAATGTCGACGCGGCCGAAGCGGGTGAACTTGAGCGCGTTGGACAACAGGTTGCTGACGATCTGGCGCACCCGTGTCGGGTCGCCAAGCACGCTGCTGGGGAAGTCGCGGGCGATCAGGCAGGTCAGCTCGACGCTTTGCGCGGTGTTCTGCGACAGCAGGTTGGCGGTGTCCTCGACCATCGAACCCATGTCGAAGGCAATGCGTTCGAGCTCCAGCTGGCCGGCATCGAACTTTGACAGGTCGAGAATATCGTTCAGCAGCTCCACCAGCACCTTGCCCGAGTCGTGGGCGATGGTCATCTGTTGGCGCTGCTCGCTGGGCAGCGGGCTGTCCAAGGCCAGGGCGATCATGCCGAGCATGCCGTTGAGCGGGGTGCGGATCTCGTGGCTCATGTTGGCCAGGAAGGCCGCGCGCGCCTGGGCCATGTCAAGGGCCCGGCGCCGGGCTTCTTCGAGCTCTTGGTTGGACAGGCTCAAGCTGCTGTTGCTGGCCTTGAGCTGGTCGGTGCGCGCCGACACGATGTCTTCCAGCTCGTTCAGGTACTGGGTCAGGCGGTTTTCGGCGTTACGCCGCTGCTCGATCTCGGTGGCCATGCTGATGAACTGCTGGTTGGCGACTTTGACCAGCACGCCGATCTCGTCGTGTTCGTGGCCATGGGGGCATTCCAGCCGTGTTTGCCGCGGCTTGCGCGGGTCGCTGCCGCTGAGCGCGCCAATCACGGTCACCAGCGGTTTGGTCAGCATCATGTAGAACAGCGCCAGCAGGATCCCGGTCAGCACCAGGCTGCGGGCGAAGCCGTTGAGCAGGGTGATGCTGGCGCGGTCGAGGAAGCGGCTGCCGAAGGCGTAGGTGTCGACGTCCAGGTACAGGGTGCCCAGATATTCATTGGGCATATGGGCGAGAAACAGGCGGTCTTGAAGCTGGCGCTGCTCGCCGAACAGGAAGTCGCTGAGCGGGCGGTAGCGGTCTTCAAGGCGTGGGCGCTCGACGTCGGCCAGCACGGTATCGTTGTTGTCGATCAGCCGGGCGCGGATCACCGCTGGCGATTGCAGCAGGCCGCGGGTCAGCTCCAGGGCCAGTTCGGCATCGATGTTGTAGGCGATGCGCGAAGCCGGGTTGTGGCTGATTTGCAGCAGTGCACGCACTTCACGGTTGATGGATGCGTCTTCGCTGGCATAATCGATGCCGATCTGGATGAGACTGAGCAATGTTCCCAGGATGAAGCCGACCAGGACTGTCAGCCGGGCTTGCTTGTATGACAGGCGATTGGTGAACTTGATATCCATGAGTCCCGAGCCGGTTTCACGTCCCTTGCGCTGCGCAAGCATAGCCGAATAGCCCCGGCTGCTGGCGGGTCTGTCACACATTCAACCTTGATTGCTTGTATGCAGTGCCGGCCTCTTCGCGGGTAAACCCGCTCCCACAGGTTATTTCGCAGCCTTCAGCGCTGTGCAGTACCTGTGGGAGCGGGTTTACCCGCGAAGAGGCCGGCACTGCATCCCAGAATCTGAATTTGTAGGAGTCGTCATGGACGCTCGCTTGATTGCTTTTCTGGACCGCGCCGAATCGGTACTGGCGCGCCTTGAGCCGCTGTTGCCCGCACCACGCCCAGACATCGACTGGCACACCACCTTGGCCGCCCGCTGGCAGCGCGATGGCCGCACCGGTTACCTGATGCCCCTTGAAGTCAGCCTGGACATCCGCCTGAGCGACCTGATCGGGGTCGACCAGCAACGTGACCAGCTGGGCCGCAACACCCACCAGTTCATCAATGGCCTGCCCGCCAACCATGCCTTGCTGTGGGGCTCGCGTGGCACCGGCAAGTCGTCGCTGGTGCGCGCCTTGCTGGCCGAGCACGAAGGTGCCGGCCTGCGCCTGATCGAAATCGAGCGCGACCACCTGGCCGACCTGCCGCGGGTGGTCGAGCAACTGCAAAAACTGCCACAACGCTTCATCCTGTTCTGCGACGACCTGTCGTTCGAAGCCGGGGAGGGCGACTACCGGGTGCTCAAGAGCGTGCTCGACGGTTCGCTGGAGCAAGCCCCCGACAATGTCTTGCTGTACGCCACCTCCAACCGTCGCCACCTGGTGCCGGAGAAAGAGAGCGACAACGAGAACTGGAAGCGCGTCGACGGCGAGCTGCACCCCAGCGAAGCCGTGGAAGACAAGATCGCCCTGTCTGACCGCTTTGGCCTGTGGCTGTCGTTCTACCCCTTCACCCAGGACCACTTCCTTAATGTGGTCGAACACTGGATCGGCCAGTTGGCACGTCCTGCCGGGTTGAACTGGCAGCGGGACGAAGCCCTGGACATCCTCGCCGTGCGCTGGGCCACTGGCCGCGGCAACCGTAATGGCCGTTGTGCCTATCAGTTCGCCCGCTACTGGGTCGGGCTGCAATTGCTGGAGCAAAAGTAAATGATCGACCTCAATGCCAGTGGCGCCGGCCTCGATGGCTATAACCTGCTGGCCGCGCAAGTGCAGGCGCTGTTTGCCGACGAGCGTGACTTCATCGCCAACGCCGCGCAGTTTTCGGCGTTTCTTTATAACCAGGTGGACGACCTGAACTGGGCGGGGTTTTACCTGAACCGCAACGAAGAGCTGGTGCTCGGGCCGTTTCAGGGGCAGGTGGCGTGTGTGCGTATTCCGTTCAGCAAGGGTGTGTGTGGCGCGGCTGCGGCCACGCGGCAAACCCAGCGGGTGGAAGACGTGCATGCGTTCCCGGGGCATATCGCCTGTGACAGCGCATCCAACAGCGAGCTGGTGATTCCGTTGGTGAAGGCGGGCAGGTTGATTGGGGTGCTGGACCTGGACAGCCCGAAGGTGGGGCGCTTCAGTGAGGCGGACCAGGTGGGGTTGGAGCGGTTGGCGGCGATCTTTCTGGAATTGACCGACTGCTGATAATTGTGTTGCCTGTTCCGGCCTCTTCCCGGGCAAGCCCGCTCCCACAGGGGGCGGCGCGGTCCCTGTGGGAGCGGGCTTGCCCGGGAAGAGGCCAGTGCAGGTTTAGCAATCAGTCGTACATCGCCTTCTTCTTCCAGGTCTCTTCCTCGTCGGTCTTGAGCCCGTCGGTCAGTTCGTTGTGCTCGTCCTCCGCCGGTGCCATGCGGTCCATCACCTGGGCGTTGGCCCGTGCCAGCAGTTTCTCCAAGTAGGTCAGCTGCTCTTCATACACCTTCGGCTCAGGCTGCTTGCGCAAATACTGCACACCCCGCTCGAAGGCGAGGCGTGCCTGGCCCGGCTGAGCTTTCTGCAAGGCCAGCTGGCCAAGGTTGTTGAAGAACTCGATGTGCAGCAGCACCAGGATATGACGGATCTCCTTGACCCACTGCTTGGCCTCGTTGGCAGGCAGGAAGCCCTCCTGTGCGGCGCGGGCGACCTGCGTGTGCAGCGCTTCGAGCAGAAAACGCACGTCCTTGGCCTTGGCCTCGGTCTGGATCGGGTTAGGCGGGTTGTTCACCGGGATCTTTTCGCCCAGGGCGATCTGGCCTTCCAGCTCGGCGATGCGCGCTTTGAGTTCAGCATTGTGTTTGTCCACCGTCAGCTGGCGCTGGTTGAGGTTCAGCTCCAGGCGGGCCAGCAGCAGCTTGAGGGCCGGGGTCATGAACTGGCCGGGGAAGGTCTCGGTGATTTCGCCGCAGCGGCGCAAGCGGTCGGCCAGCTCGATCTTCAACCGTGCGCGTTCCAGCTTGCTGTTCTCGACCACATTGTTGAGGTAGCCGATCACGATCAGCAACGCGATACCCGCCACGATGAGCAGAGTGATCAGAAGTGGTGTCACCGTTAATGCCTCATGAATAGGTTTGCATTATTGAGTGTAGGCGCGAGCTTGCTCGCGAGAGGCCCTGACAGGCATTCTCTTTCTATCGGCAAACTATGCCATGGCTGGATGCTGGCACATTAATGCTGACTTGACGCCAGAAAATCAACGCCAAACCCCTGCGGGCTGCCTGAAACAGCGCGCGGCACACCCGGAAGTCATTGATTTAAATAAATTTCTACAAAGGGGTTGACGCATCTTCGAAGCATCCATAGAATGCGCGCCACTTGCAGCGTAAAGCACACAGCGAAACGCGGCAGGGAGTGAAAGCAGCATGTAAGTGCTTGCAGCGTGTCCCCTTCGTCTAGTGGCCTAGGACACCGCCCTTTCACGGCGGTAACAGGGGTTCGAGTCCCCTAGGGGACGCCATATTGCGGGAATAGCTCAGTTGGTAGAGCACGACCTTGCCAAGGTCGGGGTCGCGAGTTCGAGTCTCGTTTCCCGCTCCAGTTTCTCCGGCAACGCTTAATGGCGGGGCAGGAAAAGAAAGCCCAGGTTGAATCGTGAGGTTCAATATCTGGCGCACTGAAAAGTGTTGTGTGTCCCCTTCGTCTAGTGGCCTAGGACACCGCCCTTTCACGGCGGTAACAGGGGTTCGAGTCCCCTAGGGGACGCCATTTGCGGGAATAGCTCAGTTGGTAGAGCACGACCTTGCCAAGGTCGGGGTCGCGAGTTCGAGTCTCGTTTCCCGCTCCAAACATGAAAAACGCCACTCTTTCGAGTGGCGTTTTTTTTTACCTTTTAAAAGGTCTACTAAAAAATCTACCGGTGCTCAAGCGTAGCCGCCGCATAGGGGTATTTCAGCCAGCTCTTTTTATCGTCGAACGAGACCTCTACCGATACGTGGAACTGATAGTTCAGCGCCAGTTTCATCAGGTCGGTCTTGCTCACTGCGCCCAGTGTCAGGATGCCGGCCTCGGTGGGTACCGGGAGTTCATTGGCGATGGCAAGCCTGATGACCTTGGAGACGTCGCCGCGCTCCACCCCTTCAATCCAGGCGTTGACGTATTGCGACGTGTGCCGGAGTAGCCAGTCTCCCAATGTGAACGCAGCGCTTTCCCACTGGGGGCGCAGGTTAATTGCGCCATCCTGGATTTTGTTGCACTGCACGATTGGAAGGCCTTCGATTGGCCTCACCGCGACATAATGCGAAGGAGAGACCGGCACATCAGGATTGTTGATCTGATAATACAATTCGACCCGGCTGTTCATATGCGGTGGGATATACACACGTGGGATACGGACCTCACGCACGCCTGGTGGCATGATGGCCGAGGTCCCCCCCAGTGTGCCTGGTTCGCCCCAGATGGCGGTGACAGTCTCGTTAGGCCTGATTTCTACCTCTTCTGGGATGATGAATGTCACGCCATTGATCGCGTCGCGTACATCCAAGGTGCTGAATGACGCGTTGCCTTTTGCTTCTTTGATGAAAGGTGGCAGCAAGATTCGCGGAGGGGGATTGGGATTGGACTTCACATTGCGCATCTCAGCACGCTGGGCTGCTGTGCCCGCCCGGTCTTGAATGATATAACGGGCAAAGCAGACATCCGTCGAAAACTGGCGGATGACGGTACCGGGGTAACTCACTTTGATAGGTTTGCTTTCGAGGCCATCAGGATTGAGATCGTCCGGGTTTAATTTACGGATGCCGGCTGTCTGCCACTCACCGGGGTATCCCTGCCATTGCCATTCCAACGTATCACCCACCTCGGCACCTGTATAGGGAGGGATCGTCGCTTCGGCCTGGTCGCCGTTGTCCTTCAGATAATCGTCAGTGATGCCATATTGTTTGACATAGTCTGAGAAGCTCAGTTTTTCATCATGCTGGTTCAGCAAGGGTGGGGTCTTGTCGATGTAGATATCCAGCGGCCGCGAAGCCGCTTGGGTGTCATTGAAAATGGTGACCTCGTAGTGCAACTGGTGCGGGCCTTCGACCATAGTGCGAACGGGTACAAGGATAAAGAGTTCTTCAGGCTTGATGGGCTGGTTGAAGGTCTTCTTTTCAACCAGCACGCCGTTCCAGTACAGGCTTAGATATTCTTCGTCCGTCTCGCTGGGGTTCGAGTGAGCCCACAGGGGGAATTCGACCCGCAAGGGCAGATAGGTTGCCAGGAACGACACCGTGTTCGGTATTCCTCCTTCTATATCGGGCACCAGGTCTGGCACGTTTGGAGGTACGAGGAGGGCTGTGTCCTTGGCGGTCGCTTTCTTTGCAGGTGCCTTCCTGGTAGACGTTTTCGCTTCAACGGAGCTTTTTTTCTGTGTCATCGACCTTCCCTTCCTCTGATGCATGAATGAAAAAGGGAAGGCGCTTAGGCCTTCCCTTCGTTGTCACCAGTTGTAACGCACGCCGAAATTAACGCCCCACGGCTGTTCTATCTTGCTGCCGTTGCTGTAGTCGAAGTCGGCGTGTGCTTGCCATTTATCGTCCCAGGCGACTGCCATCCCGACCCCCACTTCGCCGCGCGAGCCTGACAGGTCGGTGCCGAAGCGGTTGTCGTTCACTTTCACCTGGTTGTCATTGACGAATTCGTGAACGGCGGCAACCCGCAGGTAAGGTTGCACGCTGCGCCCTTCGCCGGCTGTGAAGGTGCGCCCTACGGTGCTGCCCACTTTGCCCAGCACCGAACGGGTGCGTTCGCTTTCGGCACGCATGCCGTTATCCAGGGTGTAGTCCTTGCCTTGCACCACAAGCCCGGACAACTGCGCGAAGGGTTCGACGAACCAGCCATCTGCCAGGGCCAGTTGGCGCCCCACTTCCAGCGATACGCCGGCACCCAGGGCGGCATAATCGCCCTTGGCCTTGCTGTCGTCGCTCATGCGCACGTCAGCCTGGTTCTTGAACCGGTTGAGCCGAGCCACGGCGTCGAAGTAGTAGCCGCTGTCGGGATCGAGCCAGGTGGCATAAGCGCCGGCATGGTAGCTGTCGACGCTGGCCGACGAGCCCCGGGTGAGGTTGAGGTCAGAGTTGCTGTAGCCAGCCGTGACCCCGACCAGCCAGTTACCGTCGCCAGCAGCCACGGGTGTGTCGGTACCGATCGACAGCCCTTGCTGCTGTTGCTGGTAAGCGGCGCCAGAGGTGCCCGAAACGTTGTACTGGTTGGCGTAGGTGCGTACCCAGCCACCGGCTTTGCGCGGGTCACGGCGCACCTCGCCCATGCGGCTGCGCAAGGTGCCCAGCTCGCCATACCAGATGGTGGGTGCCACATTGGCCAGTGCCATGACCGACTGTGTGCCAGGGCTGACCGTGCGGGTAGCTACGTCCAGGTACCAATCGTTGCTGTCTCGTTGCACCAGGTCGTAGGAATACGCACCCAGGTCCACAGCGCCCCCCGCCAGTGAGAACTGCGCATCGCCCGCGGCGGTGTGCACCACATGAAGGCTGTTGTCGGCAAGCGGGTCATTGCCGCTGGGGCTGATCAGCAACTGATGAGTGCCGCTGGCGGTGCCCGTCACCTCAAGGAAGTCCGACTGAGCGGTGCTGAAG
Organism: Pseudomonas sp. LAIL14HWK12:I7; assembly: GCF_000483465.1. NCBI lineage: Bacteria > Pseudomonadati > Pseudomonadota > Gammaproteobacteria > Pseudomonadales > Pseudomonadaceae > Pseudomonas > Pseudomonas sp. LAIL14HWK12:I7. The sequence continues at coordinate 685,096 of NZ_KI519605.1, forward strand.
TCTGCCTCCATGATAAAGGTGCCGTTGCCTGCCAGCTTGTCCACCGACAGGGTGAAGAAGTCCCCTGGCCCGCCGAAGCGCACTGCACCTTCATTGAGGGTGAGGTCGCTGGTGTGGCTGTTCTCGATCAGGACCCACTCGGCGCCGCTGTTGATTCCCAGGCTGGCGACGTTATCCAGGCGGCCCGTGAGGGTGGCGCGATTCTCCAGCAACACGTTCGCGGTGCCGCCGGCGGCCGCGACGATATCGCCGTGCAAGTGGCTGTCATTGACCCGTAGGTTGGCGGAAGCGTCGTCCGCCACCTCCAGCAATACGCCATTGCCACCGCTCAAGGTAGCGCCGTTGAGCACGTCGATCTGTGCGGAAGCTGCGAAGCCCGCACCGCGTCCTACCATGATTGCTGGGCCGTTGCGCCCTTCGACCAGGCTGTTGTCCACGACCAGCGTGGAGCCGCCGCGGCCATTGTCCTCAAGGATGCGCGCACCATAGCTGCCACCACTGAGGGTGCTGCCCTCTTTGGCAGTCAGGGTGCCCGCCACCATGCGCACCCCTTCGCTCGCAGCATCGGTACCCCTCAGCGCGCTGCGTTGCAGTTCGGCAGTGCTGGCGTTGATGGTTGCGCCCTGGACGCCACCCTCGACCACGCTGTCGCTGATCACGGCGGTCGAACCGTTGCTCAAGCCAAGGCCGCGAGTGTTGCTGCTGATGGTGGTACGTTGCACGGTGGCGCTGGCGCTTCTGAGCGACAGGCCATTGGCGTTGGTTTCGGCGGTGACCTGGCTGTCGGACAGATTCACGGTGGAGCCTGCCTCGGCGGCGATCTGCAGGGTCGTCGCACCCTCGGCGGTAAGTGTGGCTGGGCCGATTACCCGGTAGCTGTCCAGCGTGCTGCCTGCACCGAGCTGGGTATCGTCGCTGATCAGGGTTTCGCCCCAGGCAGAGGTGGCGAACAGCAGGGGGCCGAACAGCATGAACCCAGCCGCTGGTGAACGGCGGCGGGGAGGGAAGGGAGGGCGACTTGGCATGAGGGCACCATCAAAGTGAGTGTTTTCCTGTAAGACCCTTCTCTTATTTGTGAGGGACGGATCTGTTAAGCCGCGAGGTTAGTCACGGTTGGTCGCGAAAAATGTAGGAAAACTCCTACTCAATGGATGGAAAATTCGTCACCAGGCAACGGCCCTGGAGGCAGGCCGTTGCGGGTGCAGGATCACGGCCTGGTCAAGTCGCAAGAACCGTTGGTGCCCTGATCGGACATGCTGATCCTGTTCTCGGTTGGTCTGGATATGCCAGAGATAGGAATGCCACGGAATATATCGCTGTCGGTGAATGTTTCCCCGACTGTTAGGTTGGCGCGGGTCCCGGGGATATCGCGTTGCGCGTAAGTCTGGGCCCTGGTCCATTCACGGTTACCCTGTTGGTCCTGACGCCAGGACTGAGTGCTGCGCAAGCGCCATTCGCCAAGGTTGACGCCGCTGTTCAAGTGCAGGTCGTCACTGCTGTAATTGCCCGTGTAACGGCTGCGGCCTTGCAGGGTTGAGGCTTGATAGCTGACGAAGGCAGCGTTGATACCGCTGTCCCAGTGCGCGGGGTCGACCTGGCCGCTGGCGTCTCGGCGCATGGCGATTTGCGGAATCGAAATGGCCACCCGCAATTCGCTGGCCCTGAAGTCGATTTGCGCGCCGGGCACAACAGCCTTCAGATCCAGACAGGCGCGATGCTGATCCTCGATGTTGGCCAGTGCATCAAGTCGCAAACCCCATTCACCCAGCAACTTGGCGGGCAGGCAAGGTTGCAGCTCACCCTCGGCGGTAGGCTGGAAATCCAGTTCGTGCTCGCCCTGTGGTTCAAGGTTGACGTGCACGCTCACCCGGTAGAGGCCTGGTGCAAGGTCCTGGTCGCGGGTCAACATGCCCAATGACCAGGCGCCTACGTCTTCGGACTGGCCCGGCACCTGGCGGAGAAAGCCGCTCTGGAAGCCGGTCTCCGCTTTAACAGTGGGCACCAGTATCAATGCCGAGCTACCTAGCAGGCACAGCAATGCGCCGCGCTGATGGCGTGACGCACGCCAGCGTGATAAGGGGAGGAACATCATGACGATTCCTTGCGACTTGCGTGGTGGCTGGCTCTAGTTAGGCAGGTGGATCGGCAGCGTCAGAGGTTCGGTGTAACCGCCATAGTCATTGATGACGGAAAACTGTGCCTGCAAGCCTGGAGCTGGCTTGATTCCCGTGAGCGGGTAGGCATGCTCGGCGAAGGGTTCCAGCATGTCGGTGTTGTTCAAGGTGTGCTGCTGCCCCTGGCCGCTGACCTCGAGTCGAACGAAGGTGATGTGAAACGGCGATGGGTTGCGAACCAGCAAAGAGGGGGTGCCATTTTTCTCGCTCAGCGAGAACACCAGAGACTTCAATTGGCCTGTGGGCGTGCCCTTAAGCGCTGGCGGCCGATAGAACAGTTTGATTCGCGTGCGCAGGGCGATATTGAGTTGGTTGCCGGGTTCGGTGCTGGCTTGGGGGATTTCTTGCATATTGAAAAAAAACAATGATTCACGGTCATTCGGTAATGTGTGGGGTAAACCACTTATTTGAATAAGTTGTTCGTTGGCCGCGTTAAGTTTGAATAAGATGGGGGAGACGGCAAACGGAACAGCCGTGGTGGTGTCATCCGCGACGGTATTGATCCAGGTTTGTACCGCGTACGTACTCTTGGACGGGTTTTTCACGATGACGGACGTGCTTCGCTTATCGCCATTGAAAACAATGCGGGTATTATTCAATGTCAAAGCGGCCTGGCTGATGGCAGGGGCGGCGAGCATGCTTATGGCCAGGGAAATACAAGCGGCAAAACGTAAGCCAGCCGTGAATCTGAGTGGATTGATCATAACGGTTACCCATTGCACCCAGGCGTATCATTAACGCCTGGATGGTTTAGCGAGGTGCGCAAGGCACCGGGTGACACGCGTTGCTTACTTATAAGCAACCGAATAGCGGACGTGAGCCGATGCTAGACCTGCGGTTACGGTAGCGGCGGTGGAGCGGTAGTAGGCATCAAACCTCAGGTCGGTGGGCCCAGTTTGGTTGAGTGCATAGTCAACCGACGTTCCGCCAGGCGCGATCGATGCATTGCTGCTGTCGCGGATCACGATCGAGACACCCGTGGCGGCGCCGCTCACAGGGTTGACCTTGAAGTAGCTTCCGCTGCCGTCCGGATCACCGTTAAAGGTGACATTCGCATTGTTTTCGGTAATGCCGCAGCTAGCTTTAGGCGGTACGCGGACGGCAAAAGTGGCACCACGTACTTCGGTGCCGGCGACGCCACCGAACCTGCCCATCGGGACGTCACCCATTGCAACCCGATTGTCCACGCTACCGTCGCCTGGGTTAACAATTTCGATCGGGCATGTTTCAGAAGTGATGGTGCCTTCGAAGAAAACGGAACTGGCGAAGGCGGAGCTGCCCATCAAGCTGGCAAAGAGGCCTAGGGGGAGTGCGATTAGTTTGCGTTTCATACTGTGGCTCATGGTTGAAGGGGTTAGTGAGGGTGAGGAAATTGCACGAAGCGTGCCTGTAACGCCTCGACGCAAATACTAACGGCCATGAGTTTTGCAGGATGTAGGAATAAGCTAATTGATTGTGGGATTTTTAACGGAGCGCCTTGATGCAAAGCAAGGCGCTGGGGAGGTGTTTCAGTTTAGTGCGTACTGCCTTTGTCAGTTTGACTCAGTAGTTGCTTTTCCAAGTGCCAGTCGAATGGCTCACCCTCTTGCTCAGCTTCATGGCGGCGCTCTTCCAGTTGCTGGTAGAGGTCGAGTTCATCGTCGGGCATGAAGTGCAGGCAATCACCACCAAAGAACCACAACAAATCGCGCGGCACGAGGTGAGCAATTTGCGGATAACGCTGGATCACTTGGCAGAGCAGGTCCTGGCCGAGGTACTGGCTTTCCAGCGGGTTCTGGGGCAGCAGGGTGAGCAGTTCGTCGAAACGCTCGAGGAATAGGGCGTGGCTTTCTTCCGGCACCTGCTCGGCTTCACCGAGGGCAGCCAGGATGGTGCGCAGGTGTTGCAGCAGTTGCAGGTGATACTCCAGGTGCGGGTTGGCCATGAAAGGGTCCTCGGTGTGTCTGAAAAACGGGGCCGGAGTATACGCTGGCAGGGACCGCTGTGCGGCCCCTTTTGCGCGAGCGTTCAACGTACCTTGCCAGGTGTAGGCCCCAGCTGCTCCTTATCGAAAGCATCGACATCGATCACTGCGCGCCGAGCCTGTTCGGCGGCATGAAGGCGCTGTGCCTCAGCAGGCTGCAGTGCGCCAGCCTCGACAGCAGCATCGATAGCCGATTGCCCAGCGGCAGGTTTTACCTTGCCGTCCTTCAGGGCCTGATGCAGTGCCTTGTGCAAAGGTGCGGCGTCATCCAGCAAGTCGCTCGCACGCTGCAGCGCAGCGACCGGATCACCCTCAGCTTGTGGTCGATAACACCCAGCCAGCAGTTCTTCCAGCGCCGGGTCGCCCTTTTGCCGGCCAATCAGATCCGCCACTTCGGCGTCCAGTTCATCGCTGGGGCCGGTGTGGCAGCGGCCGAAGGGGAAGACCAGTACGCGCAGGGCGCAGCCGACGAAGCGGTTGGGGAAGTTGTCGAGAAGCCGGTCGAGCGCCTGCTCGGCCTTGCCCAGGCTCTCTTCCATGGCCCAGCGCAGAAGAGGTTGCATGTGCTCCGGCGAGCCGAGGTCGTGATACCGCTTGAGTGCCGCGCTGGACAGATACAGGTAGCTCAGCACGTCACCCAGGCGAGCGCTCAGGCGCTCGCGGCGCTTGAGTGCACCGCCCAACAGCATCATCGACAAATCTGCCAGCAGAGCAAACGCTGCAGCCTGGCGATTCAAGGCACGGAAATAGCCCTGGCTCAAGGCATCGCCTGGCACCCGTTTGAGGCGCCCCAGCCCCAGGCCGAGCACGATGGTGCTGGCGGCGTTGCCGGCAGCGAACATGATGTGCTTCATCAGCAGCTCATCGAACTCGACCAGCGCCTGCTCACGGTCTTCGCGGCCGGCCAGCGCCATTTCCTTGAGCACGAACGGGTGACAGCGAATGGCGCCTTGGCCAAAGATCATCAGGTTGCGCGAGAGGATGTTGGCCCCCTCGACGGTGATGAAGATCGGCGCACCCTGCCAATTGCGCCCCAGGTAGTTGTTCGGGCCCATGATGATGCCCTTGCCGCCGTGCACGTCCATGGCGTGCTGGATGCACTCGCGGCCACGTTCGGTCAGGTGATACTTGAGGATCGCCGACAGCACCGAAGGTTTTTCGCCCAGGTCCACCGCTTTGGCGGTCAGCAATCGGGCGCTGTCCATCAGCCAGGCATTGCCGCCAATGCGCGCCAAGGACTCCTGGATGCCTTCGAAGGCTGCCAGCGGCACGTTGAACTGTTCGCGGATATTGGCGTACTGGCCCGTCACCAGGCTGGTGTACTTGGCGGCACCAGTGCCCACTGCTGGCAGCGAGATGGAGCGGCCCACCGACAGGCAGTTCATCAGCATCATCCAGCCCTTGCCGAGCATGGCCTGGCCGCCGATCAGCATGTCTAGGGGCACGAACACGTCCTTGCCGCTGTTGGGGCCGTTCATGAAGGCGGCGCCGAGCGGCAGGTGGCGCTTGCCGATCTCCACGCCCGGGGTGTCGGTAGGAATCAGCGCCAGGCTGATACCCAAGTCCTCTTCGTCGCCCAGCAAGTGCTCCGGGTCGTAGGCCTTGAACGCCAGGCCGAGCAGGGTCGCGACCGGGCCGAGGGTGATATAGCGTTTTTCCCAGTTCAGGCGCAGCCCGATGACTTCTTCGCCTTGCCAATGGCCTTTGCAGATGATGCCGGTATCCGGCATGGCGCCGGCATCCGAGCCCGCCAGTGGGCCGGTCAGGGCGAAGCAGGGGATCTCGTCGCCGCGTGCCAGGCGCGGCAGGTAGTGGCTGCGTTGTTCATCGGTGCCGTAGTGCAGCAGCAGTTCGGCCGGGCCGAGCGAGTTGGGCACCATCACCGTCGAGGCCAGGTCGCCGCTGCGGGTGGCCAGTTTCATTGCAACCTGCGAGTGGGCGTAGGCCGAGAAGCCCTTGCCGCCGTATTCCTTGGGGATGATCAGGGCGAAGAAGCCCTGCGCTTTGATGTGCGCCCAGGCTTCAGGGGGCAGGTCCATGTCCTGGCCGATCTGCCAGTCGCTGACCATGGCGCACAGTTCTTCAGTGGGGCCGTCGATGAAGGCCTGTTCTTCTTCAGTCAGTTTCGGTGCCGGGTAGGCCAGCAAGGTGCGCCAGTCGGGGCGGCCGCTGAACAGTTCGCCATCCCACCAGACGGTGCCGGCGTCGATGGCTTCGCGCTCGGTCTGCGACATGGGCGGCAGGGTACGCTGGAACCACTTGAACACTGGGCCGGTGAACACCTTGCGCCGCCATTCCGGCAGGGCCACCAAGGCGATTTTCACGGCCAGCACGACCCACAGCAGGGCCAGCAGCCAGCCGGGTGCGCTGCTGAAAATACCCATCAGCAGCACGTAGGCTGCCATGATGCCCAGTATCTGCAAGGGCGCCAGGCGCCGGTGCGTGAGGTATGCCGCGCCGATCACCAGTACCACCAACCACAACAGCAACATAATCGGTCCTCCTTGGAACCAAGGGCTTGAGCCGTCCCAGACAGCTTAGACGCAACGCTGTGAACGGCCTGTTCAGAACAGTGACAGGGTGTGGCGGTGGGAGTTTCAGATCATTGTTGGCCTGTGCCGGCCCTTTCGCGGGCAAGCCCGCTCCCACAGGGATACCGTTGGTTTGAAGATTGTGGTGATTCCTGTGGGAGCGGGCTTGCCCGCGAAGAGGCCAGTACAGGCAATAAAACTCTGGAGTAGACTGTTCACCCTCTGCATTCCATAAGGACGTTGCCATGCTGAAGATCTGGGGCCGCAAGAATTCGAGCAATGTGCGCAAGGCGCTGTGGATCGCCCACGAGTTGGGCCTTGATTTCGAATCCATCGACGCCGGCGGCGCCTTCGGCGTGGTCAACGAGCCGCATTACCGCGCCCGCAACCCCAACGGCCTGGTGCCGATGCTCGAAGACGTCGACCTGACGCTGTGGGAGTCCAACACCATCGTTCGCTACCTGTGCGCCGAGTACGGCGCCGAGCAGGGCTGGTACCTGGAAGACCCGCGCCAGCGCGCCTTGGCCGACAAGTGGATGGACTGGACCACCTCGTCCTTCGCTACCCCCTTCCGCCCGCTGTTCTGGGGCCTGCTGCGCACGCCGGAAGACCAGCGCGACTGGGTGGCGATCAACGCCGCGCACAAGCAGTGCGCGCAATTGCTAGCCATCGCCGACGAAACCCTGGCCCAGCAGCCGTACCTGTCCGGTGACCAGATCGGCATGGGCGACATCCCACTGGGTAGCTTCATCTACGCCTGGTTCAAAATGCCTATCGAGCGCCCGGCCATGTATCACCTGGAGGCCTGGTATGCGCGCCTGAAGCAGCGCCCGGCCTACCAGGCGGCCGTGATGACCGCGCTGACTTGAACCTGCCTCGATAGTCATTATCAATACATGTGACTGTACTTGTGTGGCCGGGCCTTGCACCATGGCCGCACTCACTGCGCCAGTGACTTTGCCTGGCGTGTCCTGAACCTTTTTTCTCGGTAAATGGCCCGCTATGAGTTCCGCCCTGTCCATTCGACAGCTGACCAAGACCTACGGTAATGGCTTCCAGGCCCTCAAGGGCATCGACCTGGACGTTGCCGAAGGCGACTTCTTCGCCTTGCTCGGCCCCAACGGCGCCGGCAAATCCACCACCATCGGTATTCTTTCGACCCTGGTCAACAAGACCAGCGGCACGGTGAACGTATTCGGCCACGACCTGGACCGCGAGCCTTCGGCGCTCAAGCGCTGCCTGGGCGTGGTGCCGCAAGAGTTCAACTTCAACCAGTTCGAGAAGGTCTTCGACATCGTCGTCACCCAGGCAGGCTACTACGGCATCCCGCCAAAGCTTGCCAAGGAGCGCGCCGAGCAGTACCTCACCCAGCTGGGGCTGTGGGACAAGCGTGACGTGCCTTCCCGCTCGTTGTCGGGTGGCATGAAGCGCCGCCTGATGATCGCCCGTGCCTTGATCCACGAACCGCGCCTGCTGATCCTCGACGAGCCCACCGCGGGTGTGGACATCGAGCTGCGCCGTTCGATGTGGAGCTTCCTCACCGAGCTCAACCAGAAGGGCATCACCATCATCCTCACCACCCACTACCTGGAAGAGGCCGAGCAGCTGTGCCGCAACATCGGCATCATCGACCACGGCACCATCGTCGAGAACACCAGCATGCGCCAGCTGCTGGGCAAGCTGCACGTCGAGACCTTCGTCCTCGACATCAAGCAGGACCTGGCCTCGCCGCCTGTGCTGCAAGGCTACCCGTGCCGGCTGCTGACCCCGCACACCCTGGAAGTGCAGGTGGAGAAGGACATCGGCATTACCGCACTGTTCGGCCAGCTGGCGCTGCAGAACATCGAGGTGCAAAGCCTGCGAAACAAGACCAATCGACTTGAGGAGCTGTTCGTGTCCCTGGTGGAAAAAAACCTGTCGAAGGTGGCCGTATGAGTGTGGAACTGCGCACCAACTGGGTCGCCCTGAACACCATCGTCTACCGCGAAGTACGGCGCTTTTTGCGCATCTGGCCGCAGACCCTGCTGCCGCCAGCGATCACCATGGTTTTATACTTCGTCATCTTCGGTAACCTGATCGGCCGGCAGATCGGCGACATGGGCGGCTTCACCTACATGCAGTACATCGTGCCGGGGCTGATCATGATGTCGGTGATCACCAACTCCTACGGTAACGTGGTGTCGAGCTTCTTCGGCAGCAAGTTCCAGCGCTCCATCGAGGAGCTGATGGTGTCCCCGGTGTCGCCACACACCATTCTTGTGGGGTATGTGCTGGGTGGCGTGCTGCGTGGCTTGGCGGTCGGGGTGATCGTCACCATCCTGTCGATGTTCTTCACCGACCTGCAGGTGCATCACCTGGGTGTGACCGTGGTCGTGGTACTGCTGACGGCCACCATCTTCTCGTTACTGGGCTTCGTCAACGCGGTGTTCGCGCGCAACTTCGACGATATCTCGATCATCCCGACCTTCGTGCTGACGCCGCTGACTTACCTGGGCGGGGTGTTCTACTCGATCAACCTGCTGCCGCCGTTCTGGCAGACCGTGTCACTGGCCAACCCGGTGCTGCACATGGTCAACTCGTTCCGCTACGGCATCCTAGGGGTGTCGGATATCAGTATCGGGACGGCGATCACCTTTATGTTGGTGGCTACCGCAGTGCTGTACACCCTGTGCATCCGCCTGCTGGTCAGCGGCCGCGGCATGCGCGCCTGAGCCTTTGAGTTTGCGCCGGCGCCACTGCCGGCCCACCCACCAACGCCAGTACAGCAAGGTGCTGAAGTAGGCGAGGATGCCCAGCACCACGCCACACACCACCGAGCCGAGCAGGAAGGGTTGCCACAGGGTCGACAGCTGGTCGGTGATCCATTCGAAGGTCAGGTCGTCGGGCAGGGTGCGCGGCGGTATCTGCAGCAGCCAGGCGCCGGTCATGTAGGTGACGAAGAACACCGGTGGCATGGTCAGCGGGTTGGTCAGCCACACCAGGCTGACCGCGATCGGCAGGTTGCCGCGCACCGGGATCGCCAGCGCAGCGGCCAGCAGCATCTGCATGGGGATGGGGATAAGCGCCGCGAACAGGCCCACACCCATGGCCCGGGCCACCGAGTGCCGGTTCAGGTGCCAGAGGTTCGGGTCGTGCAGCAACGTGCCGAAAAAGCGTAAGGACTTGTGTTCCCGAATGCTGGTCGGATCCGGCATGTAGCGTTTGAAAAGTCGGCGCGGCATGTAGGCTCCCGGGGCGTTGATCGGGGCAGTATGCCTTGATTCCTTAACGGCCTCGTTTAGAGTTTGTGACAATTGTTGAGCAAGCTTTGCCGGCATTTGCGCTATGCCTGAGAAGGTCATTTCGCAGCGGAGCTCTACCTCATGCGCACAGGGATGTTTGCGCTCGCGCTCGGGCTGCTCTGCCTGGGCTTTCTCCCCATATTGCCATCGGTCGGATGGCTACTTCTGCTGTTTGTCGGTGGTGTTGCCAGCCTGTTCACGCGGTTTTGGCCAGTAGGCTGGTTTCTGTTGGGCCTGTGCTGGGCGTGCGGGTCGGCCCAGCGAGCGCTGGATGATCGACTCGCGCCTGAACTGGATGGCCGCACGTTGTGGCTGGAGGGCAAGGTTGTCGGCCTGCCGAGCCGTACCGCGCATGGCGTGCGCTTCGAACTGGAACAGCCCCACTCACGGCGCGGCGAACTGCCGCAACGCTTGCAACTGAGCTGGTTCAACGGGCCGGCTGTGCGGGCGGGCGAACAGTGGCGGTTGGCAGTGACCTTGCAGCGGCCTGCCGGCCTGCTCAACCCCCATGGGCCTGATCGAGAGGCACAGTTGCTGGCTCGGCGAGTGGGGGCTACTGGCACGGTCAAGGCCGGGCAGGTATTGAGCGCTGTAGCGGGCAGCTGGCGAGACCAACTGCGGCAACGGTTGTTGGCGGTCGAGGCCAATGGCCGGCAAGCGGCGTTGGTGGCCTTGGTGCTGGGCGACGGTGCGGGCCTGCCCCGCGAGGACTGGCAGACGCTGCAGGCCACAGGCACGGTGCACCTGCTGGTGATTTCCGGGCAGCACATCGGCCTGGTGGCGGGGTTGCTCTATGGCCTGGTTGCCGGGCTGGCACGCTGGGGCCTGTGGCCCGCGCAGCTGCCCTGGCTTCCCTCGGCCTGCGGCCTGGCGATGACCGCAGCGCTGGCCTACGGCTGGCTTGCCGGTGGCGGTGTGCCGGTGCAGCGGGCCTGCCTGATGCTGGCGGTAGTGTTGCTTTGGCGTCTGCGCTTTCGTCACCTTGGCGCAATGCTGCCATTGCTGCTGGCGCTGGTCGCGGTGCTGTTGTTCGAACCCTTGGCGGCGCTGTTGCCGGGGTTCTGGCTGTCGTTTGCCGCCGTGGCGACCTTGATCTACTGCTTCAGTGCCCGCTTGGGCGGCTGGCGGCCCTGGCAGGCCTGGACGCGTGCGCAGTGGGTGATCGCCATCGGCTTGCTGCCGGTGCTGCTGGCCACTGGCTTGCCAGTGAGCCTGAGTGCGCCCCTGGCCAACTTGCTGGCGGTGCCGTCGGTCAGCCTTGCGGTGTTGCCGTTGGCTTTGCTGGGCACGCTGCTGTTGCCCGTGGCGGGTGTCGGCGAAGCGTTGCTGTGGCTGGCCGGGGGCTTGCTGGAGGTGCTGTTCAGGGTCCTGGCCCTGGCCGCGAGCTGGCGCCCGGCGTGGGTGCCGCCAGCCTTGCCGCTGTGGGCCTGGTCAGTGGTGTGCCTGGGTGCGTTGCTGGTGCTGCTACCCCGTGGCGTGCCCTTGCGGGGGTTGGGCGGGCTCATGCTGCTGGCGTTATGGGTGCCCCGCGAGTCGGTGCCCTTGGGGCAGGTAGAAGTCTGGCAGTTGGATGTCGGCCAGGGGCTCGCGGTGCTGCTGCGTACCCGCCAGCACAGCCTGCTCTACGATGCGGGGCCAGCAAAAGGGGAGTACGACGCGGGGGAGCGGGTGGTGCTGCCGACCCTGCGCAAGCTGGGCGTAAGCCACTTGGATGCGATGCTGATCAGCCACGCCCATGCCGACCATGCCGGGGGCGCGCTGGCCATTGCGCAGGGCATCCCGGTCACGCGGGTGCTCGGTGGCGAGGGGCTGGAGGGTCTTGGGCTGCAGCCGTGTGTCACGGGTGAGCAATGGGAGTGGGATGGCGTGCGTTTTTCCCTGTGGCATTGGGCTGAAGGGCAGAGCAGCAACGACCGCTCATGCGTGCTGCTGGTCGAGGCGCAAGGGGAGCGCTTGCTGTTGGCAGGCGATTTGGAAGCCGCTGCCGAACGGGCCTGGCTGGCATCCACTGAAACACCCCGCATCGATTGGCTGCAGTCCCCGCACCATGGCAGTCGCAGCTCGTCCACCGAGGCATTCATCCGCGCCACGGCGCCACGTGGGGTGCTGATTTCGCGGGGGCGCAACAATGGTTTTGGTCATCCGCATGCCCAGGTGCTCGAGCGCTATCGGCGGCATGGGCTGGCGATTCATGATACAGCGGTGGAGGGCGCGTTGCGCTTGGTGCTGGGGGGGCAGGGTGACGTTGAGGGGGTGCGGGGGCAGCGGCGCTTCTGGCGTGAAGCGGGCAGTGGCTGATCGGGCCCTTTCGCGGGCAAGCCCGCTCCCACAGGTGCAGCACTGCTTTCAGGTTTGGTGATGTATCTGGACTGTCACCAAGGTGGTAAGTGGGTCCGGCCAATTCCCTGACCTTCGGCAGATGAGCCCCCGGCGGTCCTATGGTAGAGTGGCGGCCTTTTTCCGAAGGGGCGTTTACTGTGTGGGAATTGGTCAAGTCCGGTGGTTGGATGATGCTGCCGATCATTCTGAGTTCCATCGTTGCCATGGCTATCGTCGTCGAGCGCCTGTGGACCCTGCGCGCCAGTCGCGTGACCCCGCCACACCTGCTGGGCCAGGTCTGGATGTGGATCAAGGACAAGCAACTCACCAGTGACAAGCTCAAGGCCCTGCGCGCCGATTCGCCGCTGGGCGAAATCCTTGCCGCAGGCCTCGCCAACTCGCGCCATGGCCGCGAAATCATGAAAGAGTGCATCGAGGAGGCCGCATCGCGCGTCATCCACGAGCTGGAGCGTTACATCAGCACCCTTGGCACCATTGCCGCGATGGCCCCGTTGCTGGGCCTGCTGGGCACCGTGCTGGGCATGATCGACATTTTCAGCGCCTTCATGGGCTCGCAGATGACTGCCAACGCCGCCGTGCTGGCCGGGGGTATTTCCAAGGCCCTGGTCACCACCGCAGCAGGCTTGATGATCGGTATCCCGGCGGTGTTCTTCCACCGTTTCCTGCTGCGCCGCATCGATGAGCTGGTGGTTGGCATGGAACAAGAGGCGATCAAACTGGTGGAAGTGATCCAGGGCGACCGTGAAGTCGAAGTGGCCGGAGGCAAGGCGTGAAGTTTCGGCGCAACCGCCAGCGGGAAAACGTCGACATCAACCTGGCGTCGCTGATCGACGTGGTGTTCGTCCTGTTGCTGTTCTTCGTGGTCACCACCACTTTCACCCGCGAGACGCAACTGCGCGTCGAACTGCCCGAGGCCGCCAGCGCCGAGCAGCCACCGGCCGATGAGCGCAAACTGGTGGAAGTCACCATCAGCGCCGAGGGCGTGTATTCGGTCAACAACAACCTGCTGCCCAAAAGCGACCTGGCCACCTTGAGCGAGGCCATTGAGCGTGAGTCGGGCGGCGATCACACGTTACCGCTGGCGATCAGCGCCGACGGCAAGACACCGCACCAGGCCGTGGTGACTGCGATGGATGCGGCCGGCAAGCTCGGTTTCAGCCAGTTGCGCATGACCACCGTCGAGGCAGCCCAGGGGACGCCTTGATGGCCTTTGCCGACCGTTTGCTCGCCGCCTGGTACGCCGGGCACCCGGCCCTGGCGCTGCTGCGCCCGCTTGAAGCCCTGTACCGCCGCGTGGTGACGCGCAAGCGTGCGCGGTTTCTCAGTGGCGAAAGTGCCAGCTACCGCGCGCCGGTGCCGGTAATCGTGGTGGGCAACATTACCGTGGGTGGCACTGGCAAGACGCCGATGATCCTCTGGCTGATCGAGCATTGCCGCCGGCAGGGGCTCAAGGTCGGTGTGGTCAGCCGCGGTTATGGCGCCAAGCCAGCTCACCTGCCTTGGCGCGTTGAGGCCGACCAGGCTGCCGACCAGGCTGGTGACGAGCCGCTGTTGATCGTCCAGCGCACGGGCGTACCGCTGATGATTGACCCCGACCGCTCGCGTGCGGTGCAGGCGCTGCTGGCCAGTGAGCCGCTTGACCTGGTCCTGTGCGATGACGGCATGCAGCACTACCGCCTGGCGCGAGACCTGGAGCTGGTGCTGATCGACGCCGCCCGCGGCCTGGGCAATGGCCGCTGCCTGCCCGCCGGGCCGCTGCGCGAGCCGGCCGAGCGCCTGCAAGAAGCCGACGCAGTGCTGTTCAACGGTGCTCGCGCCGACTCACCCGCGGGCTTTGCCTTCAGCTTGCAGCCCTCGGCACTGGTCAATGTGCGCAGCGGTGAGCGGCGTGGCGTGAATCTGTTCCCGCCTGGCCAGCGCCTGCACGCGGTGGCGGGCATCGGTAACCCGCAGCGTTTCTTCAATACCCTGCAAGGGCTAAACTGGCAGCCGGTGCCGCACCCGTTCGCAGACCATGCGCAGTTCAGCGCCGAGCGCCTGTCGTTCACGCCGCCGTTACCGTTGGTGATGACTGAGAAAGATGCAGTCAAATGCCGTGCCTTCGCCGCTGACGACTGGTGGTACCTGGCCGTCGAGGCGCAGCCGTCGCCTGCCTTCAGCGCCTGGTTCGACAGCCAGTTGCAGCGCCTGCTGCCTGGGCACCCAACGCCCTGAGCCCCTTTTCAATTTCCGGCCACCTGGCCTCAAGGAAGCTTCCATGGACACCAAACTGCTCGATATCCTGGCCTGCCCGATCACCAAGGGCCCGCTCAAGCTCAGCGCCGACAAGACCGAGCTGATCAGCAAGGGCGCGGGCCTGGCTTACCCGATTCGCGACGGCATCCCGGTGATGCTGGAAAGCGAAGCGCGTACCTTGACCGACGATGAGCGCCTGGACAAATGAGCCCGGACTACACGGTAGTGATCCCCGCCCGCCTGCGCTCTTCGCGCCTGCCGGGCAAGCCGCTGGCGCTGATCGCCGGTAAGCCGATGGTCCAGCACGTGTGGGAACAGGCGCGCAAGAGCGCGGCCAGCCGTGTGGTCATCGCCACGGATGACGCCAGCATCGTCGAGGCCTGCCAGGCATTTGGCGCCGAAGTGCTGCTGACTCGCGCCGACCACGAATCCGGTACCGACCGCCTGGCCGAAGTGGCAGCGCACCTCGGGCTGCCCGCCGACGCCATCGTGGTCAACGTGCAGGGCGACGAGCCGCTGATTCCGCCGGTGATCATCGACCAGGTGGCGGCCAACCTGGCGACCCACCCGGAAGCTGGTATCGCCACCTTGGCCGAGCCGATCCACGAGCCACAGGTGGTGTTCAACCCTAATGCGGTCAAGGTGGTCTGCGACAAGAACGGCCTGGCCCTGAGCTTCAGCCGTGCGCCGCTGCCCTGGGCGCGTGATGCCTTCGCCGCCAACCGCGAGCAACTGCCGGAAGGCGTGCCTTATCGTCGCCACATCGGCATGTATGCCTACCGCGTGGGCTTCCTTCAGGACTTCGTCGGTTGGGGCCCGTGCTGGCTCGAGCAAACCGAAGCCTTGGAGCAGTTGCGTGCCTTGTGGCATGGTGTGCGCATTCATGTCGAAGACGCCCTCGAGGCGCCCGCGGTGGGTGTCGATACCCCTGAAGACCTGGAGCGCGTACGGCGCTTGCTGGAGGCCTGATGCGCGTCCTGTTCGTTTGCCTGGGCAACATCTGTCGCTCGCCTACCGCCGAAGGCGTGCTGCGCCATCAGTTGCAGGCCGCGGGGCTTGCCGAGCAGGTGCACGTGGCGTCTGCCGGTACCGGTGACTGGCATGTCGGCAAGGCGCCCGACAGCCGCACCTGCAAGGCCGCTCTGGCGCGGGGCTACGACCTTTCGCAGCAGCGCGCACAGCAGGTCAATGTGGCCCACTTTGCCGAGTACGACCTGATCCTGGCCATGGACGAAAGCAACTTGAGCCATTTGCGTGCCATGCGCCCGCAGTCTTCGCCCGGCGAGCTCGACCTGTTCCTGCGCCGCTATGGCGCGAAACTCGATGAAGTGCCAGACCCGTACTACGGCGGCGCGGAGGGTTTCGAGCAGGTCCTGGACCTGATTGAGGAAGCGTGCAAAGCGTTGGTCGCGGAAATCAAGGGGCGGTTATGACAGCGCTGTGGCAGGAGCACGTTTCGCTCAAGCCTTACAACACCTTTGGCATTGACGTCAGGGCCCGGCATTTCAGCCAGGTGCATGATGACGACGAGGTGCGTGATGCGCTGGCCGAAGCGCACCGCCGAGGCGTGCCGGTGCTGGTTATTGGCGGTGGCAGCAACCTGCTGCTGACCGGTGATGTCGACGCGTTGGTGCTGCACATGGCCAGCCGTGGCCGCCGCGTGCTCAGCGATGACGGTGAGCACGTTGTGGTCGAAGCCGAGGCGGGCGAGCCCTGGCACCCGTTCGTGCAGTGGACGCTGGCACAAGGTTTTTGCGGGCTGGAGAACCTCAGCCTGATCCCGGGCACGGTGGGCGCTGCGCCCATGCAGAACGTGGGCGCCTATGGCGTCGAGATCAAGAACGTGTTCGCCGGCTTGACTGCGCTGGACCGCCAGACCGGCGAGCTGCGTGACTTTGGGCTGGAAGAATGCGCCTTTGGCTACCGCGACAGCCTGTTCAAGCGTAACCCTGGGCGCTGGCTGATCTTACGCGTGCGCTTCATGCTGACCCACACGCTGCAAGCCCACCTGGACTATGGCCCTGTGCGCCAGCGTTTGGTGGAGCAGGGCGTAGTGCAGCCGAGTGCGCAGGCGATCAGTGATGCCATCTGCAGCATTCGCCGCGAGAAGTTGCCGGACCCCGCCGAGTTGGGCAATGCCGGGAGCTTTTTCAAGAACCCAGTGGTGTCTGCCGCGCTTGTCGAGCGTATACGGGGGCAGTTCCCGGGTGTCGTGGCTTATCTCCAGGCCGATGGCCAGGTGAAGCTGGCGGCAGGGTGGTTGATCGAACAGGCGGGGTGGAAGGGCTATCGCGATGGCGATGCCGGCGTGCATCGGTTGCAGTCGTTGGTGCTGGTCAATTATGGCCAGGCGAGCGGGGCGCAGCTGCATGACCTGGCGCGGCGGATTCAGGCAGATATCCACGAGCGATTCGGGGTTGAGCTGGAAATGGAGCCTAACCTGTACTGAGGCGTGCTGTAGGAGCAGCCTTGCGCTGCGAAGAGGCCGGTGAAATCACCGCAGATCTTTGGTGTTTACACTGGCCTCTTCGCAGCACAAGGCTGCTCCTACCTGTTTCGGGTTGAGGCCTGAATAGAGGCAAGCAAGAAAAAGCCCCGCCAGTTCGCACTGGCGGGGCTTTTTCATTCAGCCTTGGCTATCAGCCGTGATGAGGTTTGTGCTCATCAGCGGTTTCCAGGGCAGTTTCCTGCGTCGATGCAGCAGCTTCCTGCGCGGCTTTGGCAGCAGCCTCGGCTTCACGCTTGCGGCGACGCACTTCGCGTGGGTCGTTAGGCGCGCGGCCGTTTGCCAGCATCACAGTGGCGGTTTCGACCGCCGCAGGTGCTTCGACCGGTGCAGGCTCTACCGCAACTGGAGCAGGCTCAACGACCACTTCAGGCTGGGCTTCGGCAAGCGGAGCAGGTGCTTCGATGACCGGTGCTTGTTCGATGAAGGCCGGGGACTTTTCGATTTCACCGGCTTCGACCGCTGCAGCTTCCGCTGGGGCTTCGGCAACCACTGCAGGTTCGGCCGCGGGGGCTTCTTCCACGACCGGCTGTGGCGCAACTTCAACCACAGGTTCGGCAGTCGCTTCCACCACTACGGGTTCGCTGACAGGTTGTTCGACCACCGGAGCAATGGTGACTTCCTCGGCCTGCACAACGGCTTCGACCTGCTCGGCGGGCTTGGCGACTTCGCGGGTGTCGGTTTCGGCGACTTCAGCGGTGGCGCGCTCGGCCTGCTGATTGGCTTGGGCTTCGGCATCGGCACTGATGCTGCTGCTGGCAACAGCCGCGGTCACAGCCAGGCCGGCAGCCAGTTCGGCACCCAGCTCGCTGGCCTGGTGCTGTTGTGGCTGCTCTTCGCTGCCGTCGTCTTCGCTACCTTCGATCAGCTCACCGTTGGCATTGCGCTGACGCTCGCGACGGTTGCTGCGACGACGCTGGCCGCGGGAACGGCGGCGCGGACGCTCGCCATCGGCGCCTTCCTGCTCGTCTTGCAGCAGCTCTTCGTTCGGCAGTTGCTCTTCGGCAAGCTCTGCAGCCTGCTCGGTGGCTTCTTCGCTGGCACGTGGCTGGCGCTCTTCACGCGGTGGGCGTGGGGCACGCTCTTCACGTGGTGCGCGTTCTTCGCGAGGTGCGCGTTCTTCACGCGGGGCACGCTCTTCACGCGGAGCACGTTCTTCACGTGGCGCGCGCTCTTCGCGAGGGGCACGTTCTTCACGCGGTGCACGCTCTTCGCGTGGGGCGCGTTCTTCACGGGCTACACGCTCTTCACGTGGCTGGCGCTCTTCACGGGCAGCGGGCGCCGGCGTGGCTTCCAGCGGCTCGCGCAGTTCGCGTACCGGGCGTTCTTCGCGGTTGCCACGACGGTCTTCGCGAGGCTGACGTGGTTGGCGCTCTTCGCGCGGTGCACGTTCTTCTCGCGGGGCACGTTCTTCACGTGGTGCGCGTTCTTCGCGAGGCTGACGCTCTTCGCGTGGTGCGCGCTCGGCACGCTCTTCGCGTGGCTTGCGCTCTTCATCGCGGCGGCCGTTACGGTTGCGGGTCTGCTGGCGGCCGTTGCGACGCTCTTCGTTGCGCGGGGTGCGTTCAGCGGCTGGTTTTTCGGCAGTGACGGCCGGTGCGGCGACCGGTTCGTCCTTGCCGGCGAACAGGCTGACCAGCGACTTGACCAGGCCTTTGAACAGGCTTGGCTCTGGGGCGCTTGGCGCTGGGGCTACCGGTGCGGCAGGCTGCTGCGGCTCTTCGACAGTGCTCGGCACCGGCGCGTTGGCGCGGGCCGGGGCAGTCTTCACCGCGGCTTCCTGGCGAACCAAGGTGCGGGTGGCGGTCGGCTGCGGCGCTTCTT
This sequence comes from Pseudomonas sp. LAIL14HWK12:I7, assembly GCF_000483465.1. Taxonomy (NCBI): domain Bacteria; kingdom Pseudomonadati; phylum Pseudomonadota; class Gammaproteobacteria; order Pseudomonadales; family Pseudomonadaceae; genus Pseudomonas; species Pseudomonas sp. LAIL14HWK12:I7. The sequence continues at coordinate 703,950 of NZ_KI519605.1, forward strand.
CGGTTTCGGTGGCAGCGATCTCGTAGCTGGACAGGTTGTTCAGCACTTCCGGGTTGTCGTCGCGCAGGCGCTGGACTTCGAAGTGCGGGGTTTCCAGGTGATCGTTCGGCAGGATGATGATGCGTGCACGGGTGCGCAGTTCGATCTTGGTGATCGAGTTGCGTTTCTCGTTCAGCAGGAAAGCAGCGACCGGGATCGGCACCTGGGCGCGCACTTCGGCAGTGCGGTCCTTCAGCGCTTCTTCCTCGATCAGGCGCAGGATGGCCAGCGACAGCGACTCGACGTCACGGATGATGCCGGTACCCGAGCAGCGTGGGCAGACGATGCCGCTGCTTTCGCCCAGCGATGGGCGCAGGCGCTGACGGGACATTTCCAGCAGGCCGAAGCGCGAGATGCGGCCAACCTGAACGCGGGCGCGGTCGGCCTCAAGGCACTCACGCACACGCTCTTCGACGGCGCGCTGGTTCTTGGCCGGGGTCATGTCGATGAAGTCGATGACGATCAGGCCGCCGATATCACGCAGACGCAGTTGGCGGGCGATTTCTTCGGCCGCTTCCAGGTTGGTCTGCAGGGCGGTTTCCTCGATGTCGCTGCCTTTGGTGGCGCGCGCCGAGTTGATGTCGATGGAGACCAGGGCCTCGGTCGGGTCGATCACGATCGAACCGCCGGACGGCAGGTCGACGACGCGCTGGAAGGCGGTCTCGATCTGGCTTTCGATCTGGAAGCGGTTGAACAGCGGGACGCTGTCTTCGTACAGCTTGACCTTGCTGGCGTACTGCGGCATCACCTGGCGGATGAAGGTCAGGGCTTCTTCCTGAGCGTCCATGCTGTCGATCAGCACTTCGCCGATGTCCTGGCGCAGGTAGTCGCGGATGGCGCGGATGATGACGTTGCTTTCCTGGTAGATCAGGAATGGCGCGGCGCGGTCAAGGGAGGCTTCCTTGATGGCGGTCCACAGCTGCAGCAGGTAGTCGAGGTCCCATTGCATTTCTTCGCTGCTGCGGCCAAGGCCGGCAGTGCGCACGATCAGGCCCATGTCGCCCGGCACGGTCAGGCCGTTCAGGGCTTCGCGCAGCTCGTTGCGCTCTTCGCCTTCGATGCGGCGGGAGATGCCGCCAGCGCGTGGGTTGTTGGGCATCAGCACCAGATAGCGGCCGGCCAGGCTGATGAAGGTGGTGAGGGCGGCGCCTTTGTTGCCGCGCTCTTCCTTCTCGACCTGGACGATGACTTCCTGGCCTTCGCTGAGGACGTCCTTGATGTTGACGCGGCCTTCGGGGGACTTCTTGAAGTACTCGCGGGAGATTTCTTTCAGCGGCAGGAAGCCGTGACGTTCGGAGCCGAAGTCGACGAAGGCGGCTTCGAGGCTAGGTTCGATGCGGGTGATCTTGCCTTTGTAGATGTTGGCCTTTTTCTGCTCACGGGCGCCGGACTCGATGTCCAGGTCGTAGAGGCGTTGGCCGTCCACCAGGGCTACACGCAACTCTTCGGGTTGAGTTGCGTTAATCAGCATTCTTTTCATGTTGTACCGTCGGTTTCCGGGCTGCCGGAAACGGCGTTCGGCACACACGACGTCTCATGGTCGGTGCCAAGGTGCGCAAAGGGTGGCGGGGCCACCCCCGTGTCGAGCGACGTTCGGCACCAGCCGGTTGCCCAGCCTGCCGTTGTCACGACGACGCGTCCTGTTTGCTGCGGTGCCTACCAGGCCCTTGTGGCTTTCGAATAGGTATCCGAATCAACCCAGCGGGCCAAGTGCACTCAGTCAGGAGGAGGAATCAACCTTCAGCCGTGGACGCCCGGAGGCATCTGTTTCAGGACCTTATCCGCTCGCCGCCCATGTCAGTGGGCCGGTGGCCGGACGCGGTGCTACACGGTCCGAGGGCTGTGCATCTCCACCCTGCACGTATCCCTGATAATTCGGGTGCTGCCGCGCGCTGAATCCGCAACGGGTTGCATTTTTCGCCAGCGCGGGTTCCGCGCTGGCGCCATTCATGTCCAAGGCAGGTATTTCCGAAGCATTCGCCGTGCGTTGCGTGGAAGCGACGAGGCGGGCAGAGGTGCAGCGAAAAGAATCGGGTAAGCAGGTGAAACACCGCACTTGTCGTTTTTTTTCGGTCTTCTCTACACAGCGCTGGTGGCGATTCCAGGCAATTCGGTAAACTGGCGAAAACCCCGTAGGACGGCCTCGCGTCCTGGAGAATTGCGAAGGTCAGGGACCGGCGAAGAGCCTGGTGCCGCTGGCCTGCCGCTTTTGGCGGCGTTCGCGACTATAGCAGCAATGATTAAGTGCTTCAATTCCATAAAAAATTGTTATGATCCCTTGATGACGACCAATACCCCTCCGACTTCCGGCGTTCAGCTGATCGAAGTCGCGCCGGAGCTTGCCGGCCAACGCATCGACAATTTCCTCATCACGGCCCTCAAGGGCGTGCCCAAGACGCTTGTCTACCGCATCCTGCGCAAGGGTGAAGTGCGGGTCAACAAGGGGCGCGTCAAGCCTGAGTACAAGATTCAGGCCGGCGATATCGTGCGGGTGCCGCCCGTCCGCTTGCCCGAGCGTGATGCGCCTGCGCCGGTGGCGCAAGGCCTGTTGCAGCGCCTGGAAGCGGCGATTGTCTATGAAGACAAAGCGCTGATCGTGATGAACAAGCCGGCCGGTATTGCCGTGCATGGCGGCAGTGGCCTGAGCTTTGGTGTGATCGAGGCGCTGCGCCAACTGCGCCCGGACGCCAAGGAACTTGAACTGGTGCACCGCCTGGACCGCGACACGTCCGGCCTGCTGATGATCGCCAAGAAGCGCAGCATGCTGCGCCACCTGCATGCCGCATTGCGTGGCGACGGTGTCGACAAGCGCTACATGGCCTTGGTGCGCGGCCATTGGCCGACCGCCAAGAAGCAGGTCAACGCACCGTTGCTCAAGAGCAACCTGCGTTCTGGCGAGCGTATGGTCGAGGTCAATGACGAGGGCAAGGAAGCGCTGACCCTGTTCCGCGTGCTGCGCCGTTTTGGCGAGTTCGCAACCATTGTCGAGGCGCGCCCGATCACCGGTCGTACTCACCAGATTCGTGTGCACACCTTGCATGCTGGGCACATGATCGCAGGCGACAGCAAGTACGGCGATGAAGACTTCAGCCGCGAAATCCGCGAGCTGGGCGGCAAGCGCTTGTTCCTGCATGCCTACGCCCTGACTGTGCCGCTGCCTGATGGCGGTGAGCTCAAGCTCGAGGCGCCGGTGGATGAGGTGTGGGCTAAGACGGTTGAGCGTTTGAGTGCGTCCTGATCTATGAAAAAGCCGTATGAACTGCTGATTTTCGACTGGGATGGCACCCTGGCCGACTCCATTGGCCGCATCGTCGAGGCCATGAATGCCGCCGCTGAGCGTGCCGGTGAGGCGCCAAGCCACGAAGAGGCGGTCAAGGGCATCATTGGCCTGGCCCTGGGTGAGGCGATCCATACCCTGTACCCGCACCTGACGCCGGCAGCGCTCGAGCGCTTCCGGCAGCACTATGCCGACATCTACATGGCGCTCGATCAGCAGCCCTCGCCGTTGTTCGAGGGCGTGGTCGAATCGCTGGATGCCTTCCGTGCCGAGGGTTACCGCCTGGCGGTGGCGACCGGCAAGGCGCGTCGCGGCTTGGATCGGGTGCTCAAGGCCAATGGCTGGGAGCAGTTCTTCGACATCACCCGTGCTGCCGACGAGACCCGTGGCAAGCCGCACCCGCTGATGCTCGAGGAAATTCTCGGCCATTGTGGTGTCGAACCAGGACGTGCGCTGATGGTCGGCGATTCGGCGTTCGACCTGCAGATGGCCAGCAATGCTGGCATGCATTCGGTGGCTGTCGGGTATGGCGCGATGTCGTTGCAGGCATTGGCCGAATTCGGCCCGCAGCTGTGCATCGATCATTTTTCCCAGTTGCGTGAGTGGCTGGGCCGTTCCGCGTAATTTCACGCCCAAGGCAGGTAAGCATGGCAGACGAATGGAAAGCCCCTGAGTCCGAACCCGAGGAGCGCGAAGAGCGCAAGAGTTGGAAGCTGTTGGAGAAGACCCTGCTGGCGGGCGTCCAGGAGCAGCGTCGCGCGCGGCGCTGGGGGATCTTCTTCAAGCTGCTGACCTTCGTTTACCTGTTCGGCATGCTGGTGCTGTTCACGCCGCTGATGGACATGGACAAGGCGGCTTCGCGCAGTGCCAGCCATACAGCGCTGATCGAAGTACGAGGCGTGATCGCCGACCAGGAGGCTGCCAGTGCCGATAACCTCGTCAAGAGCCTGCGTGAGGCGTTCAAGGACGCCAAGACCAAGGCGGTGGTGCTGCGCATCAATAGCCCAGGCGGCAGCCCGGTGCAGGCGGGTTATGTCTATGACGAGATTCGTCGCCTGCGTGCCGAGTACCCGGCCATCAAACTGTATGCGGTAATTACCGATCTGGGCGCTTCCGGTGCTTACTACATTGCCAGTGCGGCGGACGAGATCTATGCCGACAAGGCTAGCCTGGTCGGCTCCATCGGGGTGACGGCAGCGGGTTACGGGTTTGTCGGGTCGATGGAGAAGCTTGGGGTCGAGCGACGCACGTACACTGCAGGCGAGCACAAGGCCTTCCTGGACCCGTTCTCGCCAGAAAAGCCGGAAGAGCGGGCGTTCTGGCAGGGTGTGCTGAACACCACGCACCAGCAGTTCATCGCCATGGTCAAGCAGGGGCGGGGTGACCGCCTGAAAGACAAAGAGCACCCGGAGCTGTTCAGTGGCCTGATCTGGACCGGCGAGCAGGCCAAGGCGCTGGGGCTGGTGGATGGCCTGGGCAGTGCCAGCTATGTCGCGCGGGAGATTGTCGGCGAAAAGGAGTTGGTGGATTTCACGGTCGAGGAATCGCCGTTTGATCGCTTCTCGAAGCGGCTGGGCGCCAGCGTGGCGGAGCATCTGGCGATGTACATGGGGTTCCAGGGGCCGTCGTTGCGCTGAAGGTTCGCCGTCGCAGTTTTGGTGCCTGTGAGATCGAGCGCCGCCCGCGCGGCGCTCGATCTCACAGGCACCAAAAGTGTTGAGCCTAAGGTATCTCCACCCCTTCCTTCATCAGCATATCCACCAGCCGAATCAGCGGCAGCCCCACCAGGCTGGTCGCATCGCACCCGTGCGTGCTTTGGAACAGGCTCACCCCCAGTCCCTCCGCCTTGAAGCTCCCAGCGCAATCCAGTGGCTGCTCTGCCGTTACATAGCGCTCGACCCGATTGCGGTCCAATTCACGCATGGTGACGGTAAAGGGCACGCAATCGACCTGGCAGTGCCCCGTGGCGCTGTTCAGCAGTGCCAGCCCGGTCAGGAAGGTCACTTGCTGCCCGCTCGCCTCCAGCAGCTGCTCGCAGGCGCGGGCGAAGGTGTGTGGCTTGCCCAGGATCTGTTCACCCAGCACGGCGACCTGATCAGAGCCGATGATCAGGTGCCCAGGGTGGCTGCCCGCCAATGCTTCAGCCTTTTGCCTGGCCAGGCGCCGTACCAGCTCCACGGCAGGCTCGTCACCCAGCCGCTGCTCGTCTATATCGGGGCTTGCGCAGGTGAATGGCAGGCGCAGGCGGGCGAGCAGTTCGCGTCGATAAGGGGAGCTGGAAGCCAGTAATAAGGGAAGCATGGTAGACTCCTGGTCAGTTGAACCAAATTCTAACATGCAACATGCCGCCTAATTTCCTTTGACAGGTGCGGGGGGCATCCCTAGAATGCTGCGCCTATGTTGAATGACCCGATTCCACCTCACGTTGACCCGCGCAAATTAGCCGATCGTGGCGTAACCCTTAACGGTTCGCTGCAACTCGCTGATTTGGAAAGACTCTGCGACCCGCTTTCCGACAATGTCGGTACGGTGCAGGCGAAGTTAAATTTTGAACGAGATGAACAGCACGTGGTGGTTATCCACAGCGAGCTCGACGTCGAGGTCAAGATGGTTTGCCAGCGTTGTCTTGAGCTGGTCACCCTGCCGATCCACAGCGAATGTACTTACGCCGTGGTGAAGGAGGGTGCGAATACCCAGTCGTTGCCGAAAGGCTATGACGTGCTGGAACTGGGCGAAGATCCATTGGATCTGCAGGCGCTGGTCGAGGAGGAGCTTCTGCTCGCCTTGCCAATCGTGCCTGCTCATCATCCGGAAGAATGCCAGCAGCCGGCGGGCGCAGACGAGCCCGATTCGAGCAAGGACGAGGTATCGCGGTCCAACCCGTTCAGTGTTTTGGCGCAGTTAAAGCGTGACCCAAACGTTTAGGAGTTAATCAATTATGGCTGTTCAGCAGAACAAAAAATCCCGCTCTGCCCGTGACATGCGCCGTTCGCACGACGCTCTGTCGGAAAACGCGCTGTCGGTAGAGAAAACCACCGGTGAAGTTCACCTGCGCCACCACGTATCGCCAGAAGGCGTATACCGTGGTCGCAAAGTGGTCGACAAGGGCGCTGACGAGTAATCCTTGTCCGCTCAGATCATCGCGATCGACGCAATGGGCGGGGACTTCGGTCCCCGCAGCATTGTCCAGGCTAGCATTGCCTGCCTTTCGGCTACTCCCTCGCTGCACCTGACCCTCGTCGGTCAACCCTCCCTCCTTGAAGATCTTGTCAGCGGCCTTGCGGCGGCGGATCGCGCGCGCCTGCAGATTGTCGCGGCCAGCGAGGTGATTGGCATGGACGAGCGGCCATCCCAGGCGTTGCGTGGCAAACCGGATTCGTCGATGCGCATTGCGCTCGAACTGGTGCGTGACGGCAAGGCCCAGGCCTGCGTGAGTGCCGGCAACACCGGGGCGCTGATGGCGTTGTCGCGTTTCGTGCTCAAAACCCTGCCGGGTATCGATCGGCCGGCCATGGTGGCGGCGATCCCGACCCAGGCGGGGTACTGCCAGTTGCTCGACCTGGGTGCCAATGTCGATTGCAGTGCCGAGAACCTCTTCCAGTTCGCCGTGATGGGCTCGGTGGCCGCCCAGGCGCTGGGTGTGCATCGGCCGCGCGTGGCGCTGTTGAATATCGGCACCGAGGACATCAAGGGCAACCAGCAGGTCAAGCTGGCGGCCACCTTGCTGCAGAACGCCCGTGGGCTTAACTATGTGGGCTTCGTCGAAGGCGATGGCCTGTACCGCGGCGAGGCTGACGTGGTGGTGTGTGACGGTTTTGTCGGCAACATCCTGCTCAAATCCAGCGAGGGCCTGGCGACGATGATCGCTGCGCGCATCGAGACGCTGTTCAAGGGTGGCGTGTTGTCGCGCGCTGCCGGCGCGCTGGCCATGCCACTGCTCAAGCGCCTGCAGGCCGACCTGGCGCCGGCGCGGCACAACGGTGCGAGTTTCCTGGGTTTGCAGGGGATCGTCATCAAGAGTCACGGTTCGGCAGGGGTGCAGGGCTTTCAGAGTGCGATTCAGCGGGCGCTGATCGAGATTCAGGAAAACTTGCCGCAGCGGCTGCATGGCCGCCTTGAAGACCTGTTGCCTTAGGCAATTCGCCGATGAAGTGCTTAAATGTGACCGCTTGGTCCGCGTCTCCATCCAAGTTTTCAGATTCCGCGTCAGGCTGATGCCCGGCGCACCCTATCCGACGACAAGATCATAAGGGCTTGTTCAATGTCTGCATCCCTCGCATTCGTCTTTCCCGGTCAAGGTTCCCAGTCGCTCGGCATGCTCAAAGAATTGGGCGCCGAAAAGCCGGTGATCGTTGAGACCTTCAAGGAGGCCTCCGAGGCTCTGGGCTATGACCTGTGGAAGCTGGTCCAGGAAGGCCCGGAAGAACAACTCAACCAAACCGACAAGACCCAGCCGGCCATCCTCACTGCCTCGATCGCCCTGTGGCGCCTGTGGTTGGAAGAGGGCGGCGCGCAGCCGGCGTTCGTTTCCGGCCACAGCTTGGGTGAATACAGCGCCTTGGTTGCCGCTGGCAGCCTGTCGCTCAAAGATGCAGTGAAGCTGGTCAAGCGCCGTGGCGAACTGATGCAGGAGGCCGTGCCTGCCGGTCACGGCGCCATGGCCGCGATTCTCGGCCTGGACGATGCCGTAGTGGTCGATATCTGTGCCAAGGCCGCCGAAGATGAAGTGGTCAGCGCGGTGAACTTCAACTCGCCAGGTCAGGTCGTGATCGCGGGCAACACGGCTGCCGTGGACCGTGCCATGGCGCTGTGCAAAGAGGCCGGTGCCAAGCGCGCCCTGCCGTTGGCGGTCAGCGTGCCGTCGCACTGCGCCTTGATGAAGCCGGCTGCCGAGCGTTTTGCCGAATCGGTCAACGCCATCGAATGGAAGGCCCCGCAGATCCCGGTGGTGCAGAACGTCACCGCCGCTATCGCCGCCGACCTCGATGCGCTCAAGCATGACCTGCTGGCACAGCTTTACCAGCCCGTGCGCTGGGTCGAGTGCGTGCAGACCCTAGCCGCCAATGGCGCGGTCAACCTGGTCGAGTGCGGCCCGGGCAAAGTCCTCGCCGGCCTCAACAAGCGTTGCGCCGACGGTGTCACCACCTACAACCTCAATACCCCTGACGCCGTCGCCGCCACCCGTGCGGCGCTGGCCTGAATTGGAGAAGCTTGCATGAGCCTGCAAGGTAAAGTTGCACTGGTCACCGGCGCTAGCCGTGGCATCGGCCAGGCCATTGCCCTCGAACTGGGCCGCCAGGGCGCGACCGTGATCGGCACCGCCACGTCGGCTTCCGGCGCCGAGCGCATTGCCGCCACCCTCAAAGAGCACGGCATCGCCGGCACCGGCATGGAGCTGAATGTGACCAGCGCCGAGTCCGTGGAAGCGGTGCTGGGTGCCATCAGCGCACAGTTCGGTGCGCCGACCATCCTGGTCAACAACGCCGGCATCACCCGCGACAACCTCATGCTGCGCATGAAGGACGACGAGTGGTTCGATGTGATCGACACCAACCTGAACAGCCTCTACCGTCTGTCCAAGGGCGTGCTGCGCGGCATGACCAAGGCGCGTTGGGGTCGTATCATCAGCATCGGCTCGGTTGTCGGTGCCATGGGCAACGCCGGCCAGGCCAACTACGCGGCGGCCAAGGCCGGCCTCGAAGGCTTCAGCCGCGCCCTGGCGCGTGAAGTGGGCTCGCGTGGTATCACCGTCAACTCGGTGACCCCGGGCTTCATCGACACCGACATGACTCGCGAGCTGCCAGAAGCGCAGCGCGAAGCCCTGCAGACCCAGATTCCGCTGGGCCGCCTGGGCCAGGCTGAGGAAATCGCCAAGGTGGTTTCCTTCCTGGCCTCCGACGGCGCAGCCTATGTGACCGGCGCTACGGTGCCGGTCAACGGCGGGATGTACATGTAACAACTGCAACTCAATGTGACGGATTTCGTAAAAAAAGAGTCATACTGCGAGCCTAAAATCCGTTATAAAGCTGCAACCAGATTCCAGGCAGCGGGTGCGGTGACTAATCCGAAGGTGCGTTTAGCTTGAAAAGCGAACGTCTTTCTATAAAATTGGTCACCGGCCAGCTGCCTGACATATGTCCATTAGGAGTGAAAACTAGGTATGAGCACCATCGAAGAACGCGTCAAGAAAATCGTCGCCGAGCAACTGGGCGTCAAGGAAGAGGAAGTGACCAACGAGAAGTCCTTCGTCGATGACCTGGGTGCCGATTCGCTTGACACCGTTGAGCTGGTGATGGCTCTGGAAGAGGAATTCGAGACCGAGATTCCTGACGAAGAAGCCGAGAAGATCACTACCGTTCAAGCCGCTATCGACTACGTCAACAGCCACAAGGCCTAAGACGCAGTAGTCGACGCTTCTTGTCGGGAAAAACCGCACTGCCTTTGCTGGCGTGCGGTTTTTTCTTTGCGAGCCCCCTGCCTTCAGCTCAAGGGTATCGTTCACCGCGCACCGAGAGCCTGTTGTCATTCCATTCCATCGCATGAATGCAATGCCAAGAGACTCTGTTATTAGAAAAGGAGAGTACTGTGTCGCGTAGACGCGTCGTGGTCACCGGTATGGGTATGCTGTCGCCACTGGGTACCGATGTACCGAGCACCTGGCAGGGCATTCTGGCTGGCCGCAGTGGCATCGGTCCGATCGAACATACGGATCTGTCTGCCTACTCCACCCGTTTCGGCGGCTCGGTGAAAGGCTTTGAGGTCGAACAGTACCTGTCGGCCAAAGAGGCCCGCAAACTTGACCTGTTCATCCAGTACGGCCTGGCGGCCGGGTTCCAGGCCGTGCGTAATGCGGGCCTGGAGGTCAACGACAGCAACCGTGAACGCATTGGCGTGGCCATGGGTTCGGGTATTGGTGGCCTGACCAACATCGAAGAAACCAGCCGGACCCTGCACGAGCAGGGCCCGCGGCGTATTTCGCCGTTCTTCGTGCCGGGTTCGATCATCAACATGATCTCCGGTTTCCTGTCGATCCACCTGGGGTTGCAGGGCCCGAACTACGCCATTGCCACTGCCTGCACCACGGGCACCCACTGCATCGGCATGGCCGCGCGCAACATCGCCTATGGCGAAGCCGACGTGATGATCGCCGGTGGTGCCGAAATGGCCGCCTGCGGCTTGGGCATGGGCGGCTTCGGTGCTTCGCGTGCGCTGTCGACCCGCAACGATGAGCCAAGCCGTGCCAGCCGTCCTTGGGACAAAGGCCGTGATGGCTTCGTGCTGTCTGACGGTGCCGGTGCCCTGGTGCTGGAAGAACTCGAGCACGCCAAGGCCCGTGGCGCGACCATTTATGCTGAGCTGGTCGGTTTCGGCATGAGCGGCGACGCTTACCACATGACCTCGCCACCCGATACCGGCGAAGGCGCTGCCCGTTGCATGGCCAATGCCCTGCGCGATGCGGGTATCCAGCCTGAAGAGGTCAGCTACATCAACGCCCACGGCACTTCGACCCCGGCCGGCGATATCGCCGAAGTGGCGGCGATCAAGCGTGTGTTCGGTGAGCATGCCTACAAGCTCGCGGTCAGCTCGACCAAGTCGATGACTGGCCACCTGCTGGGTGCTGCTGGCGCGGTGGAGGCGATCTTCAGCGTGCTGGCGATCAACAGCCAGATGGCGCCGCCGACCATCAACCTGGACGAGCCGGACGAAGGGTGTGACCTGGACTTCGTGCCGCACCAGGCGCGCAGCATGCCGATCGATGTGGTGCTGTCCAACTCGTTCGGCTTTGGTGGCACCAACGGCTCGCTGGTGTTCCGCCGGTTCGCCGGTTGATGCACAGCTGGGTCGACGGCCAGCCGGCGGATGCAGTCAACCTGCAAAACCGCGGCCTGGCATACGGCGATGGTCTGTTCGAGACCATCGCCGTGCGCGGTGGCCGGCCCAGTTTGCTGGCGGGCCACCTCGCACGCTTGGCCCTGGGTTGCCAGCGCCTTGCAATCGACGTCGACCTGGCGTTGGTTGAAGACGAGCTCCTGCGTTACGCCAGCCAGCTCGGTGATGGCGTCGCCAAACTCATCCTGACCCGTGGCGACAGCCAGCGCGGCTATGCCCCGGTTGCCGGTGCCGCGCCACGGCGCATCCTTCAGGGCAGCCCACTGCCCAGCTATCCTGTCGAGCATGCCGAGCGTGGCGTGCGTTTGTTCCCGTGCCAGACCCGGCTTGGGGAACAACCGCTGCTGGCCGGGCTCAAACACCTCAATCGCCTGGAGCAGGTGCTGGCGCGTGCCGAATGGCAGGACAGCGAGCATGCCGAAGGCCTCATGCGAGATAGGCAGGGCAGGGGGGTCGAAGGGGGGTATAGCAATCTTTTCCTGGTGCGTGACGGCGTGCTACTGACCGCAGACCTCAGCCGATGCGGCGTGGCTGGGGTGATGCGTGCCGCGTTGTTGCAGCAGGCCCAAGCGCTGGCCATTCCCGTCCAGGTTCGTGACCTGGCATTCGATGAACTGCAGCAGGCGGATGAAGTATTCGTTTGCAACAGTGTCTATGGGATCTGGCCCGTACGGGGAATTGCCGCGCTGAACTGGTCGCCAGGCCCACTCACCCGTAAACTGCAGGCCGTTGCCCGTACGTTACTGGATACCTGAATTCGTGAGACGCAAATTCCTGCTGCTGCTGGAAATGGGGTTGATCCTGGCTGGCCTGGCATTCGGCTGGTCGGCCTGGAAGGTCAACTCGGTCCTGGAGCAGCCCTTGCACGTGACGCAGGAGCGCCTGCTCGATGTGCCCAATGGCACCAACCCCAACCGCATGTTCTACCGCATGCAGAACGAGGGGTTGCTCGATGACGCCTTTTGGCTGCGGCTTTACTGGCGCTTCAACATGGCCGGTACGCCCCTGCACACCGGTGAGTACCGCCTGACCCCGGGCATGACGGTCGAGCAGTTATTCGATGCGTGGCGCCGCGGCGATGTCGTGCAGTACAACCTGACCCTGGTCGAAGGCTGGACCTTCCGTCAGGTACGCTCGGCGATCGCCAAGCACGAAAAGCTCAAGCACACGCTGGACGGCCTGACCGACGCCGAGGTCATGGACAAGCTTGGCCATACTGGGGTGTTCCCTGAAGGCCGCTTCTTCCCGGACACCTATCGCTTCGTGCGTGGCATGAGCGACATCGAATTGTTGCAGCAGGCCTACATGCGCCTGGACGAAGTGCTGGCCAAAGAGTGGTCGGAACGCACCACCGACCTGCCTTATCGCGACCCCTACCAGGCGCTGATCATGGCCTCGCTGGTGGAGAAGGAAACCGGCATCCCGCAAGAGCGTGGGCAGATTGCCGGCGTGTTCGTGCGGCGCTTGCGCCTGGGCATGATGCTGCAGACCGACCCGACCGTGATCTATGGCATGGGCGAGCGCTACAACGGCAAAATCACCCGCGCCGACCTGCGTGAGCCAACGCCCTATAACACCTACACCATTACCGGCCTGCCGCCGACGCCTATCGCCATGGTCGGCCGTGAGGCGATTCACGCTGCGCTCAATCCGTCTGATGGCACCAGCTTGTATTTCGTCGCTCGCGGCGATGGCAGCCACGTGTTCTCCGACGACCTGGACGATCACAACTCGGCGGTGCGCGAGTTCCAGCTCAAGCGGCGGGCGGATTACCGCTCCAGCCCGGCTCCGCAGGCCCAGCCGGGAGCGGGGGAGGCCGTGGAGCCCGAGACGCCCGCAGCGGACCAGCCGGCTGCGCAGCCTGAGCCCGATGAGGCGCCCGCGCAGGATGCCGCCCCGGCCAGCGACCCTGCCCCCGTCGATGCACCGGCCACTGCGCCGACGCCCGACGAACAACATTAAGGACTGCCTGTGAGCGGCTTGTTTATTACTCTGGAAGGCCCCGAAGGCGCGGGCAAAAGCACCAACCGTGAATACCTGGCGGCGCGCCTGCGCGAGCAAGGCCTGGATGTGTTGCTGACCCGCGAGCCGGGCGGTACGCCGCTGGCCGAGAAGGTGCGTGAACTGTTGCTGGCACCCAGCGATGAATCCATGGCGGCCGATACCGAGCTGTTGCTGGTGTTCGCTGCGCGCGCCCAGCACCTGGCGCAGGTGATCCGTCCTGCGCTGGCCCGCGGCGCCGTGGTGTTATGTGATCGGTTTACCGATGCCACCTACGCCTATCAGGGTGGTGGTCGCGGGTTATCCGTCGAGCGTATCGCCACCTTGGAACAATTCGTCCAGGGCGACCTGCGCCCTGACCTGACACTCGTATTTGACCTGCCCGTAGAAGTCGGCCTCGCCCGCGCCGCTGCGCGTGGCCGCCTGGACCGATTCGAGCAGGAAGGCCAGGCGTTCTTCGAGGCCGTGCGCCAAGCCTACCTGCAGCGTGCCCATCGTGAGCCGCAGCGCTACAGCCTGTTGGACGCCGCGCAACCGCTGGAGGCCGTGCAGCGCGCCATCGATGCGCTGCTACCGGGTATTCTGGAGCGTTGCCGTGGCTGAAGCCTACCCCTGGCAGCAGGCCATCTGGCAGCAGCTGGCCGGTCGCAGCCAGCACGCCCACGCCTACCTGCTGCATGGGCCGCAGGGCATTGGCAAGCGGGCCCTGGCCGAGCGGCTGATGGCGCGCCTGCTGTGTCAGCAGCCGCAAGGCCTGGATGCCTGTGGTAGCTGCAAGTCCTGCCTGCTGCTCAAGGCCGGTAGCCACCCGGACAACTATGTACTGGAGCCAGAAGAGGCTGACAAGCCGATCAAGGTCGACCAGGTGCGCGAGTTGGTGGCTTTCGTGGTGCAGACTGCGCAGTTGGGTGGGCGCAAAGTCGTGTTGATCGAGCCGGTCGAGGCAATGAACATCAACGCTTCCAACGCCCTGCTCAAAAGCCTTGAAGAGCCCTCTGGCGACACCGTTCTGCTGTTGGTCACGCACCAGCCCAGCCGCCTGTTGCCGACCATCAAGAGCCGTTGCCAGCAGGTCGCTTGTCCGCAGCCCAGCGTGACACAGAGCCAAGCCTGGCTGGCCCATGCGCTGGCCGACAGCGATGAAGCCGAGCGCGATGAGTTGTTGACCCTGGCCGCTGGTTCGCCATTGATGGCGGTGAGCTTGCAGGCGCAGGGTGTGCGCGAGCAGCGTGCGTTGGTCACCGACGGGGTGAAGAAACTGCTCAAGCAGCAGCAATCGCCCAGTCAGTTGGCAGAGGCTTGGAATGGCGTGCCGTTGTTGCTGTTGTTCGACTGGTTCTGCGACTGGTCGCACCTGATCCTACGCTATCAGTTGACCCAGGACGAAGAAGGGTTAGGCTTGGCCGATATGCGCAAGGTTGTGCAGTACCTGGCGCAAAAGAGCCGCCAGGCCAACGTGCTTCAGGTGCAGGCGTGGATCCTGGAACAGCGCCAGAAGGTGCTGGGCAAGGCTAACCTGAACCGCGCCCTGCTGCTCGAAGCGCTGCTGGCGCACTGGCAGCAGTTGCCAGGCGCCCGCTGACTTTCCCTTTTTCATGTGTGCCGTTATCCCATGCTCGTAGATTCCCATTGCCACCTTGACCGTCTTGACCTGAGCGCCCACCAGGGCTCCCTCGATGCCGCCCTGCAAGCCGCGCGTGAGCGCGGGGTGGGGCACTTCCTGTGCATTGGCGTCAGCGCCGAGAACGCTGGTGCGGTCAAAGCGCTGAGTGAGCAGTACGCCGATGTCGATTGTTCGGTGGGGGTGCACCCGCTTGACCTGGCACCGGGCGAAACCCCGGCGTTGGAGTGGCTGTTGCGTGAGTTGGCGCATCCGCATGTGGTGGCGATCGGTGAAACCGGCCTGGACTACCACTACGAGCCGGAAGCCGCCGAGTTGCAGCAGGCATCGTTTCGCCTGCACCTGGAGGCCTCGCGCCAGACCGGCAAGCCGGTGATCGTGCATACCCGTGCTGCACGGGCCGACACCCTGGCGCTGCTGCGCGAGGCGAACCTGCCCCAGGCCGGTGTGCTGCACTGCTTCACCGAAGACTGGGACATGGCCAAGGCGGCGCTGGACCTGGGCTACTACATCTCGTTGTCGGGCATCGTCACCTTCCGCAATGCCGATGCCTTGCGTGAGGTGGCGCGCCAGGTGCCTGTCGACCGCCTGCTGGTGGAGACCGATTCGCCGTACCTGGCACCGATTCCGCACCGGGGCAAGCCTAACCTGCCGCAGTATGTGCGTGAGGTGGCCGAATACGTCGCCTCGTTGCGAGGGGCCAGTTATGAGCAGTTGGCGGAGCAGACCACCGCCAACTTCAAGCGGTTGTTCCCGCTGGCTCGCGTGGCCGGGTAGCGCCACAGGCAAAAAAAACCCGGGTTCTGGGGGAGGGAATCCGGGTTAAGACCATTAGGAGTAAAACAAAGGTACGCGGTCCCTGAGCACCTTTATCGGCGCGCCACTTGGGGGGGATGCGCCGCGCCAACACTTCAAGTATTGGTCAGGTTTGGCGCAGTGCCAGTGGCTGTTGGTCGTTTTTTAAACAGATTTGGAATACGCCCGCGTTCCGTTGCACTCTCAGTGCATGGCCAGGCGCCGCACCTGCTGAACAGTTTCGTCGATCAGCTGCTCACTGGTATAGAAATGCGGTGAAAATCGCACACCGCCGCCGCGCAAAGCGCAAATTGTGCGCTCGGCCATCAAGGCCTTGTGGATGTCCACGCTGGCCTGCCCTTTGATACTGAATGTGACGATGCCCGCTCGTCTGTCTGGGTCAGCCGGGGTGTGCAGCACAACACCGGGCACTGATGCCAAGCCTTCATACAACTGGGCCACGCGCTGCTGCAATTGCTGCGCGACCGTGCCGATACCGACCTCCTCCAGGAGCGACAGGCTTGCCTCCAGCGCATGGGCGCCGAGCATGTTCGGGCTGCCACACTCGAAACGCCGCGCGCTGTGTGCGGGCTGCCATTGGCGTCGGTCGAAGTCGCCCAGGTGTTCCAGCATGTGCCAGCCATAGGCATTGAGTTCAAGTTGCGGGCGTAGCGCGGCGCGGCAATAGAACATCCCCAGCCCCTCAGGGCCGAGCATCCACTTATGGCCATCGGCCACGGCAAAATCACACTGAAAGCGTTGTACGTCGAAGGGCAGGGCGCCGACCTGCTGAATGGCATCGATGCAGAACAGTACATTACGCGCCCGGCAACCTTCTCCCAGGCGCGCCAGGTCCAGGCGCAGGCCGCTGCCGAACTGCACCGCGCTGACCGCCAATAACCGGGTGCGCGGGCCGCAGGTCGTCAGCAAGGTGGCTTCGGGGTCTGGGCCGGCCAGGTTGGCCTCGATCACCTGCACGCCACGGTCGGCCAACGCCTCCCACACCACGCGGTTGGAGGGGAACTCCTCGTCGCTGATCACCACCTGGTCGCCCGCTGCCCAGTCCAGCCCAAAGGCGACCAGCGACAGCCCTTCTGAGGTGTTCTTCACCAGGGCGATATCGCCAGGCGAGGGCGCATGAATAAGCCGCGCCAGCCGCGCGCGCAGGCGTCGCTCGGTGGCCAGCCAGGATGGGTACTCGCTGGCACCTAGGCAAACGTTGTCGCGGGCGAAGCGGGCCACTGCCTCGGCAGCCCGCCGTGGCCAGGGGGCGATGGCGGCGTGGTTCAGGTAGCGCAGCCCCGGGGCATGGTCGAACTCATCGTGAAACATAGACATGGTTGGATGATCCGTGCAATTTCCCGCAAGATAGGCATAATAAACCGCTTCGATTGTCATCCAGTCCTTCCTATGCAGAAAGAACCTCGTAAGGTCCGTGAGTTTCGCCGTCGCGAACAGGAAATCCTCGATACCGCGCTCAAGCTGTTTCTCGAACAGGGTGAAGACAGTGTCACCGTCGAGATGATCGCTGACGCGGTAGGTATCGGCAAAGGCACGATCTACAAGCACTTCAAGTCCAAGGCGGAGATCTACCTGCGCCTGATGCTCGACTACGAGCGTGATTTGAACGAGCTGTTGCATTCGGCCGACGTCGACCGTGACAAGGAAGCCCTGTCGCGCGCCTACTTCGAGTTCCGCATGCGCGACCCGCAGCGCTATCGCCTGTTCGACCGCCTGGAAGAAAAGGTGGTCAAGGGTAATCAGGTGCCGGAGATGGTCGAGCAGTTGCATAGCATCCGCGCCTCCAACTTCGATCGCCTCACCCAGTTGATCAAGGGCCGTATCAGCGAAGGCAAGCTCGAAGACGTACCGCCGTACTTCCACTACTGCGCGGCCTGGGCGTTGGTACATGGCGCCGTGGCGCTGTACCACTCGCCGTTCTGGAGCAATGTGCTTGAAGATCAGGAAGGTTTCTTCCAGTTCCTCATGGACATCGGCGTACGCATGGGCAACAAGCGCAAACGCGACCCGGAACCCACCCACTGACCGGTCCGGTGGCTCCAGCATGAACAAGGTGCTTGCAAAAACCTGATTTATGAGTCAGGTTTTGCCAGCCCCGCTTCATCCATGCTGGAGTCATCCATGATCGTCGATCGTCAAGGCAGGCGTTTTCGCAACCTGCGTGTCAGCCTGACGGCTGCCTGTAACTACGCGTGCACTTACTGCGTGCCCACTGGCAAACGCCTGGTGGCGGCGCAGGACGAGCTGTCGGCGCAAGCCCTGGCGCGGGGCGTTGCTTACCTCATCGAGGCCGCAGGTATCGAGCGTTTACGCATTACTGGTGGCGAGCCGCTGGTCAGCCCCCGGCTGGATGGCTTTCTGGCTGCCATTGCCAAACTCCCCCTCGACGATATCTCGCTGACCACCAATGGCCAGTTGCTCGCGCGCAAGCTGCCAGCGCTTCATGCCGCCGGCATCCGCCGCTTGAATGTTTCCCTCGATACCCTCGACCCGCTGGCGTTTCGCCGCATCGCCCGCGGTGGCGACCTGGCCAGTGTGCTGGCAGGCATGCAGCGCGCCAGCGAGCAGGGCATGCGCATCAAAGTGAACATGGTGCCGATGCGTGGGCAAAACCTCGACCAGGTGTTGCCGCTGCTGGATTACTGCCTCGAGCGGGGTTTTGAGCTGCGCTTCATCGAGCTCATGCGCATGGGCCACCTGGCCAGTGATCGCAACGCTTTTTTGCAGCAGTTCGTGGGCCTCGACCAGGTGCTCGGGCTGATTGGTACCGAGCATGCCTTCGAGCAGGTCGACGTGCCGGTGGATGCTACGGCCCTGCGTTACCAGATCCCGGGTAAAGGCCATTTTGGCGTAATTGCCAACGAGAGCGTGCCGTTTTGCCGCGGTTGCTCACGACTACGTTTGTCATCGACGGGTTGGCTGCATGGCTGCCTGTCGTCGAGCAACCGCCACTTTGTCGGCGATCTGCTGGAAAAGCCGCGTCATCAAGCGCTTCCTGCCTTGCAGCGGCTGCTGGTCAAAGCCCTGGCAGACAAGCAGGATGTGGCGTTTTCCGGGGGTGTTACGGTGATGAAGGTGATTGGCGGCTGAGTCTGGCGCAAAAGCTGCATCCGCCGGCTATTCGCCGGTTTTTCGTCGCCGGCCACTGGAGGAAAGATGCGTAGCCTGGTCTTGCTGCTGGCGCTGATGGCGTTGGGCGGCTGCATGAATGTCAGCGATATGGGCGAAGGCGTCCGTTACCACATGAGCGACGCCGGTCTGCTCGATCACAGCGATACTCGCAGGACCCTGTCGATCCGCCTGCAGCCCGACTCGTTCATCTTCATTGGCCAAGGTGCCTTTGTGCCGCCCGGCAAAGGGCCAGTACCGCACCAGAACGTGGTGGCCGACCAGGCCTTCAAGAGCTTCGTTGAGTATTTCCCGCTGGTACGCCGTGCCCAAGGCCCGCTCGGCTTGGAGGACGCGATCGCCCAGGCGCGCTCGGTGGGCGCGGACTACGTGCTGTACACCCGTTTCGCACGTACCGATGACCGCATAGGCAACGGCGACGAATGGTATGACGAGCAGGCTGTCGACCGCCTCGGCTGGGACACTGGGGTGGTGCAGATGATGCTGATCGAAACCAATACCCGCTACTTGATCGACACCGCACGCATCAAAAGCCGTGGCGGTTTGTTGACGTTCCACGACAATACGCCGGAAGATTTGCTTGCCGCGCCGATGCGCGAGTACGCTCGGAGCCTTCTGGGCATGAGCGAATGAGGCAAGCGTGATGAGCGATTCCGGCAAGGCCAATGACCTTCTGGCGCAAATCCCCAAGGCGAAGGGTTTGCCGCCCGTGCACCTGTGGAACCCGGACTTCTGCGGCGACATCGACATGCGCATCGCCCGTGACGGTACCTGGTATTACCTGGGCACGCCGATCGGGCGCAAGCCGATGGTGCGGTTGTTTTCCACGATCATCCGCCGCGACGGCGATGACTACTTCCTGATAACCCCAGTGGAGAAGGTCGGCATCCGTGTCGACGATGCGCCCTTTGTCGCGGTTACTCTGGAGGTGCAGGGCGAGGGCGAGCAACAAGTGTTGCGCTTCACCAGCAATGTCGACGACCAGGTCGAGGCGGGGCCGGATAACCCATTGCGGGTCGAGTTCGATCCTGTCACGCAAGAGCCATCTCCCTACGTGCTGATGCGCAGCAACCTTGAGGCGCTGATTCATCGCAATGTGTTCTACCAACTGGTCGAGCTGGCGGTGCCGCGCATTATCGACGGTGAAGAGTGGCTTGGGGTATGGAGCCGAGGCGAGTTCTATCCGATCGGGCGTACCGGCTGAGACCTGTGTGGCTGGCATGCGCATGCCTTGAGTATGGCGGTGTCAATAAGACCGAGCGCCGCCCGCGCGGCGCTTCGCAGCACAAGGCTGCTCCTACATCCGTTTCGGGCCAGTCTCGCCTGTGGCATTTGCGCGCGACCGCATGCGCCAAGTCTCCAGGAATAACTGGCCCGGAGCCGATGTAGGAGCAGCCTTGTGCTGCGAAGCGCCGCGCTGGCGGCGCTCGGTCTGCCAGGCGCCGCAACATTCCAGCCGTACAACGAAAAAGCCCCCGGTTGCTTGCGCACCCGGGGGCTTTTCAGTGTTTGGCTCCGCGACCTGGACTCGAACCAGGGACCCAATGATTAACAGTCATTTGCTCTACCGACTGAGCTATCGCGGAATCTGCGCATATCTTACTGATCACCAAAGGGAAGTCAAGCTTCCCCCTGGTAAATCAGAACCGAATCAAGCAGTTACAGCACTTCGACGATAGCCTTGGTGACCACGTGGATGTTGCTTTGATTCAGTGCGGCAACCGCGATGCGGCCAGTGTCCAGCGCGTAGATGCCGAACTCGTTCTTCAGGCGTGCTACTTGCTCCACGGTCAGGCCGGAGTAGGAGAACATGCCCACTTGGCGGCCAACGAAGCTGAAGTCGCGCTGGGCACCGTAGGTGGCCAGCAGCTCGACCATCTGCTTGCGCATGCCGTGGATGCGCTGGCGCATTTCGCCCAGCTCCGCTTCCCACATCTGACGCAGCTCATCGTTGTTGAGCACGGTGGCGACGATGGTCGCGCCATGGGTCGGCGGGTTGGAGTAGGTGGTGCGGATCACGCGCTTGACCTGGGACAGCACGCGGGTGCTTTCGTCCTTGGAACCGGTCACGATCGACAGGGCGCCGACGCGCTCGCCATACAGCGAGAACGACTTGGAGAACGAGCTGGAAACAAAGAAGTCCAGGCCCGACTCGGCGAACAGGCGCACGGCGAAGGCGTCTTCAGCGATGCCGTCACCAAAGCCCTGGTAGGCCATGTCGAGGAATGGCACATGGCCTTTGGCCTTGACCACTTCCAGGACGTTTTTCCAGTCGTCCAGGGTGAGGTCGACGCCGGTCGGGTTGTGGCAGCAGGCGTGCAGGACGACGATCGAGCCGGACGGCAGGCTGTTCAGGTCTTCGAGCATGCCGGCGCGGTTGACGTCGTTGCTCGGTGCGTCGTAATAGCGGTAGTTCTGTACCGGGAAGCCTGCGGTCTCGAACAGGGCGCGGTGGTTTTCCCAGCTTGGGTCGCTGATGGCAACCACGGCATTGGGCGACAGGCGCTTGAGGAAGTCGGCGCCAATCTTCAGCGCACCGGTGCCGCCAACGGCTTGCACGGTGACGACACGGCCAGCGGCCAGCAGCGGCGACTCGGCGCCGAACAGCAGTTTTTGCACGGCCTGGTCGTAAGTCGCGATACCGTCGATCGGCAAGTAGCCGCGCGAGGCATGCTGGGCAGCACGCTGGGTCTCGGCTTCGATCACGGCGCGCAGCAGCGGAATGCGGCCTTCCTCATTGCAGTAGACGCCCACGCCCAGGTTGACCTTGTCGGTACGTGGATCGGCGTTGAATGCTTCGTTGAGGCCCAGAATAGGGTCGCGGGGTGCCAGCTCGACAGCGGAAAACAGGCTCATTGTTACCTTGGCTCTGATTGGAGAGTGATAGGACGTACACGCTCCAGCCGAATGCACTGAAGCGGTGCACAAACGGGGAGTCAGTATAGTGATACCGACCGGTCACTGCGACACTCTGGCGCAGCTTTTCCAGCCATTTACGCAAATATTTTTTGACCATTGGTCTTATTGCCGTGTCCACAGCAATAAGCGTTCACACCTGGGGCTTGAAACCGGCCCCGAGCGAGCGCATTTGGGTATAGACTACTGGCTAAATTTACAGTTGCTGCGACACCGCGAGGTCCCTCATGTCCGAGTTCCAGCTCGTCACCCGTTTCCAGCCGGCCGGCGATCAGCCCGAAGCCATTCGCCAGATGGTCGAAGGCATCGAGGCGGGGCTTTCGCACCAGACGCTACTCGGCGTGACCGGCTCGGGCAAGACCTTCAGCATCGCCAACGTCATCCAGCAGGTGCAGCGCCCGACCCTGGTGCTGGCGCCGAACAAGACCCTGGCGGCGCAGCTGTATGGCGAGTTCAAGGCGTTCTTCCCGAACAACGCAGTCGAGTATTTTGTTTCCTACTACGACTACTATCAGCCCGAAGCCTATGTGCCGTCGTCCGATACCTTCATCGAGAAAGATGCGTCGATCAACGACCACATCGAGCAGATGCGCCTGTCGGCGACCAAGGCCTTGCTGGAGCGGCGCGACGCAATCATCGTCACCACCGTGTCGTGCATCTATGGCCTGGGCAGCCCCGAGACCTACCTGAAGATGGTCCTGCACGTGGACCGCGGCGACAAACTCGACCAGCGCGCCTTGCTGCGCCGCCTGGCTGACTTGCAGTACACCCGCAACGAGATGGATTTCGCCCGCGCCACCTTCCGCGTGCGCGGCGACGTGATCGACGTGTTCCCGGCCGAATCCGACCTTGAAGCCATCCGCATCGAGCTGTTCGATGACGAAGTGGAGAACATCGCTGCCTTCGACCCGCTCACGGGCGAGGTCTTCCGCAAGCTGCCGCGCTTCACGTTCTACCCCAAGAGCCACTACGTGACCCCGCGCGAGACGCTGCTCGACGCCGTCGAAGGCATCAAGGAAGAGCTCAAGGACCGGCTCGAATACCTGCATAAGGGCAACAAACTGGTGGAGGCGCAGCGGCTGGAGCAGCGCACCCGCTTCGACCTGGAGATGATCCTGGAGCTGGGTTACTGCAACGGTATCGAAAACTATTCGCGCTATCTGTCCGGGCGCCCCTCCGGCGCGCCGCCACCCACCCTTTACGACTACCTGCCCGCGGATGCGCTGCTGGTGATCGACGAGTCGCACGTCAGCGTCCCCCAGGTCGGCGCCATGTACAAGGGCGACCGCTCGCGCAAGGAAACCTTGGTGGAATACGGCTTCCGCCTGCCTTCGGCGCTGGATAACCGGCCCATGCGCTTCGATGAATGGGAGTCGGTCAGCCCGCAGACCATTTTCGTTTCGGCAACCCCCGGTCCCTACGAGGCCGAACATGCTGGCCGCGTGGTCGAGCAGGTGGTGCGGCCGACCGGCCTGGTCGACCCGCAAGTGGAGATACGTCCGGCGTTGACCCAGGTCGACGACCTGCTGTCGGAGATCCGCAAGCGTGTCGATGCGGGTGAGCGGGTGCTGGCGACCACGCTGACCAAGCGCATGGCCGAGGACCTCAGTGATTACCTGGCCGACCACGACGTGCGGGTGCGTTACCTGCACTCGGACATCGACACGGTCGAACGGGTGGAAATCATCCGCGACCTGCGCTTGGGCACCTTCGATGTGCTGGTGGGCATCAACCTGCTGCGTGAGGGGTTGGACATGCCGGAGGTGTCGCTGGTGGCGATTCTCGATGCCGACAAGGAAGGCTTCCTGCGTTCCGAGCGGTCACTGATCCAAACCATTGGCCGGGCCGCGCGTAACCTCAATGGTCGCGCCATCCTGTACGCCGACCAGATGACCGGCTCCATGCAGCGGGCCATCGACGAGACCGAGCGGCGCCGGGAGAAGCAGATTGCCTTCAACCTGGCCAACGGTATCGTGCCCAAGGGCGTGGTCAAGGACATCACCGACATCATGGAAGGCGCTACCGTACCTGGCTCGCGCAGCAAGAAGCGCAAGGGTATGGCCAAGGCCGCGGAGGAGAGCGCCCGCTACGAAGCCGAGCTGCGCACGCCGGGCGAGATCACCAAGCGTATCAAACAGCTGGAAGAGAAGATGATGCAGTTCGCCCGGGACCTGGAGTTCGAGGCGGCAGCGCAAATGCGCGACGAGATTACCCAGTTGCGGGAGCGGCTGATCACCAGCTGATCCTTTGCTCCCGGTTAGGCCCCTTCGCGGGGCAAGCCCGCTCCCACAGGTACATCACTGCCCTTGTTAAAAATGAGGTATCTGTGGGAGCGGGCTTGCCCCGCGAAGAGGCCGGCACAGGCAACAAACAAATCAGCTCAATGAGCCTCCCCAGCCTTCAACCCCTCCGGCAGCTTGCGTGTCAACAGCACCGCCACCATGCTCACCGCCAAGCCGATGCCGACAAAGTGGAAGGCATCGTTGTACGCCATGATCTGCGCCTGCTGATGGGTGATCTCACTCAGCTTGCCAAGCGCCGCTGTCTCACTGCCCAGTCGCTCCGCCAGTTGCGCCAAGCGCTCTGCCACCTGTGGGTTGCTGGGCACCACCGATTCGCGCAGGTAGTCGAAGTACACCTTGGTCCGCGCATCCAGCAAGGTGGCCAGCAAGGCAATGCCAATCGCCCCACCCAGGTTGCGCAGAATGTTGAACAGGCTCGATGCCGACCCGGCATCTTGTTGCTGGATATAGGCCGTGGCAATCAACGAAATGGTCACCATGATCATCGGTTGCCCCAGTGCCCGAATGATCTGGATGTGGTTGAACTGCGGCCCCGCAAAGTCCGGGTTAAGCACCCCCGAGCCAAAGCTGGCGGCCCCGAACAGGCAGAAGCCTAAAGCGCACAGTATTTTCGGCGAGACCACTTTCATCAGCTGCGGCACCAGCGGAATCAGAAACAGCTGCGGTACCCCCATCCACATGATCACCTCGCCGATCTGCAGGGCGTTGTAGCCCTGGATCTGCGCCAGGTACAGCGGCAGCAAATAGATTGAGCCATACAGCCCGACCCCCATGCCCAGGCTGGCAATGCTCGACAGCCCAAAGTTGCGGTTGCCGAGGATGCGCAGGTTGATCAAAGGGTGCGGCTTGGAAAACTGCAGGATGACAAAGGTAATCAGGCTGATCAGGGCGACGGTGCCCAGGCTGACGATCAGGTTCGATTCCAGCCAATCCTTGCGATGGCCTTCCTCGAGAAAGACCTGCAGGCAGCCCAGCCCCAGGCCGAGCGTGACGATGCCGGCATAGTCGGTGCTCTTCAGCAGCTCCCAATGCGCCTCTTTTTTCTCCAGCCCGTACAGCAGCCCAGCGATCATCACCAAGCCTGGCGGGATGTTGATGTAGAAGATGTACTCCCAGCCCCAGTTCTCGGTCAGCCACCCACCCAGGGTCGGGCCGATCGAGGGCGCGAAGGTAGCCGTCATGGCGAACATGGCCATGCCCTTGGCGCGGTGGTGCTCGGGTAGCTTGATCAGGGTCAGGGTGAAGGCCAGGGGGATCAGCGCGCCACCGGTAAAGCCTTGCAGGGCACGGAACATGATCATGCTCTCCAGGTTCCAGGCCATGGAGCAGAGCAGGGATGACAGCAAAAAGCCGGCCGAAACCCACACCGCCAGGCGTCGGGCGGACAGCAACTGCACCAGCCAGGCGGTCAGCGGGATCATGATGATTTCCGCCACCAGGTAGGAGGTGGAGATCCACGAGCCTTCTTCCAAAGTCGCGGAAAGCGCGCCCTGGATGTCCTTCAGCGACGAGTTGGTGATCTGGATGTCGAGCACGGCCATGAAGGCGCCGAGCATCACGCTCATCACCGCAATCCAGTCGCGCCGGGTGGGCTCGGCAGTGGGCCGGAGCAACTGATCACCGGCCATTGCGGCCTTCATCCTCGGTGCGGATATCGACAGTGGCGGTGACCGACATGCCGGGGCGGATGCGGCCATGCAGCGGGTTGTCGGCGCTGAAGGTCAGCTTCACCGGGATGCGCTGCACCACCTTGGTGAAGTTACCGGTGGCGTTGTCCGGTGGCAGCAGGCTGAACTGGGCGCCGGAAGCTGCGAACAGGCTGTTGACCCGGGCTTCGATGGGGGTGTCTGGGTAGCTGTCGAACAGCAATTCGGCGCGCTGCCCTGGTTGCATGTGGCCAATCTGGGTTTCCTTGAAGTTGGCCTGCACCCAGATGTCTTCGTCGGGCACGATCGACAGCAGATAGGCGCCAGCCTGTACCACCTGACCGTTGCGTGCGTTGCGTTGGCCGATGGTGCCGCTGATCGGGGCGCGGATCTCGCAGCGGGTCAGGTTCAATTCGGCCTGGGCAAGGTCGGCACGGGCATTGGCGATCTGCGCATCGAGGCGTTTGAGCTCGGCAGTCAGGGCATTGACCTGCTGGCGCTGGCTTTGCAGGTCAGCGCGGGCCTTGTCGACTTGGGAGCTGGCGACATGGCTCTCTGCCGAGAGGGTAGTCACCCGCTCCTCGGACACGAAGCCAGGCTTACGCAGGGCTTCTGCGCGGTTGAGGTCCAGACGTGAGCGGTTGAGCGTGGCCTGGTTGGCGGCGACCTGGGCCTGGCCCGCAGCGATCAAGCTGCCTTGTTGCGTCAGGCGGCTTTCAGCTTGCATGTGTTCCGCTTCACGGGTTGCCAGGGCGGCTCGGGCGCGCTCGACGGCGAGTTGAAAATCGGCGGCTTCCAGGCGTACCAGCAGTTCGCCTTTGACCACGTGCTGGTTGTCCTGCACCCGTACATCTTCGATACGGGCGCCAAGTTGGCTGGAAATACGGGTGATTTCGCCCTGAACATAAGCGTTGTCGGTGCTTTCGTAAAAGCGCCCCTTGAAGTACCAGTGGGCCAGAAAGGCGAGGGCGATGGCCGCAACCACGACAAAGAAGATCAGCAGGCGGCGTTTGAGTTGAGCAGGCATGAGGACTATGGTTCCAGAAATGTAAACAAATTTAACAGCGACGGACGGCAATTCGACAAGTGTCGTTCGCGCCATTGCTGGAGCCGGGTGCCTGCTCCCTGCTAACATCCCGCCTTTGTTTCATCTTTCGTTCGAGACCTTCCATGACCACCGTACGCACGCGTATCGCGCCATCGCCCACGGGCGACCCCCATGTCGGCACCGCCTACATCGCCCTGTTCAACTACTGCTTTGCCAAGCAGCACGGCGGCGAGTTCATCCTGCGCATCGAAGATACCGACCAGCTGCGCTCCACCCGCGAGTCGGAACAGCAGATCTTCGACGCCTTGCGCTGGCTTGGCATCGAGTGGAACGAAGGCCCGGACGTCGGTGGCCCGCACGGCCCTTACCGGCAGAGCGAGCGTGGCGAGATCTACGCCAAATACGCCAAGCAACTGGTCGATGCCGGCCACGCGTTCTACTGCTTCTGCACCGCTGAAGAGCTGGAGCAGATGCGCGCCGAGCAAATGGCCCGTGGCGAGACCCCGCGTTACGACGGCCGTGCCCTGTTGCTGAGCGCTGAAGAAGTGCAGCGCCGCCTGGACGCCGGCGAGCCCCACGTGATCCGCATGAAGGTGCCGAGCGAAGGCATCTGCGTGGTGCCGGACATGCTGCGCGGCGACGTCGAAATCCCATGGGACCGCATGGACATGCAGGTGCTGATGAAGAACGACGGCCTGCCGACCTACTTCCTGGCCAACGTGGTCGACGACCACCTGATGGGCATCACTCACGTCCTGCGGGGTGAAGAGTGGCTGCCGTCGGCGCCCAAGCTGATCAAGCTTTACGAGTACTTTGGTTGGGAGCAGCCCAAGCTGTGCTACATGCCGCTGCTGCGTAACCCAGACAAGTCCAAGCTGTCCAAGCGCAAGAACCCGACCTCGGTCACCTTCTACGAGCGCATGGGCTTCATGCCCGAGGCGATGCTCAACTACCTCGGCCGCATGGGCTGGTCGATGCCTGACGAGCGCGAGAAGTTCTCCCTAGCCGAAATGGTCGAGCACTTCGACCTGTCGCGCATCTCCCTGGGCGGGCCGATTTTCGACATTGAAAAACTGTCCTGGCTCAACGGCCAGTGGCTGCGCGAGCTACCGGTTGAACAGTTCGCCGCGCGCTTGCAGAAATGGGCGTTCAACAGCGACTACATGATGAAGATCGCCCCGCATGTTCAAGGCCGGGTCGAGACCTTCAGCCAGGTTGCGCCGTTGGGGGGCTTCTTCTTCGAGGGCGCGCTGAAGCTCGATGCCAAGCTGTTCGAGAGCAAGAAGCTGTCGGCTGATCAGGTGCGCCAGGTCATCCAGTTGATCCTGTGGAAGCTCGAAAGCCTGCGCCAGTGGGAAAAAGACCGCATCACCGGTTGCATCCAGGCCGTGGTCGAGTCGCTGGAGCTGAAACTGCGTGACGCCATGCCGCTGATGTTCGCCGCTATTACCGGCCAGGCCAGCTCGGTGTCGGTGCTCGATGCCATGGAAATCCTCGGCCCGGACCTGACCCGCTACCGCTTGCGCCAGGCTCTGGACTTGCTGGGTGGTGTGTCGAAAAAAGAAAACAAAGAGTGGGAAAAGCTGCTGGCGAACATCGCCTGACACAGCAGCCCGTAGTGATGTAGGCGCAGCCTTGTGCTGCGAAGACGTCGGTACAGACGCCAGCAATGTAGCTAGTGTGTACCGGCCTCTTCGCAGCACAAGGCTGCCCCTGCAAGGGGCAGGGCGGTAAGTGATTGTTATCTGTGAAAAAACTTTTGAATAATTTCAAAAATTCGTTTGACAGCCGTGCAATCCGATCTTAATATGCGCCCCGTCCACAGCGATGAGCGAAACGAAACGCCAGGCACCCAGCCAGCGATTCTGCTCAGAGCGACATAGTGGGGCTATAGCTCAGCTGGGAGAGCGCCTGCATGGCATGCAGGAGGTCAGCGGTTCGATCCCGCTTAGCTCCACCAAATTCCGCTTAGCAGCCACGGCTGATAAGCAAGACCGGGTACAGCAACCGGGTCTTGAAGGTAAGAAGGTTCGTCCCCTTCGTCTAGTGGCCTAGGACACCGCCCTTTCACGGCGGTAACAGGGGTTCGAGTCCCCTAGGGGACGCCAGTTTTACACAAGCGATGTTTAACGATGTCGCTGGGCCGCGAGGCTAAAAATCTGGGGCTATAGCTCAGCTGGGAGAGCGCCTGCATGGCATGCAGGAGGTCAGCGGTTCGATCCCGCTTAGCTCCACCAATTTTGCCGCGGTTTGTGAAAACGAACCGGCACGAAGGTTACGTCCCCTTCGTCTAGTGGCCTAGGACACCGCCCTTTCACGGCGGTAACAGGGGTTCGAGTCCCCTAGGGGACGCCACTTTTACCCGCGTTTTGCGGGGCTTAAAGAGGCTCATTCGTCTATTGGATGAGCCTTTTGTTTTCGGGGCTATAGCTCAGCTGGGAGAGCGCCTGCATGGCATGCAGGAGGTCAGCGGTTCGAT